>CAVSJF010000011.1:0-256935 GCA_963728155.1 uncultured Thermoleophilaceae bacterium | reverse complement strand
TCGGCGCCCTGATCAGCGGCACCTCCCAGCGCAATCTCGATCCGGAGGTCTTCCAGCCTGAGCTGGCCTCGTACCTCACCTACATCATCCAGGGCCTGGTGGTGCTCGTGGTCAGCGCCGACGTCCTGGTGCTGGGCGTGCTGCGGCGCGGGCGCGGGCTATTCGTCAGGGGCAAGCGCGAGGAGCCGGCGGCGTGAGCGCGACGACTCACGCGGTTTCCCGCACGGCGGTGACCGGCAAGCACATGGGCTGGCTGGGCCTTGGCCTGGGGGCGCTGGCGTGGTTCATCGCCCTTCCGCCCCTGCTCGTGCGGACGCCCGTACCCTCGTTGCTGGTCGGCGCGATGGCGGTGGGAGCGGGGGTGGTGGCCCTTCGCGACGATGAGAAGCGCCTGGGCTACGGGGCGATCGTGGCCGGCGTCGTCGGAGCGATCGGGGCGGTGGTGTCCACCCGTTCGGGAGTCGGCCATCTCGAGGACGTGTTCGTGTGGTCGGCGCTGATTGCCGCGATGCTGCGCTTTGCCACCCCGCTCACCTTCGCCGCGCTCGGTGGCGTCCTGTCGGAGCGCAGCGGTGTGATCAACATCGGCCTCGAGGGCATGATGCTGACGGGCGCCTTCTTCGGCATCTTCGGCGCGGACCTCACGGGCTCGTGGCTCCTCGGCGCGGTCATCGGAATGGCGTCGGGTGCGGCGATGGGCTTGCTGCACGCCGTCCTGTCGATCAGCCTGCGTGCCGATCAGGTCGTGGGCGGCACAGCGATCAACCTGCTGGCGGTGGGCATCACCGGCTATGTGTTCATCGCCCACTACGGACAGCAGGGGACGCCGGGCAACGTGCCGCGGGTGCCCGAGGTCTCGTTGCCCGGCGTCACGGAGATTCCCTTCGTGGGCGACGCGATCGGCGAGGCGAACCTCCTCACCTGGGTCGCCCTCATCCTGGTGCCGCTGCTGGCGCTGTATCTGTTCCGCACGCCGGGGGGATTGCGGCTGCGCTCGGTGGGCGAGAAGCCCCGCGCGGCGGACAGCGTGGGGGTGCCCGTCATGCGCACGCGCTATCTGGCCGTGGTGTCCTCCGGGATCCTCGCCGCCCTGGGCGGTGTCTACCTGTCGGTCGGCCTCGTGGGAACGTTCAACCCGTTGATGACCGACGGCCGCGGCTTCATCGCGCTCGCCGCGGTGATCTTCGGCAACTGGCGCCCCGGGGGCGCGTTGGCGGGCGCGCTGCTGTTCGGGTTCTCCAGCGCGGTGGCGCAGCGGCTGCCGGCCTTCTCGGACTCGCTGGCCGTCCTGTTCCAGGCGCTGCCCTACGTGCTCACGCTCGTGGTGGTGGCGGGTGTGATCGGCCGTTCCCGACCTCCGGCCGCCATCGGCGTGCCCTACGTGAAGGAGTAAGGCGTGGTGGTCTCGCGCATCACACTGGCCGGCCCCGCTGATGAGGGGTCGTCGGCCCGCCTCAGCGACGAGGTCGAGCTCTACCAGCGCACCTACAACACACTGCTGCGCTCGAGCGGTGAGACCGCGCTGCGCGTGCTCGAGTCCGCCCACCGGCAGATCAACTCGAGCCTCCATCCGCTGGCCGGCTCCGACGAGCCCGACCTTGGCGCCTTCATCTACGCCATCCGCCGGCTGCCCGACCACATCGCGGGCGCCCGCCTGGTGATCATGGGCCAGGAGGCCGAGGTCTTCGCGCGCAACGGCATCGTGATCGACGATTGGGAGGAGGCCGACGCTCCCGCGCGCCGGCGCCGCTGGCACGACGCAGGCGACGGCACCCATGCCGTGCTGCTGGCGAGCGCCTCCGACGTGGACGACCTGATTCCCACGCTCGTGGCCTTCCAGATCGAATGGAACAAGCTGCGGGTACGCCAGCGCGCCGCGGGCTGGCCGCCTGACGCGGTGCCCTCGCCCGAGGACTGCGCCGCGGCCCTGGGCGGGACGGGGGCGGACTGGGCCCGCCTGCGCGCCGCCTGGGGCGAGCGCTTCTACGAGCGGTTGCAGCAGGTCGCGCAGGGGAGCATGAGCCTGCGTGTGCGCATGCTCGGCGGCACCCAGGTGGGCTACGCGCGCATGACGCGGCGCTGGTGGACCCCGGTGCACGACTCACTGGCCGAGCAGGGCCTGGGCGACGCGCCCATGTACTTCGTCAGCTCCAACACCCACAGCCTGGTCAACATCCTCACCGGCATCGCGCGCGAGCGCGAGCAGGCGCTGATCGAGTTCGTGGAGTCGCTGCCCGAGAGCGACATCCTGCGCGAGGAGCTGTCGGCCTTCCGCGAGGACCGCACCGAGGGCTCGTGGGAGAACTTCCTCTACTTCGCCGCGCGCCTGTACTTCGACTCACACGGCGAGGAGGGCCGCCAGGCGCGCCGGCGCTCCGAGCAGGAGTGCGGCGTGTCGCACCTGCGCAGCCGAACCGCGCTGAGGGTTCCGGCGCAGATCATCCCGCTGGCCAAGCTGCTGCCCGACCGCCTCGACCCCCGCCTAGGCGAGGTGGACGGCGAGGCGCTGGCCGCCAGCGAGGCGGTGGTGGTGAACATCGACTACCCGCTCGGCCTGGCCGCCTACAACATCCTGCGCGAGGTGGCGGTGGACGCGGCGATGCTCAAGGGCGTGTACGTGCTGGGCAAGGCGGCCACGCTCAACGCCGACGTGGGCGACGTGATGCTCTCGAACGTCGTCCACGACGAGCACTCCGGCACCACCTACTGGCTCGACAACGCGTTCGGGGTCGACGACCTGGCCGGCGACCTGCGCTTCGGCAGCGGCCTCGACAATCAGCGCGCGGTCACGGTCAAGAGCACGTTCCTGCAGAACCGCGCCTACCTCGACTTCTATTACCGCGAGGCCTTCACCGTGGTCGAGATGGAGGCCGGGCCCTACTGCAGCGCGATCTACGAGATCGCCGACGCGGATCGCCACCCGGTGGGCGAGGCGGTGAACTTCTCCAAGCTGCCCCTCGACTTCGGGATCATCCACTACGCGTCCGACACGCCCTACACGCAGGCGCGCACGCTGGGTGCCCGCGGGCTCTCGTACTACGGGATGGACTCGACCTACGCGTCGTCGCTGGCGATCCTGCGGCGGGTGCTGCGGCTCGAGGGCGCGCTCGACTGACTGCGGCGCTTGACTACGAGCGACGCAGCCGCGGCCTCCAGGCCGGGACTTCGCGCCGGTAGCGGTCGTAATCATCGCCGTAGCGCTCGCTCAGCACCGGCTCTTCATAGAGCTTCACGAAGGCTGCCACCAGGACCAGGAAGCTCAGCCCGTAGACGAGAAGGATCGGCCGTCCCAGCAGCAGGGCCTGCCCGAAGATGACGGCCGCCACGGCGACGTACATCGGATTACGCACGTAGCGGTACAGGCCCCCGACGACCAGCTTCTCGGTCGGGGCCACCGGCGCCGGCGTGCCGATGCCTTCGAGCGCGAAACGCGCGAAGGCGCTGATCAGCACGCTCGCACCGGCCCCGATCAGAGCGACGCCGAGAACCTGAAGCCCAAGCCACGGATCGGTCGAGCGCCATTCGGTCAGCAGCCATGGCACGAGCCCCGCCATCGTGCCTGGGGCCGCCACGAGGAAGACGAGGCTTCCCAGCACAGCTCTGATCCGCTTACGCACTCGGCAGCAATGGCGCCGACAGACCTCTAAGCCCCCACCGGGTGCCAGGCCGTCTTCAGCTCGGTCACCGCCTCGAGCGCCGACAGCGGATCCGCGGTCGCCGCCTCGTAGCTTGCGCTCGCCACCGCATGGCGGACTCGCGTCACGCTCTCGGCAGCGAGCTTGTCGATCTCCGCGGCCAGCGCCGAGTCGCCGGAGGCGTCGACCAGGGCGTTCACCCCAGGGTGGGCGGCCAGCGCCAGAGCCAGCTCCTCGCGTCGCCCCGAAAGCAGGTTCACGACTCCGCCCGGCACGTCGGCCACCCCCAGCACCTCGGCCAGATCGAGCCCGGCGAGCGGCCGCTCCTCCGACAGCGCGGCCACCACCGTGTTGCCTGCGGCGAGCGCCGGCGCCAGCTCGGCGATCAGGCCCAGCAGCTCGGGCTCGCCGGGCGCGATGATGCCCACCACACCCGTCGGCTCGGGGAGCGAGAAGGACAGAAAGGGAGCGGCCACCGGGTTGATTCCCCCGAGCACCGGCTGCAGCTTGTCGGTCCAGCCCGCGTAGTGCACGAGCACGTCGATGGAGGCGTCCGTCTCCGCCCGCTCCACCCCGAGCTCGTGCGATTCGAGCGCCTCGGCCGCGCGGTACAGAATCTGGCCGCGGTTGTACGCGGTTCGCCCCGCCCACGGCCCGGCCGCGGCGCGCGCCGCCTTGACCGCGTCGCGCACGTCCTTGCGAGAGCCGCGCGGCACATTGTGATCGCCGTGGCGCTCGTAGCGCCCCGACTCCGAGCGCACGAAGGCACCGTCCACGTAGAGCTTGTAGGTCTTGCGAACTCCGAGCCGCTCGGTCATCGGACCCTCAGGTACGGCCGCAGCCCGGCCGGACCGCCCTCGCGGCCGAAGCCGCTCTCCTTGTAGCCGCCGAACGCCGCGGACGGGTCGAAGTGGTTGAACGTGTTCTGCCACACCACCCCGGCCTGCAGGGCGGCCGCCACCTCGAAGGCCTTGGCTCCCTTGTCGGTCCAGATGCCCGCGGCCAGCCCGTACTTCGAGTTGTTGGCCTTGTCGATCGCCTCGGCCTGTGTGCGGAAGGTCAGCACCGACAGCACCGGCCCGAAGATCTCCTCGTAGGCGATCCGATGAGCCGGCGCCACCTCGGTGAAGATCGTGGGCGCGAACCAGTAGCCCCGCTCGGGCAGGTCGCAGGCCACGGTGCGCCGCACCGCACCCTCGCCCTCGCCCGCCGCCACCAGCTCCTCGATGCGCGCCAGCTGCTCGCGCGAGTTGATCGCGCCGACGTCGGTGTTCTTGTCGAGCGGATCGCCCACGCGCAGTCGGCCCATCCGCTCCCACAGCTTGCCGATCACCTCGTTGGCCACGCTCTCCTGGATCAACAGGCGCGAGCCCGCGCAGCACACGTGGCCCTGGTTGAAGAAGATCCCGTTGACGATTCCCTCCACCGCCTGGTCGAGCGCGGCGTCCTCGAACACGATGTTGGCCGACTTGCCGCCCAGCTCGAGAGTCAGTGGAACGCCCCGGCCCGCGAGCGCCGCCTGAATGTCCTTGCCCACGGCGGTAGATCCGGTGAAGGCGACCTTGTCGATGTCGGGCTGGCGGACGAGCGAGGCACCCGCGGCGCCGTCGCCGGGGACGATCGCCACCACCCCGGCGGGCAGCTCGGCCTCCTGGAGGATCTCCGCCAGCAGCAGCGCCGTGAGCGGGGTGGTCTCGGCGGGCTTGAGGATCGCCGCGTTGCCGCACGCGAGCGCGGGCGCCAGCTTCCAGGCCGCCATCAGCAGGGGGAAGTTCCAGGGCACGATCTGCGCGGCCACCCCGTGGGGAGCCACCGTCCGCCCGCCCATGCCGTAGCCGAGCTTGTCCGCCCAGCCGGCGTAGTGGAAGAAATGCGCCGCGGCCAGGGGCACGTCGATGTCGCGCGATTCGCGGATCGGCTTGCCGCCGTCCATCGTCTCCGCCACCGCCAGCTCGCGTGCCCGCTCCTGAATCAGCCGGGCCACGCGGAAGAGGTACTTGCCGCGCTCCAGGCCGGGCAGCGCGGCCCAGCGGGGCTGGGCGGCCCGGGCGCTTTCCACTGCGGCGCGCAGGTCGGCCTCGCCGGCGAAGGCCACCTCGGCCAGCGGCTCCTCGGTGGCCGGGTTGACCGTGGGCACGCGGCGGCCGTCGAGCGGGTCGCGAAACTCGCCCCCGATGAAGAGACCGTACGAGTCGCGCAGCCGAACGTGGTCCGGCGACTCGGGAGCGGGCGCGTAGTCCCACGCGACCTGGCGGCGGACCCCGGTGCTCATTCCTTCGAGAAGTCCTCGGCGCGGCCGTAGCGCCCGGTCTCGGTCTTCTGGTACTGCATCAGAAGATCGTTGAGCAGCGACGAGGCGCCGATGCGAAAGCGATCGGGGGTCAGCCACTCGTCGCCGAGCGTCTCCTTGACCAACACCAGGCGGTGCAGCGCGGCCTTGCTGGTCGACACCCCGCCCGCGGCCTTCATGCCCACGGCGCGCCCACTGCGCTCGGCGTAGTCGCGGATCGCCTCGAGCATCACAAGGGTCACGCCCGGCGTGGCACCGCTGGCCGCCTTGCCGGTGGAGGTCTTGATGAAGTCCGCGCCCGCCTCCATCGCCAGCATCGAGGCGTGGCGCACGTGGTCGTAGGAGCCGAGCTCCGCGGTCTCGAGGATCACCTTCAGGTGGGCGTCGCCGCAGACCTCCTTCACGCGCACGATCTCCTCCATCACGCGCGTGTCCTCGCCGGCGAGGAAGGCCTGCCGGGAGATGACCATGTCGATCTCGTCGGCGCCGGAAGCCACGGCCTCCTCGGTGTCGCGCAGCTTCACGGCGAGTGACGCCTGGCCGCTCGGGAACGCGGTGGCCACCGAAGCTGCCTTCACACCTGTGCCCTCCAGGGCCTCGCCCACCACGCCGATCAGGGCCGGGTACACGCAGACCGCGGCGCAGGAGGGGATCTCGGGCATCGTGGGCGCGGGCACGACCGCCTTGGCGCAGAGGTGGCGCACCTTGCCCGGGGTGTCGGCGCCCTCGAGCGTAGTGAGGTCGGTCATCGACACCGCGAGGCGGATGCCCTGCTGCTTGGCGCTCGTCTTGATCGAGCGCTTGCCCAGGGTGGCCGCGCGCTCCTCGATGCCCACGCGGTCGACGTGGGGAAGCCTGCGGATCACCCGGTCAGTATGGCGCAGGGGCTGACGCACGCGGTCCCGCGACCGCCGCCTTGCGTCAACCTGAGTTGACAGCGCGGCAGCCTGTCAACTACGGTTGACAACGTGACCGAGCCACGGAAGCTGCCGACCCCCGACGACCCCGCCGAGGCGCTGGCTGCGGTCGTGGCGCTACGGCTGATGGCCGACCGCCTCGAGCGCGCTGCGGTCGAACGCGCCATCGCGGAAGGCTGGACCTGGGCCCAGGTGGCGGAGGCGCTCGGGGTCACGCGGCAGGCCGCACACAAGAAGCACTCACATCAGGCGAACACCCGGCGAAGAAAGGCGGAGCGATGAAGCTGAAGAACCCGATCAAGGACATGCGCACGATCAAGGCGCTCCTGCTGGGAGCGGAGGACCAGGCGCGGGCGGCGGGGGAGTCGCAGCCGGGAGCCGAGCACCTGCTGCTCTCTGCACTCGGGCTGCCGGAGGGCAGCGCCCGGCGGGCCTTCGAGCGCGCCGGCGCCGACCCGGGAGAACTGCGGCCGGCGATCGAGCGCCAGCACGCGGACGCGCTGCGCGCGATCGGCATCGAGCCTCCGATCGACGGCGCGCTGGCCGGCAATCGACTCGAGGGCGAGCGGGGCGAGGGTGTCTACCGCTCGAAGGCGCCGATGCAGAGCGCGTTCCAGGCTGCCGGACAGCTCGCGCGTGACGAGGGCACCTGGTTGCGCGGCGCGCACGTGGTGATCGCGGTTGCCGACATGGAGCACGGGACCGCGGCGCGCGCCCTGCGCACCATGGGCGTCGACCGCGAGGCCCTCGCCGCGGCAGCACGCGAGGAGCTCTCGCCGCGATAATCGCTCGCCGTGGCGCGAGCGGCGGTGATAGTGATGGATGCCTGCGGTGTGGGCGCCCTGCCGGATGCCGGCGACTACGTGGGCGACGAGGGGGCGAACACCCTCGGGCATCTGGCCCAGCGCGTCGGCGGCCTCGAGCTGCCCACGCTGGGCCGGCTCGGCCTGGGATCGATCCTGCCCCTGGAGGGAGTGCCGCCCGCCTCGGACCCGGTGGTGCACGGCCGCCTGGCCCCGCTGGGCCCCGGGAAGGAGTCGACCACCGGGCACTGGGAGCTGATGGGCGCCGTGCCCAAGGAGCCGCTGCCCACCTACCCGGAGGGCTTCCCCGCCGATTTGGTGTCGGCGCTCGAGGAGGCCACCGGGCAGCGCTACTGCTGCAACAAGCCCTACTCGGGCACCGAGGTGCTCGAGGACTACGGCAAGTACCACCTCAGCACCGGGGAGCTGATCCTCTACACCTCGGCCGACTCGGTGCTCCAGATCGCCGCGCACGTGGACGTGCTCGACGAGCCCGGGCTGTACGAGGTGTGCGAGCAGGCCCGCGAGCTCATGCAGGGAGAGAACCGCGTTGGGCGCGTGATCGCGCGGCCCTTCGAGGGCGAGCCGGGAAGCTTCGAGCGCCGCGAGGGGCGGCGCGACTACGCCGCCCCTCCGCCGGGCCGCACCTACCTCGAGGAGATCCAGGACGCCGGCCTGCCGGTGCACGCGGTGGGCAAGGTGCGCGACCTGTTTGCCGGGGTGGGCATCGACGAGAAGCACGACGGCGCCACCAACGAGAAGGGGATCGCGGCCACCACGTCCCTGCTCGAAACGCTCGACTCGGGGCTCATCTTCGTCAACCTCGTGGAGACCGACCAGCTCTTCGGGCACCGCCACGACGTCAAGGGCTTCCACCGCGCGCTGCAGGAGATCGACGCCGCGGCAGCCCGGTGGCTGGACCTGCTCGGCGAGGAGGATCTGCTGGTGCTGACCGCCGACCACGGCGTCGATCCCGACGCGCCGCACACCGACCACACTCGCGAGTACGCGCCGCTGCTGGCCGTGTTCGGAGGCGCGCACGGCCGCCACGACGGACTCCTCGCCGACGTGGGCGCCAGCACGCTGCGCTGGCTGACCGGCCGCGACGCGCCCGAGCTGCCCGGCGAGCCCTTCTTGGAGGCGCCGCGGTGAACAGGCTCTGCGTGTTCTGCGGCAGCAGCCCCGGCGCCAACCCCGCCTACACCGACGCGACCGAGGAGCTCGCCGCGCTGCTCGCGGGCCAGGGCATCGGGGTGGTCTACGGTGGCGGTGGCGTCGGGCTCATGGGCAAGCTGGCCGACGCCGTGCTCGCTGCGGGGGGCGAGATCATCGGCGTGATCCCCCGCTCGCTGGTCGACCGGGAGATCGGCCACCGCGGCGTCGACGACCTGCGCGTGGTCGATTCGATGCACGAGCGCAAGGCGCTCATGGCCGAGCTGGCCGACGCGTTCGTCGCCCTGCCCGGTGGCGTCGGCACCCTCGAGGAGCTGATCGAGGTGTTCACCTGGTCGCAGCTCGGCCTGCACCGAAAGCCCTGCGCGCTGCTCGACGTGGAGAGCTACTACGAGGGCCTCACCGCCTTTCTCGATCACGCCGTCCAGGAGCGCTTCCTGACACAGGAGTACCGCGCGACCCTGATCGTGGAGCGCGAGCCGGCCGTGTTGCTCGAGCGCCTACGCGCCTACGAGCCCGGCGCGGTGGCGCCGAAGTGGATCGACCGCGACGAGACCTGACGCCGGCGGGTCTACACTCGCGCGGGTGAGCGAGCACCGCGTCGGCGAGATCCTGGTCCAACGCGACGAGCTCGAACATCGGGTGCGCGAGCTGGCCGAGGAGATCTCGCGTGACTACGAGGGCAAGGACCTGCTGCTGGTGGGGGTGCTCAAGGGTGCGGTCTTCTTCCTCTCGGACCTGATGCGCCACCTCGACTTCACCGTGCAGGTGGACTTCATGGCCGTGTCGTCCTACGGCGCTTCGACCGACTCCTCGGGTGTCGTGCGCATCCTCAAGGACCTGGACGCCTCGATCCAGGGACGCGAGGTGCTGATCGTCGAGGACATCGTCGACTCCGGGCTCACGCTCTCCTACCTGTTCCGCATGCTCAGGGCCCGCGACCCGGCCTCGCTCGAGGTCTGCGCGCTGCTCACCAAGCCCGAACGGCGCGAGATCGAGATGCCCATCCGCTACGTCGGCTTCGAGATCCCCAATCGCTTCGCGATCGGCTACGGCCTCGACTTCGCCGAGCGTTACCGCAACCTGCCCTACGTTGCGGTACTTGAGGGCGACGCCGCCGCTGCCGAATAGGCAGAAGAGGGCAATACCCCACTGCTACGCTCTCGTTTCACCCTCAGAGCGCACTTTTTGAGACGAAATGTTCAAGGGTGCGTAGAGGACTGACAAGGACTCTCGTGAGCCGATTCTTCAAGAGCGCCGCCTTTCCCATCCTGATCGTCGTCGTGCTGGCCTTCTTCGCGCAGAAGCTGATCAGCCCGGACAACCGCCAGGAGGAACCCACCTATTCGGAGTTCCTCACACAGGTTGAGGACGGCAAGGTCAAGGACGTCACGCTCAACACCAAGAACAACCGGATCGACGTCCAGCTCAAGGGCTCCAAGGACTCCAAGTACCAAACCGCCTATCCGGACAACACCGAGCAGAACCTGGTCAACCAGCTCCGCGCGGAGGACATCCCGATCGACGTGAAGGCCAAGGGCGGGTCGGGCTGGCTCACCGCGCTGACCTACATCCTTCCCTTCGTGATCTTCCTGCTCTTCTGGTTGTTCATCATCAACCAGATGCAGGGCGGGGGATCGAAGGTCATGTCCTTCGGCAAGTCGCGCGCCAAGCGAATGTCGGTCGACGCGCCCAAGATCACCTTCCGCGACGTGGCCGGTGTCGACGAGGCGGTCGAGGAGCTCCAGGAGATCAAGGAGTTCCTGGAGAACCCCAAGAAGTTCCAGGCCCTGGGCGCGAGGATCCCGAAGGGCGTTCTGCTCTACGGCCCTCCGGGCACCGGCAAGACGCTGCTGGCGCGCGCCGTGGCCGGAGAGGCCGGCGTTCCCTTCTTCTCGATCTCCGGATCGGACTTCGTCGAGATGTTCGTGGGTGTGGGCGCCTCGCGCGTGCGTGACCTGTTCGAGCAGGCCAAGCAGAACTCGCCCTGCATCATCTTCATGGACGAGATCGACGCCGTCGGCCGTCACCGCGGGGCCGGCCTGGGCGGCGGGCACGACGAGCGTGAGCAGACGCTCAATCAGCTGCTTGTCGAGATGGACGGCTTCGAGATGAAGGACAACATCATCCTCATCGCGGCCACCAACCGGCCCGACATCCTCGACCCGGCGCTGCTGCGCCCGGGCCGCTTCGACCGCCAGATCGTCGTCGACCGTCCCGACCGCCGCGGCCGTCAGAAGATCCTCGAGGTGCACACGCGCGGCAAGCCCCTGGCCAAGCACATCGACCTCGACGTGCTCGCCGGGCAGACGCCCGGATTCACCGGCGCCGACCTGCAGAACCTGGTCAACGAGGCCGCATTGCTGGCCGCCCGCCAGGGCAAGCGCGAGATCGACCACCTCCAGCTGGAGGAGGGGATCATGCGCGTGATCGCCGGCCCGGAGAAGAAGACGCGGGTGATGAGCGAGAAGGAGCGTCGCATCACGGCGTTCCACGAGATGGGCCACGCGCTGGTCGCCCACTACCTGCACAACACCGATCCGGTGCACAAGATCTCCGTGATCTCGCGTGGCCAGGCGCTCGGCTACACGATCTCGCTGCCGACCGAGGACAAGTTCCTCACCTCGCGCGCGGAGCTCAACGACACGATGGCCATGACGCTCGGTGGCCGCGCCGCGGAGGAGATCGTGTTCGGCGAGGTCACCACCGGGGCGTCCAACGACCTCGAGAAGGTCACCGCCACGGCCAAGCAGATGGTCATGCGCTTCGGCATGTCCGAGAAGCTCGGCCCGCGCGTGTTCGGCCACGATCACGGCCAGCCCTTCCTCGGCCGCGAGTTCAGCTCTGAGCCCGACTACTCCGACGAGATCGCCCGCGAGATCGACGACGAGATTCGGCGGATGGTCGAGGAAGCGCACCAGGCCGCGCGCGGGATCTTGGAGGAGCACCGCGAGCGCCTCGACAGGACGTCGGACATCCTGCTGCGCCGCGAGACCATCGAGCGCGAGCAGTTCGTGGAGCTGCTCGAGGGGAAGAGCGAGAACGAGGTATTCGGGCCCGACGAGCGCGCCCTGCCGGCGCCGCCGCCCCCCGCCCCGGAGGCCCCGGAGCGCAGGCCCGAGCGCGCTCCGCAGCCGCTGCCCCGGCCGGGACTGGCCGGCGGCACCGCCGAGATGCGTGGCGACTCTTCGTCGCCTGAGACGACCTAGCTTTCTGCGCGGTTGGTCGGGCGGGCGCGCCCGTCATCGCCCGTCCTCAGAGCCTCGCTGAACGCTCGTTCGCTCGCTCGCAAGCGGCTCGCTCTGACATGCTCTGCGGCCGGGGATGCCGGACGCGCCCGCCTGCGGCCAGCGTGGCACCAGGGGGCGAACGCCGTGCGCTCAAGCTTCCGGCGTTGCGGGCGAGCAATCCGGACATGAAGCCAACGCCCTCGACCATCTGAGAGCAGGCTTCTTGGCTTGGGCGGCAACCATTTCCTTCGTGCCGGAAACGCACGGCCGGGGCGCCATATCAATGGGGACGCCCTCGCTGCGCGTCTACTGGCCGGACGCCGAGGGGCGCGCGGCCTGGGCCGACCCGCCGAACTGGCGCCGGCCGGGTCTTGTGCTCTTCGGTGAGGATGGAGAGCCGCTCCTAGCGTTCTCGGAGACGCCCGCCCTCAACGGCGATCCCGACGACCTCAACGTCCTGCGACGCGGGGTGACGGCGACCTACGCCGTCCTCTCGCCCGTCGGGGCCGGTTGGGAGGTAGCGGCGCGCTGGCGGGCACATCCCAACGACCGCGTGAAGGACGGTGAGGCGCCGTGGGTGCTCGGGGAACTGCTCGACGGCGAGGACACGTGCAAGGCGGTGCTGACTGTTCCGCCGAGGCGTTCGCGGTCTGGCCCGATGGTCGACGGGGCGCGACTGAGCTCGGTGCCCGAGGTGACGGTGGAGGAGGCGAGCGCGCCCGGGCAGCCGCGGGCGCGGGGCTGGCGCAGGTGGCTGCAGCCCGACGCAACGGCGTGGATCGTCTCCGGGAGCACAGGGCGAGGCTTCGCGCGAGCGGAGCCGGGCGACGCCGCATCGCGACGGCCCTTTCCCGGCCCGTGGTCGGGGCGCCTGGAGCTCGAATGGCCGGCGAGACCATCGCGCGAGGAGCAGATCGTCGCTCTGCACTTGGCCGACGCCTGGCTGCGCTGGGAAGCCGAGTGGCGTAGTTAGCCGCCGGTGCGGTTGAAGTCCTCCAGCGGACTGGGGTGGCGCGGCTCGTAGAGGCCCATCTCGCCGGCACCCGGGATCTTGAAGCGCGTGACGAGGCCATAGCCCTCGTCGGTCACCGGCGCCACGAACTCCACGCCCTTGGCCTTCAGGTCCTCGACGGTGCGATCGATGTCGTGGCACATCAGAAACACGAGGTGCTGGCCGGCGTCGAGCCCCCAGCCGGGACCTGGGTGAAAGGCGAGCTCCGCCGGCGGGAGGGCGAAGATCAACCAGCCCTCACCCGCATCGACCGCATCCAGGCCCAGCACGTCGCGCACGAATGCGCGGGCCTGCTCGGCGTCCTCGGCAAAGACGATGGCGTGGGCTCCGGCGATCCCGTAGGCCATCCGATTACGGTACCGCGGCCCGCTGGTGGCGGTCTTGGCGGTCAGGTAGCGTGCGCCGCGAGGACGCGAATGGATGAGCGCGACAAGCGGGCTCGCAGGCCGCTCGGCGGACGCGGCGGTTTGCTCCTGGTGGCGGCGGGAACTCTGCTGGGGCTTGGCACGCTCGGCGTAGGCGCCGCCGCCGCGGCCGACCATGCCGTCGCCGTGACGTCCAACGACTTCACGCCCGCCGACCTGACGATCGTGGCCGGCGATACGGTGACCTGGACCAACACGCAGGGCAACCACAACGTGGTGTTCGAAGACGGCCTTTTCACGCAGCCCGCCGCGGCTACCGGGCCGCCTTGGACGCGCCAGCGGCCCTTCGCCACCGCCGGCACGTTCCCCTACTACTGCGTGCTGCACCGCTCGGCGGGAATGACGGGCGTGGTGCGGGTGGCCGCGGGCGCGCCGGTGCCCCCACCCGGGGTCCCTTCACCGCCGCCGGGCGAGGTCCCGGCGCCCGGCGATGAGTTGCCCGGGCTGAAGGTGACGCTGAAGGTAACCGACGCGACCCCGCGCGCCGGCAAGCGCATTCGGCTCTTCGGCACGGTCCGCCCCGAGCAGGACGGCCGCACCCTCCAGATCCAGCGGCGCGCCCGGAGCGGCAAGTTCAAGACGGTGGCCACCGCTCGTCTGCGCGCCGGCAACGCCACCCGCTCGGTCTACTCCCGCCGGCTGCAGGTGGACCGCGATTCCGTGTTCCGCGCCCGGGTGCCCGGCGACGCCGCGCACGCCGCTTCGGTCAGCGCGACGAAGCGGGTCGATGTGCCTGCTCCGGCCTAGGCCGGCCCCCCGGGCGCGAACCCCGGCTTCCACCCGGCCCAGCGCTCGGCGAGCTTGCCGTCGGCGATGCGGAAGATCACGATGGCCGACAGCTCCACCGGCTTCCCGGTGGGTGGCCGGCCGAGCATCGGGCCGGTGTTGGTGGCGTTCATCGTCCAGCGGACCGTGACGCGATCGCCCTCGGCGACCAGGTCGTGGAGGGTGAACTCGAGGTCGGGATGCGCGCCGTGCATGGTGGAGACCACGTACTCGGGTCCCTCCGGCCCGGGCGGCTGCCCGGGTAGCGGATCGTGGTCGAACCAATCGGGGGCCACCAGGCCGCGCATCGCGGCGGGGTCGCCGCCGGGGATCACCTCGATGAAGATCCGGCGAACCAGGGCCTTGTTGGCCTCGAGTGTCGAGCCGTCGGTCACGGTCACCGCCTCGCACCAACCGCGGCCGGCGCGAACAGCCGCGCGTGGTCGCGCGCGAACGAGGCGAAGTCGCGCGCCGGGCTCCCGGTGAGCGCCTCGACCGTGTGCGTGACCTGCCGGCCCACGCCCTGGCGCAGCATCACGAACACTTGGACGATCTGCTCGGCGGCGAACTCCGGAATACCGCCCTCGATCATCGCCTGCTTCGCGGTCTCGTCGGGAACGTCGATGAACTCGACCTCGCGACCGGTGGCCACGGAGAGGTCGGCCGCCGCCTGCTCGTAGGTGATTGCCTCGGGACCGGTGAGCACATGGGTCTTGCCCTCGTGGCTGGAGGTGGTCAGCACCGCGGCCGCCGCCGCCCCCACGTCTCGGGGATCGATCAAGGCGATCCTAGCCTCGCCCGCGGGCGCGAACAGGCGACCCTCGTGTGCGACCTGATCCGCGCCGGCGAGCACGTTCGACATGAACGCGTTGGCCCGGAGGATCGTGGTGGCCACGCCCGACGCCCTCAGGTGCTGCTCGATCTGCCCGTGCCAGTCCCAGAAGGCGACCGGCGCTCCGGGCTGGGCCACGATCGAGGAGAGCTTGACGATCCGGCGCACGCCGGTAGCAGCAGCGATGTCGATGGCGTCCACCTCCCACGCGACGCGGCGTGGATCGTCGGCGCCCGACAGGAACACGCTCTCCACGCCATCCAGCGCGGCACGCACCGAGTCCGGCTCCGCGAAGTCGCCCACGGCCAACTCGGCCGCGTCGCCGAAGCGGCGCTCGGCCTCGAGCGGATCGCGCACGAAGGCCCGGACGGGCCGTCCCTTCTCCAGCAGCGCGCGCACCACCTCCGCTCCCGCGTTCCCCGTTGCTCCAGTGACCAAGATCATCGAGAACTCCCTTCTTCGTTTAACTATGAATCGGAGTTATACACTATGTTCCAGAGTTATGGCGCGCGATGAGCTGAGCCTCTTCTCCTACGAGATCCTCGGCCTGGTGGGAAGCACCGGTGCGGGGCCGCACGACCTCAGGGCCATGGTCCGCCGCGGACGCGTCCTCGACTGGGCGGGCGAGAGCCAGTACTACGCAGAGCCCAAGCGGCTCGCCCGGGCTCGGCTACCTGGAGGCGCGAAAGGAGCCGGGCAAGACCCGCGAGCGCACCGTGTACACGCTCACCGACAAGGGCCTCGAGGCGCTGCGCGACTGGGCCCGCACTCCCGTTCGGTTCACGCCGATCAAGAGCGAGGCGCTGCTGCGCCTGCTGATCGCCGATCTAGTCGGCGAGGCCGCCACCCGCGAGAGCATCGCGACGCTGCGGGAGGACATCGCGGACCTCTCCGCGAGGGTGGCCGAGAGCGAGGCGGCGGCGAGGGCGCTGCCCCACCGCGTCAAGTATCTCCTGCTCGTGACCGGGTTCATGCGTGGTCTGCTCGAGCTCCACCTCCAGCTGGTGGACGACGTCGAACGCGAGCTGTAATTTGAGCGCCTTGCGAATTCGAGCCGACAGGACCCGAACATGACCACCACCGAAAGCGGCCGCCGGGCCAGCACAAGTCCCGAAAGCCTGAACGACCGCACGCGCTGGCTGGCGCTCTACGTGCTCTGCCTGGGCGACGTGCTGATCGTCCTCGACTCCACGATCGTCAACGTCGCCCTGCCCTCCATCCAGGCCGACCTCGGGTTCTCCGACGCGTCGCTCGCCTGGGTGGTCAACGCCTACCTGCTCACCTTCGGCGGCTTCCTGCTGCTCGGCGGGCGCCTCAGCGACCTCTTCGGGCGCCGGCGCCTGCTCCTCATCGGCCTGGCGCTCTTCACCACCATGTCGCTCGCCTGCGGGCTTGCCGGCTCGCAGGAGTTCCTGGTGGTCGCCCGTGCCCTGCAGGGCTTCGGCGGCGCCATCGTCTCCGTCGTCGCCCTCTCGCTGATCATGACGATCTTCACCGAGCCCGCCGACCGCGCCAAGGCGATGGGCATCTTCAGCTTCGTCCTCTCCGGGGGCGCCACGGCCGGTGTGCTGCTCGGCGGCGTCCTCACCGACCTGCTGACGTGGAACTGGATCTTCCTGGTGAATCTTCCCGTCGGGATAACGGTCTTCGTGCTGGCCCTCAGGCTCCTGCCCAACGACCGCCCCGACGCCGAGGACCGCCGGCTCGACATCGCCGGAGCGGTCACGGTCACCGCCGCGGTCATGCTCGGCACCTACGCGGTGATCAATGGCAACGACACCGGCTGGACGTCGGCCGAGACGCTCGGCCTGCTCGGGGCCGCGGCGGC
Source organism: uncultured Thermoleophilaceae bacterium (assembly GCA_963728155.1). Taxonomy (GTDB): domain Bacteria; phylum Actinomycetota; class Thermoleophilia; order Solirubrobacterales; family Thermoleophilaceae; genus JACVRW01. Next base: position 240,025 of record CAVSJF010000011.1, on the reverse strand, counting down.
GCTCCTCGTCGGCTTCCTGGTGATCGAGTCGCGTGTCGGCTCGCCGCTGATGCCGCTCGGCCTGTTCCGGCTGCGAAACGTCTCGGTGGCCAACGTCGTCGGCGTCCTGCTGGCCGCCTCGATGTTCGGCTGGTTCTTCCTGTCGGCGCTCTACCTCCAGCTGGTGCTGGGCTACAGCCCGCTCGAGGTCGGCCTCGCCTACCTGCCGTCGACGCTGATCATGGCCGCCGGCTCGATCGCGCTGTCCGACCGCCTGGTCATGCGCTTCGGCGTCAAGGTGCCCATCGTGTTCGGCCTGTCGTGCTTTGCCCTCGGCCTGCTGTGGTTCGCGCGGATACCCGTTGACGGCAACTTCGCCGTCGACGTGCTGCCCGGCATGATCGTCATGGGCATCGGAGGCGGCATCACCTTCAACCCCATCCTGCTCGCTGCGATGGGCGACGTCGCCCCGGAAGAGAGCGGCCTCGCGTCGGGAATCGTGAACACCGCGTTCATGATGGGCGGCGCGCTCGGCCTCGCGGTGCTGGTCAGCGTCGCCGACTCGCGCACCAGCAGCCTGCGAGACGCCGGCGACGCCACGCTCGACGCCCTTACCGGCGGCTACCACGCGGGATTCCTCGTGGCGGCGGTGTTCGCCGCGATCGGAGCGCTCGGTGCCCTGCTGCTCCGTCCCGTGTCGCCGCCTCCGCAGGATCCGGAGGCGGCCGAGGCGTAACGCCTAGCGGGGGATCCCGAACTCGCTGAGCGAGAAGCGCTTCTGGTGGCCGTAGCGCGTGCCCGGCGGAGGCTTCTCCCAGGTCGTGGCCAGACGCGCGTAGGAGAGCGCGCGTGGGGGGAGAAAGGCGATCTGCTGACCGGCGCAGGCCTGGCCGTAGCCGGGGCGGTTGATCCACAGGTAGGCGTCGACCTTGGGGTGCGACGTATCGGTGGTCGGTGGGGGGCCGAGCCCGCGCTTGCCCGGGTTGCACCAGACGTTGATCCGCCGGTAACCGCGCCGATAGAAGACGGGACCGCGGCCGTTCTCGGAGGTGTTGACCACGAAGGGCTTGCCGCCGACGCGGCGGGAGATATCGAGCCCATGCCGGATGTTCGCCGCCGTCCAGTCGTAGTGGGTGACGTTGAGCATGAAGCCGCGCACCTTCGCGATGCCGATGGCGCGCAGCTGCTTGGCGGTCCGCCGGGCCGGCTCCCAGTCCGAGGCGCCCGCCTCGAGGTAGACGACCGCATTCGGGCAGCCGCGAGAGCGCGTTCACCCCGTACCTGAGCAGCCTCAGGCGGTCGTCTCGGCGGCTCGGGGTCAGGCAGTCGATGGTGCCGAGCGAATCGGGCTCGAACGCGATCACCACGCGGTCGCCGCCGATCACCCGGGCGAGGTCGTCGTACCAGGCCCGCGTGCGCGCGTCCTCCTCCGGACCGCCGCCGGTGTAGCCCGGGCTGCACTGGGTCGCCTCCGCGCGCATGACGGTGAAGATGGGAACCTCGCCGCGCTGGCGGGCGGGGTCGATCAGCCGCCGCACCTTCACGGCGAAGTTGGGTCGCGTGAACGTGCCCAGCCACAGGCCGCGGGGCTCGCGGGCGATCTTCCAGATCAGGTTTGCCTTGCCGGTCTGGCCCGATCGCTGGTAGGCCTCCCACTGAAGCCAGGCGGGCGACTCCCGGTCCACGTAGAACCGCATGCCCTCGAGCGGATTCGTGGTCTGGGCGACAGAGGCCGAGACGGGCAGGGCGATGAGCAGCAGCGCGCAGAGCGCGCCTAGGCGAGCAAGCACCCAGATCAAGCTAGCGAAGGTCCGAAACCGGTCCTGGAGCCGCCAGGAGCTTACGATCCGCCGATGCTGTCTCCGGCCCGACTCCGACGCTTCTGCCTCGAGCTGCCGGGCGCCGTCGAGGAGTTTCCCTTCGGCCCGCAGACGTCCGTGTTCAAGGTCAGGGCCAAGGTTTTCGCGCTCAGTCCGCTGCGGGCGCGGCCGCTCAACGTGAGCCTCAAGTGCGAGCCGGAGATCGCCGAGCAGCTGCGGGCCGGCCACTCCGCCGTCGTGCCCGGCTACCACCTCAACAAGCGCCACTGGAACACGATCGAGATCGACGGTTCGCTGGACGACCGCTTCGTGCTCGACATGGTCGAGGACTCCTACGACCTCGTCGTGGCCGGGCTGCCGAAGCGCGTTCAGGCCGAGCTCGGCTGGCCGCCGGCGTCCGCCGCCTCTCCGTGATCGTGCGCTTCGGCGTTCTCACCGACCTCCACGCCGTGCAGGACGTGACCCGGCGGGCGGCCTGGCACAACCCCTACGACTTCGCCGGCGTGGAGGAACGCCGGGCGCGCGCCCTCGACCTGTTCGCGAGTGAGGCCGTCGACCGCGTGCTGCTGCTCGGCGATCTGGCCCACGACGGCGACCTCCCCAGCCTCCGTCGCATGCTCCGCGCGCGCGGGCTCCCGGCTCCGGCGCTGGCCGTCGGCGGCAACCACGACGGCGCACGGCCCACGGACCAGCTGGCGCGGGCCGGGCCCGATTCCCTCGGGCTGCCCGGATGGCGGGCGGTCCGCCACGGGCCGGTGCGCCTGGCCGGCCTGCGGATCCTCCGCCCGGCGGAGCGCCGGTGGGTATCGGCGCGGCCGCCCGCACTGCGGACCTGGGGCGACGGGCCCGTGCTGCTGGCGAGCCACTTTCCCGTGCTGTCGCGGGCCGCGGTGGTGGCCGCGCGGGAGCTGCCCTACGCGGGCGACCTGGCCGACCGTGCCGACGTGGCCGCGCCGCTGCTGGCCCGGACCGCCCCGACCGTGGTGGTATCCGGTCACATCCACGTGCGCGACAGCGCCGCCGAGGGCGCGCTGCTGCAGCTCAGCCTGGGCGCCTCGATCGAGCCGCCCTTCGAGGCCACCGTGCTCGACCTGGAGGTCGAGGGCGCCGCGCTCGAGGTGACCCGAACGGCCCACGAGCTGGGCCAGGCGCCCGAACGGCGCGACCCGCGCCTGGTGGGAGCGCGGGAGACCTGGCGCTTCGAGCCCGGCCCGGGGTGGACGCGGCTAGCGCCCTAGCAGCGTCTCGGTCACCCGCGGGTCGGCCAGCGAATCGGTCCGCAGCGAGGCTCCCTCGATCGTCATCTCGGGGAAGTAGGGAACCGCGACGACGAACATGCCCGCGGCGCGGGCGGACGTGACTCCGGTCTGTGAATCCTCGAGCGCCGCCGCGCGCTCGGGCATGGCGCCCAGTCCGGCGCACGCCGCCAGGTAGAGATCGGGCGCCGGTTTGGGATGCGCGACCTCGTCGGCGGTCACGATCAGGTCGAAGTGGCCGTTGAGCAGCCCGGCCACCGACAGCACGCGCTCGACGAACTCACGCGACGAGTTCGAAGCGAGGCCCACCGGCCGCCTCGCCTCCCGCACCGCGCCCAGCAGCTCGAGGGCGCCCGGGCGCGGCGGCACGCCGGCCAGCGCCTCCTCCATCACCAGCTCGTGGCACTCGGCCACCAACTCGAGGCCCCGGCCCGGCCGCCCGAGCATCTGCTCGAGCTTGGCCGCCGCGGTGGCGGCCGAGGTACCGAGCAGCGAGCGCTTGTGGTCCTCACCGAACGAGCTCCCGTAGCGCTCGAACAGCGTTACCTGCGCGCGAGTCCACGCCTCCTCGGTATCCAGCAGCAGGCCGTCGTTGTCGAACACGATCGCGTCGAACACCGCGCGAGTGTATGCGGGCTTTCCTCAGCGCCGGGACGCCAGCAGGAAGCCCACGAGCGCGTCGAGGTCGGCCTCGCTCATGCGCTGCCCGAAATCCTGGGGCATCATGCTCGTCTCGCCCGGCGACACGATCTTCGCCCTCAGTGACGCGGCGGTATGGCTGTCCAGGGCCTCGTCGAGGCTCGGCCCTATCGGGCCCTTGGCCCGCGCCGCCGCAAGCCGGTGGCAACTCCCGCAGCCCATGCGGTTGAAGACCTCCAGGCCGGGGGTTGCGCTCGCCGCACGCACCGGCTCGTCGCGGTCTCCCGACAGCAGCATCACCGCGCCGAACGCAACCACCGCCGCCAGCGCCGCCGCCACCAGCGGCAGCCGGGCCATCAGGCCTCGGCGGGCCGGCCCGCGCCGCGAGGCCGCTTGAGCAGGAGAGCCGCAAGCCCCACCCCGAGGCCCGCGAGGGCCGCGATCAGCAGGGCCAGCCCGACGTCCGGCCCCGACCCTCCGGCGGGGACGGCGCCGCCGCCCGCACCGATCCGGACGGGCGGGTAATCGTGCACGACGCCCCCGGGAAAGCCGAAGCCGTCATTCACTCGGTAGGTCCAGTTGCCGGCGGAGGGGAACACCACCCGCGCCCGGTAGACACCGGTCCGCCCGGTGGGAGTGGCGGAGAAGGTGCGCCGCTCGCCGCCCGAGCTCACGCTGACGCTGGGCTTCAGCCCGGCCAGCGGCGTCTCGCTGTTCCCGTGCTGCAGGATCGTCAAGTCGACGACCCAGGGCTCGCCGGGCGCGATGCCTTCCGGAGCCGAGCTGAGGCCGACGGTGGCGAAGCCTCCCGCTGATGCGCCTGCGGGCGCGATGGCCAGGACGAGAAGGGCAAGCAGAGTGGCTCTCATGCCCCCTATACGACCTGTGCGCGGCAGAGGTTCCCGATACTTCCCCCTATGGCCTCGTTCGAGCTGATGGGCATCGTCAACGTCACGCCGGACTCGTTCTCCGACGGCGGCCGGTTTCTCGAGGCCGCCGCGGCGATCGAGCACGGCCGGCGGCTCGCCGGTGAGGGGGCGGGCATCCTCGACGTGGGTGGCGAATCCACCCGCCCGGGAGCCGAGCCGGTGACGGCCGAGGAGGAGCTGCGGCGCGTGCTGCCCGTGGTGACCGCGCTGGCCGGCGACGGCCATCGGGTGTCGATCGACACCACCAAGCTCGAGGTCGCGCAGACGGCGATCGACGCCGGCGCGGTGATCGTGAACGACGTGTCCGCCTTTCGCTTCGTCCCCGAGATGGCGGGCCTCGTGGCCGGCACGGGGGCCGGCTGCTGTCTCATGCACATGCTGGGCGAGCCGCGCACCATGCAGGAGGACCCGAGCTACGACGACGTGGTGAGCGACGTGAAGTCGTTCCTGGAGGAGCGCCTCGCCTTTGCCGTGGCCGAGGGGGTCTCCGAGGAGCGGGTGTGGCTCGACCCGGGCATCGGCTTCGGCAAGACGGTCGCGCACAACCTCGAGCTGCTGCGCCGCCTCGACGAGATCGTGGCCATCGGGCGGCCCGTGGTGGTGGGCACGTCGCGCAAACGCTTCCTGGGCCAGCTGGCGGGCGGCCGCGCGGAGGACGAGCGCCTGCCCGGCACCATCGCCACGAACGTACTCGCCCTGGAGCGCGGCGCCCGGATCTTCCGCGTGCATGATGTGGCCCCGCTGGCCGATGCCCTCACGGTCGCCGATGCTACGGTCGCGCAATGACCACCTGGGAGCCCGAACCCGAGGACGATTTCGAGGACGACCTCGACGAGGATCCCCTCGACGGCGACCGCCAGGCCGCCGCTCCCGCCGTGACCATCGAGATCAGTGGGCTCTCGCTCTACACCCGCCACGGCGTATCCGCCGCAGAGCGCGAGCTCGGCCAGCGCCTCGTGTTCGACGTCGTGTTCGAGCTCGACGAGTGCGACGCAACGGTCACCGACAGGGTCGAGGACACGGTCGACTACGGCAAGGTGTGCGAGCAGGTGGCACTCGCGGCACAGGAGCGTTCCTACAAGACGCTCGAGCGCCTGTGCGCGGCCATCGCCGACCGGATGATCGACCGCTTCGGCGCGGAGTCCGTACGCGTGAAGGCCGCCAAGCCCGAGCCGCCGATCCCCCTCCCGGTCGACGAGGTGTCGGTCGAGGTATGGAAGGAAGTCTGAAGGGCTACCTCGGCCTGGGCTCCAACGAGGGCGATCGCCTGGCCAACCTGCGCGCTGCGCGCGGCGCGCTCGCAGAACGAGGGGTCGAGGTGATCTCCTCCTCGCGGGTGTACGAGACCGCCCCCCAGGGCGAGGTGACCGACCAGCCCGACTTCCTCAATGCCTGCGTGGAGATCGGTACCTCGCTGGATCCCGAGCAGCTGCTTGGCGCCGGCAAGGCGATCGAGCGCGAGCTGGGCCGCGCCACGGCGGCGGTGCGCCACGGGCCCCGGCCCATCGACGTGGACGTGCTGCTCCTCGGCGGCCTCGAGCACGCCTCCGAGCGCCTGACGCTCCCGCATCCCGAGGTTACGAGCCGCCGGTTCGTGCTCGAGCCTCTATTGGAGCTCAACCCGGGGCTACGGCTGCCCGACGGGCGCGAGCTGGCCGGCTTCCTCGACGGGGTGAAAGAACAGCGTGTGACCCCCCACGCGGGGGTTTCTTGGCGCTGAGGCTTGAGCGCTGCGCCGCGGGTGGGAACCTTGACTCCCATGGACGAGCTCGCCATCTTCCGCGGGGACGACGACCCGCTGCTGGTGGCCGCCGCACTGGCCTGCCGCGCATGCCTGTCGGGCGACGTCGATCCCGTGCTGATGATCGGCGACTTCGACGCCGAGGCGATCTGCCGCTGCCGCGCCTGCGGCTACACGCGCACGCTCTCGCTGACCGCCGAGCAGGCGCTGCGGCTGTCGCTCCAACCCGCCTGAACGGGTAGAACAGGCCCATGGCGCCTCCCGCGCGCACCGATGCGCTCGACGTGATCGTCGAGCTCCTGCGCGAGCTCGACCGCGATCCCGGCTCCGGCGGGCCCGGCTTCTACGAGAGTCTCTGCGCCGCGTTGTGCAACCTCGCCGGCATGGAGCGTGCGGGCCTCCTGCTCTACGACGAGGCCCGTCAGCTGGTGGTGCCGGTGGGCAGCCACCGCATCGAGGCGAGCCTGCTGGAGAACATCTACGGCACGCTCGAGGAGACGCCGATCGCTCAGGTCGCGCTCGCCGAGGATCGAGTGGTCGAGGCGAGCGGTGATCTCTCCCGCTGGATCCCCGCGCGCTACGCGACCTTCACCGGAGTCCACACGCTCACCTGCACCCCGGTCTCCGCCGGCGGGCGCTGGCTCGGAGTGATCTTCGCCGACCGTGGGGGCGGGCACTTCGAGCTCACCGACGAGGAGCGCCACACCATGTGGACCCTCGGCAAGACCGCCGCTCTCGCGGCGAGCGTGCGCATCGCCACCGGGCAACAGGGGCGCGCGCGCCTGCTGCAGGCGCGCATCGACCTGGCCCGCGAGATCCACGAGCGGGTGGTGCAGCGCCTCTTCGGGGTGTCGCTGGTGCTGGGGTCCGAGGGCACGCTGAGCGAGGACGTACGCCAGCGTTGCGCCGACGAGATGCAGGCGGCGTTGCACGACCTGCGCGACGCCCTGGCCCGGCCGCTGTCGCTGCCCAGCATCGACACCGGCGCCACGCTGCGCGAGGAGCTCGACCGGCTCGGGCGCCACTACAAGGACCTGCCGCTGGAGCTGAGCTGGGAGGAGGGGGTGGAGGTGCCGACCGACGTCGAGGCCCTTGCCCAATCGGTGCTCGCCGAGGCGCTGCGCAACGCGGACAAGCACGCCGAGCCCTCCAGCGTGCGCGTGAAGGTGGACCGCGCGGACGGCACCTTCGTGCTCGAGGTGAGCAACGACGGTGCCCGCCCGCGCACCCGTGGCACCGGGGCGGGGATGGGCCTGCGGCTGGCCGCCGTGGAGGCCCTGCAGCGCGGTGCGCTGGTTGAGTTCGGCCCCGAAGGATCGGATTGGCGTGTGCGGCTCGTGGTGCCCGTGGAGGAGGAGCCGGAGGCGTGAGCCCCGAGCGCGGCCTGCGGGTGCTGGTGGTGGACGACCACGACGTGGTCCACTGGGGCTTTCGCCTTCTACTGACCGAGCAAGCCTGGGTGGAGCGCTGCCTGACGGCCTCGAGCCAGGAGGAGGCACTCGACCTGGCCCGCCGCTACGAGCCCGCACGTGGCGCTGGTCGACCTCTTCCTGGGCGAGGAGTCGGGGGCCGAGCTGTGCGAGGCGATGCGGCGCGAGTCGCCGCGCACCCGGGTGCTGCTGATCTCCGGGGCGGGCTGGATCTCTCCCCAGGCGGCGCGGGCGGCCGGGGCCTCGGGATTCGTGTCCAAGGACTGGGCCGCGCACGACGTGGCCCGGGCGGTGCGCATGGTGGGCAAGGGCATGACGGTGTTCGCGCCACGAGCCGAGCAGCCCGCGACACCGCTGTCCGAGCGCGAGCGCGAGGTGCTCGTCGCTGATGGCCTCCGGGCGCCACCAACAAGGAGATCGCCGAGCGGCTCTACCTCTCGCCCGCACACCGTCAAGGAGCACACGAGCGCGCTCTACCGAAAGCTCAACGTGCGCAACCGCGCGGAGGCGGTGCAGCGGGCGGAGCGCCTCGGCCTGACGAGCTGAGCCCCGCCAGGACCGGGGCGGGGTACCCCCCGACCGGCAGAACCCCCGGCGGTGGTAGCTCAGCTGGCGCGGTACACCCGGCACAAGTATCCTAGTGTGGCCCCCGCGACCGCCATGCTCTTCCCCGGCCAGGGAAGCCAGACCGCCGACATGCGAGAGCAGGTCGAGGCTCACCGCCCCGATCTGCTCGAGCTCGCCTGCTCGGAGGTCTCCGACGACCTGTTCGAGCGCGCCGACGAGGGCACCCGCTGGGCTCAGCCCGCCATCTTCTGCGCGGCGCTGGCCGGCTACGAGGTGCTCCGGGACCGCTACGACCCGGCGCTGATGGCCGGGCACTCGCTCGGCGAGATCTCCGCTCTCGTCGCCGCCGGCGCTCTGGAGGCCGAGGACGGCCTGCGCCTGGTGGCGGCCCGCGGGCGGCTCATGCAGGAAGCGGCCGACGCAGACGCGGCGACGGCGGCATGCTGGCCGTCCGTGCACGCGAACGTGCACCGGTGGTCGAGGTGGCCGCGGAGCACGGGCCTCGCCCTGGCCAACGACAACGCTCCGGACCAGCTCGTGCTCTCCGGAGCCACCGCGGCCCTCGACGAGGCCGAGCGCCTGCTGAGCGAGCGCAGGGTGAGGTCCAAGCGCCTCCCCGTGGCGGGGGCGTTCCACTCGCCCGCTCATGGAACCTGCGGTCGAGCCCTTCCGTGCGCTCGTAGAGCAGGTTTCACGTGGCCGAGCCCAGTGTTCCCGTGATGTCGTGCGTGACCGCGGAGCCCTTCGACGACGTGCGCGCCAGGCTGGTCGAGGCCATCACGCGGCCGGTGCGCTTCACCGACGTTCTGCGCGCCCTGCAGGCGCGCGACGCCACTCATTTCGTGGAAACCGGACCCGGACGGGTGCTCAGCGGCCTGGCGCGAAAGACGCTGGATGGCGTCGAGGCCGAGGCGCCCCTGGAGGCCGCTCGTGCGTAGCGCGCTCGGCAACCGGGTAGTTTCTTCTGAAGGGCACGGAAGCTCAGCTGTCACGGATGATGGCGCGCCGGCAGAGTCGGCTGCCGTCCCGGGCGCGAGGGCGGTCGTGCGCGACGCCGCCGCGCCCGACCCCTTAGCGGCGGCAAAGGCGACCCGGCCGTCCTGGGGAGGTCGTCTACCGCGCGCGGCCGCCCTGGCGTCCGTGGCGATGGCCGTTCCCGACAACGTGGTCAGCAACGCCACGGTGGCCGAGGGAGCCGGAGTGACCGAGCAGTGGATCGTCCACCGCACCGGTGTCCGCGAGCGCCGTCACGTGAGCCAGGGCGAGACGCCTCAGCCGACCTCGCGGCCGCGGCCGGGCGCGCAGCGCTGGACGACGCCGGGATTCGCCCGGACGAGGTCGACATGGTGCTCGTGGCCTGCCTTGCCCCCGACGAGCTCACGCCCAACGCCGCGCCGCTCGTGGCCCACGAGCTCGGCGCGCACGGCGCCGGCGCGATGGACGTGGGCGCCGCCTGCACCGGCTACCTGTCGCGCCCTGTCGCTGGCCACGGCGCAGATCGAGTGCGGCCGCTGCGAGAACGTGCTGGTGATCGGCGCCGACGTGATGAGCCGGTTCGTCGACAAGACCGACCGCGGCACGGCGGCGCTGTTCGCCGACGGCGCGGGCGCCACCGTGGTGACCGCCGCGAACGGCGGCGGGGGGCGGATCGGGCCCATCACCCTCAAGGCCGACGGCCTCGGGGCGCCCGCCATCTGGGCCAGCCACGAAGAGCAGATCGTCCACATGCAGGGCCACGACACCTTCAAGGCCGCCGTCCACCGGCTCTCCGAGTCGACGCTCGACGCCGTGGAGCTCGCGGGCCTGGAGCTCGACGACATCGGCCTCTTCGTCTACCACCAGGCCAACGCCAGGATCCTGGCGGCCGTGGGCGAAAAGCTGGGAGTCGAAAGCGACCGCGTGATCGACTGCATCGACCGCTATGGCAACACCTCTTCCGCGACGCTTCCGATCGCCCTGGCCGACGCGCAGGAGCGCGGGATGCTCGAGCCGGGCATGAACGTGGTGCTCGCCGCCTTCGGCGCGGGCTTCATCTGGGGCGCGGGGGTGATCCAGTGGGGCCGGTAGACGCCGGATCGAACGGACGCCCGGACGGCTGCGCCCTCGTCACCGGCGGTTCGCGCGGCATCGGCGCCGCCATCGCCAAGACCCTGGCCGCCGAGGGCTGGCCCGTGGGCGTGAACTACCGCCGCGACTCCGAGGCCGCCGAGGCCGTGGTCAAGGAGATCACCGACGCCGGCGGCCGGGCGCTCGCCCTCCAGGCCGACGTCGGCGATCCCGAGGCCGCCGACACCATCTTCAAGACCGCTCGAGGAGGAGTTCGGGCCCGTGCTCGTGCTCGTGAACAACGCGGGCATGCGCGCCGACGGCCTCTCGCCGCAGATCGACAACGACGACTGGGACAAGGTGATCGACACCAACCTGTCGGCCGCCTTCCGGCTCACCCGCCGCGCCCTGCGGCCAATGATCCGCAACCGCTACGGGCGCGTGGTCAACATCGCCTCGATCGTCGGAGCCGAGCGGGCCAACCCCGGCCAGGCCAACTACGCCGCCTCCAAGGCGGGGCTGGTGGCCATGACCAAGACGGTGGCCGCCGAGGTGGCCCGCCGCGGGGTGACCGTGAACGCCGTGGCGCCGGGCCTGATCGAGACCGACATGACCGAAGGAATCGGGGACAACCTGCTTCAGCACGTTCCCGCCAAGCGAGCCGGCACACCGGACGAGGTGGCCGCGTGCGTGCGCTTCCTGGCCTCGGGCGAGGCCGGATACGTCACGGGCGTATGCCTGACCGTCGACGGCGGCCTGACCGCGTAGTTACGAACCGAGACCAAGGAGAACCGAGATGGCAGCAACAGCAACCCGCGAAGAGATCGAGCAGAGGGTGTTCAAGGCCCTCGAGGAGTTCGGCGCCGAGCCCGATCAGATCGGGCCTGACGCCGAGTTCGAGGCCCTGGACGTCGACTCCCTCGACCTCGTCGAGCTGGCCCAGATCGTCGAGGACGACTACGGCGTACAGCTCAAGGGCGAGGACATGGAGGGCATTACCACCGTCCGTCAGGCCGTCGACTTGGTGATGTCGAAGCTCGGATGACGCGGACCGTCGTCATCACCGGCGTCGGCGCCGTCACGCCCCTCGGCGTCGGCGCGCGCGACGCTGCACGAGCGCTGGACCGCGGGCCAGTCCGGGATCGAGGACGGCTACGGCCGCGCGAGCGAGTTCGAGCCCAAGGACCACCTCTCCACCAAGGAGGTGCGCCGCTCGGACCGCTACACCCAGTTCGCGCTCGCCGCCGCCAAGGAGGCGCTCGAGGACGCGGGCTGGGACGACGGCCCTCCCGGTGACCCCGAGCGCGCCGCGTGCGTGATCGGCACCGGCATCGGCGGGATCGGCACGCTCGAGCACCAGCACATCATCATGCGCGACCAGGGCGCCGAGCGCATCTCGCCACTGTCCATTCCGCTGCTGATGGCCAACGCGGCCTGCGGTCGTCGTGGCGATGAAGCACGACCTGCGCGGCCAGTCATTCGGCACGGTGTCCGCCTGCGCGGCCGGGCGCGCACGCCATTGGCATGGCCGAGCGGCTGATCCGCTACGGCGACGCCGATTGCGTGGTCACCGGTGGCAGCGAGGCGGCCATCACGCCGCTGGCCACCGCGGCGTTCGGGCGCATGGACGCGCTGTCGGACTCCGGCGTCTCCCGTCCCTTCGACGTCAACCGCGACGGCTTCGTGATGGGCGAGGGCGCCGGCGTGCTCGTCCTGGAGGAGGAGGAGGCGGCCAAGGCGCGCGGCGCGCGCATCCTCGGCGTGCTGCGCGGCTACGCGGCCACCTCGGACGCATATCACCTGACGGCGCCCGAGCCCAGCGGGCGCGGCGCGGCCAAGGCCATCGAGCTCGCGCTCGAGGACGCCGGCCTCGGCCCGGCAGGACATCGTCTATGTGAACGCCCACGGCACCTCGACGCCGCTCAACGACCGCGCCGAGACGAGCGCCCTGAAGACCGCGCTGGGTGAGGAGCGGGCCAAGGAGATTCCCGTGAGCTCGACCAAGTCCGCGATCGGCCACCTGCTCGGGGCCGCCGGCGCGGTGGAGTCGATCGCCACCCTGCTCGCGCTGCGCGACCGGATCGCGCCGCCCACGCTCAATTACGAGGAGGCCGAGGACGGCCTCGATCTCGACTACGTGCCCGCGAGGCGCGCCCCCTGGCCAACGGCAGCACGCCCGGCCATCGGCATATCGAACGCATTCGGATTCGGCGGGCACAACGCAGTGCTCGTCTTGGAGGCGACATGAGCGCATTGGCCGAGAGAACCGTCTACCGCGCGCGAGGAGCCGCGCACGCTGGATGCCCTCGGGCGCCTCGAGGCGCTGTGCGACCCCGGCTCGCTGCACGTGATCCGCTCCACCATCCTGCCGCGGCGCGAGGCCAAGCGCGTCCAGCCGGGCGACGGCGTGGTGGGCGCCGGCCGGCACCGTGGCCGGCCGTCCCGTCTACGCCTACGCGCAGGACCAGTCCTTCGTGGGCGGCGCGCTGGGCGAGGCCCACGCCGACACCATCATCCGCGTGATGGAGATGGCCGAACGCGCCGGCGCCCCGGTGGTGGGCTTCATCGCCTCGGGCGGCGCGCGCATGGACGACGGCATCGCGGCGCTGGGCGGTTACGGGCGGATCTTCCGCCAGAACGTGCGCCTGTCGGGCAAGGTCCCGCAGATCTCCGTGATCAGCGGCGTCTCGGCCGGCGGCGGCTCCTATTCCCCGGCGCTGACCGACTTCGTGATCATGACCGAGGGCTCGGCGATGTTTCTGACCGGCCCAGGCGTTGTTCAGGAAGTGATGGGCGAGGAAATCGACTCCGACGGCCTGGGCGGCACGCGCGTTCACTCCAAGAACGGGGTCTGCCAGTTCGAGGCCCACGACGACCTTCACGCGGTGAACCTCGTGCGCGAGCTGCTCGCCTTCCTGCCGCAGCGGGCGGGCGAGACCCCGCCGCACGCGGCGCCGGCCGAGGTGCCGGGCACCGCGCCCGACACGATCGTGCCCGCGGCGCAGCGCAAGGTCTACGACGTGCGCGGCGTGATCGCCGCCCTGTCCGACGGCGGCGACCTGCTCGAGGTCTCGCCCCGCTGGGCGCGCAACATGGTCACGGCCTTCGCGCGCATCGACGGGCGGCCGGTCGGGGTGATCGCCAACCAGCCCTGGTACCTGGGCGGGGTGATCGACTCCGAGGCGGCTCAGAAGGCGGCGAAGTTCGTGCGCACCTGCAACTCCTTCGGCTTGCCGCTGGTGGTGCTGGTCGACACGCCAGGCTTCCTGCCCGGCACCAAGCAGGAGGGCCTGGGCGTGATTCGCCATGGCGCCAAGCTGCTGCACGCCTTCTCCGAGGCCGTCGTGCCCAAGCTGACCGTGGTGCTGCGAAAGGCCTACGGCGGCGCCTACATCTGCATGAACTCCAAGGACCTCGGCGCCGACCTCTCGCTGGCCTGGCCCGATGCCGAGATCGGGATCATGGGGCCCAAGCAGGCGGTGGGCGTGGTGCATCGCCGTGCCCTCGCCGAGGCGGACGACTTCGAGGCCGAGCGCGATCGGCTGGCCGACGAGTACGCCGACGAGCACGTGTCGGCGCGCGTCGCGGCCGAGACGGGCTTCATCGACGAGCTGGTCGAGCCGCAGGACACGCGCCGGCGCCTGGCGGGAGCCCTCGCTGCGCTCTCCGGCCCCGGGCACTGCGGCAACGGGAGCGGAAACATCCCGCTATGAGCAGGAGGACCACCTACACCGCTCTCGGCGACAGCTTCACGGCCGGAGTGTCGGACGACGCGCCGCGCTGGGCCGACGAGGTGGCGAAGGCCCTCGGGCCCGACACCCGCTACGAGAACCTCGCCTGGATCGGCGCGACGTCGGAGGACGTGGAGCGCGATCAGGTGAACCGCGCGCTCGAGCTCAAGCCCGACCTGGTCACGCTCGTATGCGGGGCCAACGACGTGCTGCTATCGACGCGCCCCGACCCCACCGAGTACGCGCAGCGCGCTCTCGCGCATGTTCGACCGGCTGCGCCGCGAGGCCCCCCAGGCGGAGATCATGACGTGCACCTATCCCGACATCTCCCAGTTCCTGGACCTGCGCCCGCGCTCGCGCGCCCGCGTGGAGGAGGGGATGAAGCTGCTTCAATGCCGCGTGCCGCAGGGTGGCCGAGAGCCACGACGTGACGCTGCTCGACTCCTTCGACCACCCCGCGGCCACCGATCGCGACACCTACGCCGATGACGGCTTCCATCCCTCGGAGGAGGGCCACCGCCGGGCGGCCATCGAGTTCCTGCGCACGCTGCGCGGCCGGCTGCGCCTGCGCGGCCAGAAGGCGTCGGCGTGAGCACCTTCGAGAAGAGCTTCGACCAGCTCGAGGTCGGTGAGCGCTTCACCACCCCGGCCCGCACCATCAGCGAGGCCGACATCATGGGCTTCGCGACCCTCACCGGCGACGAGCACCCCCAGCACACCGACGCCGGCTGGGCCGAGACGAGCCGCTTTGGCGAGCAGATCGCCCACGGCTTGCTGGTGCTCTCCTGCGCCGCCGGCCTGGTGCCCTTCGACCCCGATCGAGTTGTGGCGCTGCGCAAGGTCGGCGACGCGGTGTTCAAGGCGCCGGTCAAGATCGGCGACAGCGTGCACGTGGAGGGCCAGGTCGTCAAGACTCGCGAGCTCGACGACGAGCACGGCCTGGTGGAGTGCCGCTGGAAGGTGCTCAACCAGCACGGCAAGACGGTGATGCGCGTGTCGCGTCGAGGTCGTTTGGCGCGCCGAGCCCGTGCTGATCTACCAGTGCTCCTCGAAGGCAAGCGCTTCCTGATCACGGGCGTCCTGACCAAGGGCTCGATCGCCTATGCCGTGGCCGAGCGCGCGCAGCAGGAGGGCGCGGAGATCGCGCTCACCGGCTTCGGGCGCACGCGGCGCATGACCGAGAGGGCGGCAGCTCGCCTGCCCTCGCCGCCCGACGTGCTCGAGCTCGACGTGAACAACCCCGACGACTTCGCCGCCCTGGCGACCGACCTCGACGCGCTGTGGGGCGGCCTCGACGGCGCGCTGCACGCCATCGCCTTCGCCCCGGGCGATGCGCTGGGCGGCAATTTCATGAGCGCGCCCGGCGGAGTCGGCCTCGGTCGCGTTCCAGACCAGCGCGTTCTCCTTCAAGGCCCTCGCCGAGGCGCTGCTGCCGCTCATGCGCAACAACGACGGCGGTTCGCTCGTGGGCATGGACTTCGACGGCTCCGTGGCCTGGCCGGTGTACGACTGGATGGGCGTGGCCAAGGCCGCCCTCGAGTCCGTCTCGCGCTACCTGGCCCGAGACCTCGGTGAGTCAGGCGTGCGCGTGAACCTCGTCTCCGCGGGACCGATCGAGACCCCGGCCGCGGGGGGCATCCCCGGCTTCGACGGCCTCGCCTCGATGTGGGGCCGGCAGGCGCCGCTCGGCTGGGACACCGGCGACGCAGCGGCCGTGGCCGACACGGTCGCTGTTCCTGCTGTCCGACCTCTCGCGCCGGATCACGGGCGAGATCGTGCACGTGGACGGCGGCTTCCACGCCATGGGCGCGCCTCTGAAATAGTCGTCCCGTGCTCCTCGCCGTCGACGTCGGCAACACCCAGACCCACCTGGGGATGTTCCGCGACGACGAGCTGGTCGAGCACTGGCGCTTTGCCACCGCCCGCTTCGCCACCGCGGACGAGCTCGCCACCGTGTTTCGGCACTGCTGGGACTGAGCGACCTGCGCCTGCGCGACGTGGATGCCGCGATCGTGTCCTCCGTGGTGCCCATCCTGGCGCGCGAGTACGAGCAGCTGATCCGCCGCTACCTCGACGGCAAGGGCGCGCTCGTCGGCCCCTCGCTGAAGACGGGCATGCCGATCCGCATCGACAACCCCCAGGAGCTCGGCGCCGACCGGCTGGTCAACGCGGTGGCGGCGTACGAGCGCGTGGGCGGCGCCTGCATAGCGGTCGATTTCGGGACCGCGCTGAACTACGACGTGGTGTCGAGCGCCGGCGAGTACCTCGGCGGCGTGATCTCCCCGGGCATCGAGATCTCCCTCGAGGCGCTGGCGGCGCGGACGGCGCGATTGCCGCGCGTGGACATCGAGGACCCCAAGCACGCCATCGGCAAGGGCACCAAGGAGGCGATCCAGGCCGGCGTGGTCTATGGCTTCGCGGGACAGGTCGACGGCCTGCTCGGCCGCCTGCGCGACGAGTTGGGCGAGGAGGCGACCGCGATAGCCACGGGCGGCTTCGCCCAGGCGATCGTGCCGTTCTGCGACCAGATCGACGAGATCGACGACCTCCTGACTCTCAACGGCCTGAAGCTGATCTGGGAGCGAAACCGAGGCTGATCTACCCGGCGGCGATCAGCGCCTCGGCCTCCATCTCCACACCCCCGGCCAACGACTCGAGGCCGTCTACCAGGGCCGGATCGGCGAGCAAGCCGAAGTAGAGCGTTCCGGCGAAGGAGACCACCGATACGCGCAGGGCGTGGCGCTCGCCGATCTCGGCCAGCGAGTGCATCGACCGCACGGGCGCGTCGAGCACCGCCATGGCGTTCCGCGGGCCGGGTACGTTGGAGACGTTCAGGGCGAACCGGCGCGGGCTGTGCTCGAGCCGGTCGCAGAAACGCCCGAGGGCGGGCGAGAGCGCCGAGAGCCGGCGGGTCAGCTCGTCGATCTCCTCCGCGTCGTGCTCGGCCTTGCGCACGCTCGTGGCGGCGTGAACCGCGCATAGCCGAGCCACCGGGATCGGGCTCGTTCAGCGGCAGCCCGAGTGAGAAGAACGAGTCGCGGTTGCCGGCGTCGTCGCCCTCGTGGTGCAGGCTCACGGGCACCTTGACCCGCACGTCACCCAGGCGGCCGTGATGCTCCTCGATCCAACGACGAAGGCCGCCCGCTACGGAGGCCAGCACGGCGTCGTTGAGCGTGGCGCCGGCGGCGCGCTTGGCGGCGTCGTGGAGGGCATTGAGCGGCGCCTTCGCGAACGCCACGTGGCGGCGGGTGCCGATCCGCCCGTCGAACGGCGAGCCGCCGCGCGAGCGGGCGAACTCGCGCTGGATGAACGCTCCGAGGTGGGCTCGGCGGCGAGCGTCGTCGGCGGCGTGCGCATGGGCGGCGGCCGCGGCGGGGGCGCGTTCAACCTCCCGGCAGAGCACGGTGCGCACGAAGCGCATGGTCGCCGTGCCGTCAGCGAGCGCGTGATGGATGCGCCACACCAGCGTGGTGCTCCCGTCCTCGATGCGCAGCACGTCGAGGCGCCACAGCGGCCGGGCGCGGTCCAGGTGCTCGGCGAAGAGATCGGCCACCCTTCCGGCGAGCGCCGCGGTTTGCAGCGGCTCCGGGTGCTCGACGACGTGCCACTCGATGTCGAAGCTCTCGTCGGGGACCCACTCGGGCTCGGAGGGCGTGCCGCCGAGGCGCCACTTCAGGGCGGGCGCGGCATCCAGCCGGCTCTCGACGACGGCACGCAGCGCCCCGATGGCGGGCGCCGGCGGCCCGAGCGCGATGACCTTGCAGGTATGGCCGGCCACGGTCGGGCTCTCGAGCGCGAGAATCGCGCGGTCCTCGGACGAGAGTGGGCGTCTGACGGTCGTGGCCACTCATATTGTGATCGGGCCGCACCGCCACCGCCTTGAGCCCACTTGTCACGCTCGTAACCCACCCGCCACGCGGCAGCGGCCAAGCTGCGCCCCGTGCTCGACGCATCTCGACCAAGGGACAATAATTCTCCCTCCGGTAGGGAGAGTGGGCTCGACCACGCCATCGGCGCCGTGGCGGACCGCCAGCGCGCGGCGCTGAGCCACCGGTCAGCCGCTGAGCTCTGGGGCCTGCGCAGCGGACGGAGCGCGCCCGCACATGTGACCGCCCCGTTGGCTCGCCAGTCGCGTCCGGGCGCCTTTTTCCATGAATCCCGCCTGCCGGCCGACGAGGTCACCCTGCACGACGGCATCCGGGTGACCACCGTCCCCCGCACCCTCTTCGACTGCGCGACCATCCTCCGCCCGCGCCAGCTGGAGAGCGCCATGAACCAGGCCGAGCTGCAGCGCCTCCTCGACCAGCGGATTGCTGCGGAGCTCGACGGCCGCGCATTTCACGACGCCCAGCGTGCCTTCGACAGAGATCGCGCACGCGATCTGAGGCTGTCGGCCGCCGACTGGCACCCGATCCGCATCACCTCGCGCATGCTGCATCGCTCGCGCGACGATCTAGAGCGCGATCTGCGCCGAATGCTGGGCCTTTCAGCGGCTACCCTGGCCCCATGAAGCTGACCGATCCGTGGACGCTGGGTGGGATCACGCTCGCCAACCGCGTCGTGCTGGCGCCCCTGGCCGGGATCGGCAACTGGTTCGTGCGTCTCCAGGCCAAGCGCTTCGGGGCCGGCTTGGTGGTGTCCGAGATGGTCTCCAGCTTCGGCCTGGCCTACGGCAACGAGCGCACGGTCAAGGAGTTCCTGCGCATCCACCCCGACGAGCACCCGGTCAGCATCCAGCTCTTCGGCCACGACCCGGCGATCATGCGCGAGGCGGCCGCCATGGCGGCGGCTTCGGGCGCCGACCTGATCGACCTCAACATGGGATGCCCGGTCAAGAAGGTGTGCAAGACGGGAGCGGGGGCCGCGCTGCTCGACGATCCCGGCAAGGCGATCGCCATCGCGGCCGCGGCGCGCGAGGGCAGCGGCCTGCCGGTGACCGTGAAGCTCCGCCCCGGGAAGATGCCCGGCGACCGGGCCGGCGTCGAGCTGGCGCGGCGCCTCGAGGGCGAAGCCGGGGTGGCGGGGATCGCCTTCCACCCGCGCGCCGCCTCCCAGCAGCATTCCGGTGGCCCCGACTACCCGCTTGGCGCACGAGCTCTCCCAGGCGCTGGACATCCCGGTGATCCTCTCCGGAGGGCTCTCGGGCGACGAGGCCGTGCTCAGCGCCTATGACAGCAGCGGTGCCGCCGCGGTCATGCTCGCCCGCGGCTCGCTGGGCAATCCTTGGCGATTCGGGCGGCTCCTGGGTGAGTACGAGGGCGAGCCCACCAGGGGCGAGGTCGTGGAGGAGCTCCGGTGGGTGATCGCCGCCGCCGAGGACCACCTGGGCACCGAGCGCGCCGGACGCTATCTGCGCAAGTTCTACCCGTGGTACGCCGACACCATGGGCCTCACAAAACGCGTTCGCCAGCCGCTGGTGAGCGCCCCGAGCACCGCCCACGCGCGGGAGGCCCTGGCCGCCCTCGGTGCCCCCGCGTACCCGCTTGCGGCGTAGGCGCTCGTTGCTACACTGCTCGGTCCCTCCGGGACGAAACGGAGGGTTTTTCTATGGCACGTGAAACCGTCCTCACCCCCGAAGGCCTCGAAGAGCTGAAGACCCGCATCGTTTACCTGCGCGGCGAGCGCCGGCGCGAGGTGGCCGAGCGCATCAAGGAGGCTCGGGAGTTCGGGGACATCTCCGAGAACTCGGAGTACGACGACGCGAAGAACGAGCAGGCCATGCTCGAGAAGCAGATCTCGGACCTCGAGGAGAAGCTCGCCAACGCGCGGGTGATCAACGAGAAGGACGTGGACACCGACGTCGTGAGCATCGGCGCCACCGTGCACATGAAGGACCAGAAGACGGACAAGTCGACCAAGTTCAAGATCGTCGGCTCCGCGGAGGCCAACCCCTCCGAGCAGCGCCTCTCCAACGAGTCGCCCGTCGGACGCGCCCTCCTGGGGCACAAGCGCGGCGAAACGGTGACCGTGCCGGTCCCGCGCGGCCCCGCGCGCAAGCTGAAGATCACCAAGATCGAGCGCTAGCGCACGCGCTAGTAGCGTCCTGACAGTGGACGACCGCCGGGCCAAGCTCGAGCGCCTGCGTGAGCAGGGCATTGACCCCTTCCCGCACGAATTCGACGGCGTGGTCGCGGTCGAGGAAGTTCACTCGGCCCACGACGGACTCGAGGCGGGCGAGGAGACCGACAGCGCCTACCGGATCGCCGGCCGGCTCACCGGTCGCCGGGGCCACGGAGGCTCGGCCTTCCTCGATGTGGTCGACCGCTCGGGCAAGCTGCAGGTGCAGGCGAAGCGCGACGTGCTGGGCGAGGAGTCATTCGACACCCTGACGGCGCTCGACCTGGGTGACCTGATCGGGGTGGACGGCACCGCCTTCAAGTCCCGACGCGGCGAGCTCAGCCTGCGGGCCACCGGGTGGACCCTGCTGGCCAAGTCGCTGCGCGCCCCGCCGGACAAGTTTCACGGGCTGGAGGACGTCGAGACCCGGTATCGCCACCGCGAGATCGACCTGCTGGCCAACGAGGAGACCCGCGAGCTGTTCATCCTGCGCTCGAAGGTGGTCCGGGCGGTGCGGCGCTGGCTCGACGACCGGGGCTTCCTCGAGGTGGAGACGCCCGTGCTGCAGCCCCTGTACGGCGGTGCGCTCGCCCGTCCCTTCGTGACCCACCACAACGCGCTCGACCGCGACTTCTTCCTGCGTATCGCCGACGAGCTCTACCTCAAGCGGCTGATCGTCGGGGGCCTGGAGCGGGTCTACGAGATCGGCAAGGACTTCCGCAACGAGGGGATCTCGCACAAGCACAACCCGGAGTTCACGATGCTCGAGTGGTACGAGGCCTACGCGGACTATGAGGACATCGCCGCTCGGCTCGAGGAGCTGGTGGCCTACGTGGCGAACGACGTCGGGTACGAGGGCCCGATCGACTTCTCACCTCCGTGGAAGCGACTGACCCTGCGGGAGGCGATCCGCGACGGGACGGGAGTCGACATCGCGACCGGCGACGAGCTGCCCGGCGAGGGCACCTGGGCCAAGCGGGTCGACGACCTGCTCTCCAAGCACGTGGAACCCGAGCTCCAGCAGCCGACCTTCGTCCTCGACTACCCCAAGGAGCTCTCACCCTTCGCCAAGGACCATCGCTCGGAGGCCGGGCTGGTCGAGCGCTTCGAGTGCTTCGCCGACGGCATGGAGTTCGCCAACGCCTTCACCGAGCTCAACGACCCCGACGAGCAGCGCGCCCGCTTCGAGCAGCAGGCACGCGACGAAGCCGCGGGCGACGCCGAGACCCAGCCCTACGACGAGGACTACATCAACGCCCTGGAGCACGGCATGCCGCCGACGGGCGGCATCGGGATCGGCATCGACCGCCTGGTGATGATCCTCAGCGGCCGCCACTCGATCCGCGAGGTGGTGCTCTTCCCGGCGATGCGCGACCAGGGCTCTGGGCCGGCCTAGCCGCCGTCAACGGCCTTCTTCAGGGCCTCCTCGGCCGCCGTGATCTCTCGCCCGGTGCGGGCCAGGTCCCGCACCGCGCGGTTGGCCTGCTGCGGATCGTCGGAGTCGGCCGCGGTCGCCACCGATCTCAGGTCGTCGATGCCCCTCTGCAGGGCGCTGAGCAGCTCGTCGAACTCGTCGGAGGCGTCCTCGGGCGGCTCGAGGGCGGCCAGATCGGAGCGCGTCCGCTCGGCCGTATCGGCAATCCGGTTGAAATCCGCGGCGATCTCGGCGTTCGACTGGTTGCCCGCGGTGGCGGAGCCGATGTCGGTGTTGATCTTGCTGAGCCGCTTGACGGCCGCGTTGTAGTCCTCGCGGAACTCGTCGTCGTTGTCGGTCGCGCACCCGGCGGCGGGCAGCGACGAGCAGAAAGCAGATCCCCGCGATAGCTGCCTTGCGCCTTCGGTTCATGGGCGGCCGAGGCTACTCAAAAACCTCCCTGGCAGCGGGATTTAGAGCTTGTTACAGGCGCAAAGTGCTGCGGAGGCCGATGTTAGACTCGATACACGGGCCGGCGGAACCCGTGTCGCCTCTCAGCCGATCGGCTTAGATGCCGATCTAAGGGAAGAAGACGGGATCCCCCGCCCCGCGTTCCCCGACAGATAGGCATTTGCAGTGTTTGAGCGCTTCACCGAACGGGCCCGGCAGGTGGTCGTCCTCGCCCAGGAGGAGGCCCGCATCCTCAAGCACAACTACATCGGCACCGAGCACATCCTGCTCGGCCTGCTTCGCGAGGAGGAGGGCCTGGCGGCCCGCGTCCTCGAATCGCTCGACATCACCGTCGAGCGCGTCCGCGCTCAGGTGGTGCGCATCGTCGGGTCCGGCGAGGAGGTCACCTCCGGCCAGATTCCCTTCACGCCGCGCGCAAAGAAGGTTCTCGAGCTCGCCCTGCGCGAGGCCCTGAGCCTCGGGCACAACTACATCGGCACCGAGCACATCCTGCTCGGGCTCGTGCGCGAGAACGAGGGCGTTGCCGCCCGCATCCTGCTCGACTTCGACGCGGACTCGGAGAAGATCCGCAACGAGGTCATCCGCATGCTGTCCGGGCCCGGCGGCCGCCAGGGCCGCGCCGGCGCCGCGGCGGGAGCTCCCGGGGAAGGCAAGAAGTCATCCAAGCTGCTCGACCAGTTCGGGCGCAACCTCACCAAGCTGGCCGCCGAGGGCAAGCTCGATCCGGTGGTCGGGCGCGAGACCGAGGTGGAGCGGATCATGCAGATCCTCTCGCGTCGCCAGAAGAACAACCCGGTGCTGATCGGCGAGCCGGGCGTCGGCAAGACCGCCGTCGTCGAGGGCCTGGCTCAGCGCATCACGAACGGCGAGGTGCCGGAGCTGCTGAAGAACAAGCAGATCTACACGCTCGACCTGGCCGCGCTGGTCGCGGGCTCGAAGTACCGCGGCGAGTTCGAGGAGCGCCTGAAGAAGGTGATGAAGGAGATCCAGCAGCGCGGCGACATCATCCTGTTCATCGACGAGCTGCACAACCTCGTCGGTGCCGGCGCCGCGGAGGGCGCGATCGACGCCGCTTCGATCCTCAAGCCGGCCCTGGCGCGAGGCGAGCTGCAGACCATCGGCGCCACCACGCTGGACGAGTACCGCAAGTACCTGGAGCGCGACTCGGCGCTCGAGCGGCGCTTCCAGCAGATCCGCGTCGATCAGCCGTCGACCGACGAGACGGTGCAGATCCTGAAGGGCCTGCGCCAGCGTTACGAGGACCACCACCGCGTCGGCATCACCGACGAGGCGCTGGAGGCGGCGGCCGAGCTGGCCGACCGCTACATCTCCGACCGCTTCCTGCCCGACAAGGCGATCGACCTCATCGACGAGGCCGCGTCCCGCGCGCGCATCAAGTCGATGACCGCCCCGCCGGTCTACCGGGATCTCGAGGAGGAGATCGAGACCACCCGGCGCGACAAGGAGGCGGCGATCGAGGCGCAGGAGTTCGAGAAGGCCGCGAACCTGCGCGATACCGAGCGCCAGCTGACCAACAAGAAGCGCGAGCTCGAGGAGCAGTGGCGCTCGGGCGAGTCCGGCGAGCGCCCGGAGATCGGCGAGGAGGAGATCGCCGACATCGTGTCCATGTGGACCGGCATCCCGGTGTTCAAGCTCACCGAGGCCGAGACGCAGAAGCTCATGCGCATGGAGGAGGAGCTCCACAAGCGGGTGATCGGCCAGCACGCGGCCATCGAGGCCGTGTCGAAGGCGATTCGCCGCTCGCGCGCGGGGCTCAAGGACCCCAAGCGCCCGACCGGCTCGTTCATCTTCCTCGGCCCCAGCGGCGTGGGGAAGACCGAGTTGGGCCGCACCCTGGCCGAGTTCCTGTTCGGAGATGAGGACGCGATGGTCCGGATCGACATGTCCGAGTACATGGAGAAGCACTCCGTGTCGCGGCTGGTCGGCTCGCCGCCCGGCTACATCGGCTACGACGAGGGCGGCCAGCTGACGGAGGCCGTGCGGCGCAAGCCGTACAGCGTGCTCCTGCTCGACGAGATCGAGAAGGCGCACCCGGACGTGTTCAACATCCTGCTCCAGATCCTGGAGGACGGCCGCCTCACCGACGCCCAGGGGCGCACGGTGGACTTCCGCAACGCCATCGTGATCATGACCTCGAACATCGGGGCCTCGGAGATCGCCAAGAACACGGGTATCGGCTTCACCGTCGGCGACGAGACAGGTCTCTCGTACGACGACATGAAGACCCGGATCATGGGCGAGCTCAAGAAGGTGTTCCGGCCCGAGTTCATCAACCGCATCGACGAGGTGATCGTCTTCCACAAGCTGACCAAGGAAGAGATCTCGACGATCGTGGAGCTGCTGCTCAAGCGGATCCGCGAGTCGCTGGCCGAGCGCGAGCTGTCGCTCAACCTCTCGGAGGGCGCAGCCGACCTGCTGGTCGAGAAGGGCTGGGACCCGTCGATGGGCGCCCGGCCGCTGCGGCGGGCCATCCAGCGCTACATCGAGGACCCGCTGGCCGACGAGGTGCTCTCCCAGAGCATGCCGCCGGGCTCGACGGTCGAGGTCGACCGCCTGAGCGAGGACGAGCGGGCCAAGCTGGCGGAAACCACCGACGGCGACGTGCGCGAGATCAAGATCTCGATCGTCAAGCCCAAGGAACGTGCCCGCGAGACGGTGACGGTGGGAGGCCAGGGCGACGCCCGCGAGGAAGGGTCCTCCGAGGACCCGAACTCGTCGGAGGGCGCCGACCTGCCCGAAGTGCCGGACGTCCTGCCGGACGTGCCGGATGCCCCGCCACCGCCCGAGGGCAAGGACGAGGAATAGCTTCGAAGAGGCCCCGCCGACGCGGGGCCTCTTTCGTAGCGCTCAAACGCTCAGAATCGCGCCCTCCAGGGCCAACAGGTCGCGCTTGCGATCCAGCCCGCCTCCATAACCGGTGAGCGCGCCGTCCGCGCCGATCACTCGGTGACAGGGGACGACGATGGCGATCGGGTTCCGCCCGTTCGCCGCGCCCACCGCTCGAGCGTGTCCCGGCTTGCCGATTCGCGCCGCTATCTCGCCGTAGCTGGCGGTGGTTCCGTACGGGATCTCCTGTAGGACGGTCCAGACGGCTCGATCGAAGGGCGGTCCCTCCAGGCGCAGCGGGAAGTCGAAGCCGTCGCGAGTGCCCGCGAAGTACTCGTCGAGCTGCCGGTGCTCGGCGGCGAAGCGCCGGTCGTCGAGCTGCCATCCGCCCGGGACCTTGCCATCGCCGGCGAACGCGAGCCGTGTGAGGGCCTGTTCGTCACCCGCGAGCAGAAGGGGGCCGACGGGCGAGTGGTGGGTGCTGAATCTCATGGAAGAAGAACGCACGGAGGGCGGGTGGCGTGAGATCGGCGTGGGCTCAGTTCCCCGGGCAGCGGTAGGGGGCCGCGAGCCGGGCTACCAGGGCCTGGATGGGGGACACCCCGGGCCGGGGAGAATAGGTGAGCGGCAGGCGGCCGAGGTCGCCCTCGGCTTCCGCCTCTCCGGCGCGGAAGGCGTCGCCGGCATCCGTGGCGGGGTTCTCGACGCGCTCGGCGTCGGCCTCACCGCGCACCCTCACGGCCATCTCGATCTCAGGGGGATCGATGCGATCGCCGAGTGCCACACCTCGGACACAGCTCTGGCCGCCGCTCAATGTGGTGGCGTCCCGGACCGGAGCGTCGATTTCGCTCAGCAGCTCACGGGTCGCCCCCTCAGGCTGCTCGCCCTCGAGCGCGCGCTGTGCGGCGCGAGCCTCGCCCGCCAGCACCACCACGCCGTCTGCGCCACCGACGGCGGCAAAGCCGCCCGGACCGCCGGCATCGTCGTTCACCAGGAGGCCGTCGTCGCCGGGCCGGTAGCCCGCCCGCTCGAGACGCTTGGCGATCTCGTCGTCGAAGGACTGGTCTGTGGCCAGCACCATCACGGTGTCGGGTCCCGAGACCGGCGTGGTCGCCGCCTGAGTGACCCGGCTCTCGTCGATGGCCTCCATGAACGTGCGGTCGAACCGGGCGAGGTAGGGAAACGTGTTGCCGGCGTAGGCGAACAGGCAAGTTTGCGCCTCGGAGCCGCTGTCGCCCGGCGGTCGGGTCGGATCGGCGTCCTCGGGCAGCCCGAGGCGCTCTTTGACCGCGGCCAGATCGATCACGCTGAGTGCCCGGGCGTCGCCGGGCAGGCGGGACACGAGCTCCTCGTTCCCGCCGCCATCACCGCAGCCGGCCAACCAGGATGCCGAAGGCGAGAAGCGCGGAACGCCAGCTCACTCGCTACTCGGCCGCGCGAGGCCCTGTTGGCGGATGGTCTCGACCTTTCCCGTGTTGGCGTTGACGCGAATCACGGCGAGCTCACTGAACGTGTCTTCGCGCCGCCCCGGACGGGACAGCGACACGACCCAGTACGGCTTCGAGGTGATTCCCTGCCGCAGGAGCCGGATCTGCGTGCGCTTCGGCGTGAAATCCACCTGCTCCTCGGCCTTGGCGATGGCCTGATTCTTGTCGAGCCGAATCGACGACTTCTGGCACGTCTGGGCGGCCACGAAGGCCACAACGAGCACCGCCACGATCACGCCGACGCGCAGCCAGGTGGGCCCGCCCGCCGTGAGCGGGGTGCCCCAGCGGCCGACCCCGGCGTCAGCGGCCGGTGTCACGCGCTGGTTGTTGGCTCAGAGGGTGGGACGGAACTCGGTGCCGATATTCGTGAACAGCACGATCACCAGGACCACGATGGCACAGATGATCGAGAGCGCGAGCATGGCGACCTCGAAGCCCTTGACGTGCGTCTGGAGGGGCGGGAACTCGATCTGCCGTTTGCTGGATCCGTTGTTGCTCATTGGCTGTCTCCCACTCCTCCGGGCTGTGGCGGGCCGCCCGCTCGGGGCTCACCCTGGCTGAATCCCATCGCCGCCTGTATCAACCGCCGGTTCTCGTACAGGACCCAGGCCACGAGCACCGCGACCATGACCACGATCCCGAGCCAGGTGACGATGTAGTAGATCGCGTCGGCCCCGGAACCCTCGTCGCCGTACGTAGATCCGGGCATGAACGTTCCGAAGCCGGCGCAGTCCTGGTAGTTGTTCTGAAGGATGAAGTCGGCGCTGTCCTCGACGCGTGCCGCCTCTGAGCCCGCGCCGTGCGTGACGCAGTCCGGAGCGCTGTTGATGATGCCCGGCATCTAGACCACCGCCTCGTCTTTGGCTCTTGTCAGGACCGTCACCGCAGTCACCGGCGTCCCGTCGGGCTCGACGAGCTCCTCCTCGGCGACGGCCACCTCGGGCAGGTACAGGTTGGGCTCGTACTCGGCCACGTCGAGGCCCATGAGCTCGACCTCCGGCGGCACGCGCAGGATATTGAGCTTCTTCAAGAGCCAGGAGGACACCCAGCCCGACAGGAATCCGAGTGGCAGGAACGTGGCCATGCCGATCAGCTGTCCGCCGATCGAGCTGTCCACGTTGTTCACTCCGGTCGGGTAGCCGGCGGCGAAGATGCCGACCCATAACAGGCCAAGGAAGCCCATCCCCCCGTGCACCGCGACGGCGCCGACGGCGTCGTCTACGCGCATCTTCTGTTCGATCCAGGTGCCCATGTAGACGGCGATCGCCGCGCTCGCCATGGCGATCAGGTAGCCGAGCGTCGGCGCGTAGACGTCGGCGCCCGCGGAAACGCTGATAACGCCCGCGAGGCCGCCCGAGACCGTCCAGAACGGGTCACCCCTCGACGCGAAGTAGCCCCCGGTGAAGCCGCCCGCGAAGCCCATCGTGATGATCATCGCGATGGAGCCGAGCGTAGTCGGGCTCAGATAGATGTTGGCCCAGCCCGGGAAGGACGTGGATGCGATCACCAGGCAGGCCGCGTAGAAGGCGTAGAAGCCGGTGAAGATCAGCATCAACCCGAGCAGGGTCATGTGCAGGTTGTGTGGTCGGAACTGTCTCGTGAGGCCCTCTCGCGTGTACTTCCCTATTCGCGGCCCCAGATTGAAGAGCACCCCGAGTGTGAAGGCGCCCGCCACGCCGTGCACGACGCCCGATGCGATCGAGTCGTGGAACCCGAACCGGAGCGTGAGCCAGCCGCCGGCGCTCCAGCCCCAGGCCGCGTCCAGGATCCAGACGGCCGAGCCGAGGATGCAGGCGAGGACGAGGTACGCCGAGAGCCGGGCCCGCTCGATGATCGCGCCGGACATGATCGACGCGGTCGTCCAGGAGAAGAGCAGGAAGGCCAGGAAGAAGACGAGGTTGATGTTGTTCGTCAGGTTCGGGCCGAAGGTGTCCGACCAGGGGATGCCGCCCTGGCAGGCGGCGGCCGTGAAGTCGCTCGAGTTCGGGCCGATCGGCAGACCCGGCTGGTTGCAGTTGTAGATCCACCAGCCGAAGTAGTAGAACGTCGGCGTCACGACGGCGATCGTGAGGATGTTCTTCATCGCCGTGGCCATCGCGTTCTTCTTGCGCGCGATGCCGGTTTCGTACGACATGAAGCCGGCGTGGATCAGCCACATCAGTACGACGGTGAAGAAATAGAACTGCTCGCCCAGGATTACGCTGTCTAGCGACTGCGCCTCGGCGCTGGCGGCGTCCTCGAGGTTGGAGACCTGCGCAATCAGGATTGCGATCATGCTTCCTCCATGGCTATAGCGCCCGCTGACACTGTCTTTTCCCCAGCATTTTTCCCAGCAGAATCGTGCGGGCGCGACGCTATTACTGGCTGGAGTGTTCCCGCAACGTGTGATGGGCACATCGTTAGAGCTCTACGAGTGTCACATCGACACATATGGCGGGTGTGTGGCCCCGGCTAGGATGGCCGCTCCATACCGCAAGGAGGCTGGTTTGACGGTCTCACGGGTATCGGGCGGCGGCGACTCCCTGGCCCGCGTCCAGCGCGAAAACGAGACGCTGTACGCCGTCATCAAGACGGTCTCGTCCTCGCTGGATCTGGACCGGGTCCTCGACGGGATCATGGAGATCGCCACCGACGCGACCGGCTGCAACGCCTGCTTCATCTACTTCCTCGACGGCGAGCGCCTCGTGTTGCGCGCGGCGTCGCCGCGCTACTCCCATCTGGTCGGCCAGCTCGGCTGGGGGATCGAGGAGGGCCTCACGGGATGGGTCGCGCGCACCAAGACGCCCGAGTTCATCCGCGAACACGCGCTTGACGACCCGCGCATGAAGTACGTGCCGGAGCTCGAGGAAGAGCGCTTCCAATCCATGGTCGCCGTACCGGTGATGGCGCGCGACGGGGACGTACTCGGTGTGGTGGTCCTCCACACACAGGCCCCGCGCGAGTTCGACGACGGGGTGCTCAACTTCCTCGTGCACACCGCGTCGCTCGCTGCGGGGGCGATCGAGAACGCCAAGCTCTACGAGGGCGCGCGCCGGCGGGTGGAGGCGCTGACCACACTCACGCAGTTGAGCCAGGCGCTCGCCGCGGTGACGCTGCGCGAAGATCTCTACGACACCGTTACGCGCGGAGCGCGCCAGCTGCTGGGCGCTGAGTCGTGCCAGATATGGCGAATCGATTCGGATGCCGACGAGCTGAACCTGGTGGGCTCGGATCCGCCCGAGTCGAGCACACGGCCAGGACGCGCGGCACAGCTGCTCGACCTCATGCGCGGCGGGCGCACCCGGGCCATCGAGGAAGAGTTGCTGGTGGCGCCCCTGGCGGCGGGGGACGAGCAACTCGGAATCGTCTGCTGCATCGCGCGCGGCCGGGCCTTCGACGAGGAGGACGCCGAGCTGCTGCGCGCGGTGGCACACCAGACTGCGGTGGGACTCAAGAAGGCGGAGCTGATCGAGCGGCTGACCGCGGAGAACATCGTCAAGGACATGTTCGAGGCGCTCGCGGCGGGCTCGGTCGAGGCCGCGGAGGCGAAGGCCGCCGAAGCGCGCTGCGACCTCACGCGCCCGCACGTGTTCCTCCATGCGGTGCGCGCCGCGCCCGCCGGTGAGGAGGGACCCGGCTGGCCGGACCTGGCCGCTCGCTTCGAGAGCCGCCTGCGCCGGCTCTACCCCGCGCCTTCTTCGACTCGCAGCACGACTGCGTCCGCGCGATCGCCCCGCTTGCCTCGCGGGTGCCGCTGCGGTCGAGCGGCTGCGGCAGGGATGCGAGGAGCTCGCGCGTGAGGAGGGCGTGGTGGTGGGCCTGAGCGATGTGGACCGCGGCGCGGCCAGCGCGCGGCGGCGCATGCGCGAGGCCGCCGATGCGTCGCGCATCGGCCGCTCGCTGGTGGCCGACGGGGGCGCGGTCTCGTACGAGGGTCTCGGTGCCTACAAGTACCTGGTCCATCTGGAGATGGATGACGCCCCGCACGACCGCTACCGGACCTCCGTCGAGGAGTTGCTCCATACGACCGACGGCGCGGGGCGCGCCTGGTCGAGACGCTCGAGCGCTTTCTGGCCGATCGCGGCAGCGTGGCCGCGAGCGCGCGGGCGCTCTACATCCACCCCAACACGGTGCGTCAGCGGCTCGAGCGGATCGAGCGGGTCACTGACCTGGACCTGGGAACGGAGGATCTGCTCTCGCTCGAGCTGGCGCTCAAGCTGGCCCGCCTCCACGACGTCCGCGGGGACCGGGACTAGCAGCATGCGACTGGTCCTCGCGACGGTGCCTGCGCACCGCTATCCAGACGCGGAAAACGATGTAGCCGGGCACGTGCGTGAGCAGCACGAACAGGAACCACCAGACCTTGGGAGTGAAGTCGAGGTCCGTCCTCCTGGCGCAGGTCCATGACAGTCAGGTAGAGCGCCACGGCCAGCACCAGCAGCATGATGGGCGGCGCGCTCTGCGTGAGGACGAACAGCAGCATCGGCGCCACCCTACATGCGGAGTCCCCTGGTGACCATCAGGGCGAAGCTCTACGTCGCGATCCTGCTCTGCGTCCTCGGCCCGGTCATCACGATCGCCGTGGCCCTGCACGGCATGAACAGATTGGGCGACCGCTTCGACGAGGTGCAGGACCGCGCCGAGCGCCAGGCGCTGGCGCTCGACCTGAAGTTCGGCGTGACCGACTTCAACGGCTGGCAGACCGCGTACGGCTATGACAACGGCGCGTCGCGAGGGCGGTTCACGGCCTCCGTGCGCGAGTTCAGGCGCGATCTCGCCGAGGCGCGCGGGGTCTTGACCGACGAGCAGGAGCGCCGCTACCTGCGCGAGCTGAGCGCCACGTTCGACCGGTTCATGGGCCTCGACGACCAGGCCTTCGCTGCCCTGGAGCGCGGCGACGAGCGGCGCGTGAAGCAGATCTTCCTGGGCCCCGAGCTGAAGCTCTTCGACTCCATGGCCACTCGCGCGGATGACCTCGCGCGCTACGAGAGCCGCCGCGACAGCGCGACCGAGAAGGCGTTCGACGATGCCCGGGAGGACTCACGCCGGGGCCTCATCGCCGTGGCGCTGGGCGCCACGTTGGTGATCATCCTGCTGCTCGTGACCGCGTCGGACATCGCCCGCATGGCGCTCGAGGGCGGGCGCCGCGAGTGACGGGCGACGTCCTACTCACACTGAGCCTGCTCCTGATGGGCGCGCTGCTCGCCCGCTTCGTGGCAAGCCTGATCGCGATTCCGGAGATCCTGGTGCTGGTGGCGATCGGCGCGCTGTTCGGTCCGTTCGCGCTCGACGTGATCGACGTGCCATTCGACTCGCTCGGCGCTCAGCTCATGTTCACGCTGGGCGTTTCGCTGATCCTGTTCTACGGCGGCCTCAGCCTGTCCGTGCCCGTGCTGCGGAAGGTGTGGAGGACGCTCGGCCTGCTGGCCGTGCCGGGCATGGTGCTTGACGGCCGCGATCGTGGGCGTGACCGCCCACCTGGCATTCGACCTTCCCTGGGACATGGCGCTGCTCGTGGGCGCGGTCCTGTCGCCCACCGACCCCGCGATCCTGATCCCTCTCTTCGTCCGCTCGCGGCTGAAGCCGAAGCTGGCTCAGACCGTGATCGCCGAGTCGGCCTTCAACGACCCGACCGGAGCGGCGCTCGCGCTCACGCTCGCCGGCGTGGTCCTCACGGGAAGCAACTCGGTCACCGGCCCGGCCGGCGAGTTCCTGGTCGACCTCGGCATCAGCACGGTGCTCGGGATCGTGGCCGGAGTCGTGCTTGCGGCGGCGATCTCGAGCTCTCGCTCGGGCATCTGGCGCGAGAGCGCGGCGATCGCGGTGCTCACCGTCATCACGATCAGCTTCTTCTCGCTGGACACCGCCGGAGGCAGCGGCTATCTGGGAGCCTTCCTCGCCGGGCTGATCGTCGGGAACACCGAGCACCTCGGGCTGGGCCACCCCGATGAGCCGCACATGCAGGAGGTGGGCCAGTTCGCGTTCAACCTGGCGGACATCGTCACCTTGATCGTGTTCATGGTGCTGGGCGCGAACATCCCATTCGACACGCTCGGCGAGAATCTGCTGCCCGCTCTGGCCGTGCTGGCCACGCTGATGCTGGTGGCGCGGCCGCTCACCGTGTTCGTGTGCGCCCTCCCCGTCCGCGCCGAGCGCTGGTCGCGCAACGAGCTGGCCTTCCTGTGCTGGACGCGGGAGACCGGAGTGGTGCCGGCCGCGCTGGTGGGAGTGCTGGCGGGGCTGGGCGTGCCGAACGGAGACGTGTTCGCCTCGGTGGTGGCTCTGGCGATCGTTCTGACCCTGCTTTTCCAGGCGCTGCCGGCCCGGTGGCTGGCTGGGCGCCTCGGGCTACTGGAGAGCTGAGCTAGAACAACTGCAGGTAGCGGTCGACCTCCCACTGCGAGACCTGGTCGTGCCAGTCCTGAAACTCCCGGCGCTTCTCGG
Source organism: uncultured Thermoleophilaceae bacterium (assembly GCA_963728155.1). Lineage (GTDB taxonomy): Bacteria > Actinomycetota > Thermoleophilia > Solirubrobacterales > Thermoleophilaceae > JACVRW01. The sequence goes on along the minus strand of CAVSJF010000011.1, from coordinate 207,188 downwards.
TCACGAAGTAGTCGACGTAGTCCTCCCGGCCGGTGTTGCCCAGCGCTTTGCGCAGCACGTCGCACTTCTCGAGCTCGCGCGTCGCGTCGAGGAGGTTGCCGGGGAGCAGATCCACGCCGAGCTCGGCCCGGCGCTCGTCGTCCAGCTCGTGCAGGTTGAGCTCGGTGGTCGGCTCGCCCGGGTCGAGCTCGCGCTCGATGCCGTCCAGGCCGGCGGCCAGTACCGCCGCCGCCCCCAGGTAGGGATTGCACGAGCCGTCGACCGTGCGGTCCTCCACGCGGCCGGGCGCCGGCACCCGGAGCATCTGGGTGCGGTTGTTGTAGCCGTAGCTCACGTAGACGGGGGCCCAGCTCGACCCGCTGCGCGTGCCCACCACGAGCCGCTTGTAGGAGCCAACCGTGGGCGCGGTCAGAGCGATGTAGGCCTTGGCGTGCGCCTTGAGCCCGCCGATGAAGTTGTAGGCGAGCGGCGAAAGCCCGAGGCCGCGCGGGTCGTCCGAGGGATCGGCCTCGAACACGTTCTCGCCGTCCTTCCACAGGCTCATGTGGAAGTGGCAGCCGTTGCCCGTCAGGTGGCCGAACGGCTTGGGCATGAAGGTGGCGATCAGCCCGCGCTCCTGGGCCAGCGACTCCACCATGTAGCGGAAGAAGATCGCCCGGTCGCAGGTGGTGAGCGCATCGGCGTAGTCGAAGTTCTGCTCGAACTGGCCGTTGGCGTCCTCGTGGTCGTTCGCGTAGTTGTTCCATCCGAGGGCGTCGACGTGACGGGAGACCTCCGACATGAAGTCGAGATTGCGCGTGAGCGCGCGCATGTCGTAACAGGGCTGGTCGAGGGTGTCGAGCGGGTCGGCCAGCTCGATCGACCCGTCGTCGAGCAGGCGCACCAGGAAGTATTCGAGCTCGGCCCCGATCTTGAACTCGTAGCCCATGGCCGCCGCCCGGTCGAGCACGCCGCGGAGGATCGTACGCGGGCAGTAGGGCCAGGCCTCGCCCTCGACGGTCACGTCGCAGGCCAGGCGCGCCACGTTGGGTCGCCAGGGAAGCGGGGTCAGCGAGCGCACGTCGGGGATGGCGGCGATGTCCGGGTCGTTGGGCCGCTGGCCGATCGCCCCGGCCGCGAAACCGGCGAAGCCCGCGCCGTCCTCGAGCAACCCGTCGAGATGCCGCGCCGGCACGAGCTTGGCGTTCGGCTTGCCGTGCATGTCGACGAACTGGGCGAACAGGAACTCCACGTCGTTCTCGCGGATGTAGCGCTCGACGTCCTCGCGGGAGCTGGGCGCGGTGAAGGGCTGGTTCATACGCGCCAAAGTACCCGTTCGAGGGTGAGCGGCCAATGTGGGATCCGCACATAGCCCACCGGGCGAATTGTTCGCGGGCCTGCCATTGGGAGGCCCAGTCACCCCCACCTACACTCGATCTATGTGCGGAATTGCCGGTCTGTTCAGCAAGTCGCCCGAGCTGAGCGATTCGCTCGGCCGCCATCTCGCTGAGATGCTGCTCCAGCTCGGCGACCGCGGCCCCGACAGCGCCGGCGTGGCGATCTATCGCGACCGCGTGGCGTCCGGCTCCACGAAGGTCACGCTGCACTCCGCCGATCCACGCCAGGACTGGCGAGCGGTGCAGGCCGCCCTGGCCTCGGCGTTCGGGGCGGGTGAGCCCGAGGTGCGCGCCAGCCACGCGGTGATCGTGGTCGAGGCCGACGCCGACACGACGGTGGGCTGGCTGCGCGAGCGCCATCCCGAGCTGCGGGTGATGAGCGCGGGCGAGGCGATCGAGATCTACAAGGAGGCCGGGCTGCCGGGCGAGTTCGTCGAGCGCTTCGACCTCGCTTCCATGAGCGGCACGCACGCCCTCGGTCACACGCGATGGCCACCGAGAGCAAGGTCACCACCGACGGCTCACACCCCTTCTCCACCGGGCTCGACCTCTGCCTGGTGCACAACGGGTCGCTCTCCAACCACAACCGCCTGCGCGAGCAGCTGCGCGCGGAGGGCATCGAGTTCCAGACCCTCAACGACACCGAGGTGGCGGCCGGCTACCTCACCTGGCGGCTGCGCGAGGGCGCTTCGCTGGAGGCGGCGCTCGAAGGCTGCCTCGAGGACCTCGATGGCTTCTACACCTTCGCCGTGGGCACGGTCGACGGGTTTGCCGTGCTGCGTGACCCGATCGCCTGCAAGCCCGCCGTGATGGCGGAGACCGAGGAGTGGGTGGCCATGGCCTCCGAGTACCGGGCGATCGCCACCCTGCCCGGCGCCGACGACGCGCGCATGTGGGAGCCCGAGCCGGGCCAGGTGTACAGCTGGGAGCGCCAGCCCGCGTAATGGCGGCGGTGGAGACCCATGCCACCGAAGTCGACCTGGCCGTAACGCCGCTTCGGGAGCTGAACGCCCGGCTGCACGACGCCCCGCAGGGCCGCTGGCGGGTGCTCAACCCACGCGGCGCCCACGCGCGTGGCGGTGGGCATCGACGCGCCGATCGACGTCGAGATCGAGGGCCACGTGGGCTACTACTGCGCGGGCATGAACAAGCAGGCGACCGTGCGGGTGCGCGGCAACGCCGGCGTGGGCCTTGCCGAGAACACCATGTCGGGCACGATCGTGGTCGAGGGCAGCGCGAGCCAGTCGGCCGGCGCCACCGGGCGCGGCGGCCTGCTCGTGGTGCACGGCAGCGCCGCGGCCCGCTGCGGGATATCGATGAAGGGAATCGACATCGTCGTGCACGGGTCGGTGGGGCACATGAGCGCCTTCATGGCCCAGAAGGGCTGCCTCGTGGTATGCGGCGACGCCGGCGACGCGCTCGGCGATTCGATCTACGAGTCGCACCTCTACGTGCGGGGCTCGGTGGCCGGGCTGGGCGCCGACTGCGTAGAGAAGGAGATGAAGGAGCACCACGTGACCGAGCTCACCGACCTGCTGCAGAGCGCCGAGGCCGACTTCGACCCGTCCGAGTTTCGCCGCTACGGCTCGGCCCGCACGCTGTACAACTTCGACGTCGACAACGCGGGGGCGTACTGATGGGAACCTCCTTCACCCCCGCGCCGCGCGAAGGCGCGATCTTCGACCGCCACGCGATCGCCGAGATCCAGCGCGCCGCCAACGAGGGCATCTACGACATCCGCGGCTTCGGCGCCAAGCGCCGCGTGCCCCACTTCGACGACCTGCTCTTCCTGGGCGCGAGCGTCTCGCGCTACCCGCTCGAGGGATACCGCGAGCGCTGCGACACCGACGTGGTGCTCGGCGAGCGCAACGCCGAGAAGCCGCTGCACCTGAAGATCCCCGTCACCATCGCCGGCATGAGCTTCGGCGCACTGTCCGCGCCGGCAAAGGAGGCTCTGGGCCGCGGCGCGAGTGCGGTGGGCACGTGCACCACCACCGGCGACGGCGGCATGACGCCCGAGGAGCGCGGCCACTCCGACCTGCTCGTCTACCAGCTGCTGCCCTCGCGCTACGGGATGAATCCCGACGATCTGCGCAAGGCCGACGCCATCGAGATCGTCGTCGGCCAGGGCGCCAAGCCCGGCGGTGGCGGCATGCTGCTGGGCCAGAAGATCTCCGACCGGGTCGCCGAGATGCGCGACCTGCCCAAGGGCATCGACCAGCGCAGCGCCTGCCGCCATCCGGACTGGACCGGGCCCGACGACATGGAGATCAAGATCGGCGAGCTGCGGGAGATCACCGACTGGCAGAAGCCGATCTTCGTGAAGATCGGCGGCTCGCGGCCCTACTACGACGTGGCGCTGGCCGTGAAGGCGGGCGCCGACGTGGTGGTGCTCGACGGCATGCAGGGCGGCACGGCGGCCACGCAGGAGGTGTTCATCGAGCACGTGGGGATCCCCATCCTCTCCGCGATCCCGCCCGCGGTGGAATCGCTCAAGGAGCTGGGGATGCACCGCAAGGTGCAGCTCGTGGTGTCCGGCGGGATCCGCTCGGGCGCCGACGTGGCGAAGGCGCTGGCGCTCGGCGCCGACGCGGTGTCCATCGGGGTGGCCGCGCTGATCGCCCTGGGCGACAACGCACCCGAGCTGGCGGACGAGTACGCGAAGCTCGGCACCGCCCCGGGCTTCTACGACGACTGGCACGAGGGGCGCGATCCGGCCGGCATCTCCACCCAGGACGACGAGCTCGCGGCGCGCTTCGACCCCGAGCTCGGGGGCCGGCGGCTGGCCAACTACCTGCGCACGATCACACTCGAGACCCAGACGCTCGCACGCGCCTGCGGCAAGTCGCACGTGCACAACCTCGAGCCCGAGGACCTGGTGGCCCTGACGATCGAGGCGGCGGCGATGGCGCGCGTGCCGCTGGCGGGGACGAGCTGGGTGCCCGGCTTGTCGGATTAAACAAATTTGTCTAAGATCGCGCCTGGCGGAAGCCGCCGGCCCTGCCGGCGGCGCCCCGACGCTATCTACCTGTGTCCTACGTCCTCAACTGTCCCAACTGCGGCCCCCGCGAGGTCACCGATTTCGGCTTCGGCGGCGAGGTCAATGCCCGGCCGGGGCCGAATCCGAGCCGGCGTGAGCTGAACACCTACAACTACTTCCGCCGCAACGTGGCCGGGGTCCAGCGCGAGTGGTGGAGCCACCGCTCGGGTTGCGGCGCCTGGTTCTTGGCCGAGCGCGACACGCGCACCAACGAGGTGCTCCTTACCGAGCTTCCCGGCTCGGCCGACGACGCCCCCGGGGGCGGTCCCGCGCCCGGGGGAGCGGGCGAGGCGGCCGGCCTCGGCGGAACGGGAACGCTGTGAGCCGGCTGCCCCAGCGCGAGGGCGAGCGCATCGACCGCGAGCGCGAGCTGACCTTCAGCTTCGACGGCAAGGAGGTGAAGGCGCTCGAGGGCGACACCATCGGCTCGGCCCTGTACGCGTCGGGCCGGCGCACCTTCTCACGCTCCTTCAAGTACCACCGCCCGCGCGGGCTGATGTGCTGCGCGGGCCAGTGCCCCAACTGCATGGTCCAGGTGGGCGACGCCCCTGGGGTCCGGGCCTGCACCGAGCCCGTTCGCGAGGGCATGAAGGTCCACCACATGAACGCCACGCCGTCGCTCGACTTCGACGTGATGAGCGCCACCGACAAGTTCGCCGGTCCCTTCACCCCGCCCGGCTTCTACTACAAGACCTTCATCCGCCCGCGCCGGCTGTGGCCGCTCTACGAGAAGGTGCTGCGCCACGCCGCCGGCCTGGGCAAGCTGCGCAAGAGCCAGCCCGAGCGCGAGTGGCGCACCGAGTACCGCCGCCGCCACGCCGACCTGCTCGTGGTGGGCGGAGGAGCGGCGGGCCTCAACGCCGCCATCGCCGCCGCCGAACTGGGGGCCGACGTGGTGCTGTGCGACGAGGGGGCCGAGCCCGGCGGGCGCCTCCTCGCCGAGGAGGGACACGCGCACGCGCGTGAGCTCACCGCCCGCGCTCAGGAGGCCGGCGTGGAGGTGCTCTCGAACGCGCCGGCACTGGGCGCCTTCGACGGCCTCGTGCCGGTGTGGCAGGGCGACACGCTGCACCAGGTGCGCGCCCGGCGCCTGCTCTTCGCCACCGGCACGATCGAGCAGCCGCTGCTCTTCGCCGGCAACGACCTTCCCGGGGTGATGATCTCCGGCGGCGCGCGCCGCCTGGCCGGGCTCTACGCCGTCAAGCCCGGCAGTCGCGCCGTGGTGGCCACGGTGTGCGATCGCGGCCTCGAGGCCGCGCTGGCCCTGCTTGATCACGGCGTCGACATCGTCGCGGTGGCCGACCTGCGCACGAACGGCTCGTCGCCCGCCTTCAAGGCGCTGGAGCGCCGCGGGGTGCGGATCAAGCGGGGAGCGACCGTGCTCGAGGCCCGCGGCCGCGGCCACCTGAGCCAGGCCGTGGTGGGCGCCCCGGGCGCCGACGGCGGGGCAGAGATCGACTGCGACCTCCTGGTGGTCTCCGGCGGCAGCGCGCCCGCCACCTCCCTCCTCGCCCAGTCCGGGGCCAAGACCTCGTACCACAGCGAGCGCGGCGTGTTCGCGCTGTCCCACGTGCCCGCCGGCCTTCACGCGGCCGGCGAGGTGTGCGGCCCGGTGTCGCTCGAGGACGCCGAGCTGTCGGGCCGTGTGTCGGGCGAGGAGGCCGCGCACGCGCTCGGCTTCGGCGACGCCGATTCCTTCGCCCGCGCGCAGGAGGGCCGCGCGCGGATCGAGAGCGCCTGGAAGCGCTCCCCGGAGGTGGCTGTTCCCGCGCCGGTCTCGGCAAAGACCAAGGGCAAGTGCTTCGCCTGCCTGTGCGAGGACGTCACGGCCAAGGACATCCACCTGAGCGTGGAGGAGGGCTACGACTCGATCGAGCTCTCCAAGCGCTACACCACCACCACCATGGGGCCCTGCCAGGGCCGGATGTGCCAGCTCACGGCGATCCGCCAGATGGCTCAGGAGACCGGCCAGACCCTCGAGCAGGTGGGCGGCACCACCGCCCGCCCGCCATGGCACCCGGTGCCCATGGGCGCGCTGGCCGGGAGGCCTTCGAGCCCGCCAAGCGCTCCTCGATCCACGGGCGCCAGCGCGAGCAGGGCGCCAACGTGCTGTGGGCCGGCGACTGGCGCCGCGCCTACGACTACGGCGACGTGAAGGCCGAGGCGCTCGCGGTGAACCGGGCGGCCGGGATCATCGACGTGTCCACGCTGGGCAAGCTGATCGTGCGCGGCTCAGGCGCGGGCGAGCTGCTCGACCGCCTCTACCCCAACCGCTTCTCCAACATGGAGCCGGGCCGCGTCCGCTACGGCGTGATGGCCAGCGACGCGGGCCGCATCATGGACGACGGCACGGTCTGCCGCCTCGACGACGAGTCCTTCTACGTGACCACCACCTCGAGCGGCGCCGGCGCCGTGTACGACTGGTTCTCATGGTGGCTGGCCGACTGGCGGCTCGACGTCCACCTCACCGACGTGACCCAGGGCCTCGGCGCGGTCAACCTCGCCGGCCCGCGCGCTCGGGAGATCATGGGCAAGCTCACCGACCTCGACTGCTCGGCCGAGGCCTTCAAGTACCTCGACGGCAAGCGCGCCGAGGTGGCCGGGGTGCCCTGCCTGATCCTGCGCATCGGCTTCGTGGGCGAGGTGGGCTACGAGATCCACTTTCCCTCGGCCCACGGCGAGCACCTCTGGGACGCGCTGATGGGAGCGGGGGCCGAGCACGGCCTCAAGCCCTTCGGCCTGGAGCCCCAGCGGCTGCTGCGGCTGCAGAAGATGCACATCATCGTCGGCCAGGACACCGACTCGGAGTCGCATCCCTTCAGCGCGGCCATGCCCTGGATCGTCAAGCTCGACAAGGAGCAGGACTTCATCGGGCGCTCGGCGCTCGAGCGCTTCTCCGAGGAGCCGGCCGAGACCACGCTGGTGGGGCTCGAGCTGCGCAACGGGGACGTTCCCACCGAGGGCGCGGTGGTGCTGCCCGAGAACGATGACGCCCCGCTGGGCCAGGTCACCAGCGCCCGCTACTCGCACCAGCTGGACAAGGTGATCGCGATGGCCTGGGTGCCCGCGGCCCTGGCCAAGGACGGCTCGCGCGTGACGATCTCCGACGAGGGCAAGCAGCTCGAGGCCGACGTGGTGACCAAGCCCTTCTACGACCCCGACGGCGAGATCCTGCGCTCATGAGCCTCGAGTTCCTCTCACCCTCCGCGGGCGCGCTGGCGCGCAGCCCGATGGAGCGCCAGGCCCTGGCCGCCGGCGCCGAGCTGGAGGAGCGCGGCGGCTGGAACGTGGCCGTGCGCTTCGACGGCGAGGAGGCCGAGCGGCAGCGCTGCCAGACCAGCGTCGGCTTCGCCGACCTCTCCCATCTGGGCAAGCTCGAGGTGCAGGCGGCCGACACCAGCGCGGTGACCGGCGAGTCGCTCGTGCTCGGCCAGGTCAGCCCCTTCGAGGGCGGCTGGTGGTGCCCGTTCACACCCGAGCGCGCCGTGGCAATCGGCGAGCTGGAGGGCGTGCGGGAGCGCATCAACAACGGCGGCGACGGCCTCGTGAGCGTGATCGACGTGACCACTGCCTTTGGCCTGCTGGCCATCGAGGGCCCGCTCGCCCGAGAGGTGTTCGCGCGATTCACCGCGCTCGACCTGCGTGACGCCGTGACCCCGGTCGGGGCGTTTCGCCCCGGTTCGGTGGCCCGCACGCCGGGAGCGGTCCTGCGCGAGACCGAGGACCGCTGGCTCATGCTGTTCGGCGCGGCGCTCGGTCAGTACGTGTGGGCCGTGGTCGCCGACGCCGCCGGGAACCTGGGCGGCGGACCCGTCGGCGTGGACTCGCTCCGAACGGCAGAGGTGACCAGCCGTGCGTGAGATCTTCCGCCCCAAGCGCATGTGGCGAAAGCGCGGCGAGCTCAAGGACTCCTATGACGTCGTGATCATCGGCGGCGGCTCCCACGGTCTGGCCACCGCCTACTACCTCGCCCGCGACCACGGCATCAAGGACGTGGCCATCCTCGAGAAGAACTACATCGGCTCGGGGGCCGCCGGGCGCAACACCACGATCCTGCGCTCCAACTACAAGACCGTGGAGGGGGCGAAGTTCTACGACGCCTCGCTCAAGCTCTACGAGGGCCTGGGCGCGGAGCTCAACTTCAACCTGCTCTTCTCCCAGAACGGCCACCTCACCCTGGCCCACACCGACCGCGCGATGTTCGTGATGGCCAACCGCGCGGAGGTCAACCGCCTCAACGGCATCGACTCGCGGCTGATCTACCCCGACGAGATCAAGAAGCTGGCGCCGGCCATGCAGGTGGACAACCCGGACGCCGTGCACCCCATCATGGGCGCTCTCTACCACCCGCCGGGCGGCGTGATCCGCCACGACGCCGTGGTCTGGGGCCTGGCGCGCGGCGCCGACCGCGGCGGCGCCGAGATCCACCCCTACACCGAGGTCACCGGGATCGAGCGCACCAACGGCCGCGTGGACGCGGTCAACACCAACCGGGGACGCATCAAGGCGGGCACGGTGCTCAACTGCACGGCGGGCTGGAGCTCGCTGATCTCCGACATGGCCGGCGTGAAGATGCCGATCACCACCCACATCCTCCAGGCCTGCGTGACCGAGGCGATGAAGCCGCTGCTCGACGTGGTGATCGTGTCCTCACAGATGCACGTCTACGTGTCGCAGACCGACCGCGGCGAGTTCCTCATGGGCGCGGAGATCGAGCCCTGGACCACCTACCGCCAGCAGGGCACGCTCAACTTCATGCAGGAGGTCTCGCGCCACACCCTCGAGCTGTTCCCCCAGCTCGAGCACGCGCGAATACTGCGCTCGTGGGCCGGCCTGTGCGACCTCAGCCCGGACTACAGCCCGATCCTGGGCCAGACCGAGGTCGAGAACTTCCACGTGAGCTCGGGCTGGGGCACCTACGGCTTCAAGGCCGCCCCGATCGTCGGCAAGACGCTGGCCGAGCTCACGGCCACCCGCAAGCAGCCCGAGCTGATCCAGCCCTTCGCGCTGGAGCGGTTCTACGAGGACAAGCTGGTATCAGAACTGGCCGCCGCGGCAGTCAGCCACTAACGACGAGGAGAGAGCCCGTGAAGAGCAGCCTGGAGATCGCGCAGGAAGCGGAGCTCCTCCCGATCGAGGACATCGCCGAGCGGATGGGCCTAACGCCCGACGAGTTCGAGCCCTACGGGCGCTACAAGGCCAAGATCGACCTGAGTGTGGTCGACCGCATGAAGGACGCGCCCGACGCCAAGATCGTGTGCGTGGCCGGCGTCACGCCCACCAAGGCGGGCGAGGGCAAGACGACGACGGCGGTATCCCTGACCCAGGGCCTGGGCAGGATCGGCAAGGACCCGGTGCTCTGCCTACGCGAGCCCTCCCTCGGCCCGGTGTTCGGCATCAAGGGCGGCGCCGCGGGCGGCGGCATGACCCAGGTCGTGCCGATGGAAGACCTGAACCTCCACTTCACCGGCGACATCCACGCCGTGGGCGCGGCCAACAACCTGCTCGCCGCGCTGCTCGACGCCTCGATCCTGCACGGCAACCCGCACAAGATCGACGCCCTGCGCGTGGGATGGAAGCGGGCCCTCGACATGAACGATCGCGCCCTGCGCGCGATCACCCTCGGCCAGGGCGGCCGGGCCAACGGCTACCCGCGTGAGTCGGGCTTCGACATCACCGCCGCATCGGAGGTGATGGCCATCCTCGCCGTCTCGCGCGACCTCCAGGACCTGCGCAAGCGCCTCGGCGCCATCACCGTCGCTCACTCCTTCGACGGCGGCAAGCCCGTGACCGCCGAGGACCTGGGGGCGGCCGGCGCTATGGCGGTGCTGCTGAAGGACGCGCTGAAGCCCAACCTGATTCAGACGCTCGAGGGCCAGCCCTGCCTGATGCACGCCGGGCCGTTCGCCAACATCGCCCACGGCAACTCCTCGCTGGTGGCCGACCTGATCGGCCAGAAGCTCGGCGACTACGTGATCACCGAGTCGGGCTTCGGCTCGGACATGGGCATGGAGAAGTTCTTCGACATCGTCTGTCGCAAGGGCGGTATCCGCCCCAGCGCGGTGGTGCTGGTGGCCACGGTGCGCGCGCTCAAGCACCACGGCGGCCTCGAGGACGACCCGCGCTCGGGCACCGATGAGGGCCTCAAGGCGGTCGAGGAGGGTGCCGCCAACCTGCGTCGCCACCTCGGAATCGTCAAGACCTTCGGCCTGCCCTGCGTGGTCGCGGTCAACCGCCGCCCGGGGGACACCGACGAGGAGGTGGCTCTGGTCCAGCGCCTGGCCCTGGAGGCGGGGGCGCACGGGGCCGAGATCAACGACGGCTTCACCAATGGCGGCGAGGGCGCCGCGGCGCTGGGCGAGGCCGTGGTGAAGGCCTGCGACAGCCCGAACGAGTTCGAACTGCTGTACTCCGACGACGACTCGATCGAGACCAAGGTCGAGAAGGTGGCCAAGAAGGTCTACGGCGCGAAGGAAGTGGTGTTCTACCTGGACGCTCAGCGCAAGATCCGCCAGTTCAACGACGACGGCCTGGACAAGCTGCCGGTGTGCATGGCCAAGACGCACCTCTCCCTGTCGTCCGACCCCACGCTCCTCAACGCGCCCGAGGACTTCGTGCTGCCGGTGCGCGACATCCGGGCCTACACGGGCGCCGGCTGGCTCGTGCCGCTGGCCGGGGACATTCAGCAGATGCCCGGCCTCGGCAAGTCTCCAGCCGCGTTCAACGTGGACATCGACGCCGACGGGCGGACGGTCGGCCTGTTCTAGTGACCGACGCGGTCGCTCCCGAGGCCAAGCCGTCTCTGGTCGACATCGCCGAGGACGCGCTGCGGACGTGGCTGGCCACGGGACGCCACCGCTCGGGCGAGCGCCTTCCCCCCGAGCAGGAGCTGTCGGTGCAGCTGGGGATCTCGCGCGGGACACTGCGTACCGCGCTGCGGCGCCTCGAGGAGAGCGGTGAGATCGTCCGCCGGCAGGGCAGCGGCACCTACGTCGGCCGCACCACCGCGACGAGCCTCGACGAGGGCCTCGAGCGGCTCGTGTCCTACAGCGAGCTGGCCCGCCAACGGGGCGTGAAGCTGGAGCTGGGCGAGGTCGAGATCGAGCAGAAGCGGCTCGGGCCCGAACCGGCGGAGCTCTTCGCCCTGCCCGCGGACGCGTTGGCCACCACGGTCACCCGAACGCTGCTCATGGACGGGCGGCCCGGGGCCTGGATGCGCGACATCGTGCACCCCGAGGTGGCGATGCCGTCGGAGGCCAAGCTTCGTCAGGCGCTCGAGGACGGCGACATGGTGCTCGACGTGATGCGCGGCCAGGGGGTGCCCGTGGCCTACACCCGCGCACACATCTCGGCTCGCCTGCTTACCCGGCGCGACCGCGTGGGCCGGGCGCTCGCGGTGAGCGAGACCGTGGCCGCGCTCGAGATCGATCACGTCACCTGTACCGCGGAGGGCGCGGCGGTCGAGCATTCGGTCGACATCTTCCTTCCGCGGAGCCTCGATCTGCACGTGATGCGCTGGATCGAGGAGCTCCCGCCCGTGCCGTCGATCACCCGCGATTCGACCGTCGCCGCACGCTGAGGGCCTTATACAAATTTGCGCAAAGCGGTGATATAGTCGCCGCGCCGGGCGGCCCGCCCCGGCGGCCCCAATCCACTCGGAGGACTGCGAATGAGTGACGGCAGCGCGACGGCCCAGGAGGCGGCGTCGAACGGCTTCGGCGGCACGGTCGACACCGTCCTGAAGACGGCGCGCTCGGAAGCGCCGCCCGCCACCCTCGAGGAGGCGCGCACCCAGCCGGGCCGGCGCGAGCGCATCGAGGAGATCACCCGTCGCATTCACGCCGACGGCATCAAGTACGTCTTCTTCCAGCAGGTCTCGATCACCGGACGGGTGATGGGCAAGGGCGTGGTCGCGGACTTCTTCCCCCAGGTCGCCGAGAAGGGTTACCAGCTCGTCTACGGCGCCACGGCCAACCTGTTCACCGACCGCGCTGGCGACTACATCGGCTTCGGCCCCGAGGAGTCCGAGCTGGCGGCGGTAGCCGACCTCGACACCTTCGCCGTCCTGCCCTGGGATTCGCGCGTGGCCCGCGTGTACTGCGACTGTTACGACACCGAGACGGGCGAGCTGCTCGACGCCGACCCTCGCCAGAACCTCAAGCGCGTGGTTGCGGAGTTCGAGAAGGAGCTCGGCTACAGCTTCCTGATCGGCATCGAGCCCGAGATGATGTGGCTGAAGAAGCCCGAGAACGGGGCCCTTCCCGAGGGTGTGACCAAGCCCTACTGCTACCACATCCATCAGTTCGAGGAGCTCCGTCCGGTGCTGCTCGACGTGATCGACTACGGCCAGAAGCTGGGCCTCGACATGAGCTACGGCGACCACGAGGACGCCCCGGGCCAGCTCGAGCTGAACTTCCGCTTCGACCGCCCGGTGAAGACGGCCGACAACATCACCACCTACCGGCAGATCTGCGCGGCGGTGGGGCGCAAGCACGGCCTTCTGCCCACCTTCATGCCCAAGCCGTTCACCGGCGTGTCGGCCAACGGCCACCACCACCACTTCACCCTCATGGACGAGAACGGCAGCAATGTCTTCCACGACACCGACGGTCCCGCCGAGCTCTCGGACATCGCGCGCCACTTTCTCGGCGGGATGCTCGACCACTTCGGCGCGCTCATGTGCGTCGGCAACCCGACGGTCAACTCCTACTGCCGCATGTGGGACGCGGGCTTCTGGGCGCCGGTCTACAAGAACTGGGGTTGGCAGAACCGCACCTGCACGGTGCGCGTGGCCTCGGGTGGGCGCTTCGAGTACCGCGGCGTCGACTCCTCCTGCAACCCCTACCTCACGGTGGCTTCGCTGCTGGTGGCCGGCCTCGACGGCATCCGCAACGAGAGCGATCCGGGCGATCCCCAGAGCGGCAACACCTACGACCTGCTCCAGGCGGGCACCGAGATCGAACGCGTCCCCGACAGCCTGGGCGCGGCCCTGGTGGCGCTGGAGGCCGACGAGGTGGTGCGCAGCGCGATGCCCGGCCGCTTGTACGACGTCTTTCGCCACTACAAGAACGACGAGTGGGAGCGCTACCTGGCCGCCGTGACCGACTGGGAGCGCGACGAGTACCTGGAGGTTCTTCCCTGATGTGCGGGATCGCCGGGATCATCTACCGCGACGGCGGCGGTGAGCGCCACGTCGGGCGCGACATGACCGCGATGCTGCAGGCCATGAAGCACCGCGGGCCCGACTCCACGGGCTACGCGCTGTACCGGCCCGAGGCCGACGGCTACGTGATGCACGTGAAGCTGGCCGAGGCGAACGGGCACGGCGGCGAGGACTTCGAGCTCGCCGGCCGGCTGCGCCGCCAGCGCAGCGAGATCGAGTCGCGCCTCCAGCAGTCCGGCGCCACGGTCAGCTCGATCGAGGGCACCAACGACCACGCGATGACGGTGCTCTTCGGCTACGACGGCGATCTAAAGCATCTGGCCGACTACATCGAGGACGTCCGCGGCACCGAGGTGCTGTCGCTGGGTCGCTCGCTGGAGATCATCAAGGACCTGGGCGACGCCGAGACGGTGTCCGCCGACTATGAGCTCGACGGCTTCCTGGGCACCCACGCGATCGGTCACGCGCGCATGGCCACCGAGTCCGACGTGGACATCGCCAACGCCCACCCCTACTGGGCCTATCCCTTCCCCGACGTAGCGGTCGTGCACAACGGCCAACTGACCAACTACCACATGTGGAAGCGCCGCCTGGAGCGCGCCGGCCACCGCTTCCAGTCCGAGTGCGACTCGGAGATCATCGCCGTCTACCTGGCTGAGCGCATGGCCCAGGGCGACTCGCTCGAGGAGTCGATGCGCCGCAGCCTGAGCGAGCTCGACGGCGTGTTCACCTACATCTGCGTGACCGAGGACGCCCTAGGCGTGGCCAAGGACGAGCTGGGCGCCAAGCCGCTCGTGCTCTACGAGTCGGACGACATCGTGGCGCTCGCCTCCGAGGAGATCGCCATCCGCAAGGTGGTCGACCGCGAGATCGAGACCTACGACCCATACGAGGGGGCGGTGATGGTGTGGAACCGGTAGCCCAGGCCAACGGTGAGATCACGACGACCCTCGATGCACGCGGCCTCGTCGAGCTCGACGGCACCACGCCGAAGATCTCCGAGATCGACGGCGAGAGCGCGCAGTTCGACGCCAAGGAGCTCTCCACCCGCAAGATCAACGCCGAGCTCAAGTGGCTGCTCTACGAGCAGGGCGTCACCGACGTGACCGTGCTCAACCCGAGCGCGCGCCACTCGCTCGGCGTGGGCATCCTCACTCGCTGCCGGGTGACCTTCGACGGCAGCCTGGGCTACTTCGGCTGTGGCCTGGGCGACGGCGCCGAGTTCCAGGTGAACGGGCGCGTGGGCTGGTCGGTGGCCGAGAACATGATGTCGGGCAGCGTGGTGATCGAATCGAACGCCGGTTCGCTGTGCGGCGCGGCCCTGCGCGGCGGCGACCTCGTGGTCAAGGGCCAGGTGGGCGCGCGCACGGGCATCGACCAGAAGGGCGGCACCATCATCGTGATGGGGAGCGCCGGCTCGATGACCGGGTTCATGATGCAGCGCGGGCGCCAGATCATCTGCGGCGACGTGGGCCCCGGCCTCGGCGACTCGATGTACGACGGCACGCTCTACGTGGCCGGCAAGGTCGCGGCGCTCGGCATCGACTGCGTCGAGGGCGAATGGAACGACGCCGACACCGAGTTGATCGAGCGCAAGTTCCGCATCTACGGGCTGGGCTCACCGCCCGAGTTCACCAAGTTCGTGTGCGGAAAGAAGCTCTACAACTACGACAGTCTCGAGCCGAGCGAGAGAAAGCTGGTGCTGTGATGGCCGACGAGAACGCACCCAGCCAGAAGACGGTCCTCGGACGCTCGAAGATCTTCACGCCGGAGGTCATCAACGACATCCACATGAAGTCGGAGCTCGGGCGCTATCGGATGCGCGGCTTCTCGATGTTCAAGAAGATCCCGCACTGGGACGAGCTGATCTTCCTGCCCGGCACGCTCACCCGCTTCGTGATCGAGGGCTACCGCGAGAAGTGCGAGACCAAGACGATCCTGGGCGCGCGCTTCGCCAAGAAGCCGATCGAGCTCGACATCCCGGTCTACATCACCGGCATGAGCTTCGGGGCCCTGTCGATCGAGGCCAAGATGGCGCTGGCCAAGGGCGCCTCGATGGCCGGCTCGGCCACCTGCTCGGGCGAGGGCGGGATGATCCCGCCGGAGCGCGATCTGTCCACCAAGTGGTACTACCAGATCATCCAGAGCCGGTACGGGTTCAATCCGCACCACCTGATGCTGGCCGACGCGGTGGAGTTCTTCATCGGCCAGGGCTGCAAGGTCGGCCTCGGCGGCCACCTCATGGGCCAGAAGGTGACCGAGCAGGTGGCCGAGATGCGCTCGCTGCCCGCGGGCATCGACCAGCGCTCACCCGCCCGCCACCCCGACTGGCTCGGCCCCGACGACCTGTCGCTCAAGGTGCAGGAGACGCGCGAGGCCACCAACTACGAGATTCCCATCCAGCTCAAGCTGGGCGCCGCGCGCGTGTATGACGACGTGCGCATGGCGGCCAAGTGCGGGCCGGACATCATCTACCTCGACGGCGCCGAGGGCGGCACCGGAGCGGGGCCACACACGGCTTCCGAGGAGACGGGCATCCCGCTGATGGCCGCCATCCCCGAGGCGCGCCGCGCGCTCGAGGACGTGGGCCTGGCCGACGAGATCGACCTCGTGGTGGCCGGCGGCATCCGCAACGGCGGCGACATCGCCAAGTGCATCGCGCTGGGCGCCAAGGCCGTGGCGATCGGCCACTCGTCGCTGATGGCGCTCAACTGCAACAAGGAGATCCCGGGCGTCACCGACTACGAGGGCACGATCGGAGTGCCCGCCGGCCAGTGCTACCACTGCCACACCGGCCGCTGCCCGGTGGGCATCACCACGCAGGACCCCGAGCTGCGCAAGCGGTTGAACGTCGAGGAGGGCGCCAACCGCGTCTACAACTTCCTCCACACGCTCACGCTCGAGGTGCAGATGCTCGCGCGCGCGTGCGGGAAGACCAACATCCACTCGCTCGAGCCCGAGGACCTGGCGGCGCTGACCGTCGAGGCCGCCGCGATGGCCCGGGTGCCGCTGGCCGGCACCGACTATGTGCCCGGACAGTCCGAGTCGCGCGCGCTCGAGGAGATCAAGACGATGCTCGACCGCTATCTGGAGAACCCGATCGACGAGCTGCCCGAGCCCGCTAGGGCGGCGGCGGGGGATGACGCGCGATGAGCGCCGAACCCCAGAAGATCCAGTCGATCGACAGCGAGTTCCTCTCCGGTAAGCGCTACCCCTACCAGGAGGACATGGCGCTGGTCGAGGACATCGATCTCGAGGCGGCCACGCCGGGCCAGGACATCAACTGGCTCGAGGACATCGAGCTGCTGGTGGAGGAGGGCACTCCCGCCGTCTTCGACCGCTACTCGAACTCCTTCCTCAAGATCCACTTCCCGATACCCGAGGGCCGCGAGAACGAGATCGCGCGCAAGGTGCTGATCGCCCACCTTCAGTCGGGCAACTCCTACGGGATCCAGCTCAAGGAGAAGCACTGCAAGTTCCCCCAGCCCGAGCTCGGCCCCTGGGTCGAGGGCTCAAAGACGGTGGGCGCCGACTGGAAGGCGCCCGTGCTCGAGGGCTGGGAACCGCCGCTACATTAGGCCGATGCGCTCCACGAAGTACCTGGTAATCGGGGCCGGAGTTCACGGCCTCTCCACCGCCTGGCACCTGGCCGAGGCGGGCGAGGACGTTCTCCTGGTCGACAAGACCGGCGTGGCCGCGGGCGCGTCGGGGATCGCCTGTGGCGTGGTGCGCAACAACTACTTCCAGCCCGCCATGCAGGACCTGATGGCCGCGTGTGTGGAGATCTGGGAGTCCGATCCAGAGACCTTCGCCTACCACGGCTCGGGCTACATCGCGCTGGGCGACGGCGACCAGGAGGCCGACCTCACCGCGGTGCACGAGCGCCAGGAGCGGATCGGCTATCCCTCGGAGTTGATCCTGGGGGAGGCCGAGGTGGCGGCCCACATGCGCGCGATGTTCGCCGACTGGCGCGCTCCGGGGTTGAGCGTTTGCCTGCACGAGAAGTCCGGCGGCTTTGCCTTCAACAAGGACTCGATGCACGGCCTGGCCGACAAGGCCCGAGCGGCTGGCGCGGAGATCGTGGAGGGCGTGGAGGTCACGGGCTTCGAGCTCGACGGGTCGGGAGCGGCCACGCGCGTCGAAACCAGCTCGGGCCCGATCGAGGTCGAGCAGGTGGTGGTGGCCGTTGGCCCCTGGGTGGCCGGGCTGTGGGAGATGCTTGGGCTGCCGCGGCGCCTGGAGGTGGCGGGCACCGAGCGCGAGATGTGGACCTACTGGTACCTGCAGGAGGGCGAGATCGACGTCGACCCGTCGATGTTCGTGACCGACGACGGGTCGCTGCCGCCGGTGCTGCACGTGGACAGCCACGCGCCGCTGCACGATGACGCGGGCGCGCTCATCACCGACGATCAGTGGGGCATCTACTTCAAGCAGGACAAGCACTCGGTGCAGGGCGGGGCCGAGCCGCTACCCAAGGGCCACGACTTCCAGGTCGATCCCTACCCCACCGGTACGGTCGAGCCCGGCTTCCCCGACATGTGGTGCGCGGCGTTGTCGCACTGCATGGAGCGCTTCGAGGGCACCCGACCCAAGTACCGAGCCACCCGGTCGGGCGGAGTGGGCGCGTTCACCGCGGACAACTTCCCGGTGTTCGACTACCTGCGCCCCAACGTGTTCGTGGCCGCCGACTCCAACCACGGCTACAAGATGATCGCCGTGGGACGCGAGGTCGCCCGGGTTGTGACCGGCGAGCACTCGTCGCTGCTGCATCCCTTCCGCTACGAGCGCTTCGCGAGCGGCGACCTGCACCCCGTCTCGCACAGCCCCTACCCCTGGTCGTAGCGTGGCGCGCATCCCGATCCGGTCCGGGATAGTCGCACTGGCGCTGCTCGCCGCGACTGGGGGTGCTGCGTCGGCCGTCGCTCAGGTGCCCGGCCTCGTCCCCGGCGTCCACGACCTCCACCTGAAGGGCATCGGGGAGGTGCGCTTTGGGATGACCGTCAAGCAGGCCCGCGACGCCGCGGGCGTCTGGATGGTCAAGTCGCGGGTGAACGAGTGCACGTACCTCGACGCCGGCCCGCCCGGCACCGGTCAGGGGCCGACGCTCATGTTCGTGGGCGGGAAGCTCCGGGCGGTCACCACGTCGCGCCCGCGCCGAGAATTCTCGACGCCCAAGGGCGTAGGAGTCGGCACCAGGGTGCGACGCGTGCGCCGGCTCTACCCCGGCTCCGAGCGCACCGCCAACATCGGCGCACCGGGGGGCTTCAACCTTGTGTGGAAGCGTGGCCGCGAGCGGCGCTTCGTTTTCGAGATCGACAACGGCAGGGTCTTCGGCATCAAGAGCGGAGTGATGCCATACGTGAAGTGGCAGGAGTGCGCGTAGCGGACTCTTCTACGCCCGCGGGACTCATCGCTTCGGCACCAGAACCTGCGCGAGGGCTCCGCTTCGGAAGCGCTCCTCGTCGACGACGTCCAGCTTCAGGTGCTCTTCCAGCTCGGCGAATGGGCTGAGGCCCGCCCCGATGGCGATCGGAACCGTCGTCAGCTGGTATTCGTCGACGAGGCCCAGGCGGGTGAGCGATTTGGCGAAGCCGGGGCCGCCGTGGACCAAGACCGTTCCTTCGTCGTCCCGAGTCTTCAGGTCCGCGATCTCCGCGCTCAGGTCCCCGCCGAAGATCTCGACTGGTCCCCATTCCGCCTTCTCCAGGGTGTGGGAGAAGACGGCCTTCGGCTTCTCGTTCATCGCGGTTGCGATCGGGCCCTCGGACGCGGCCCAGTGCGGGCCCATGATCTCGTAGCTGCGGCGGCCCATCGCGTGAACGCCCGCCTCCTCGAGGGCGCGGTGGCTCCACTCATTCGAGTCGTCGCCGAACCACTCGAACATCCATTCATGGGTCCCGTCGGTGCTGGTTGCAAAACCGTCGAGAGACATGATCATCTTGAGAATCACTTTTCTATCGCTCATGGCAATGTAGATCTATCCGATCGCGTGAACTCATCGCTCGTCGATAGGTTCCCGGACATGGCCCCGCCACCCATCCCGCCCGCCGGCTCCCTGCGGCTGCGCGTCGTCAACCTTTTCACCCGGCTCAACGTCATCGCCTACCGGGCCTCGGGTGGGCGCCTCGGCGGCAAGATGGACAAGGCGCCCGTGTGCATCCTCCACACGGTCGGGCGCAAATCGGGCAAGCGGCGCGAGACCCCGCTGCTGTACCTGGCCGACGGGGACAAGGTCGTGCTGGTCGCCTCCGCCGGGGGCCGGGAGACGTCGCCGGCCTGGTACCACAACCTTCGCGCGATGGATGTCGCCGACGTCGAGATCCTCGGCCGCCGCACAAGGATGACGCCGCGGTTGGCCTCCGCGGAGGAGCGCGCGGGCTACTGGACGAAGGTCAACGAGATCTACTCGGACTACGACGCCTACCAGGCGCGCACCCAGCGGGAGATCCCTGTCGTCGTCATGTCGCCGGCCTGAGAAGGCGTGGCCTCGGCTCAGGGGAGCGCGTCGAGGCCGCCGCGGAAGATGCCCTGGATGACCTGTTCGGCCTCCTCATCGGAGGCGCCGGACGCCTGGAAGTCCGCGCGCCAGTCGACCACGCAGCCGCCTTCGTCGCCCTCCCGCACGGCGATCGTGGCCGTGTAGTCGGCCACAGGAAGCGGGCTCTCATCGATCCGGTAGGTGTAGGTGCGCTCGCCCTCATCGACGAGCGTCTCGGTGACCGTCCCGCCGCCGTCGATGTGCAGCACGCGGACCTGCCCGCCGTCCTTCTTCTCCTGTGAGGTGATCGCCGGATGCCAGTCGGCCAGCCCGTGGTAGTCGCCGATCTTCTCCCACATCGTGTCCGGGGCGACGTCATACGCCTCTGTCTCGTGCACGCTTGCCATGAGCCGGACCCTATAGGGGACTGAAGATCACCGCCCTCCTGCCGAACAAGGTGGCATGCGTCGCGTCCGGATCTTCCGGAGCGCGGCCTTCGCGGCATGGATGCTCTTGTCGGTTGCGGCCCCGCAAGCGAGTGCGGGTGGCGCCGACGTGGCCGCCCTCCAGGCAGCACTGCAGTCGAAGGGCCTCTACCAGGTCGCGGTCGACGGCGTCCAGGGTCCGCTGACCACTCGTGGCGTGCGCAGCCTTCAGCGCCGAAGCGGGCTGAGCGTGGACGGGATCGCCGGGCCCGAGACACGCCGGGCGCTGGGCCCGCGTGGTCGCCCGGCGCTGGGAGCGCGGGTGATGCGGGAGGGCCAGCGGGGCTGGGACGTCGCGGCGCTGCAGTTTCTGCTTCGCAGCCACGGCCACTCGCAGAGCGCTGTCGACGGCGTCTTTGGCCAGGCCACCATCACGGCGTTGAGCTCGTTTCAGCGTGCCGCGGGCCTGGAGGTAGACGGCCTGGCCGGCCCAGGAGCGATCTCGGCGCTACGCCGGGAGTCGGACTCCTCTCCGGTGTCGGCACCCGAGGGCTCGGTGCGCTTCTCCCGACCCGTCCAGGCGCCGATCTCGGATCGCTTCGGGGCTCCCCGGCCCGGTGGCCGGCGTCACGCCGGGACCGACTTCGCGGCCCCCCATGGCACGCCCGTGCAGGCCGTTCAGGCTGGCACCACGATCTTCGCCGAAGCCAACGCCGGCGGCTACGGCAACCTCGTGGTGATCCAGCACCGGCTCGGCTACACCAGCTGGTACGCCCACCTCTCCAAGATCACCACGTCGGTGGGCCAGGCGGTCTCGAGCGGCACCCGTATCGGCTTCGTTGGCTCGACCGGATTCTCGACCGGGCCGCACCTCCACTTCGAGGGGCGCAGATGGAACGTGCCTTTCGATCCGCTGCCGATCATGCTCAGCACCACCGCGGCTCGCGCAGCTCCAGTGCTGCTCTGTGACCAGCCCGCTCGGTACAGCACGGCTCGCATCGACGACTGCCGCCTGTAACTTCTCGGCGAGATGGCGTCAGTACGTGCCGCTACCGCGCAGGATGCCGTCACGTGCGTGGCGATCGTCGAAGGCCTGCCGGACTTCTTTACCGACAACGTGCCTGACGAGGTGCGAAGCGACCTGCGCGATCACGGTGGCTGGGTCATCGAGAACGCAGACGGCGTTGCCGGCTTCGCCATCGTCGAGCGCCGCGGCACGCACGCGGCGGAGATCCTGTGGGCCGCCGTCGCCGCCGATCACCGAGGAGCAGGCCTCGGCAGCCGGCTCGTCGACCGGGTCTTGGACGAGTTGAGCGCTGACGGCGTGAAGATCGTCGAAGTCAAGACGCTCGATCCGTCAGCCGGCTACGGCCCCTACGACGCTACTCGTGCCTTCTGGCTCGCTCGCGGGTTCATTCAGCTCGACACCATCGATCCGCTGCCCGACTGGCCGCCGGGCAATCCGGCGGCGATCCTGGCTGTTGCACTCGTCCCGACCCGGTAGAGCGCGCTCACCGACTTCGGGGTTATGGATCGCTGGTCTCGTACACCTCGTTTGCGGGTCGCGCCAGTACACGCTCTGCCATCTCACTCTTGAGGCGGTCAAGCCGGCGCTCCTGGTCTTCGCTGCGCTCGGGGGTCCGGGCGAGGTCTATGAACTCGTCCGTGACGAACCCATCCCGCAGGACGAGGGTCACGCTCTCCTCTCGGTAGCCGAGCCGAAACACGAAGCGCTCGAGCGTTCGGCCGCGCTCGGGCCGCGCAAGCGCGTTGTCGACGCAATACCGGCCACCGGTAACGGCGCGGGTGACCATCTCGAAGGCGTCCCGGGCGCCCGGCCCGCCGAACGCCGTCGTCACCGCGATCTCCCGACGCTCACACGGACCATCACCGTCGAGCAGCGGGAGAGCGAGCTCGAGCACCTTTACGGCGTGGGCCACTCCCCCCGGCGAGCCCGGTCCGTGGTAGCGCATGATGTCCTCGAAGGAGAACGCGAGCAGGCGCCCTCCATCGACGACCTCGATCCGAGCGGTCATCAGCGCTGTTCGGCCGCGAGCGCGTTTGCGGTTTCGACGACTTCGGCTACGAGGGTGGCGAGGTGCTTCGAGCTCGTGTCGGGGTGCAGGATGCAGGCGCGCAGCGTCTCGCGGCCCTCGAGGACGGTGCCGGTGAGGAAGGCGCGACCCCGCCCCTGAACGGCTTCGGGCACCGCGAGATTCACGTCGTCCAGCTGGGCCGGCGTGCAGCCGGCCGGGTGCGCGCGGAAGGCGACGATCGAGGTCTCGGGCTTGGCGGCCAGCTCGAGCTCGGGCTGGCGCTCCACGAGAGCCGCCAGCTCGCGGGCGAGCTCGTTCGCGCGTGCCACCTGCGCGGCGAGCCCCGCGCGTCCGCGTGCGGCGATGGTGGCCCACGTCTTGAGCGCGCGGAAGGGTCTGGTCTGCTCGGGCCCGTACTCGGCGAACGTACCGACCGGCGCGCCGGCGTCCTGTCGCAGGTACGGGGGGATCAGTGTGAACGCGTCGCGCAG
This sequence comes from uncultured Thermoleophilaceae bacterium, assembly GCA_963728155.1. GTDB lineage: Bacteria > Actinomycetota > Thermoleophilia > Solirubrobacterales > Thermoleophilaceae > JACVRW01. The sequence continues at coordinate 184,179 of CAVSJF010000011.1, read as the reverse complement.
ATCGTCGCCTCGCCGCACCAACGCGCAGCCGGCGTCGACGGGAACACCTAGCCACTTGTGTGGGTCGAGGACGAGCGAGTCGGCCCGCTCCATGCCGCGGTAGCGGGCCGCAATCGCCGGGTCGAGCACGCCGAACGCGCCGTAAGCGCCGTCGACGTGGAACCAGAGGGTCTCGGTTGCCGCGACATCGGCGAGCGCGTCGAGCGGGTCGATCACGCCTGCGTTGACCGTGCCGGCCGACCCGACCAGCAGCGCCGGCAGGGCGCCGCTCGCCCGATCCGCGGCGATCGCGGCACGCAACGCGACGACGTCGAGCCGGCCCCGGTCGAGCGGAACGTCGCGCATCGCCACGCTGCCGAGCCCGAGCAGCTCCAGCGCGCGCCGCACGCAGCTATGGGCCTCGGCCGGCACATAGGCCACCAGCTGGGGGCCACCGGCCAGGCCGTCGCGACGTATGTCGTGGCCTACAGCCGCGAGCGCGCGACTGCGAGCGCCCGCGAGGCAGATGATCGTGGCGGCCGACGCGCCGCTCGTGAGCAGGCCGCCTCCCGGAGCGTGCGGAAAGCCCACCAGCTCGGCCAGCCAGCGCACCACGGCACGTTCGAGATGGACGTCGGCGTGATCGCCGGAGACCACGCTCGGGTTCATCGCGGCCGCTGCCAGTGACGCGACGATCCCGGCGGACGAAGGTGGCGGGTTGACCCAGCCGAAGAAGGCCGGGTGACCGTTGCCCATGGCGTGGGGCAGGACGTCACGCAATGCGGTCGCCACCAGGTCGTCGAGCGTGTCGGGGTGCTCCGGCAGGGGCAGGTCGAGCAGTTGCTTGCGCAGGGCGTCAGGCAGCGGCTGCCAGACCGGCCCCGATGGCAGCTGCGCAAGGTGATCGGCTACGCCATCCACCGCCGCGTGGCCGGCGCGGCGAAATGCTTGCTGCTCGCCCTCGGACACGTGGCAAGGATAGGTTGGAAGCGTTGTTAGGTTCTCCGAGCAATGGGGACCATGGACGCTGAGGCCGCGCGGGCGCGCGTCGCCGGGCTCGATTGGTGGCACACGATCGAGGTCGCGCCGGGCGTGGTCACTCCCGGCGGTTGGGATCTGCGGGCCACGGCCGAGCGGCTGCCGTGGCCGCCGTCACTCGCCGGCATGCGCTGCCTCGACATCGGGACGATGGACGGTTTTTGGGCCTTTGACCTCGAGCGCCGCGGCGCGGGCGAGGTGGTTGCGAGTGACGTTCTCGATGCGAAGCGGCTCGACCACTTCATGGCCGACCGGTTGCGCGGAGAGCGGTACCGCCGCTCCTCGGAGCGCAACTTCGCGCTCGCGGCCGACCTTCGCGGGTCGCGCATCCAGTTGCGCGACATGAGCGTCTTCGAGCTCGATCCGGCTGAGATCGGTGAGTTCGACCTCGTCGTGATGGGCTACGTGCTCCAAATGCTGCGCGACCCTCTGCGCGGCCTCGAGGCGGTGCGGCGTGTGTGCCGTGGTCACCTGATCCTGCTCGAGACGGTGAGCCGTCCGCTCGACTGGCTCCCCACTCCGCTTGCGCGGCTCGACGCGCGCCGCGACGGCAGCGAGTGGTTCGTCTTCAACCGGCGCGGCCTGCGCAAGGCGCTGGAACTCGCCGGCTGGGTCGTCGAGGAGGTCACGCCGCTGCTGCGAGACCGGCCGGGGCCGGGAGTTGGCCCGCGCGAGCTCACGCTCCGGCGTCGCGCCATGCACGCCTCCGGTGTCCGGGGCCGCAGCGCTGCGATCCGAGCACGACCACTCGAATAGTGCGTATGCCGCTTCAGTTCAGCATCGCGCTCGAGTTGCGCCCTACCATGTGGAGGGGCTCATGGTCAAAGTCCACGACCGCCGTGACGACACGGCCACCTCATCGGCCGAGCCGACACAGGCCAGGCCGGTGGTGCTGGCGACGCTCGCGGTGCGCGTTCACCCGAGTGCCGAGCGTATGGCGATCGACAGCGCGATCGACGCCGGCGTGCCGCTGGTGCTGGTGAACCTGATTCCGTTGCCGTCGTACACCACCACCATGGTGCTGCTCGGCCCGCAGGGACCAGCCCTGCCTCACGAGGAGGCCCTCGACGAGGTGCGCGAGACCGCCGGCCGCGCGGCGGACCTCGGCGTGAAGACCGAGCTGCTGCGCGTGCGAACCAAACGGCCGGTCACGGCTCTGCTCGAGGTGGTCAGCGAGCGCGACGCAGGGCTGCTCGTGTTCGGTCCCGACCTCGATCGGATCGGGCGTCTGCGCTTTGCCCGCGCTTCCCGGCGCGTGCGTCGGGACGCGAGCTGCCTGGTGTGGATCGCGCCGGACGGCTGACGCCGCGCGGATAGGTCTGGTGCGACGTGGGCGATGGGCTCATGAGCCAGTATCCGCACAGGCGCGCGATGGGCGATTCGGACGAGCGTCGAAAGATCGCTGACCGAACTTGTACAAGCTGTCGAGCCGTCCTACTCCGGCCCCGAGATGTCGGCAACCCAGAGCAGACATCGCGCGTCGCGCCTTAGTCGCCGGACCGCCCGCCGGTGCGTCCCGCGGCCCAGCCGGCGACGGTCGGCGCCGAACACGAGCAGACCGACCTGCTGCTCGTGGCAGACCTCCAGCGCCGTCTTGACGGGCTTGCGGTTGTGGAACGCCATCTGTGTCGTGCGTATGCCCCTGCCCCGCGCGTCGCTCGCGACGGCGTCGAGCTCGCCTCGGTTGGCGTGCTCGGCGAACACGCGGGACATCTGGTCGATGTATGCGTACGACCCGAGCGGGATGGCGTCGCAGATGTAGAGCTCGGCGCCCGACTCGCCTGCTGCGTCGACCGCCACCCGCACGGCCGCCGCCTCGAAGGGCACGTTGCATGTGAGCAGCATCACCGGTCCGGCGATCGAGGCGGCGGCGGCGGGGCTTGCCGTGCCTCGGTCGGCCACACCGATGCCGCCGGTACTCATGGCTCGGGCTCGGGCTCGGCCTTCGTGGACCTGAGCCGCCAGGTCGGCAGCTCGCCGGCGCCGTAGAACACGCGTCGCCGCACGACCGGACCGATGAGCCGGAACCAGGCGAAGGCGCTCGCGGGAAGCCCGATCGCTATGCCCTTGAGGCCCCAGAGCGCGAAGGTCGCGAACGAGATGCCGGCAATGAAGAACAACCCGAAGGTGATGTAGAGGCGCATCTTCGCCTGCGAGCGACGCACGCCCATGAGACGCGCCTGGTCGAGCGTGCGCGTGTCGTAGGACTTGCCGCATCCGCACTGCACCTGGTCACCGAGCTCGACCTGGTGAGTCTGGCCGCACTCGCAGCTCAGCGCGATCGGGATCTCCGGCATCCCCGCCGAGTGTAGAGCGAATCGGGGGGACGAGCATCAGCTCGTCCCCCCGATTCAGGGTTTCGTGCTCAGGCCGGCGTGGTGGTGGCCGCCGGCGCGACCGTGTCCAGTGCCTCCTGCGACGGCTGCTCGTCGCTCGGGTCGCGGAAGCTGAACTTCTTGCCGTGCTGGCGCTGCGCCACGACATAGCCGAGGATCCCGAGCGCGAGCGCGAGGAGGCCGACGACGATGATGCGCGGCACCCAGGCGGTCGGGTCGGTGAACTCGGTGTCAGCCGGGTCGAAGGCGTACCCCGTGTACTTGAGGAACACGACTCCGAAGAGGATGAACAGCAGGTTGAGCCCTGCGAAGACTCCCGCCAGCACCATCCAGGGCCTCGCGAGCTTGAACGGACGTGGCCAATTCGGACGGTCGCGGCGCAGGAGAAGCACGCCGGTCAGCGCGAGCACGTGGGAGAGCATGTAGCCGAGGTTGCCCGCGGCAAGGATGAAGAAGATGCCCGGGAAGATCAGGATCAGCGCGATGTTCAGAACCGCGTCGAGCATCATCGCGCGGGAGGGCACGTGGTGCTTGTTCAGCACGCCCAGCTGCTTGATCGTCATTCCTTCCTCGGACAGGGCGTAGAGCGCTCGCGAGCCGTCCATCGTCGCCGTGTTCATTGACAGGAGCAGGCCTGCGCAGAGGCAGAGCGTGAGCACCGTCCCGATCCCGTTCCCGGCGATCGTGTGCATGACGTCGATGAGGTAGACCACGCCGGTGAGGTCGCCCACGATCACGTCGTAGCCGACCGTCCCCAGCACGGCGAGCGGGAGCAGACACGCGAGAACGACGTTCATCCCGCCCGTCACCGCAAGCGCCTTGCGGGTGTCGTTCTTGGTGTCCTTGTACTCCGGCGCGAACGACGCGGCGGCCTCGGGCCCGTAGGTGGACCAGCCGAGGATGTAGAGCCAGACCATGACTAGCGCGAACTCGTTGAACCAACCCGGCGAGTTTCCGAAGAACTCGACGGAGGCCCCGACGTAGTTCGAACCGACCTCGTGGTTGGCGACGTCGCCGGTGAGGAACGCCCCCACGGCGATGACGACGACCGGGATGACCATCATCGCGGCCACGACGTAGCTGAGCCCCACGGCCGGGCGCATGCCGCGGACGTTGAAGACGAAGCAGATGATGATCGCGCCGATGCCGATCAGCTTGGCCGCGGTCACCGTGGCGAGCGCGGGCGGATCCCAAGTCCAGGTCGCGATGCCCGAGTCCGCGCTCGCGAACTCGCCGATCAGGAGCAGGCCTATGAAGCTTCCGTACACCGCGAGCACGCTCGACCACGCGAACCAGTAGCCGAAGACGGCGATCGGGCCGGCAAGCGAGAAGTGCTTGCGCCAGCCTTCACGGGCGTAGACGGAGAGACCGCCCGGCTTGTCGGGGAACATCGCCGCGGGCTCGCAGTAGATGTACGCCTGCAGTGCGCCGATGATCGCGGAGACGATCCACAGCGTGAGCGCCCACGTTCCGCCCAGGTACACGATCGAGAAGGCGAGCCCGACCAGCAGGAACCCCGGGTTTGCCAGTCCGATAACGACCCCGTCGTACCACCTCATCGTCTTGAGAAGACGACGTTGGTCAACGACAACTTCAGCCATGCAGCCCCCCTCGGGATTCGGACGTCTCAGCAGACGTGCCGGGCGACCATACAAATTTGTTTGAAGGTTTGCAACGGGCCTACCCGCGGTCGATGAAGCTCGTCGGGTCGAGCCCCGCGATGACGCGGGTCACCACATCGGGCTTGCGCTCCCGATCCTCGAGTCGCTCCTTGCGGGCGACCGCCTCGCGGACGAGGCGCCCGCCGGCGTAGCGGAAGGGCTCCGGAGGGAGCCGGCTGCTCGGGAGCCGGGCGAGCGCGGGCGGCAGGCCCGCATCGTCCTCCAGGGCCATCTCAGCGAGAACGTCGCCCGCTAGGCGCGAGGGGCCGATGCCGTTGCCGGAGAATCCCGCGCACACGAGGACCTGAGGGCTCCCGTCCAGCCGGGAGAAGAAGGGGAGCCCGGAGATCGAGTAGTCGATCGGGCCGCGCCAGCTCGCGGCGATCGCCGTCTCCGCCAGCTGCGGGTAAGCCCGGCCGAACTGGCCTCGCACCTCGTCGAGCCGCGGAGACGGGCCGTGGAAGGAGGCGCCGATCCGTCCGCCGAGCGCGAGGGAGCCGCCGCCCTTGCCGAAGGCGATCCGGCCGTCGTCCGTGCGCCGGTAGTAGTTGATGAGGCGGCGGGAGTCCGAGACCGCGAGCCCGAGCGGCCACGTCAGCCCCTCTCCACGCACGCCGAGCGGCTCGGTGGCGATCATGTCGCTGGCGACGACGACAAGCGACTTGGCCACCTCCGGAAGCTCTGCGGCCCACGCGTTGAGCGCGAGCACCACGCAGCCGGCCGTGATCGTCGCACGGGGTGTGACGACCTGCGGGCTCGAGCCTCGCACGAGAGCCGTCATCGGCGTGCTCTCGTGCACCCTGACGCCGGCCGACCGCGCGACTTCCGCGAGCCCGCGCGCCAGCTGCGCCGGCTGGACGGTCGCCGCCGCGGCCTCACGCACGCCCGCGAGGTGCACCGGTGATCCGGAGAGCTCGGCGACCTCGTCGCGCTCCAGCCTTTCGAACGGACGGGCTCCGGCGCGCTCGATCGCCTCGAGCGTCGCCGACCATGCATCGAGCTGAGCTGTGTTCGTCGCGGCCCACAGCCACCCCTCCCGCCGGTACCACGCGTCGATGCCGTGCTCCTCGCAGAAACGGCCGATGTCCGCGACGGCCTCCTCCGAGCGGCGGCAGAGGTCGACGGCGGCATCCGCGCCGCACAGCTTCTGAAGCGACGGGAACTTCGACCACCACGTCATCGCGAACCCGCCGCTGCGGCCGCTCGCGCCACCGCCGCAGACGTCGCCATCGATCAAAACGACGTCCGTGCCGGGTGAGCGCCGCTTGAGCGCGAGCGCGGTCCAGAGACCGGTGAACCCTGCACCGACGATGCAAACGTCGGCGCGCGTGGACGCGTCGAGTGCCGGATGCGCGGGCAGCTCCGGCACCAGTCCCTGGAGCCAGTGCGACCGGATCGCGCCGGCCGGTCGCAGCGGCGCGTCGAACATGAGGCCGCTAGACCTAGTCGCGGAGGACCCGGCGGTCGCCCTTGGGCGCGTCGTTCAGGTCGATGTTGAGGAGCTTCATCTCGGTGAACGTGTTGAGGAACCACTGCGAGAGCTCACGGCCGACGCCGCTCTTGCCGCTCCCGCCGAACGGCGCGAGCTGATCCCAGTAGTTCGTGCTCTCGTTGACGTTCACCGTTCCGTGCTGCAGGGCCTCGCCCACGCGGAACGCGGCCGCGAGGTCGCGTGTGTAGACCGATGCGTTCAGGCCCAGTTCGCTCGCGTTTGCGATCTCGATCGCCTCGTCGGCCGAGCGGATCTTGATGACCGGAGTGACCGGCCCGAACGTCTCGTTCTGAGCGATCTCCATGTCTGGGGTGACGCCGGTCAGGATCGTCGGTGGATAGAAGACGCCGTCGGGCTCGCCGAACTGAAACACCTCGGCTCCATCGTTCCGGGCGCCCTCGACGTGCCGCGTGACCCGGGCGAGCGTGGCGTCGTTGCAGAGCGGCCCCATCTCCGTCGCCTCGTCCGTCGGATCGCCGACGCGAACCTGCGCCGCCCGTTGCTTCAGCTTCTCGACGAACTCGTCGTGCACGTCCTCGTGCACGAGGATCCGCTCCACGGAGGTGCAGACCTGGCCGGCGAGGTAGAAGGCTCCGAGTGCGGCACCCTCCACGGCGGAATCGACGTCCGCGTCGGCGAGCACGATCTGCGGCCCGTCGCCTCCGAGCTCCAGCAGCTGCTTCTTGAGCCCGGCCGCGCGACTGATCCGCTCGCCGGTTGCGGTCGAGCCGGTGAAGAAGATCGCGTCGACGCCCTCATGCTCGACGAGCGCGGCCCCGGTCTCCCCGTAGCCCTGCACGAGGTTCAGGACGCCAGGCGGGAAGCCCGCCTCCGCGAAGAGCTCCGCGAGCATCGCGCAGCTCGTGGCTGCGAACTCGGAGGGCTTCCAGACGACCGTGTTTCCAGAGGCGATCGCGTGGGCGATCGCGATCGAGGCGATGTCCGTCGGGAAGTTGTAGGGGGTGATCACCGCGACCACTCCAACCGGCCGGTGCGACATGAGCAGCCGTTTGTTGTTGGCGCGCTCCTGGGTGGAGGGCAAGGTCATCCCGCGATGGCGGAGCACCTCCTCGGCCGCCTTCTGGTACGCGGGCGCCGAGTACTCGTAGATCTCCTCGCGCGTCTCCGAGATCGTCTTCCCGGTCTCGAGCGTGATCATCTGGGCGAGCTCCTCGCCATGAGCGACGACGACGCGGTGCATCTCCCGCACCAGCTCGACGCGCTCGACGAGCGAGAGCCCGCCCCACAGGCGCTGGGCGGCTCGCGCAGCCTGGACGGCTCGATCCACGTCCGCCGGGGTGCAGGTGTCGATCCGGCTGACGACGCGGTCCGACCACGAAGAGCGGACCTCCATTGCGGGGCCGCTGCCACTAACCCACTCACCACCGATGAGCGCCTTCGTTGGGAGCTCTCGCGTCACGGACACTGCGCCGCGAAACTAGCAGCGCGTACCCTCGACACGCGGGGCCGGATGCGATAGAACCCCGCACGTTGTACCTATTTGTTCGCTGCTGAAGCCCGAGGGAGAACCTGCATGGCGCGCGACCCGAAGTACGACATCCTGTTCGAGCCGATCCAGATCGGCCCGAAGACCCTCAAGAACCGCTTCTACCAGGTGCCGCATTGCATCGGAGCGGGGTCGGAGAAGCCGGGCTTCCAGGCCTACCACCGCGGCGTGAAGGCCGAGGGCGGCTGGGCCGCCCTGTGCACCGAGTACTGCTCGATCCACCCCGAGTCAGACGACACCATGCGGGTCTCGGCCCGCATCTGGGACGACGACGATGTGCGCAACCTCGCGGTCATGTGCGACCGGCTTCATGAGTTCGACGCTCTCGCCGGCATCGAGCTCTGGTACGGCGGGCCGCACGCGCCCTGTATGGAGTCCCGCCACAACCCGCGCGGACCCTCGCAGATCCCCTCGGACTTCGAGGTCAACACCCATCCCCGCTACATGGACGAGGACGACATCGCCCTCGTTCAGCAGATGTATGTCGACGCCGCGGTGCGCGCACGGGAGGCCGGCTTCGACATCGTCTACGTCTACGGCGCTCACTCCTACCTGCCGCTGCAGTTCCTGTCGCCCTTCTACAACAAGCGCACCGACGGATACGGGGGCAGCTTCGAGAATCGCGCCCGCTTCTGGAAGGAGTGCCTGGAGCAGGTGCGCGAGGCCGTCGGCGACGACTGCGCGATCGCGTCGCGCTTCGCCGTGGACACTCTCTACGGGCCGTCCGCGATCGAAATCGGCGAGGACGGGGTGCGCTTCGTCGAGTACGTCGACGACCTCGTGGACCTGTGGGATCTGACCGTGGGCGACATCGCCGAGTGGGGTCAGAACGCAGGCCCGTCGCGGTTCTTCGAGGAGAACCACGAGAAGCCCTTCACCGGCCAGATCAAGGCGGGCGATCACACCAACAAGCCGGTCGTGGGGGTGGGGCGGATCACCAACCCGGACACGATGGTGGCGATCATCAATTCCGGTCAGTTCGACATCATCGGCGCCGCCCGCCCCTCGATCTCCGACCCCTTCCTGCCCAAGAAGATCGAGGAGGGCAACCCGGACGACATCCGCGAGTGCATCGGCTGCAACCAGTGCATCTCGCGCTGGGAGATCGGCGGCCCGCCGATGATCTGCACCCAGAACGCCACGGCGGGCGAGGAGTACCGCCGCGGGTGGCACCCCGAGCGCTTCCATCCCGCCACAAACCGCGACAAGGGTGTGCTCGTGGTCGGGGCCGGCCCGGCCGGCATGGAGTGCGCGATGGTGCTCGGCAAGCGCGACATGTCGGCCGTTCACCTCGTCGACGGCGCCAAGGAGATCGGCGGGTGCGTGAACTGGATATCGCAGCTCGGCCACTCGGACGGAAAAGAGAACCTGGCCCGCGGAACGGCGCGGGGTCTCGGTGAGTGGAAGCGCATCGTCAACTACCGCCAGATCCAGCTCGACAAGCTGAAGAACGTCGACGTGCACCTCGGGTCGCAGCTATCCGCCGAGGACATCCTCGAGTACGGGGCCGAGATCGTGATCATCTCGACCGGCTCGCACTTTGCCACCAACGGACTCAATCCGGCCACCCACGACCCAATCGAGGGCGCCGACACCTCGCTCGACTGGCAGCTGACGCCGCGCGAGGTCGTCGAGGGAGACAAGCAGATCGGCCAGCGGGTGCTGGTGCTCGAGAACGAGGGCTACTACATGGGCGTCTCGATCGCGCAGAAGCTTGCCGGCGAGGGCAAGGACGTGACGATCCTGACCCAGCTCGGCGACGTCGCGGCCTACATGGAGTTCACGCTCGAGGCGCCGATGCTCCACCGCGACCTTCACCGGCTCGGGGTGCACATCCACCCGTACACCATGCTCGAGAAGATCGAGCCCGGTGTCTGCCACGCCTACAACGTGTGGAAGACCGACCACAAGGAGCAGTTCGAGGTCGACACGGTGGTGCTCTGCACGCAGCGCCAATCCAACGACGAGCTCTACCACGAGCTGCGCAGCGACAAGCAGAAGCTCGAGAGCGAGGGCATCGAGGGCGTTTACATGATCGGAGACGCCGCGGCCCCGCGGATGATCCCGGACGCGATCTTCGACGGCCACCGTCTGGCGCGCGAGATCGACAGCCCAAACCCGGCGATGCCGTTGCCGTTCATCCGCGAGCGGCGGCTGTGGGGCGACGTGACCAATGAGGATTACGACGGGCGGCTGCTGAACACCCCCGACGTGAGTCCCATGGCGAGCGTGGCCAAGTAGTCCATGAAGGTCGTCGTTTGCGTGAAGCAGGTGGCGGTGCTCGACGAGGAGTTCGAGATGCTCGACGGCGGTTCGGGAGTCGATCCCGACGCCATCGAGTGGGAGCTCAACGAGTGGGACGAGTTCTCGCTCGAGGTCGCTCTGCAGCTGTCCGAGGCGCAGGGCGACGGTGAGGTCGTGGTCATCTCCATCGGGGACGAGGAGGCCGAGGAAGGGCTGCGAGCTTGCCTCGCCAAGGGCGCTGACCGCGCCCTGCGTGTGTGGGAGGACGAGCTCACTGGCTCCGACCCCCTGTCGGTGGCTCGCGTGCTGGCCGCCGTGGTCGAGCGGGAGTCGCCCGACCTGGTGCTGTGCGGGGTCCAGTCGAGCGACGCCGTCCACAGCGCGACCGGGGTGGCGCTCGCGGCGCATCTCGGGTTGCCGCGCGTGGCCGTGGTGAAGGCGATCGAGTACGACGCCGGATCGGGCTCGGCCACCGTCGAGCGCGAGCTGGAGGGCGGCTTGGTCGAGCTGCTGCGCGTGGGGCTGCCGGCTCTGCTCACGATCCAGACCGGAATCAACGAGCCGCGCTATGCCAACCTGCGTGCGATCAAGCAGGCCAAGGAGAAGCCGCTCGAGGTCCTGGGTCTATCGGATGTGGGGCTCGACGAGGACGCTGTCGCGGCGGCGGCGGGCTCGCGCGTACGTTCCATGGCTCCGCCCGATTCAAGCGGTGGGGCGGAGATGCTCAACGGCTCGCCCTCCGCAGTGGCGGAGCGGATCGCCGAGATCGTGAAGGAACGGATGAGCGGATGAGCGGCATTCTCGTCCTTGCCGAGAGCCGGCGCGGCGAGCTCCGTGAGGCCTCGCTGGAGCTGGTGGGCGCCGCGCTGGGCCTGAAGGAAGAGGCGGGCGGACCGGTGGCCGTGGCCATCATCGGAGCGGGGGCCACCGAGCACGCGGCGTCACTGGGCGCGGCGGGTGTGGACGAGGTGCTCACGGTCGCCACGCCCACCGAGGACTGCGAGGCGCACGTGCACGCGGATGCGCTCGCGGCGCTGATCGAGCAGGAGAGCCCGGCGGTCGTGCTTTTGGGCCACACGATCGACTCGCTCGGGTTCGGGCCGGCGGTGGCCGCCACGCTCGGGCTGGGCTTCGCCAGCGACGTGACCGCTCTCGGATGGGAAGACGGGCCGGTCGCCACACGCGGTGCCTACGGCGGCAAGGTGGAGGTCGAGCTGGATTTCCCGGGCAAGGAGACGACGTTGCTGATGCTTCGCGCGGGCGCGTTCGAGGCGGCCGAGGCGTCGGGCGATGCGAGCGCGCGGTCGGTGGAGGCGTCCGTCGAGGCGCGCACGGAGCAGCTCGGCTTTCGCGAGGCCGACGCCGGCGATGTGGACATCACCAAGGCCGAGTTCCTACTGTCGGTCGGCCGCGGCATCGAGGACAAGGACGCGCTCCCGCAGTTCGAGGAGCTGGCCGAGACCATGGGCGCCACGCTCAGCGTGTCGCGGCCGTTGGTCGACGCCGGCTGGGCCCCGAATGCCCGCCAGGTGGGTCAGTCGGGTAAGACGGTGAAGCCGAAGGTCTACCTCGCACTGGGCATCTCCGGTGCCGTCCAGCATCTCGCCGGGATGCAGACCGCCGACACGATCATCGCGGTGAACACCGATCCCGAGGCGCCGATCTTCCGGGTCGCGCACTTCGGGGCTGTGGCCGATCTCTTCGACGTAGCGGACGAGCTGGCCGACCAGTTCGGCGGGTAGCCGAATGGGCTGGGCCGCTCCAATCGCGGCCGAGAAGACCCGCGAGGTCTTCTGGGACTTCGAGCCCGCCCTGGAGGTGCTCTGGTACTTCCTCGCCGGCTTCTCCGTGCTGGTGTTCGTCTACGGGGTCGCACGTCCGGTTGCGAAGTACCGGCGCGGCCACGGCGGCGGCTGGCCTCCGGTATCGGAGCTGCCGGGCCGTTTTCGCGACGGCCTTCGGATCCTGATGAGCCACGCCTCCATCGGGCGCCGCGACCCCTACGTGGGTTGGGCCCATCGCGGCATCTTCTACGGATTCGTGGTGCTCTTCATCGGCACGGTCATCCTGGGTATCAACACCGACTTCACGGAGCCGGTGTTCGGCTGGCGCTTCTTCGAAGGCGACTTCTATCTCGGGTACTCGATCGTGCTCGACGTGCTCGGCCTGGCGCTCCTCTTAGGGCTCGTGATGATGATGGTCAGACGCGGGATCATGCGCCCGCGCAAGCTCGACTACACCCGTCCCGACCGGGCCGAAGAGACTCCGGAAAGGCGCATGTATCGCGTGGGCGACTGGACATTCGTGGGCATCCTGCTCGTCCTGGTCCTGTCCGGCTATCTGCTCGAGGGCGCGCGCATCGCCATGGACCAACCCGGCTACAACGAGTTCTCGCCGGCGGGATGGGTGGCGGCCCAGGGCTTCCAGGCGATCGGCGCGAGCGACGGCACGCTGCGCGTGGTCAGGCACACGATCTGGTGGTCGCACGGACTGCTGGCGCTCGCCTTCGTGTCGGCCATCCCCTACACCAAGGCCGCGCACATGCTCGCCAGCTTCGGCTCGCTCGTGGTGCGAGACCCGCTCGCCGGCAAGCGGCTGCGGTCGATCCCGCCGGAGCTGGCGTCCGAGCCCGCCGGGTACGGCGCACTCGCCGACTTCAGCGGGGTGCATCTGCTCCAACTCGACGCGTGTACGAAGTGCGGCAAGTGCCACGAGGCCTGTCCAGCGCTCGCGACCGGCCGCCCGCTCTCACCGCGCGACGTGGTGCTCGAGCTACGCGAGCAGGCCAACGCGGCGATGCGCGAGGTCGGGGTCGGCGGGGTCCTCGGCGTCCTGATCAAAGGACAGCAGCCCGAATTCCCCACCCTGCGCAGCCGGCAGAGCCGGCTGCTTCGGGCCCGACGCTTTCTCACGTCCGGTCGTGCGCGAGGACGGCGTGCATGCCGACACGGTCTGGTCCTGCATGCAGTGCAACGCGTGCGTCGAGGCCTGCCCGGTGGGGATCGAGCAGGCTCCGATCATCAACCAGATGCGGCGGCGCCTGGTCGAGGAGGGCGAGCTGCCCGCAAATCTGCAGACCGCCCTCCAGACGATCCACAAGTCGGGCAACTCGTTCGGCGAGCGGGCCCGCAAGCGCGGGCGCTGGACCGAGGAGCTCGACTTCGAGGTCAAGGACGCCCGCAAGGAGGCGGTCGACGTGCTCTGGTTCGTGGGCGACTACGCGTCCTTCGACCCGCGCAGTCAGAAGGTCACCCGCGCGCTCGCGCGCCTGTTCTCCGCCGCCGAGCTCGACTTCGGAATCCTCTATGACGGCGAACGCAATTCGGGCAACGACGTGCGCCGGGCCGGGGAGGAGGGCCTGTTCGAGGCGCTGGCCGAACAGAACTTATCGGCGCTCGAGGACTGCGACTTTCAGCGCATCGTCACGAGCGACCCGCACTCGCTCAACACCCTGCGCAACGAGTACCCGGAGCTGATCTCGGAAGAGCTGGGCGGTTCCTGGAGCGTCGTGCACCACACCGGGCTGCTGCTCGAGCTGATCGAGGCGGGCCGGCTGCCGCTGGGGCGGCTCGATTACCGCGTGACCTACCACGATCCGTGTTACCTCGGCCGCCACAACGGCGGCTACGACGCGCCGCGGACGATCCTGGAGGCGCTCGGATGCACGCTGGTCGAGATGCCGCGAAACCGCGACAACTCCTTTTGCTGCGGAGCCGGGGGCGGGCGCATCTGGATCCCCGACGAGCCCGGGGTCGAGCGGCCGTCGGAGAACCGGATCCACGAGGCGGTGGGGCTCGGAGAGCTCGACTACTTCGTGGTCAGCTGCCCCAAGGACGTGACCATGTACGAGGACGCGATCAAGACATCCGGCAACGCGGACGAGATCGAGCTACGGGAGCTGACCGAGCTGATCGAGGAGGCGCTGGCTCCGGCTCATGAGCGCGGACGTGTCTTCTCAGAGTCGTAGATCGGGAATGCGGCCACCGTGGCCGGGGTCGTGCCGTCGCCCAGAGCCACCTCGACCTGGGTGCCCTCGCTGTTGAGATCGCGATCGATCGCGGCCATCGCGATCTGGCCACCCACGGACGGGCTCTCCGCCGGGCTGCGGACGATGCCGACCTCGCGTCCGTCATGGGTGACTTCGGCCCCGTACTCCGGGGTCTGGTCACCTTCGATCTTCAGGGTGGTGAGCAGTCGCGGCGTTCCCTCGGAGGCGATCCGCTTCAGTGCCTCCTTGCCCACGAAGTCGCCGGGCTTGTCCAGCTTGACCATCTTGTCGAGGCGGACCTCATAGGGATCGGTCTTGTGGGGGAAGTAGTCGATGTCGGGAAACAGCAGGCCCGACTCGATCCGGAGCGTCTCGATGGCCGACAGCCCGATCGGAAGCATGCCCTGGGGCCGGCCGGCCTCGAGCACCGCGTTCCAGAGCTCGGCAGCGTCTTCGGGCTTGCAGTAGAGCTCGTAGCCGAGCTCGCCGGAGTAGCCGGTGCGCGACACCAGGCAGGGGACGCCGCCGACCTTGGCGTTCTCCTCGAATCGGAAGTAGCGCAGCTCACCGAGATCGATTCCCTCGGTGATGGACAGGAGGATCTCGCGCGACTTCGGACCCTGCACCTGGAGGTGTGGCATGGCCTCGGTCACGTCCTCCACCTCGACGTTCAGCCCGCGGTCCGTGGCGACCTTTCTGAACCAGTCCAGGTCGGAGTCGTAGCTGGTTACGGAGAAGCAATGGTCGTCGGACAGCTTGAAGATGGTCCCGTCCATGACCATCAGGCCGTCGTTGTCGCAGATGGCCCCGTAGCGCACCTGTCCGACCTCGAGCGCCGCCATGTCGTTGGTGAAGAGCACGTCGGCGAGCGCCAGCGCGTCGGACCCCTTGATGTCCCACTTGCGCAGCGGTGACTCGTCCCACAGGTTGGACGCGGTTCGGGTGGCCTCGTGCTCGCCGGCGGGGTCGCCGAAGTGGGCAGCCCAGGCCCAGCCTTCCCAGTCAGTCCACTCGGCGCCGAGCTGATCCTGCACGTCATAGAAAGCACTGCGCGTGAGCGCCGGCATCCAAGTCTCCTTTGTGGACGAATTTGTGCAGGGGCACCCTAACGAAGGTCGGCGCGGGGAGACAACTCGTAGGCTGGCTCTGTGAACAGCGGTTTCCTGCTCGGCATGGGCGCAGCCCTGGCGTGGGGCTTGTCGGACGTGGCCGTCACCTACTACGCGCGCCGAATCGGCTTCCTGCGCGCTCTGCTGGTGATCCACGGGCTGAGCCTCATCCCGCTCGCCGCGCTCGCGCTGGTGCTCGAGGGGCCGGAGGGGGCTACGCCGGCGCAGTGGGCCGCCGCCGCTGCACTCGGCCCGCTGGCCGTGCTCGTCTACGCGGCCTTCTACAAGGCGCTGGAGCTGGGCCCGATCTCGATCGTGAGCCCGATCACGTCCGCTTTCGGCGCGATCGTCGTGCTGCTCGCCCTGATTTTCGGCGTCGCGACGCTCTCCGGGGTGCAGGCACTGGGCTGCGCGCTCGTTCTCATGTTCGTCGTGCTGGCGTCGGTGGAGAGGTCTGCGGGTGCGCGACTGAGCGACGAGGGGATCCGGCTCTCCATTGTGACGTGCCTGTCCTTCGGCGTCTACCTGTTCCTGCTGGGCCGTCTGGCCGAGGACCTCGGCTGGCTGTTGCCGATCCTGCTGAGCCGCGCCACGGCAGTCGTGATCCTGGCCGCCATCGTGGCCACCAGGACCAGCGAAGGCGAGGTGGTGGGCAGGCTCGGGATGGCCGGCATCGCCGGCTGTGCCGTCACCGGCGCGCTCGAGGCGAGCGGGTACCTGCTGTTCAACCGCGGCGCCGAGATCGGAGAGCTGGCGATCACGGGGGCTGCCGTCTCCGCGTACCCCGTGATCCCGATCGTGGTGGGGCTGTTCGCCCTCCGCGAGCGGCTGGCTTTGCACCAGCTCATCGGTGTGGCGGGCGTGCTGGGCGGAATGGTCGTGCTGTCCCTCGGCTAAAGAGCCCGTCCCGCGCGGCGAGTACCGGTATGAATGCGTCGTCGCCTCTCCGCCCTGCCGGCGATCCTCCTGATCGCCGCCGTTCTCGCGCCGCCGGCGCAGGCTCTGCCCGCGCGCGAGATCGCCGGCGTGGCGCTCCACCCGTGGGCCATGACGGGCTCCGGTGACGTCGAGCGCACCTTCGCCGACCTCGACGGCCTAGGGGTGCGCTGGGCGCGGGTCGACCTGCGCTGGAACGTGGTGGAGCCGACCGGTCCCGCGGTGGCCGCGGGGCACGGCAACTGGAGGGAGATGGATCAGATCGTCGCCGCGGCCGACCGTCACGGGATCAGCCTGCTGCCGATCGTCGCGTTCTCGCCTCCCTGGGCCAGCCCGAGCGGAGAGCTGTGGGCCTTTCCCCGGACGCAAGCATTCGAGCATTTCTTCGCCGCGGCTCTGCGGCGCTATCCGCAGATTCCGGCCTGGGAGCTGTGGAACGAGCCGAACTACGGGGCCTTCGCCAAGCCCGTTCCGGATCCGGCGGGCTACGTCGAGTTCCTGCGCACCGCCCACCGTGTGCGCGGCGAGGTGGGGTCGCGGGCCAAGCTGATCTCCGGTGGCCTCGCGCCGGGAACGGATATCGACATCATCCCGTGGGTCGACCAGATGGCGCGCCTCGGCGGCCTGGGCCTGATCGACGGGCTGGGGGTGCATCCCTACAGCTCCGCGGCGCCCGACCGCCTGGGCTCCTGGATGATGCGCCTCGAGGAACTGCACGAGCGCCTGACCTTCTTCGGCCGGCCCGACCTCAAGCTCTGGTTGAGCGAGTACGGAGCACCCATCTCACCCGTGACCACGGGCTGGGGTCCTGCGGGCCTGACCGAGGAGCAGCAGGCCGATTGGCTGCGGCTGGCCTTCGCCACCGCCACGCAGCTTCCCTTCGTCGAGAACCTCACCTGGTTCGAGTACCGAGACAGCTGCGCGGACCCGGCGATCGCCGAATGCCACTTCGGGCTGCTGCGCCGCGACCACTCGCCGCGACCCGCACACCAGGCGTTGCGCGAGGTGATCGCCGAGTCAACCCGCCTTCGGCCGCAGATCGCCCTGAGTGTCGTTCCCCCCAAGCCGGCCGGAAGCGGACTGCGGGTGGCTCGGGGCGGGGAGAGGATCCGGGTCTCGACCCGGTACTCCCACCTCAAGGGCTGGCTCTTCCTGCCCGGCTCACCCTCCTCGGATACCCCGATGGTCCTGCGCGTGTTCCGGCGCGGCGCCGCGCCCAAGACGCTGAAGCTGGTAGTTCAAAACGGCGCCTTTCGCGTGCGGCTGGGCAAGCTCGGCGAGCGGCCCACGAAGGTCGAGGCCTACTACGGAGGATCGACGGTCTACGCGCCGCTGGCGGCGAGCGTGAGGCCTCCTAGCCGAGCAGCACGCTGAGCAGCGATGGATTGGCCTGCACCTGAATGCCGCGGGGCGGCTCTGCGCCAACGGCGATTGCCTCCTCGTTGAGCTCGAGTCCACCCGTGGCGATCTCGAGGGTCCCATCGGACATTCGCCACCGTGCCAGTGTCTCGCCGTTTGACATAACACGGCCCCTGAACTCGCCCGATGGTCGAGAGCTCTTCGCGACCATTCCGCGGAAGCCGGCGGTCCTCAACGCGGCGACGGAGGCCGTGCGAAGGGCACGCTGGAGATCCACGTGTCGCCCCATGCGCAGCCGGCTCACGATGCGAACCGCGGGCCGGCACGCGAGCGCCGCGGGTGGCGGGCAGCTGCGTTCGATCGAGATCTGAACGAGCGTGAATCGATCCAGCAGATCGCGCCGGAGGTCGACTCCCGCGCGCCGGACGTGCGCGATCACACGTATCGACGCCCGGGACACCTGTGGTGGGATCGCGGGGTCCGCACCCCCGCGGGCGAGCTGAGGCACCGTGCGCGCGGGATCGGGCGCGAGGACGCGTAGCGCCACCGAGGGATCGAGCGAAGAGTCAGTCGGCTCGGCCTTGGGGTCGCCGAGCTGCGTCAGCACCAGAATCACAACGCCGAGCAGTACGAGGATCGCGATCGGGCCGCGCACGTTCACCGCGACGTGTTCACGCCCGGGCTACGGCGCGAGCACCACCTTCGTCGCCTCGCGCCGGTCGAACAGCTCGTAGGCCTTCGGCGCCTCGTCAAGGGCCATCCGGTGGCTGATCAGCTCGGCCGGTCGAAGCTCGCCGGCGGCGATCATCGCCAGCAGCAGCTCTCGATCGTTGATCGGGTCACCCATGGCGAAGCGCAGGGTCAGCTCGCCCTCGAACATGCGCCCCGCGTCCAACGGGTAGTCCGGTTCGAAGTGGGCGCCGACCACGGAGACCGTGCCCCCACCGCGGGCGAGGGCGAAGGCGGAGTCGAGGGCAGGCTTGGCCCCCGCCGACTCGATCACCACATCGGCTCCCAGCCCACCCGTCGCGTCCGCGACAACGGCGGCGGCCGAATCGGGGTCGACGGCCTCCGCGCCGAGGCCGGCAGCGAGCTCGCGCCGCGCAGCGATTCCGTCGACCGCTATCACCCGCCGCGCAAGCCTCCGGGCGAACAGGATCGCCATCAGGCCGACGGTCCCGCAGCCGAGCACCGCCACCACGTCGCCGACCGCGACTCCGCCGCGGCGCACCGCGGAGAGCCCGGTGGGGAGCATGTCGGCCACGAAAACGGCGTCGTCATCCGCCACGTCGTCGGGGATCGGCCAGAGTGAGCGATCGGCGTTCGGGGCACGCACGAACTCGGCCTGGCCGCCGTCGAGGCGCTCGTACACGCCGCTGTAACCGAACAGCGCCCGGTTCTGGCATTGCATCGGTCGCGCGGCGCGGCAGTGGCCGCACGTCCCGTCGGAGATCATGCTCGCGTTGACCACCCGTTGTCCCGGATCGCAGGCCGCTCACGCCGTCGCCCACCTCGCGCACGACTCCGACCCACTCGTGCCCGGGGATCGTCCCGGCCTCGAATCCTGGGGTCAGCCCGTGATACGGGAAGAGGTCGGCGCCGCAGATCGCGGTTTGCGTGACCTCGACGATCGCGTCGGTCGGGGCCTGGATCGCGGGCTCCGGGGCATCATCGAGCTCGAGTCGCTCCGGTCCCTGGATTCGGACGGCCTTCATGCCGGCTCCTCGAGCTCGACCAGGTAGCCGTCGGGGTCGATCGCAAAGCAGCGCGCGCCGCCCCAAGGCGGCGAGAACGGTTCGGCGAGGAACTCCACTCCCTCCGCGCGCAGCTGCTCGTAGGCGCCGCGGCAGTCGCCGAGCTCGAGGACCAGCGCGACCTGCAGTCGCGAACGGTCCTCGGGTGCCGTCATCGTCACGCCCGGCCGGTCCTCGGCCGCGTGCCCCTGCTTCGGCCAGCGAGAGCCGCGTGCCGGCAAGCTCGAGCGTGGCGAAGGGGGGATCGTCGTAGGTCGCCTCGACGGCGAAGCCGAGCCGGTCGCGATACCAGCCGATCGACGCCTCGACGTCTGCGACGGCGAGGATCGCCCCGGCGCGGTCAATCTTCGGGGGCGCCATCAGTGGCGGGTGTGGCCGCCGTCGACGACGATCATCTGGCCCGTCACCCAGGCGGCCTCCTCGGAGCAGAGAAAGGCGACGGTGGGGGCGATGTCGGCCGGCTCGCCGCGGCGGGGAATCGCCTGCAGGCTCTGGACGAAGTCGAACGCCTCCGCATGCGGGCTGGCGAGAACACCGTCGCTGGCGGTCAGCCCGGGGGCGACAGCGTTCACCGTTATCCCCTGACCGCCGAGCTCGGTGGCGAGCGCGCGCGTGAAGCCCCAGACGCCGCCCTTGGCGGCGACGTAGGCGGCCATGTTGGGCGTCCCCGCCATCACGGTGTTCGAGGTGATGTTCGCGATCCGTCCGTAGCCCGCATCGCGCATCGGCCCCCAGACCGCTCGCGAGCACAGATAGACGCCGGTCAGGTTCGTGTCGATGATCTTCTTCCAGTGCGCGAGATCGACGTCGTCCCAGGGAATGAACGGCACGATGGCGGCGTTGTTGACCAGCACGTCGACGCGGCCGTGATCGGCCAGCACCCGGTCGACCATCCCGGCGACCGACTCCTCGGAGGAGATGTCGACCTCGACCGCGTGGCCCCGCTCGAGCGCGGCTGCGGCCTGCTCGGCCCCGTCGGCGTTCACGTCGGCCACCACGACCGTCGCGCCCTCGGCATCGAGCTTCTCGGCGATCGCTCGTCCGATGCCCTGCGCGGCGCCGGTGACGATGGCGACCCGGTCCGTGAGCTTCATATGGAGTTCCTCACTTTCGGTCCCTAGTAGTGCTCGGGGGCGTGACGGTAGGACTCCCACGCGGCCATGTCGTGGGTGAAGAAGACATCTGCACCCAGCCGCCCCGCGAGCGCCTTGAGCTTTCGCAACGAGACGTAGTTGGCGGTGGGGTCGTTGTGGAATCCGGAGATCAGCTCCTTCTCCCACGTCTCCTGCGTGTAGGTGACGTCGGCGCAGAAGAGCATCGGCGGGCGTTCGGGCTTCTCGATCACCAGCGAGTAGTGGCCGACCGTATGGCCCGGCGTATGGACGAGCCGGATGCCGTCGGCGAAGTCGACATCCTCGCCCTCCAGCCAACGGTAGACCGAGTCCGGGCGGTGAAAGACCTTGTCGGCGTAGCCGAGCCTCTCGAACGGCTCCGGCACCAGAGCGTGGCGGAGCTCCTCCTTGCCGACCCACGTGACCGCATCGGGGAGGTGGCGCTGGCCTCCGCAGTGGTCGAAGTGGAGATGAGAGTTGATCACCGCGCTCACGTCGCCAGGCGCGAAGCCGCAACGCTGCAGCTGCGCGGTGATCGTTTGGTCCTCGGTCTGCTCGGGAAGCTCGAAGGCCAGGTATTCCTCGACGGTGCCCTTGTCGAACCCCGAGTCGAACAGGAACAGGCCGTCCGTGTGGTCGATCAGGACGCTGTACACCGGAAACCGAACCGGATTCCCGGTATCGATGTTCCACATCACGTGCGAGCGGTCGATCACCAGGCTCCCGGAGTCGAGCAGCCAGACGCGGTTCACACCCATTCTCGTCTCCCCCTCACACGTCTTGGGCGTCGAGTGTCTTACGGACCGCCACCAGCGCGGCGGCGCGCTTGGCCGGCAGTTCTGACAGCTCGTCCTGTGAGTACTCGAACAGGCCCCCGCCGGCCTTGATGCCCAGCTTGCCCTGCTCGGTGAGCCTCGTGATCGTCTCCGAGACCCCCGACTCGGTGGAGAGGTCGGAGTTGAGGTAGTTGGCGACGCTCTCGTAGATGTCCAGCCCGGCTACGTCGAGAAGCTGCATGGGCGGGATCACCGCGAGCTTGTAGCCGATTCCCCACTTGACGTTCAGGTCGAGCTCCTCCGCGTCGATCACGCCCTCGTCGACGAGCGCGAGGCACTCGCGCATGATCGCGTAGAGCACTCGGTTCTCCACGAAACCGGGGACCTCCTTGTTGAGTTGGCTCGCCCGGTAGCCGATGCGCGCGATCAGTCCCTGCGCGGCGCTGATCGTGTCCGCGCTGGTTCGCTCACCCGGGATCACCTCGATCATCGGAATCAGGTGCGGAGGATTCGACCAGTGCATCCCGATCACTCGCTCGGGATGGCCGAGCTTCTCCGCGATCTTGGTGATCGGGATCCCGGAGGTGTTCGAGGACAACACGGCGCCGTCGGCAACGTGCTGCTCGATCTGCGCGAACACGTCCTGTTTGAGCTCGAGTTTCTCCGGAACCGCCTCGAGCACGAAATCAGCGCCTTCGAGGGCCGTGGCGAGATCGGTCTCGAAGCTGACGCTCCCGCCCTCGGCCTGCTCGGTTTCGAGTCGCTCGAGCACTCCCCTCGCCAGCTCGAGGCCCTTGCCCGCTCGCTCCAGCGCCTCCTCGGAGATGTCGTAGAGGACGACCTCGACGCCCGCGCGCTCGAGCACCGCGCCCATGCCCGGGCCCATGGTCCCGGTGCCGATCACTGCCGCCTTGTTGATCTCACTCATCTGCTCTCTTCCTCCTCGATCTGCTGGATCCGCCGCCACACCCGTTCGGGCGTGAAGGGAAGTTCGTTCATCGGAACGCCGGCGTCCGCGAGCGCCGTGGCGATTGCCGCCGGGGTGGCGGCCTGCGCGCCCTCGCCGCATCCCTTGGCCCCATAGGGTCCGGGGCCGTCGCCGTTCTCGACGATGATTCCGCTCATCTGGGCCGGCATGTCCTCGACTCGCGGGACCCGGTAGTCGAGCAGGTTGCCGTTGGTGAGCAGGCCGTCCTTGAAGACCATCTCCTCGAAGAGAGCGTTGCCCACCCCCTGCAGGACAGCGCCCTCGTCCTGGCGCTCGACCAACAGCGGGTTGATGGCCTTGCCCACGTCGGCGACCGTGGCCATTCGGTTGACGCTCACTCGGCCGGTCTCAGGGTCGACCGCGACCTCCGCCGCGCCCACAGCGACCTCCCAGAAGACCGGGCCCTCGGCGTAGGAACCGCTGCCCACCTCGGGGCGAACCTCGCCTTCACCGACGACCTCGCCGCCGGTGAACCCGAAGTGCTCGGCGATCAGCGCGCCATAGCCGGCCTCCCGGTCCTGGCCGCGAACAACTCCATCGGCCACCTCCAGCTGAGCCCTCTCGACGCCCCAGGCGTCAACCGCGATCCGCAGGAGGCGCTCGCGGAGGTCGGCGGCGGCACGTTGGACTGCAAGGCCGGCCAGCGTCGTCGAGCGGCTCGCGCCGGTCGAGCGATCGTACGGCGTGAAGCGGGTATCGGCCCCCTGCATGGTCACCTGACCGAGATCGATCGCCAGCTCCTGCGCGGCGATCTGCGCCATCACGGTGCGCGCTCCCTGGCCCATCTCCGTGGTCCCGACGTTGACCTCGACGCTGCCGTCGACCTCCATGCGCACGTTCGCGCGCGAGACCGGATGCGCGCCGGCGGCGAGCAGCCCGACCGATAGGCCGCGACCGGTCCACGCGCCCTTTGGCTCGGTCCAGCCGACGGCGGCCGCGGCCTTCTCCACGTCGCCGACCAGATCGGCATCGAGCGGCTTGCCGCTGCCGTCGGGACGCACCGGCTGCCCGGGGCGGAGCAGGTTGCGCCGCCGCATCTCGAGCGGGTCGAGTCCCGTGCGGTTCGCGAGCTCGTCGACCTGCAACTCGCCTATCCACTGCAGGTGGGCCGCGCCGAACGCGCGGTATGAGCCCGCGGGAGCGGTGTTCGAGTAGACGCAGCTCGCGTCGACGTGCACAGCGTCCCAGCCGTAGGGGCCGGGCGCCGCGTCTCCCGCCGTGGCACAAACCCGGGGGCCGTTGTCGGCGTAGGCGCCCGTGTCGAGCGACAGCCGCACGCTGCGCGACAGCAGCTTGCCCTCCCGGCTCGCGGTGGTCTTCATCCGGCAGCGCATGCCGTGACGGCGGGTGGTCAGCATCGATTCCTCGACCCCGTTCTGGATACGCACCGGGCGGCCTGCCTTCCAGGAGAGCGCCGCGGTCACGGGTTCGATCTTCACGTAGCTCTTGGAGCCGAAGCCTCCGCCCAGGTACGGGACGATGACGCGCACCCGGCCGATCGGCAGATTGAAGAGGTCGGCGATCTCGGCCCGCACCAGGAAGGGGTGCTGACAGGACGCCCAGAGGGTGATCTCGTCTCGGCCGAAGTCGGCGATGACGGTGTGGGTCTCCATCGCGTACTGGTAGACGGCCGGGAACACGTACTCGCCCTCCACCGTCGCATGGGCCTCCGCCTCGACGAGCTCGACCGATCCGGCGTCGAGGCGATATCGGTAACAGACGTTGCCCTCCCGCCGGGGCAGCTTCCCGAGCCCGTGGAAGAGGCCGGGCCGAAGCTCCCCATCGTGGACGAGCGGCGCGTCCTCGGCTGTGGCCTCGGCAATGGTGCCGGCGAACGGCAGCTCCTCGTAGTCGACGACGATCGCCCGCACGGCGGCCTCCGCAGCCGCCTCGCTTTCGGCCGCCACGGCAGCCACGGGCTCGCCCAGGAATCGCACCCGGTCGATCGCCAGGATCGGCCTGTCCTTGATCGCGTGACCCCAGTAGGGGTCGAAGTGCTCGAGCTCGGAGCCGACGAGGACCGCGATCACGCCCGGCATCGACTCGGCGGCGGAAGTGTCGATCGCAGCGATCCGCGCGTGCGGAAACTCGGCCCGCAGGACCTTGCCGTGCAACATGCCCGGGACCTGGAGGTCGCCGCTGAACTGCGCTTCGCCGCTGGCCTTCTCACGACCGTCCTTGCGCTGTTCCGAGCGCCCGACCCGGCTGTCCTCGGAGGTGGGGGGAGCGGTTTGCTCGGCGCTCACCTCGTCAACGCCTCCGCCGCGTCGACGATCGACTTGTAGCCCGTGCAGCGACAGATGTTGCCGTCGAGCCCCGCGATCACGTCGTCGCGATCGCGCAGCTCGCCGGCGTCTCGAAGCGCCTTCAGCGTGAGCAGGAACCCCGGGGTGCAGAAGCCGCACTGGAGGGCGGCGCGATCGACGAAGGCCCGCTCGAATTCGGCGAACTCGGGGCTCTCGGCGAAGCCCTCGATCGTCAGGACATCGCGGCCATCCGCGTCGCAGGTCAGAAAGGTGCAGGCGCTCACCGGCTCGTCGTCCACCAGGACCGTGCACGTGCCGCAGACCTGAACGTCACAGGACCGCTTTGCACCGGTCAGGCCGAGGCGCTCGCGCAGGGTGTCGAGGAGCAGCTCACAGGCGGGCACGACCAGCTCGCGCCGGGTGCCGTTGACCACCAGTTGCGCCGCCAGCTCGCTCACCGCCTATGGCTCCATTCCTTCGGCGAGGCCCCGCCTCTGCATGTCGCGAACCCAGGCCTGCCAGTACTCGTCGACCAGGCCGTCGTTGTACTTGCGCCGGTGCAGATCGTCGACCAGCACCGGGTCGATCGGGCGTGGGGCGCCGAGGGTCGCGGCGATCGACTGGAGCATCACCGCACGCTCGAGCGTAACCGCGGCCAGCACCATCCACGGCAGATCGCGGTGGGCGACCAGGACGCCATGGTTTCGCAGGAGGACCACCGCGTGCTCTCCCAGCGCGTGTGCCACTTCCGACCCCTGCTCGGGCTCGGTGATGAGGTCCGGGCTGGTGTCATAGACGGCCAGGCCGCGGTCGAACAAGACCGCGTCGTGGGTGAGGTGCAGGAGGTCGGCATCGGTTGACGCGAGCGCGGTTGCATACGGAGGGTGCCCGTGGACGATGGCGCCCACGTCCTCACGGCGCCGGTAGACCTCGGTGTGCAGCACCGCCTCGAGGTGCATCTCGTCGGAAGCGTCCCGCACGTCGGTCCCCAGCTCGAACTCGATCACGTCGGCCGGGACCACCTCGGCCAGCGTGACTCCGCGCCGCTTGATCCACATCCGGTCCGGCCGCTCGTGGTCGCGGGCGCTCACATGCCCGAGCGTCAGGTCCTGATAGCCCTCGTCGGCGAGGATCCGGCAGGCCCAGGCCACCTGCCTGCGCACGTCGCCGTTCTCCGTCGCGCGCCCGTCACGTGCGGTGCGCTTCTCCGTCATGGCCATTCGCTTCAGCGCCGCTCGGTCGGCGGATAATCCTGGTGAGGGAAGCCGAACACCATGACCACGTCGGCGTCCGAGTCGTTCACCACCGCATGCCACGTTCCCGGTGGGATGTGGAGCGCGTCGCCGTCGCGGAAGCGGACCTCACCCTCTTCGGTGTCGAGGCGGCCGGATCCGCTGACGACGTAGGCCACCTCCTCGACGCCGTGGGAGACGCTGGTGGTCGCGCTGCCGGGCTTGAAGACCGAATAGCCGAGCGAGCTCGTGGTGCCGCCCACGCGGTCATCGGTCACGAGCATCCGGCTCCAGCTCCCGCCGGGGAGCTCGATCGGCTCGACGCTGTCGAGGGCAACGACGCTGATCGAAGTCACAGCGCCCACTCACCATCCTTGACGATGTAGGTGCCGTCGTCGACGATCTGAAGGCTCGCGCCCAGGATCACCCCGTCGAGGTGCAGCTTCGACACATTCTGTCCTCCGGGGTAGGCGAGGTGGTTGTCCCCAAGGGCGAAATGCACCGTGCCGACCCTGCCCTTCTCGGACGGGGTGCCGAACGGCGCGACCTCGGAGACGCCGAAGGCGAACTCGCCCGCGACGTCAGCGTTGTCGACTCCCTCGATCACGTCACGCAGACGGGCGGCGTCGTCGCCGCCCTCGATCGCCGTCGCACGGCCCTTCTCCATCGTCCAGGTGATCGGCTCGTTGACCTGGCCGGGCAGGCCGATTCCCAGCATCACCCCGTCCACCACGATTGTGCCCTCGGTTCGGTCCTCGACCGCTGCGAACGCGACCTCCGCCCAGAGCGGAAGGGGACCCATCATCTGGCCCCGCTTCTTGATCGAGGTGACCTCGAGCGCGTCCCGGCCCTCGATCGACACCCGGACGTCGGTCCCGGCCGGTGAGGTGACGTGACACTCCGACTTGCCTTCGAGCGCGGCCATAGCGTCCTTGGCGCGCTGGATCGCGGCGTGGATCTTCTCGACCGTCAGGCCCCATTCGCCCATCCCCGGCTCGACCGAGCAGATCTTCGCGTTGTTGGCGCAGGATTCCTTGACCGCCGGGACGTGCGCGAACCGGTTGGCCCACTCGAGGTTGGTGACGATGATGATCTCGTCCGAGTTGGTCATGGCCTCGTGCAGATTCCGTGGGGGCACCATCGGAAAATGGGTGTCGGCGCGGCCCCGCTTGACCTGAGCTTCGTTGTCCATGATCACCGGCCAAGCACCACGGTCGACGGCCACGGAGGCGAGGGCGTCCGCTTCGCCGCGATGGTCGTTGTCGCAGATGATCGTGACGACGTCGCCTTCCTCGACGGACATGCAGACGTCGACCACGAGTTCAGCGTCCTTTCGGACCGCGTCAGTGCTGGGCACGCCAAATCACCTCAAGCTCTCCTGTTTGAAGGCGGGTAGAACCTGCTCTGCGAAGCGCTGGACCTGCGCGAACTGGTCGAGGTCGCCAAATCGGCAGATGAAGTGGTCGACGCCGCGCCGAGCGAACTCCTGCAGCCAGGCGGCGATCTGGTCGGGCGTCCCCACCGGTCCCCAGTTGGAGAGGTCCATCGCCTGCGACAGCTCCGGGTAGTACTTGGAGATGTAGTCGTCGAAGGCGGACTGCGCTTCCTGCTCTGAGTCCGCGATGTTCATGGTCACCTGGTAGGAGATCGTGTAGTCGTCGATGTTGCGATCGAGCTCGTCCGCCGCCACCTCCAGGTACCCGAGCTGCTCGCTGAGCTCCTCCGGATGCTCGGCCCGGCAGCAGGTCATCCAGCCGCTCCCGTACTCGATGATGCGATGGCAGGCGCGTTTCATGATCCGCACCATGCGCTCGTCGGACGAGTCGTCCACGAGCCGGGGGTTGGAGACGACCCAGGTGGGCGGTGGCCGGTTCACCGGCATGAGCGGAGCCATCTCCGTGCCGGAGTGGAAACCGACGTCCTCGTAGTCGAAGTACTCGCCGTGGAACGTGACGCGGCCATCGGTCCAGAGGGCTCGCACGACCTCGAGCACCTCGTCGAGCACGTCGCCGCGTTTCTTGAAGGGCAACCCGAGCGCCTCGAACTCACGGCGCACGCCCTTCTCGGGGTTGCCCATGCACGGACCGAATATCGTGCGCCCGCCGGAGATCACATCCAGCGTCGCCCACTCCAGCGCGAGATAGAGGGGATTGCGGGTCGAGGCCACCACGCAGGCCGTTCCCAGCTGAACCTGCTCGGTGCGCTGCGAGATCGCCGACAGCAGGGAGAGCGGCTCGTATCGGGGTTTGGAGAACAGGCTGTCGCCGACCCATACCGACGAGAAGCCGAGCTCCTCGACGAGCCCCGAAAGGTCCAGCAGGTCAGTGAGGGTGTAGTCGGGCGCGATAAGCGGCTCGCGGTTGTTGAGGTTCACGCCGAACTGGACTCCCTCGGGCGTGTGTTGGGGTGCGGTCAGTGCGCGCTCCCTTCCCCGGTAGCGGATTGGACGAACATCGCCGAGTACCCGCCGGCCTCCTCCTCGACTCGCTGGGGGACCTCGATGTGGTCGGCGAGAAGACGCGTCGCGACGTCGACGTTGCCGGCCTCCACCGCTTCGAGAATGGCCAAGTGTTCGGCGATCGACTTGGCAAGGCTGCCGCGTAGCGCAAGCGAGCGCGCGAGATACCGGCCCATCTGGTCGAACAGCAGGCGATACATCTCGGCCAGTTTCCGGTTGCCCGATGCGCTTACGAAGACGTCGTGGAATCCGGCGTTGGCGTCGAAGAACGCGTTCACCTCACCGCGCGCCGCGTGCTCGACCATCTGCTCGTGGAGATCCCGCAGGCGGGCGAGGTGCGACTCCTCGAGCCGAGGCACGGCGAGGCGCATCGCGAGCGTCTCCAGGGCCTCTCGCACCTGGTAGGCCCCGACGAACTCGTCGGGAGTGAGCTCCGTGACTATGGCCCCGCGCCGTGGGGTGCTGGTTACGAGGCCCTCGCTCGCGAGCCGGCCCAGGGCCTCGCGGATGGGGCCGCGGCTGACGCCGAGGGACTCCGCGAGAGAAACCTCGCTGAGCACCGTGCCGGGCGCCAACTCACCGGAGAGGATCTCCTCGCGCAAACGCTCGCGGACCTGCTCCCAGAGGGTCCGGTTGTCCAGCCGCCGGTCGCCGCCACCGTTGCTGGGGGATGTCTCGTCGTTCACAGTGCGACCGTAGGGCCAGTTGGGCTGACAGACGGGAAAAGACTGTTAGTTGTCAACAGTCGGCAATTAAACTATCATCGCTTTCGGTCATCGGCAACCTCCCGTACCGCCTCGACGCGTCGGATCGACCAAGGAGCGCCAATGAGCGATCACCCAGACTCCGCGACCTTCACCTACACCGGTGGGCCCGTGTCGGCCTCGCCGCGCACTCTTGCCGGCCTCGGACGGCCGATCCTCTTCGACTACGAGCCTGCCTATCTGAGCCGTTTCAAGGCGGTCGAGCGCAAGGTCGCGGAGGTGTATGAGAGCAAGCAGGACGTGGTCCTCATGCAGGGCGAAGCTGTGCTCGGCCTCGAGGCCGCGGCGCGGGGCCTGTGCCGACCCGGAATGACCGCGCTGAACCTCGTGTCGGGCATCTTCGGAAAGTGGTTCGGCGATTGGCTGCGCGCCCTCGGTGCGAAGGTCATCGAGGTGGAGGTCGGGTGGAACGAGGCGATCGACCCCGCCGAGGTGGAGCGGGTGCTGGCCGCGAACCCGGAGATCGAGCTCGTGGCGGTAGTTCACTCCGAGACCCCCTCGGGCACGATCAATCCCGTCGCCGAAATCGGCCCGCTCGCGCATCAGGCCGGCGCGCTCGTGATCGTCGACGCCGTCTCGGCGTTCGCGGGGACGCCCGTGCGCACTGACGCCTGGGATCTCGACATTACGGTCGCCGGCCCGCAGAAGTGCCTCGGCGGGCCCCCGGGCGTCTCCCTGGTCAGCGTCAGCGATCGCGCCTGGGAGGCGATGAAGTCGAACCCCGGTGCTCCGCGCTCGTCCTACCTCTCGCTGCTCGACTGGAAGGAGCGCTGGATCGATGCCGGCCGCGAGAAGTTTCCCTATACGACCTCCGTCGCCGACATCAACGGGATCGACGCCGCCCTCGACGAGGTCCTCGACGGGGGTCTCGAAACAACCTACGCCCGACACGACAGGGCGGCGCGCGCCTGCCGGGCGGGAGCCACCGCGATGGGGCTCGAGCTGTGGGCAGCGAGCGAGGAGATCGCCTCGCACGCCGTCACCGCGATCGCCGTCCCGGAGGGCATCTCGAACCAGGACGTGATCGCCCACGTTCGCTCTGCCTACGGCGTGATGCTCTCCGACGGCGAGCACGCGGAGATGACCGAGCGCGTCTTTCGCCTCGGCCACATGGGTCCGAGCTCGCGCTCGCTACACCCGGTCGTCGCTCTCTCGGCGCTCGGCAAAGGCTTGTCGGACTTCGGCATTGCGGTCGCGATCGGCGCCGGCGTGGAGGCCGCCCTGGCTGTCCTCGAGGAGCCGGTCGAAGCGCGCCCACGGGAGGCGCTCGCCGGTTGATCGTGGATCCTCACATGCACGTGGGCGAGTTCCCGCTCTTCGACGTCGCCCTGGACGAGGCGGGGCTGGTCGACCTGTTCGCGGAGTTCGAATACGACGCGGGGATCGTCTTCCATCCCGACAACGCACTCACGCGCGGGATAGTCGAGCGGGTGCCGAACGCCTGGGCGCTGTTCTGGGCCAATCCGCGCCTACCCGACTGCGCAGAGCAGGCCGCCGAGTTCCTCAGCCACCCGAAGTTCCTCGGGGTCAAGCTCCACCCGCTCCTCGACGGCTATCACCCGAACGACCCCAGTGTGCATCCGATCGCCGAGCTGCTCGTCGAGCGCGGCATGCCCGTGCTCGTTCACTGCGGCCACCCGATCTTCACCCTGCCGTGGAGCATCGAGGAGCTGGCGGTGGCGTTCCCCGAGCTGAGGGTGGTCCTCGGCCACATGGGGCACGGGAACATCGTCTACATCAACGGCGCGATCGATGTCGCGGAACGCAACCCGAACGTATATCTGGAGACTTCGGGCATGCCCATGCACTCGAAGATCCGCACCGCGTTCGAGCGGGTGGGTCCCGAGCGGGTGATGTACGGCTCCGACGCGCCGTTTCACGATCCCGGGGTCGAGCTTCGCAAGGTCGACGTCTGCGGCCTCGATGAGGCCGCGCGGGAGCGAGTCCTGGGCTTGAACGCCCGGCGTCTGTTCTTCGGAAGTGACGACGCGCCGGTTTCGGCGCCGATCGAGGGCGACTCCGGGTGACCGAGACGCCGGCAACGCGCATCAACAAGAAGGAGAGGGCCATGCAAGACGGATCGATTGGGCACTTGGCACGACGCGACGGGGCGGCGGGTCGCCCGAGATGGCTGGCGTTGATCGCCACCCTGCTGCTCGCTCTCGTCGTCGGCGCCGGTTGTGGCAGCGACGACAGCGACGACTCAGGGGGCGGCGGGTCGAGTGGCGGTGGCGAGTCGGCCAAGGCGCCGATCTCCAAGTTCGCGATCGTCGCTCCGGAGAAGGGCAACGATTACGGATACAACCAGCAGGGAGTCGACGCCGCGAAGAAGATCGCGGCCGATCTCGGTATCGAAGTCGAAATCGCGGACGGCTCCGGCTATGAGGACATCGCGCCCATCCTCCGAGAGCTTTCCACCACCGGCGGCGCGGAGTTCGTCATCGCCCAGGCCAGCGGGTACAACACGATCGCGCCCGACGTGGCCGCGCAGACCGGGGTCCCGGAAATCGTCTGGGACAACCCCGACGCAAACGAGCCCGGGGTCACGGCGAATGTGAGTACCCAAAGCCAGGAGGGTGCCTATCTCGCGGGTGTCCTTGCCGCGAACACGACGAAGAGCGGCAAGCTCGGGATCGTGATCTCGGCCGACGACACGAACTGGAACAAGATGGCGGGCGGGTTCGTCGCCGGCGCGCGCTCGGTCGACAAGAACGTCGAGATCCGGCTGGCGCAGATCGGCCAGGCCGGCTACGCGGATGCCGCCGGAGGCAGGCGCGTGACCGAGGCGGTGATCGCCAACGGAGCCGACGTCGTCTTCGGAATGGGCGACGGCTCGTCCTTCGGGATGCTGGAGGCCGTCGAACGCGCCGACGGTGTCAAGTTCATCGACGTGATCGGTGACAAGACGCCGATTGACGACCAGGGCGTGCTGCTGTCGTCCGTCTACTGGGACCTCAGCGGTATCTACAGCGACGCGATCGAGGACATCGGCAACGAGACCTTCGGCGAGGGCGACTACGTGATCGACCTCGAGAACGATGGTGTCTCGCTGCTCAAGACCGATCTGATCGACGAGAAGGTCTGGAAGGACATTCAGGGCGTCCGCCAAGAGATCATCGATGGAGCAATCGAGATCCCGCTGACCGAAAAGAAGTCACAGGTCGAAGACCTGATCGCCGAGGGGTAGGCCGCAAGCGACCAGCCCACCAGGGCACGGCCGGTGCCGCGAGGCACCGGCCGCTGCACTGACAAGGAGAGGGATGCCCTCAGGAGATACCGAGGACGCACGCAGTGGAGGCACGCTCGACGAGCGTGTGCTGGAGGCCGTCGCCGCCCGCAGGCCGGAGATCGAGGCGGCAATCGAGTTCGTGCACGCCCACCCGGAGCTCGCTCACGAAGAGGTCGAATGCTCGCGGTTTCTCGCCGGCCAGCTTCAGGCCGCCGGATACGACGTGGAGCTTGGAATCGCCGGGCTGCCGACCGCGTTCCGCGCCCGGCTCGAGGGCGGCACGAACGGCCGCGGGGTGGGCATCGTGGACCTCTACGACGCGGTGCCGGCCGTGGCCGCCGATGGATCGCCCGAACCGGTCCATTCGTGCGGGCACGGGCCGCTTGCCGGCGGGGTAACCGGCGCCGCGCTCGCCCTCGCAGACGTCAGTGATCGCCTTGGCGGAGCCGTTGAAGTGATCGGCTGCCCGGCTGACGAGCTGCACGCGCCGGGTACGGTCGAGCGCGGCGGTGGCAAGACGCTCACCGCCGCGGCGGGGGTCTGGGATCACCTCGACGCGGCGCTCTATGCGCATCCCGAGTTCATCGATACGGTCTCCATGGAGTCGCGCTGCATGTGTCGGCTGGTCGCCACAGTGAACGGCCGCCGAACGATGGACGAGACCGTCGAGGGTCCTCGCCGAGAGGCTGCAGCGGCCCTCGAGGCGCCGGCGGGCCGGCGCTCGGACGCGATCATGCTGGAGCGGCTCCTCCTGGACGGCGACGTCGAGGAGGGATCCGGGTTCGCTCTGCGCGCGACCTATTTCCTCACGGCCGACTCCGAGGACGAACTCGATCTGCTCGCGGCTGAGCTGCGCGAGCGCCTCCCCGAGGCGCGCTGGGAAGCGACCCGCGCCGTGCCGCCGATCGTCGCCGACTCTGGGGTCCGCGATGCAGTCGCCCAGGCTTTTGCGGTCCTCGGGCGCGACTTCGTGCCCGACCCGCCGCCGCTTCCCTTCGCGACCGACTTCGCCGAGATCTCGCGCCGTGTGCCGGCGGCGCTGATCGGCATCGGCCGGCCCGGCGGGTGGGAGTTCCATACCGATAACGGCGCTGAGCAATTCGCGTCGCCCGACGGGGTCGACTGCGCGCTTGCCACCGCTTCGGTACTCGCCCTGAGCGCCGCACGCCTGCTCGGAGAGCGATGACCGCGCCGTTTCTCGAGTTGCATGGCATCACGAAGAGGTTCCCGCAGGTGCTCGCCAACGACAGCGTCGACGTCACCCTGAATGCCGGGGAGGTCCATGCGCTGTTGGGAGAGAACGGTGCGGGCAAGTCGACTCTGATCAGCATTCTCTCGGGCATGTATCGGCCGGACGCGGGGGAGATCCTCGTCGACGGTCGAGCGGTCGAGATCGGCTCGCCCCGCGCCGCGATCGAGCTCGGGATCGGCACCGTGTATCAGCACCTCACACTCGTACCGACGCTGAGCGTGCTCGAGAACCTCATGCTCGGCTCTCACGGCGGCCGGGGACGGCTCGACGTCGACGCCGCCCGGGCGCGCTTCGAGGAGCTCGCGGAGCTTCTCGGCACCGACTTCGCGCCCGGTGCACGCGCGGGCGGGTTGGCGCTCGGCCAGCAACAGCAGGTCGAGATCATGAAGGCCCTGTGGCGCTCGGACTCGCGGGCACTCATCCTCGATGAGCCGACCTCGATGCTGACCCCGCAGGGGTACGAGGAGCTGCGGAGAGAGCTCCGGCACCTGACGGACGACGGGCTGGCGGTGGTTCTGATCACGCACAAGCTGCACGAGGCGATCGAGCTCGGCGATCGGGTGACCGTGCTTCGCTCCGGGCGGAAGGTCGGATCGCTCGCTCCCGACGACCTGCGTGGGCGCACCGAGGAGGAGCTCTCGGTTCAGATCGTGGACATGATGTTCGGCGAGCAGGCGGCAGAGCTGGCCGACGCGATCGAGGTCGAGGGGCCGGCCGAACGCGAGCGGCCACGACGGGAGCACGGAGACGTCGCCCTCGAGCTGAGGGGACTCGGGCTCGACGTCGACGACGACGTCGTTGGTCTCCTCGATGTCGGCCTCGAGGTGCGCGCGGGCGAGGTCTTGGGGGTCGCCGGGGTCGATGGCAACGGGCAGCGTGAGATGGCCGAGGTGGCGGCGGGCCAGCGCCGGCCGCGACGCGGGCAGGTGCTGCTGCTCGGCGAGGACGTCACCCGTCTCGGGGTGAGCGAGCGTGAACGCCGCGGCCTGCGCTACGTGACCGACGACCGGCTCGGCGAGGGCACCGTCACCGACCTCGACGTGGCGATGAACGCGGTCCTCAAGCGCATCGGAAGGCGGCCGTTCTGGCGTGCCGGCGCGGAGCGGCGCGACGAGATCGACGCCTTCGCCGAGAAGCTCGTCGAGCGCTTCGACGTGCGTACTCCGAGCGTGCGCACCCGGGTCGCCACCCTGTCGGGCGGCAACGTCCAGAAGCTGCTGCTCGCGCGCGAGTTCGCGGATGAGCCGCGCGTGGTGATCTTCAACAAGCCCACGCACGGGCTCGACGTGCGCACAGCGGAATTCGTGCGCTCCCAGATCCGCGACGCTGCCGCGAGCGGCCTGGCCGCGCTTGTGATCTCCACGGAGATCGAGGAGCTGGTCGACCTCTGTGACCGAGTCGTGGTGATGTCCCGTGGAGAGATCACCGGCGAGGTCGAGAACAGTGCAGGCGCCGAGGAGCGGATCGGTGCGCTCATGGTGTCGCGGACCGGGAATCCGGCGTGAAGAGGCGATTGGGCCGGATCGCGGAGGCGACCCTGATCGCCGTCACTCCGATCGTGCTCGCGCTGGTGGTCATGGGGATCGTGCTGGTGGCGCTCGGACGCGACCCGTTCACCTTCTACGCCGACATGTTCCAGCGCGGACTGATCGAATGGGAGGGCTTTCAGGAGAGCATCATCCGCAGCGCTCCGCTGCTGTTGATCGCCGCCGGCCTGATCGTCGCGTTTCGAGCCAATCTCTGGAACCTCGGTGGCGATGGGCAGTTTCTGCTCGGCGCCGCGCTCACCGCCGGCTTTGCGCCGTCGCTGCTCGAGTCGCTGGGCGTTTGGCCGATGTTGGTGGCGACCATGGCCATCGCCGCGCTCGTAGGTGGCGCCTGGACGATCATCCCCGCCGTCCTCCGGGCCCAGTACGGGGTGAACGAGATCATCACCACGCTGATGATGTCCTTCATCGGAATCGGAGTCGCCAACGTGCTCGTGAAGGGCCCGTTCCGGACGGAATTCGCCGGCGTGGCGCGCACCGATGTCGTCCCCTTCGACGAGCGCTTCCCGCTGCTCTTCGGAACCCGGATCCACCTCGGCTTCGCGATCGGCGTGGCGGCCATCCTCGGCGTGCACATTCTCATGACGCGGACCTCGCTCGGGCTGCGTCTGCGGATCCTCGGCGCGAGTCCGCGGGCAGCGTTGCACGCCGGCCTCAGCCCGCTTCGCCTGACGGTCATCGCGTTCGTGCTCAGCGGTGCGATGATCGGGCTCTCGGGCGCCGTGGAGATCCTGGGCATCCAGGGTTCGTTTCGGGCCGACTTCAATCCCGCCTACGGCCTCCTGGTGATTCCGCTGGTCTTCCTCGCGCGGCTCAACGCGATAGGCGCGCTGATCCTGGTCATTCTGTTCTCGGTCATTCAGATCGGCGGTGAGTCGGCCGCGCGCGAGCAGGACATCACGAGCGACGTCCTGCTCGTGTTGGTCGCGCTCATCCTGCTCTTCATGGCGATCATCGACTACGTGCGTGTACGCCGGGGGATCGGCATGCACTTCGTGCCCGCGGAGCTCGCCGACCGGGTGCGCCCCGGCGGGGGCAACGGGGACGGGCCGGCCGATGACGATCAACACCCGGCGATCAGCGCGGGCGAGGTGGGATCACGATGAGGGGTCTTCGTCCATGAGTGATCTGCTCAGCCAGGACTTCCTCACGGCGCTGATCGCCGGCGGCCTGGTCGCGGCCGTGCCGCTGCTGTTCGCGAGTCTCGGCGAGCTCGTTTCGGAGCAGGCCGGCGTGCTCAACGTCGGCCTCGAGGGCTACATGCTCTTCGGCGCCTTCCTGTCGTTCGTCGTCGCCTACAACACCGGGTCTGAGTGGCTCGGCATGATCGCGGGGATCGGTGCCGGGATGGCCGGCGCGCTGATCATGGCGGTGCTCTGCGTGCGAATGAAGCTCGACCAGATCGTGATCGGTATCGCGATCATCCTGCTCGCCCAGGGATCGACGAGCCTCATCCACGACGCCAGCTACGCCGAGTCGCGCCCGAGCCTCGACTCTCCCTCCGAGTTGGCCATCCCCGGGCTCAAGGAGATCCCGATTCTCGGCGAGAGCCTGTTCAGCCAGAACGCGATCGTCTACGTAGGCATCGCGCTTGCCTTCGCCGTCGGCTGGGTGCTGCGGCGGACGTCCGCCGGGCTCAGCATCAGGGCAGCCGGCGAGCGCCCGGAGGCGGTAGACGCCGCGGGCGTCAGCGTGACCGCGACGCGCACCTGGGCGACGCTGTGGGCAGGAGGGCTTGCCGGCCTGGGCGGCGCCTACCTGGCAATCGTCAGCGCGGGCACCTTCACCCCGTTCATCACACAGGGCGCCGGGTTCATCGCGATCGTTATCGCGATGCTTTCCCGCGGCCGTGCGCCATGGACGATCGTGGGCTCGGTTCTCTTCGGGCTCTCACTCTCGATCGCCACCGCCCTGCAGCTGATCGGGGTCAATATCCAGACCGACTACGTGCAGATGCTGCCCTTCATCGCGGTGATCGTGGTTCTGGTGCTGTTCGCCCGCCGTTACTACCTTCCCTCGGCGCTGGCCCTGCCCTATGTCCGAGGAGAGAAATAAAGGAGAAGCCACCATGCACGAGCCGGACTTCACGCTCAGCGCCGGACCGACCATGTCGTCGCTGCGGGTACAGCAGGCCCAGGGGCGGCCGATGATCTTCGACTACGACCCCGTCTTCCAGGAACGCTTTCGCGAGACCGAGCGGCTGGTGGGCGAGCTGTTTCGTACCGACAAGGACGTGGTCCTCATGCAGGGTGAGGCGGTGCTCGGGATCGAGGCCGCAGCGCGCGGACTCGTTCGCCCTGGGATGAAGTGCCTCAACCTGGTTTCCGGCGTCTATGCGAAGTGGTTCGGCGACTGGCTGCGCTCGTACGAGGCCGAGGTGGTCGAGCTGGAGGTCCCCTACGACGAGGCGCTCAACCCAGCCGCGGTTGAGGAAGAGCTCGAGCGGCACGGCGACATCGAGCTCGTCGCGCTCGTGCACTCGGAGACACCATCGGGTATCGAGAACCCGCTCGCCGAGATCGGTCCGCTGGCCAAGCGCGCCGGGGCGCTGGTTTTCGCGGACGTGGTGTCATCCGTCGGCGGCACCGACGTCCGCACCGACGACTGGGAGGTCGACATCTGCGTGGGAGGCCCGCAGAAATGCCTCGCCGGCCCTCCGGGAATGTCACTGGTCGTGGTCGGCGAGGATGCCTGGGCGGCGATCGAGTCCAACCCGGGCGCCCCCCGAGGCTCGTTTCTTTCCCTACTCGATTGGCGTGAGACCTGGATCGAGGGCGGTCGCGTGAAGTTCCCGTATACGCCCTCGGTCTCCGACGTGAATGGCGTCCATGCCGCGGTCGGCGAGTGCCTCGAGGAGGGGCTCGATGCGGTGATCGCCCGCCACCAGGTTGCGGCGCGCGCCTCCCGTGAAGGGGTCAAGGCGATGGGGCTCGAGCTGTGGCCGCGTAACGAGAGCCACGCGGCCAACTGCGTGACGGCGATTCGCTGCCCGGAGGGCGTTGGGGTGAAGTCGACGCTTGCCCACATACGGGAGCGCTACGGCGTGATGCTCTCCGGCGGCTACGGCGAGCTCGCCGAGCGGCTCTTCCGGATAGGGCATATGGGCCCCGGTGCGCGTTCGCTGTACCCGCACGTCGCCGTTTCGGCCCTCGGCCGCGGCCTGCTCGACCTCGGGGTCGACCTGGATGTCGGCGCGGGCTCCGAGGCGACCCTGCGCGTTCTGTCCGAGAGCCGGGAGACGGTAGCCGCTTGACCAGGCTGCGGCCCTTCGAGCGCCACAGGCCGGAGACGGTTGAGGAGGCGAGCGAGCTGTTCGAGCGCCTCGGCGACGCCGCCGTGGCCTACGTCGGCGGCACGGAGCTGTTTCTGCTGTTCAAGTTCGGCTTCGCCGAGTACCCGCACGTGATCGACCTCAAGGCGATCGACGAGCTACGAGGAATCGAGCGGCGCAACGGCGGCCTTCGGATCGGGGCGGCCGAGACTCACCGGGCGATCGAGCGCCATCCGACCGTTCGCGGCGACTGGCCGGCGCTGGCGAAGATGGAGCGCGGCGTCGGCAACCTGAGGGTGCGAACGATGGGCTCGATCGGCGGCAACCTCTGCTTTGCGGACCCGCACTCGGACCCGGCGACATTTCTGCTGGCGGCGGAGGGCGCCCTGGAGGCACGCCGTGGCGGAGGCGCGCCCCGGCGCATTGAGCTCGCAGAGTTCGTTCGCGGCCCCTACCAGAACGCGCTCGAGCCCGGCGAGTTGCTCACCGCCGTCGTCGTTCCCGAGCTCACGCCCGGCGCGGCGATCGCCTACCGGAAGTTCGTGCTTCACGAGCGACCGGCGGTCACCGTCGCCTGCCACCTGCGGCTCGACCAGGAGCGGCTCGCGGACGTGCGGCTGGCGGTGGGATCCGCCGGGATGGTCACGACGCGAGCTCCGGAGGCAGAGGAAGTGCTGGGCGGGGCCACGGTTGCGGCGCTCGACGATGTCCTCGAGCGGGCCGGAGAGCTGATCGCCGACGCGGCCGATCCCGTCAAGGATGCAAACGGCTCGGTCGAGTA
Organism: uncultured Thermoleophilaceae bacterium; assembly: GCA_963728155.1. Lineage (GTDB taxonomy): Bacteria > Actinomycetota > Thermoleophilia > Solirubrobacterales > Thermoleophilaceae > JACVRW01. The sequence continues at coordinate 145,120 of CAVSJF010000011.1, read as the reverse complement.
CAAGCGCAACCTGGTGAGCGTGCTCAGCGGGCGCGCGATCCGGTGCCGCGGTGGGCGAGGTGCACGCGGGGCTCGTAGCTCCCGGATGGTCGTGGACGGCGCCGGCGACATCGCACCGCGGCTCATGGGGGCAGCCAAGGAGCGGCGTGGGGACCTGGTCGATGCGCTGCGCGAGATCAGCTCGCTCGATGCCCCGAGTGGCGATGCCGCAGCGCTGGCGCCGGTCGCCGAGCTGCTCGAGTCGCGGCTGGGCGATCTCGACGGCCGCGTCAGCAGCCGATCCAGCGAAGCGGGACCCCTGCTCGAAGCCGAGTTCGGGCCGCACGCCCCGCCGGGTGAGACGGTCCTGGTTCTCTGTCACTACGACACGGTCTGGCCGGCCGGGACGGTGGCGAAGCGGCCGTTTGCTGTCGAGGGCGACGTCGCGCGCGGTCCGGGCGTGCTCGACATGCGCGGCGGCATCGTCGCGACGATCGGCGCGCTCGAGCTGCTCGATGAGTTCGGTGCTCTGCGCCGGGGCGTTCGAGTCCTCTTCACCCCGGACGAGGAGACCGGGAGCCGCGCCTCCCGCGACCTGATTGCCGAGCGCGCGCGCGACGCCTCGATCGCCCTCGTCCCCGAGCCCGCATTTCCCGACGGCGCCCTGAAGACATCGCGCAAGGGTTGGATCTCGTACGAGGTGAGGGTCCACGGCCGCGCTGCGCATGCGGGACTCGAGCCCGAGGCCGGGGTGAGCGCGGTCGACGAGCTCGTCGACCGGCTCACCGAGGTGCGTGCGCTTGCCGATTCCACGGCGGGAACCACGATCAACTGCGGCGTGATGAGCGGTGGCAGCGCGGCAAACGTCATCGCCGAGCACGCGGAGGCCGGGTTGGACGTGCGCGTCCCTCACGCCGCGGAGGAGGCCCGCATCCGGAGTGCCTTCTCGGCGATCCGCGCCCAGCGCGCTGGCGCAGAGCTGACCGTCGAGGAACTGCACTCCCGGCCCGCGCTGGAGCGCACCGCGGCCATCGCCGAGGCTGCCGCACGCGCGATCGAGCTCGGTGGCCTGATCGGCCTCGGGCTCACCGAGCGCGCAGCCGGCGGTGTGAGCGATGGCAACCTCGCCGCGGCGGCGGGCGCGCCTGTGTTGGATGGGCTCGGCCCACAGGGCGGTGGAGCACACGCGGTGGATGAGCACGTGAGCCTGAGCTCACTGCTCGACCGCACGGTGCTGATGGCCTTGCTGATGGCAGAGGCCTGAGGCCGTGCAATGGCTGCCGATCGAGTTAGCATCGCGCCGACCCGTGGAACGCCTCGCCGACCAGCCGCTTGCGGAGTTCCTCGAGGCGGTCGCGGCCGCCACGCCGGCTCCGGGCGGCGGCTCGTCGGCGGCCGTTACCTGTGCCCTGGCTGCGGCGCTGGTGGAGATGGCGGCGCGGCTGGCCGGACGCGACCCCGGGCGCCTGGGGTCGCTGCGCGCGCGGGCGCTGGACTTGGCCGAGGAGGAGCTGCACTCCTACGCACCGGTGCTCTCCGCTACGGACGCCGAACAGCGGGCCGCCGCGCTCGTGGAGGCGAGCCGCTCGCCACAGGAGGTGGCAGATATCGCCGCCGAGGTGGCGCGGCTCGGCGCCGAGGTGGCTCAGGCGAGTAGCTCCGCGGTGCAGGGGGACGCCCTCGCGGGAGTGGCGTTGGCCGAGGCCGCGTCAACGGCGGCATCGAGGTTGGTGGAGATCAACCTCGCAGAGTCCCGTGGGCCGGCTGACTAAGCGTTCCTTATCATCGATCGGTGATGTCCAGCCTGCGTTCGCTTCCGTCGGTCAACGAGCTTGCCGCGGCGCTCGAGGGGGTGTCGCACGGTGTGGCCGTGCGCGCGGCACAGGAAGCGGTCGCCGCCGGCCGGGATCGGATTCGCGGGGGCCAACCGCCGGGTGACCTCGAGAGTGACGCCCGCGCCCGCGCGCGGCGGGCTCTCTCGTCCGGGCCTCGGCCGGTGCTCAACGCCACCGGAGTCATCGTCCACACAAATCTCGGACGAGCGCCGCTGGCCGAGCGTGCGATCCGCGCCGCGGCTGGGGCGGGCGCCGGCTACTCGGACCTCGAGTACGACCTCGGTAGCGGAGCGCGCGGCTCGCGCCAGGACCACGTGGAGGAGCTGCTGCAGGAGCTGACCGGCGCCGCCGGGGCGTTGGTCGTCAACAACTGCGCGGCAGCGGTGCTGCTCGCCACCAGCACTCTGGCGGCCGGTCGCGGTGTGGTGGTGTCGCGCGGTCAGCTCGTGGAGATCGGTGGCTCGTTCCGTATCCCCGAGATCGTGGAGCAATCCGGGGCGAGGCTCGTGGAGGTGGGCACGACGAACCGCACGCGGCTGGATGACTACCGGCGTGCGATAGACGAGGACACGGGCGCGTTGCTCTGGGCGCACCCATCGAACTTCCGCGTCGCTCGGGTTCGTGGAGGAGACCCCGATCGAGGAGCTCTGCCGGCTCGGCGTGCCGGTGATCGCCGATGTCGGGTCAGGCCGGCTCGTCGAGAGCATTCCGGAGTTGAGCCCCGAGCCCCTCGTCAATGCGGCGGTTGCCGCCGGCGCCGCCATCACATGCTTCTCCGGGGACAAGCTGCTCGGTGGGCCCCAGGCCGGGATCATGGTCGGCGGTCGCGAGGCGATCGACCGTTGTCGCTCACATCCGCTGGCCCGGCCCATGCGGATCGACAAGCTGTCGCTCGCCGCCCTCGCGGCCACCTTGACCCTCTACCGAGACCCCGCGCTGGCCGCAGCCGAGATTCCCGTGCTGAGGATGCTGACCGCGAGCCCGGAAGAGCTTCACGAGCGCGCCCAGCTCATGTGCGACCGGATCGCCGAAGGCGGCGGGACCGCTCGACTCGTCGAGACCGCCGCCAAGGTGGGTGGCGGCGCGCTGCCGTTGCTCGAGCTGACCGGACCGGCCTGCGCGGTCGATCCGACGCCCCATCCGCTCGACGAGCTCTCACGGCGGCTGCGTGTCGGAGCGCCGGCTGTGCTCGGCAGAGCGCTCGACGGCCGGCTGCTGCTCGACCCGCGCACCCTGACCGATCACGAGGCACGCAGCGCCGCAGACGCGGCCATCGCCGCGCTGGCGTGACGGGTCCCCGCCCGCTCACGCTCGGCACAGCGGGTCACGTGGACCACGGCAAGACGGCGCTGGTGGGTGCGCTGACGGGGATCGACACCGATCGCCTAAGGAGGAGAAGGAGCGGGGGCTGTCGATCGCGCTCGGGTACGCGACCCTCGACCTGCCCTCGGGCAGGCGGCTGTCGGTGGTCGATGTTCCCGGCCACGAGCGCTTCGTGCGCACCATGGTGGCCGGTGCGACGGGCATCGACCTCTTCCTGCTGTGCGTCGCGGCGGACGACGGAGTGATGCCACAGACGCGCGAGCACGTCGCCGTGCTGCGCGCGCTTGGAGTGCAACGCGGCGTCGTGGCGATAACGAAGAGCGACCTGACCTCCCCCGGGCCTGCGGCCGATGAGGTGAGCGAGCTCCTGCCGGGAGTGGAGACGGTGGAGGTGGCCGCGCCGAGCGGCGCCGGCCTCGATCGCCTGCTGGCGGCGCTTGACCGCGAAGCCGCCCCGATGCCGGGACGCAGCGAGGCGGATGGTCCCGCCCGCCTGCACGTCGACCGGTCCTTCACGCTCAAGGGCATCGGGACGGTCGTGACCGGCACGCTCTGGTCGGGCCGCTTCGCCACCCACGAGCGGGTTCGGCTCCTGCCCCAGGGAAGAGAGGTGCGCATCCGCTCCATCGAGGTGCACGGCACGCCGGTCGGCGAGGCGCTCGCGGGACAGCGCGTGGCCCTCGCGCTCTCCGGCATCGGCCACCGGGAGGTGCGGCGCGGCGACGTCGTGTGCGCGCGCGACGGCGACCTTCACGCCACCTACGCGATCACGGCCTCCGTCGACCTGGATCCCGGCTCCGCGCCGCTCACCCGCGGCGACCGGGTGCAGGTCCATCACGGCACCCGCGAGACCGCTGCGAGAGTCAGTCCGGTGGAGGGCGCGCTCTGCCGGCTCAGGTTGGAAGCGCCCCTGGTGCCGTACCGGGGCGACCGGCTGGTGCTGCGCCAGATCGCTCCTCCCATCACCCTGGGTGGAGGTGAGGTCGTCGATGCCGCGGGCCGCAAACGACGCGCGCCCCCGCCGCCGATCGAGGAGCCGCTCGCGCCGGCCCGCCGAGCCGCCTGCCCTCGGCGACGCCGAGACGCGGCTGGCGGACCTTCTGCGCTCAGACGGCGAACGGCCGCGCGCCGATGGAGATCTGGGGGCGGCGGCCGGCCTCGAGGGCCAGGACGCCGCGGGGGCGTGGCGTGCGCTGGAGCAGGCGGGGCTCGCCGTGCGGACAGGTCCCAACCTGCACTTTCACCGTGAGCCGCTGGACAGCCTCGTCGACCGGGTCATGACGATCTGCCGGCGCGACGGGAGCGTCACGATCGCCTCGGTTCGCGACGAGCTCGGCACGAGCCGCCGCTACGCGCAGGCGCTGCTCGAGCACCTCGACGCGGCCAAGCTGACCGTTAGGCAGGGGGACCGCCACGTCATCCGCCACGCACGACGGTGATTGCTCCCGGCTCGTCCTCGACCAGCCGCCCGATGACGTCGCCGGGCACCTCGCCGGCTCGCTCCGTCGCCACCGCGACGAGCAGCCCGCCCGAGGTCGTGGCGTCACAGACCAGACGGCGCCGCCACTCGTCCACGTCGTCGGCGAAGCGAGTGAAGGTCTCGGCGTGCTCGCGGTTGCGCCGGCTGCCGCCCGACACCGCGTCACCGTCGCGCAGCAGCTCCTCCACGCCGTCGAGGGCGGGCACCGCCTCGGCCTCGAGCTCGGCGCCGACGCCGCTGGCGAGGGTCAGCTCCCGCAGGTGGCCGAGTAGTCCGAAGCCCGTGACGTCGGTTGCCGCGTGCGCTCCGGCGGCCTGCGCGGCGGCCGAGGCCTCCGCGTTGAGCGTGGTCATCGTGTCCACGGCGGCGGGCAGCAGCTCCGCTCCGGCGCCGCGCTTGAGCGCGGTCGTGATCGCCCCCACCCCGAGCGGCTTGGTCAGGACGAGCGAGTCGCCCGGCCTGCCCGCCGGCGTTGGTGAGGATCCTCTCGGGGTGCACGACCCCGGTCACGGCCAGGCCGTACTTGGGCTCGGGGTCGTCGATCGAGTGGCCGCCGACGAGCATCGCGCCGGCGCTGGCCACCACGTCGAGGCCCCCGCGCAGGATCTCCGAGAGCACGTCCCCTCCCAGGCGCTCGAGCGGGAAGGCGACGAGGTTCAGCGCGCTCAGGGGCTCGGCCGCCCATCGCGTAGACGTCGGAGAGCGCGTTCGCGGCGGCGATGCGGCCGAAGTCGTACGGGTCGTCGACGATCGGCGTGAAGAAGTCGGCGGTCTGCACGAGCGCCAGGTCGTCGCGGACCCGGACCACACCCGCGTCGTCGGCGCCGGCGCTGCCGACGAGCAGACGCGGGTCGTCCGGCACCGGCAGGGCGCTGACGATGGGGCCGATGTCCGCGGCCCCGAGCTTGCAGCCGCAGCCGGCCCCGTGCGAGAGCGACGTGAGCGGGATGCTCGTGGAAGACCGGTCAGCCACGAACCCGCGTCGCGCCCGTGTAGATGTTCACCCCGCCCCTGCGGGCGAAACCGGCGAGCGTCATCCCGCGGTCGGACGCCAGGCTGACGGCGAGCGAGCTCGGAGCACCGACCCCGACCAGGACCGGCGCGCCCGCCACGGCGGCCTTTTGCACGAGCTCGAACGAGAGCCGGCCGCTCACGCAGAGAATCCGCTCGTGGAATGGGACGGCCTCGTCCATCACCGCCCGCCCGACCACCTTGTCCATCGCGTTGTGGCGACCCACGTCCTCCCGTACGAGCAGCAGTTCGCCGCCCGGGTCGAACAGCCCGGTGGCGTGCAGCCCGCCCGTGCGCTCGAACCCAGGTTGGCGCAGCTTGCCGGGCAGCGCCGCGAGCAGATCGCGGTCGAGCTCGGGTCCCGGGGCCGCGGGCTCGGCGTGGACCGCGACCTCCTCGAGCGCTCCCTTGCCGCACACGCCGCACGAAGAGGTCGTATAGAACCGCCGGGCGCCCGGATCGCGGTTGAGTGGACCCTCGACCTCCACCGTGTTGACGGCGAAGTCGGCGGTCGGGCCGGCGTTGCGACGCCCGTCGATGAGCCCCTCGGTGTAGAGGAAGCCGAGCGCGAGCTCCTCGTCATGGCCGGGCGTGCGCATCGTCACCGCCAGCGGGGCGCCGTCGACGCGGATCTCGAGCGGCTCCTCGACCGCGACGTAGTCCTCCTCGCCGTCCCTCACGACCGTCGCCCACATGCCCTGGGCGGAACCGGACGAATTGGTAGGTTGAATCACATGCCCGAGGGTACCCCGGGCCAGTCGTTGTCCCCCAAGAGATGCTGCAGGGAGAGGGCCACAATGCCAATGAAATACCCACGCCTGACCGAGCCGCTCGTCCGCGACAACGGCGAGTTGCGCACCGCGAGCTGGGACGAGGCCCTCGACCGCGCCGCATCGGGCTTCAAGGCCGCCGTCGACAGCAAGGGGCCGGACGCCTTCGGCATGTTCAGCTGCTCCAAGGCGACGAACGAGGTCAACTTCCTCGCGCAGAAGTTCACTCGCGTGGCGATCGGCACGAACAACATCGACTCGTGTAACCGAACTTGACACGCACCTAGCGTCGTCGGTCTGGCGACGGTGTTCGGCGCTGGTGGCGGCACCAGCTCATATCAGGAAGTGCAGGACACGGACGTGATCCTGCTCTGGGGCTCCAACGCGCGCGAGGCGCACCCGATCTTCTTCCACCACGTGCTCAAGGCGGTTCACGCCGGCGCCGGGCTGTACGTGGTCGACCCGCGCCGCACGACGTCGGCGCAGTGGGCCGACACGTGGTTGGGGCTCAACGTGGGCAGCGACGTGGCGCTGGCCAACGGCATGGCCCGCGAGATCATCTACGCCGGGCTGCACAACCGCGAGTTCATCCAACGCGCAACCGAGGGCTTCGAGGCCTACGCGGCCGCGGTCGAGCCCTACACCCTGGAGCGCTGTGAGGCGCTGACCGGGGTTCCCGCGGACGTGATCAGGGAAACCGCGCACACCTACGCGCGCGCGGACCGCGCGCAGATCTGCTGGACGCTCGGGATCACCGAGCATCACAACGCCGTGGACAACGTGTTCGGGCTGATCAACCTGGCTCTGCTCACGGGCAACGTCGGCCGCTACGGCAGCGGGCTCAACCCGCTGCGCGGCCAGAACAACGTCCAGGGCGGCGGCGACATGGGGGCCATCCCCAACCGCCTGCCCGGGTTCCAGGACCTCGAGACCGACCCCGAGGCCGTCGCGAAGTACGAGGCCAAGTGGGGCGTGAAGCTCAAGCCCAAGTACGGCTGGCACATGACGGAGATGCTCGATGCGGCCGACCGCGGCGAACTGACCACCCTGTTCGTGCTCGGCGAGAACCCGGTTCAGTCCGACGCCGACGGCAACCACGTGAAGCACCTGTTCGACAAGCTCGACCACGTCGTGGTGCAGGACATCTTCCGCACCGCCACGGCCGAGGTGGCCGACGTGGTGCTGCCGGCGTCGGCGAGCTGGTGCGAGTCCGAGGGCACCGTGACCAACAGCGAGCGGCGCGTCCAGCGCGTGCGCGCGGCGCTGAAGCCGCCCGGAAACGCGCGCGACGACACGCGCATCCTCACCGACCTCGCCGCCCGCCTCGGCCACGAGTGGGACTACCCCTCCATAGAGGACATCTGGAACGAGCTGCGCTCGCTGGCGCCCAACCACGCGGGCATGAGCTACGCCAGGCTCGAGGAGCTCGGCGGGATCCAGTGGCCCTGCTACAGCGAGGACAAGCTCGAGCCGACGTTCCTGCACGGGCGGCTGTGGCAGGACCCCGTCGAAGGGCCCAAGGCTCCGTTCCACGCGATCGAGGACGACCCACCGACCGAGCACCTATCCGAGCAGTTCCCGCTGCGCCTGACCACCGGGCGGCGGCTCGACTCGTTCAACACCGGAGTGCAGACCGGCGGCTACACGTCGCCGCTGCGCCGCGGTGAGGAGCTCGAGGTCTCGACCCACGACGCCGGCGAGCTCGGCGTCACGAACGGCGACATGGTGCGGATCTCCTCCGCGCGCGGGGAGGTCGTTGCGCCCGTTCGCATCGACCCGTCGCTGCGGCCGGGGCTGACGTTCATGACGCTCCACTTCCCGGACGAGGTGGACACCAACCTGCTCACGATCAACTCCACCGACCCGAAATCCGGAACGGCCGAGTTCAAGGCCACCGCGATCCGGGTCGACCCGATCCGGGCGAGCGAGCCCGAGGAGACAGCCGCGGCGGCGATTCCCGCCGGCCAGCCGACCGACTGATGGACATCGTCCTGCAGAACGAGGTGCCCTCGAAGGGGGAGCGCGAGGCCGTTGACTCCGTGCTGGGGCCGCCCGAGAGCAACTGGGACGGCGCCGAGAAGGCCAGCGAGCGCGATCGGCGCGTCGCGCGCTTGGGCGCCGCGGCCCGCGCCCGCAGGCACCTGCTGCTGCCGACGCTGCACGCGGTGCAGGCCAGAGCGGGCTGGATCAGCCGCGGAGCGCTGAACTACATCTGCAAGCGCCTCACGATCCCGCCGGCGGAGGCCTATGGGGTGGCTTCCTTCTACGCGCTCTTCTCGCTCGAGCCCCAGCCGCCCGTGGTGGCCCACATCTGCACCGACGTGGCGTGCATCGCCGACGGGTCCGCCAAGCTCTGCGCGGACCTGGCCGAGCGGGTCGGCCCGCAGGGCTCCCACCGCGGCAACGGCCAGGCGATCTGGCTCGAGAGCCCCTGTCTCGGCATGTGCGAGCGAGCGCCCGCGGCGATGGTCACCGTGGCGGGTGAGCACCCCGAGGAGCATTCGGTCGCCCCGGCGCGTGCGGAGCACATTGCGACGCTGCTGGCCGGCGGCGACTCCCCGGCGGACCCCGAGCCCGCGATTCCCCAGTTCGGCCAGGAGGGGCTGCGGCTGCTCGGCCGCGTCGGCAAGGTGGACCCCGGGAGCATCGACTCCTACCGCGCCGAGGGAGGCTACGAGGGGTTGCGCGCCGCCTTCGACATGGGCCAGGCGAACGTGCTGCGCGAGGTCACGGACTCCAAGCTGCTCGGCCGCGGCGGCGCCGCCTTCCCCGCCGGTCGCAAGTGGGACGCGGTCGGACGCAACCCCAAGTTGCCGCACTACGTGATCTGCAACGCCGACGAGTCCGAGACCGGCACCTTCAAGGACCGCGTGATCCTCGAACACGATCCGTTCTTCGTGATCGAGGCGATGACGATCGCCGGTTATGCCACCGGTGCGTCGCACGGCTACCTGTACCTGCGCGGCGAGTATCCGGTCGCCTGGGAGCGGCTGGTCGCCGCGATCACCGAGGCCCGCGCCCGCGGGTACCTGGGCGAGGACGTCCTCGGTCAGGGCTTCAGCTTCGACATCGAGCTGCGCAAGGGCGCGGGCGCCTACATCTGCGGCGAGGAGACCGCGCTCTTCAACTCGATCGAGGGCTATCGCGGCGAGCCGCGCAACAAGCCGCCGTACCCGGTGGACTCCGGCCTGTTCGACAAGCCGACGGTGATCAACAACGTCGAGACGCTGATCAACGTGCCCGGGATCCTGGTCGACGGCGCCGAGGCCTACGCCTCGATCGGCACCGAGGACTCCGCCGGCACGCGGCTGTTCTGCCTCTCCGGCCGCGTGGAGAAGCCCGGCATCTACGAGGCGCCCTTCGGGGTCACGTTGCGCGAGGTGCTCGACATGGCCGGCGGCGTCAGGGACGGCCGCCCGCTGCGGGCGGTTCTCCTCGGCGGCGCGGCGGGGCGGTTCGTCACGCCGGACGAGCTCGACATCGAGATGTCCTTCGAGGCCACGCGCGAGGCGGGCGTGACCATGGGCTCGGGCGTGGTGCTGGTGATCGACGACACCGTGGACATGGCGCCGGTCCTGATGCGCATCGCCGCGTTCTTTCGCGACGAGTCCTGCGGGCAGTGCGTCCCCTGCCGGGTCGGCACGGTGCGCCAGGAGGAGGCGCTCGCGCGGCTCGTCAACGAGCGTCCGCGCGGCTCGGTCGAGCAGGAGTACGCGCTGCTGGACGAGATCACGGCGTCGATGCGCGATGCTTCGATCTGCGGCCTCGGACAGACCGCCGCGGACGCGATCGAGTCCGCGCTGCGCAAGCTCGACGTCTTCGAGACAGGAGGTCAGCGATGAGCAGGACCCGCACCGGCGCCCCGCCGCGCACCGTCGAGCTCGAGCTCAACGGCGATACCGTCGAGGCGCGCGAGGACATGACGATCCTCGACGTCGCCCAGCGCGAGGGCATCGAGATACCGACCATGTGCTGGGAGCGCACGCTGACCCCGGTCAACGCCTGCCGCGTCTGCGTCGTAGAGGTCAAGGGCTCGCGCATGCTGGTGCCCTCCTGCGCCCGTAAGGTCGAGGACGGCATGGAGGTGCAGACGCACTCCGAGCGCGTCAATCTCTCCCGCAAGATGGTGATCGAGTTTCTCGCGTCCTCGGTCGACCTGTCGGTCATGCCCAACGTCGCCCGCTGGATCGAGGAATACGGCGCGGACCCCGAGCGCTACGGGCCGCCGGCGCCGCCCTTCGAGGCGGGCGAGCGCGATCGCCTGCGCGCCGGCCACCACGAGACGCCGGACGGCGAGCACGCGGCCACCGTGCACCAGCCGGTGAAGGTGGACAACGAGCTCTACGTGCGCGACTACGCCAAGTGCATCCTCTGTTACAAGTGCGTCGAGGGCTGCGGCACCGACTGGCAGAACACCTTCGCCATCGCCGTCGCCGGGCGCGGCTTCGACGCGCGCATCGCCACGGAGTTCGACAACCCTCTGCCGGACTCGGCCTGTGTCTACTGCGGAAACTGCATTGCCGTCTGCCCCACCGGCGCGCTGATGTTCAAGAGCGAGCACGACATGCGCGACGAGGGCACCTGGGACGAGGAGAGCCAGAGCCAGACGACGACGATCTGCACGTATTGCGGGGTGGGTTGCAACCTGGTGCTGCACGAGCAGGACAACGAGATCGTGAAGGTGACCTCACCGCTCGACCATCCGATCACCAGCGGCAACCTGTGCATCAAGGGCCGCTTCGGCTTCCAGTTCGTGCAGAACGACCGGGGCGACCTGCCCGAGCCCAAGGAAGCCGACGGCGATGACTGAGGACCCCATTAACCGCGAGGTCAGCCCGATCGACGACCAGGGTCGCGTTCCCGTCGCGGGCGCCGACGGCTGGTACTACCTCCCGTTCGAGCACGACGAGTCGAGCGACGAGAACCGGATCACGCTGGTGCGCGAGGAGGACGGGGAGGAGACGACCTTCACGCTCCCCGGCTTCGTGCAGCAGGGTGACGAGCTCAGCGAGATAGCCCTGCTGGTCATCCGCGCCCGCGAGCGCTGGCGCGAGCTGAAGGGCGTCGGCGGCTAGGACGGAGCGAGGCTACGCTAGCTCGGGGCGGCACGGGTCTGGTGGCTCATCCGGCCTTCAAAGCCGGTAGGGCGTGGAAGCCCCACGCTTGGAAGGTTCGATTCCTTCGCCGCTCGCTCAGGACCAGGCCTCGCTGAGCACTTCCACGATCCGCGCCGCGTACTTCTCGGCCCGCTCGTGGTCAGCGTCGAAGTCCGCGAGGCTGACTCCGGCCAGGTGCGGCGCGGCCAGCAGGGGACCGATCAGCTCCACCAGCTCCTGCCATCTCAGGCCGTCGGGCTGGGGATAGCTCACGGCCGGCAGCTCTTCGGCGTCCAAGGCGTCCACGTCGATGTGCAGCCACGCCGGGCGGCCGGCGTCCTCGATCAGGGTCACGCGCGCCACCTTCGCCGCCCCGCGCGCCCGGACCTCGGGGGCGGTGGTCTGCCGGACGGCCGGCGGGACCAGCTCCAGCTCGACCGCCACGTCCGGCGCCAGGCTCGCCGGCCGGTGCCCGATCAGCGCCACGTGCTCTGGCTCGATCATGGGAGGCCGTCCCGCCAGCTTGGTGAGCGCGGCCGCACCGCGGCCCAGCACCAGAGCCAGGTCCATGTCGGCGGCCTCGCCGGTGGGTGAGCTCTCGCCGTCGTGCGCGTCCGGGTGGCCGTCGATCATCCAGAGCGCGAGCGGGCCGTGCGCCATGCGCGCGCCGGCGATGGCGCCCGGAAGCAGGCTGCAGTCGCCGCCGAGCACGAAGGGCCGCTCGCCTCCCTCGAGCACCTCGGCCACCGCGTCGCGCAGTGCCGCGGACGCCACGGCGAGCTGCTCGGCGGCGATGATGCCGGTGGCGGCGTCGCGCTCGGGATCGCGCAGCGGCTCGACCACGTCGCCGGCGTCGTGGAGCCCGAGTCGCTCGGCAATGCCCGCCCCGCGCAGCGCCTGCGGTGCGCGCTCTTCCCCCTGGCCCTCGCCGGCGGAGTCGAGCGGCGCGCCCAGCAACGTCCAGCGCGTCGTCATCGCCGCATCAGGCGGCCGGCGGGCCGCCGGGAGTGATCGCTCCCACCACGCTCGTCTCCGGCTCGAGCTGCGCTCGCACACGTGCGCCTGTCGCGAAGCTGTATTCGCGGCCGCCACGGACGGTGGCCGGGTGCACGCCGCGGACCGACGAGGTCAGCAGGATCTCGTCGGCCGCCTTCAGCCTCTCGAGAGAGATTGCCGCCTCCCGGGTTTCGAGGCCCGCCGGTGGCCGGGCGAGCAGGCTCGCCCGCACCGTTCCAGGCAGCAGCCGCCCGTCGAGGGGCGGCGTGGTGAGCGTGTTCTGCTCCACGATCCACAGGTTGGCGTACCCCGCCTCCAGCAGCTCGCCGTCGAGGTCGGCGAGCAGGGGCACGGCGCCCAAGCGGCGGGCGAGCTCGTCGATCAGGCGCCGGTCGCGCCACTTGTGCTCCCCGAGCCCGCCGGGGAGCAGCACCGGCTCGAGGATCACTGGCCGCGGCTTGGGCCGGGCGTCCAGAGGGGAGGGGTCGAGCTCCACTGCTGCGGTGTCCCCGGTGCCGTGGCGGGCCAGCAGCCGCAGCCTGGCAAGGGTCCATTCGGCGGAGCAGGCGCGCACCCGCGCGAGGAGATCATCGGGCAGCGCCTGGTCGTAGAGCGCGACCACGCTGTCCTCGAGCCGCGCCAGGTGTGCCGCGAGGTCGACCGCCCTGCCGCCATCGACGAAGAGCGTCGAGATCACTCCCATGCGTGGATCGGGGCGCTCCGCGCCGCCGGCGAGAGCGAACGGCGGCGCGCAGGACGTCGCACGCCGTGCGACGTCCTGCGCGGCCAGCTCGCCACCGGCGGCCTTGATCACCGGGCGTGCCTTGACCAGGCACTCCTCGAGCTCGCCCTCGGGGCTGGAGTCGGCCACCACGCCGCCGCCGGCGCCAAGCCAGACCCGCTCGCCGTGCAGCTCGAGCGTACGGATCGCGACGTTGAGCTCGAGTCCCGCCACCGGGCTGGCGTAGCCGATCGCCCCCGTGTAGGCCTCGCGCGCGGTCGACTCGAGCTCGGCGATCACCCTCAGCGATTGGATCTTCGGGGCGCCCGTGACCGAGCCGGGCGGGAAGGTCGCCCGCAGCAGGTCGCCGTCGCCCACCGCGCCGCGCAGTGTTCCCGCGACGCTGGACACGAGATGCCATACGCCGGGGGCGGGGCGCAGATCGGTGAGCGAGGTCACCTCGACGCTGCCGTACTCGCACACGCGCCCCAGGTCGTTGCGCATCAGGTCGACGATCATCACGTTCTCAGCGAGGTCCTTGGCCGAGTGCGTGAGCGCGACCTCCGTTGCTTCCGCCCCCGACTCGCGGGGCGCGGTTCCCTTGATCGGCTCGGTGACCACATGGCGGCCGCGGCGGCGCAGGAAGAGCTCGGGCGAGGCGCTGCACACCGCGCCCCACGGGCCGGCCACGAACGCGGCCTGGCGCGGTTCCAGCGCCGCCGTGGTGTGGGCGAACAGGTCGAGCGGGTCCCCGGCGAAGCCGGCCTCGAGGCGCAGGCAGAGGTTGGCCTGGAAGATCTCCCCGGCGGCGATCCGCTCGCGGCAGGCGGCCACGGCGGCCATGTGCCCCGTGGCGCCGGGCGCCACCGCGGCGAACGTGCCGACCTCGACCGGGCGCGGCGCCACCGCGCCCGCCAGCCGCGCGCGCAGCACTTCGAGACGCTCGTTGAGCACCGTCTCGCGCTCGGGGGTCCACAGCGCCTCGAACCACCACTGGCCGCCGGCGTCGAGGCGCAGCAGGTGGTCGTAGAACGCCAGGGAGAACTCGGGCAGCGGCACGGGCCGCCGCGGAGCGCTCGGCACACGCTCCAGGCGCGCCCCCAGCGAAAAGCCCAGGTAGCCGAACCAGCCGCCCCCCACCACCGCGTCGCCCTCCTCGATGGCCGGCTTGCGGTCGAGCAGCGCGAAGGGGTCGTCCCCCTCGGCGCCCACGGCCACCGGCTCAGAGCCCACCAGCGCGGCTCCATCGGCCCAGTCACCGCTGAGGGCGAATGGCCGCTGGTCGCCACGCACCAGCAGGGCGGCCTGCGAGGCGGGAACCGAGCCGGCCAGGGGGATGCGCAGCGGGCGAGCGGCCATCGGCTAAGCCCCGCCGCCGGCGGCTAGGAGGAAGGCCACGGAGTCGCCCGTCGCCAGCGGGAGCTCGGGGTCGCGCGAGATCTGGTCGCCGTTGAGCGCCGCGGACACCTGGCCGTCGAGGGTGACCCCCGCCGCGCGCGCGGCCTCTCCCAGGGTGGCGGCCACGGCCGCGCACGGCATGTGGCCGGAGCCGTTGGCCGGCGTCCCGAAACTGCGTACGCTGATCGCCGGGGCGCTCAGGGCGCGAACCCGCTCGTACTCCTGAGGATCGTTGACGTTCAGCAGCGAGAGCAGGGAGGGGTCTCCCCGCGCGAGCTCGCGATCGGCGAGCAGCTCGGCCTCGCTCAGCTCGTGCACGCGGCAGCGCTCGAACAGGAAGGCGGGTCGCAAACGGTCGCCCGCGATCAGGTCGTCCACCGCGGCTTGCAGTCCGGTGCGATACGCCGCGGCCAGCGGGTGGCGAAAGCCCTGGGCTATAGGGAGAGCCACGTCCACGTCGTCGCGCGCAACGGCGGCGAGCACCGTGGTCACGAACGCCGGATGCAGCAGCGGAACGTCGGTGGAGGACACGTAGGCGGCGTCGGCTCGTCCGTCCAGCGCGGCAAGCCCGGCGGCGAGTCCCTGTAGCGGGCCGCGGCCCTCGCGAGCGTCCTCGCTCACCTCGACTCCTTCGGGCAGCGGGGGAAGCTCCTGACCGGGTGCCCGGACCACCACCACCGGCCCGTCGACCACCCGCGCGATCAGGCCACAGATCCGGTGGAGCAGGGTGGAGCCGTGCCATTCGAGGCCGGCCTTCGCCTGCCCCATACGGGTGGATTTGCCGCCGGCCAGGACGACGCCCGCGGTGTTCACGGACGGATCGTACTTACTCGCGCGCGTCGCCCGGGTCATCTCGCCAGGCAGGTGGTGGCCACGAACCGGCCCGGTGCTCCGCTTGGCTCGAGGGGAAACGCCAGCTCCCCGTTGACCGCCCACAGCTCGGTGTAGCGATCGTTGACTGCCCAGGCCGGCGGCCAGCGGCTGACGTCGGCGTCGCGCAGGGAGGCCATCAGCGCCTCGGCCACCGCGGCCGTGCCCCGCTCGCGAACCGGCCGGCGCTGGCGGAACCGGACCACGCAGTGGTGGGAGGGTACGACCTCCCGGACCTCCGGGTGATCCAGATACGCGACGCGCTGCATCGTCCTGAACAATGACGCTCATGGACCAGGTGGAGATCAAGACGCGCCATAACGGCCCCTACAAGATCACCGGACCGGTGAAGATCATCGATGCCGACGGAAACGAGTACGACCTGTCGGAGCGCGGGGACCCGATCGCGCTGTGCCGTTGCGGCGGCTCGACGACCAAGCCCTTCTGCGACGGCACGCACTCGAAGATCGGCTTCGAGGCGGCCGAGCGAGCGGTGCGTGAGGAGGAAGGCAGCTAGGCCTAAGCGGCCGCGGCCGGGGCCGCCTGTGCGAAGCGGGCTATCGCCTCATCCGGCGGCGCCGGATTGAGCTCCAGCTGGGGCGGCTCGTGCTCGGCCACCCAGCCGGCGACGATCCGCACCTCGTCGACCTCGTCGGCAGGCACGACGGTGCGCCCGGGCGGGTGGTCGAGAGCGCGCGCAGTTCGCTCCACGAGCTCGGACGGGCCGGGCAGCGGCCCCCAGTCGACCAGCCTCCCGCGCACCAGCCAGAACGCGTCGAAACGCTGCTTGACAGGGTGGCGCGCCATCACGAGGCGCGGCGCGGAATGAGTGGCGCGCAGCACTCCCTCGAGGCGCTCGACCACCCAGGCGAGCCGGCCCCGGCGGCGCAGCAGGGCGGCCGCGCGCTCGTAGCGGGCCTCGGCCGAGGCCTCGGCGATCCGCCGGTCGATCTCCTCGATCAGCGCCTCGCCGGCGCCGGGGCGCTCGAAGTGAGAGAGCGCGATGTCGAGCTGGCGGCGGTAGGCGTTGGGATCGAGGTCGCCCAGGCAGGGTGATACGCAACGGCCCATCTGCCCGTAGGCCGACGGATGCTCGCGCAGCTTGAGCTTTCGCCCGCAGTGGCGCAGGCGGTAGAGCGAGGTGAGCTGGTCGGCGAGCTCGCCCGCCAGTGCGCGTGAGCCGAGCGGCCCTACGTTGATCGCGTGGCCGGGTGCCGGCTCGGCGGCCACCTCGAGCACGGGATAGGGAATGTCGAGGCGACAGCGCAGGTAGCAGTAGCGGTCGGTGCGCTTGAGCTTCTTGTTGCCCGCCGGCTTCCAGGACTTGATCAGCCGGTTCTCCAGCACCAGCGCGCCGAGCTCGGAGTTCGTGGGCCGGTAGTCGACGATCTCGGCCTTCTCGGTCCAGCCCGCCGGGGCGCAGAAGTGAGCGCGGGCGCGGCTGCGCAGCGACACCGACTTGCCCACGTAGAGCGGGCGCCCGCGCCCGTTGCGGAAGATGTAGACGCCCGGGTCGTCGGGCAGCGTGGAGAGGTCGGGCCGCTCACCGGGAGGGATGCGCTCCGCGGGCTCGGTCTTGCGCGCGCGCCGGTGCGAGCGCAGCAGGCCGAGCGCATCGCCCACCGTGGCCGAGTTCGCGCACAGACGGGGGAACAGGGCGCAGAACACGCGCGCGCACGTGAGCGCGTCGGGCAGCGCTCGGTGCACCTCGTCAACCTCGATGCCGAGCGATCCGGCGAGCGACGCAAGCCCGCGCTTTCCCACCAGCGGCGCGAAACGCCGCGCCAGCTGCACCGTGCACATCGCCGGGGGCCGAGGCCAATCGAGCCCGCAGCGCTCGAAGGCCTGGCGCAGGACGCGCGTGTCGAAGCGCGCCGAATGCGCCACGAGAACCCTTCCCTGCAGCATCTCGCCGAGCTCCTCGAGCACCTCGCGCGGCTCCGGCGCCGCCTCGAGCATCGCCTCCGAGATGCCCGTGAAGCGCTGAATGCCGCGCGAAAGAGGCCGTTCCGTCCGCACCAGCGAGTCGAATGTGTCGTGAAGCTCCCCGCCGCCCACGAGCACGGCCCCCACTTCGGTCAGCTCGCAGAGGTCGCCGGCGAGCCCGTTGGTCTCCGTGTCGACCGCGAGGAATTCGGCGCGCGCGACTGGTTGGGCGAGCAAAGTCACGAACGACCGATGCAACTCCTCGGCTCGGACGGAATGAAAAACGACAGCCGGGGGCTCGCGCCCCCGGACCCCCGCTGATTCCTGGCCGCGCCCGTCGGGCAGGGGGCGAAGCCGTCCGCCTCGCTCCTTAGCTTCGACGTGATGCCTCGCTCGGCCACCGTCTACAGCTGTTCCATCTGCGGCCACGAGAGCCCGAAGTGGCACGGGCGCTGCCCGGGCTGCGGGGAGTGGAATTCCCTCGTGGAGGAGGCGCGGGTGGCGCCGGCGGCCCGCGTGGTGGGAGCGGGCAGTCGCGGGGGCGAGCGCGCGGGCGTGAAGGCGCTGCGCCCGGTCGCCCTGCGCGACGTCGAGGCGCCGAAAGTGGCGCGGCTCGGTACGGGCATCGGCGAGTTCGATCGCGTCCTGGGCGGCGGTCTGGTGCCCGGCTCGCTGGTGCTCATCGGCGGCTCGCCGGGCATCGGCAAGTCGACGCTCACCTCGGGCGCGCTCGGCAACCTGGCGGCCGCGGGGCGCAAGGTGCTCTACGTGTCGGGCGAGGAGTCGGCGGCGCAGGTCAAGCTGCGCGCGGAGCGTCTCGGCTCGGGGGCGCTGAGCGTGCCGATCGTGACCGAGACCGATCTCGACGCGGTGCTGGCCACGCTCGAGTCCGAGCGCCCCGAGGTCTGCGTGATCGATTCCGTGCAGGTGCTCTACGACCCCGCCCTCAGCGGCGCGCCGGGCTCGGTCGGGCAGGTGCGCGAGGTGGCCGGCCGCGTGATGCGCGTGGCCAAGGAGCGCGGGATCGCCACGCTGCTGGTGGGCCACGTGACCAAGGAGGGTTCCCTTGCGGGGCCGCGCGTGCTCGAGCACCTGGTGGACTGCGTGCTCTCCTTCGAGGGCGAGCGCGAGCGCACCTACCGCACGCTGCGCGCGCTCAAGAACCGCTTTGGCTCCACCAACGAGGTGGGAGTGTTCGAGATGGCCTCCAGCGGGCTGGTCGAGGTCAAGGACGCGAGCGCGCGCTTCGTGAGCGAGGCCACCAAGGCGCCGGGCTCTGTGGTGCTGTGCGCCATGGAGGGCTCGCGACCGCTTCTGGTGGAGGTCCAGGCACTGGTTGCGCCCAGCGAGCTGGTGCCGCCGCGGCGAGTGGCCAACGGTGTCGACCGCAACCGGCTGGCGCTGGTGCTGGCGGTGCTGGCCCGCCACGGCGGAGTTTCGCTGGGATCGAGCGACGTTTTCGTGTCGGTGGCCGGAGGCGTGCGAATCGACGAGCCGGGGGCGGACCTGGCGATCGCGCTGGCGCTGGCCTCGGCGAACAAGGGCCACGAGCTCGGAGAGGAGGGCAGGCCCCTGGCCGCCTTCGGCGAGCTCGGGCTGACCGGCGAGCTGCGCCACGTGGGCCACGCCGACCGCCGGCTCGCCGAGGCCCGCAAGTTCGGGTTGACGGAGGTGGTGCGGCCAGGTGAGGGGGTTGAGACGCTGCGGCGGGCCTTGGGGGCGGCGGGGCGCGGAGCGCCGGCTCGGGCTGCTGCATAGCGCTGATCACTCTGTGAGTCACCTCTCAGAGTGCGTCGTGCGCGCCGATAGCTTGCTCTGGCATGCGCTCGCGCCGGCTACTTGTTGCCCTCTTTGCCCTGGCCCTGGTGGCCGGGGCGGCGGCGATCTGGATCGTCCGGGGCGCGCTCGAGCCCGACCCCCACGAGCCGGTCGAGGCCTTCCTCGGCGACTGGGAGGCGGGCCGTGACCGCCAGGCGGCGGCGCGGACCGACGCACCCCGCGCCGCCGCGGCGGCGCTGAAGGTCAACCGGCTCGGCCTCGACGGCGCTCGCCTCGACGCGAGGACGCTCGACGTCTCCGAGCGCGGCGACAGCGCGGAGGCCCGGGTGCGGATGCGCTGGGCCGTTCCCGGGATCGGCCCCTATTCCTACGAAACCCGCATACCGCTGCGCGAGCACGACGGTGAGTGGCGCGTGCACTGGGTTCCCACGCTGGTTCACCCGAAGCTCGAGCGCGACACGCGGCTCGGCACCACACGCGCGCCCTTCGAGCGCGCCCCAATCCTCGACCGCGACGGCGTGCCGATCGTGCGGGAGCGCCCGGTGGTTCGGGTCGGCGCAGTGGTGAAGGACGTCTCCAACCCCCGGGCAACGGCTGCCGGGCTGGCGCGCGCTGTCGGGGTCGACCGCCGCCCGCTTTTGCGCCAGCTTCGCAACGGCGGGCCGGAGCAGTTCGTCGAGGCGATCGTCCTTCGGCGCGACGACTACGCGGCCGTCCAGGCCGAGGTCGAGGCCGTTCCCGACGCGGCGGCCTTCGACGACACCGCGCCGCTATCTCCCACCCGCGAGTTCGCGCGCGGCCTGCTGGGCACGGTCGCTCCCGTGACCGCCGAGCAGCTGGAGCGGCTGGGCGAGGGTTACGCGCCCGGCGACCAGGTCGGGCAGGCGGGCCTCCAGGCCCGCTTCGAGCGCCGCCTCGCGGGCACGCCCACGCGCCGCGTGCTCACGAGGACGCTCGACGGCGGGCGGCCGCTCGAGACCCTGTTCGAGCGCCCCGGCCGCCGCGGACGACCGCTCGAAACCACGCTCAGCACGCGGGTGCAGGCCGCCGCCGAGGCGGCGCTCGGCGATCGCTCCGGCGCGGCCGCGCTGGTGGCGGTGCAGCCCTCGACCGGCGACGTGGTGGCGGTGGCCGAGCGGCCCGTCGATTCCGGCTTTCACCGCGCGCTCGAGGGCCGCTATCCGCCGGGCTCGACGTTCAAGGTGGTGACCACGGCGGCGCTGCTGCGCGCCGGGCTGGACGTCGATGAGACGGTCGACTGCCCGCCCACGATCGACGTCGGCGGCCGCTCGTTTCGCAACTTCGAGGGCGGCGCGGCCGGCGCGGTGCCCTTCAGCCAGGACTTCGCCCAGTCGTGCAACACGGCGTTCGTGAGCCTGGCCGGCCGTCTCACCCCGGACGCGCTCGCGCGGACGGCGCGCGACTACGGCCTCGGCCGCCCCATCGACCTCCCGCTCGCCGCCGCGGCGGCCGAGGTTCCGCCCGGCGACGACGCCGTCGAACGGGCGGCGGCGATGATCGGCCAGCACGAGATACTGGCCAGCCCGCTGTCGATGGCCGGTGTGGCCGCCACGGTGGCGGCCGGGCGCTGGCACGCCCCTCGGCTGGTCGCGTCCGACCCGCGCCGGGCCGGTCCGCCCCTGCCCGGCGGCGAAAAGGCGACGCTGGCCGCCCTGATGCGCTCGGTGGTGACCTCGGGAACCGGCCAGGCGCTCGCCACGGTGCCCGGCGAGCCCGCCGGCAAGAGCGGAACGGCCGAGTTCGGACGCGGTGATCCCCCGCCCACGCATGCGTGGTTCATTGCCTTCCGGGGGGATGTCGCGGTCGCCGTGCTGGTGGAGAACGGGCGCTCGGGCGGATCGGTCGCCGCGCCCATCGCGGGGTCCTTTTTCGGCACTCTGGATGCGCCCTCCTGATCGTGCCGTTTGGCTCTACGAGCGGGAAACCGCTGCACAAAGCCTAAAACAATTCAATCTCAAACCATTTCCCGTAGAATGAGTGGTCATGCCGTACGCCGGGGATGACGTCTCTGAACTCGAAGCCCGGCAGGAACCAAGGCTCGTAAGGGCTCTGGAGATGGTCGCTCCGGGCACTGCGGTGCGCGAGGGCCTCGACAACATCGTCCAGGGCCGGACCGGCGCTCTGATCTGCATCGGAGAGTCGGAGGAGCTGAACTTCCTGCTGTCGGGCGGCGTCAAGCTGGACGTGGATTACACGCCGGCGATGCTCTACCAGCTGGCGAAGATGGACGGCGCGATCGTTCTCGCCTCCAACGGCACCAAGATCCTCTGGGCCAACGTGCAGCTGATGCCGGACCCGACGATTCTCTCGCTCGAGACCGGCACGCGCCACCGCACCGGCGAGCGCGTCTCCAAGCAGACCGACGCCCTGGTGATCGCCATCTCCGCGGCCCGCAGCGTCGTGTCGCTCTACCTCGACGGCGCCAAGTACCTGCTCGAGGACATCCCCGTGGTGCTGGCCAAGGCCAACCAGGCGCTGGCCACCCTCGACAAGTACCGCAGCCGCCTCGACCAGGTGTCCACGCGCCTGACCGCGCTCGAGTTCGAGGGCGGCGTGACGCTTCACGACGTGCTCACGGTGCTCCAGCGCGCCGAGCTCGTCACCCGCATGGCCGTGGAGATCGAGCGATACATCGTCGAGCTGGGCGCCGAGGGGCGCCTGATCGAGATGCAGCTC
The DNA here is from genome assembly GCA_963728155.1 of uncultured Thermoleophilaceae bacterium. Lineage (GTDB taxonomy): Bacteria > Actinomycetota > Thermoleophilia > Solirubrobacterales > Thermoleophilaceae > JACVRW01. The sequence continues at coordinate 123,239 of CAVSJF010000011.1, read as the reverse complement.
GAGGAGACGATGGTGGGCGTCGCGGCCGACAAGGCGGCGCTCGTGCGCGACTACATCGTCGAGGCCTCGGAAGAGGGCTTCGCGATGGTGCTCGACTCGCTCGCCCGGCTCCCGCATCAAGACCTTCTGGACTTCGGCCGGCTCGCCGAGCTGCTCGGCTTCGACCGAAAACTGAACACCCTCGACCATCCCGCCTCGCCACGCGGGTACCGCATCCTGGGCCGCATTCCGCGTCTCCCCAAGATGGTGGTGCAGTTCATCGTGAGCGAGTTCACGGGGCTGGACGAGATCCTCGCCGCCACCGACCCGGAGCTCGAATCCGTGGAGGGCGTCGGCGACATGAGGGCGAAGGACATCCGCGAGGGCCTTCGCCGCCTTCAGGAGATCAACCTCGTGGACCGGTACTTGCAAACCTGACCAGGACAACGGCGCACCAGGCGCGCCGCAAAGCGTAGGAGGGAACACCATTAGCGACGCAGTGTTGGAGTCCGAGCTTGTTGACGAAGATCTCGAGATCGATCGCGAGCCGATCATCTATGAGATCGGCGACCAGGTCGTCTATCCACATCATGGGGCCGGATTGGTCCTGAAGAAGGAGATGAAGGAGGTACTGGGTGAGAACCGTGAGTACCTCACGATCAAGATCCTTCACAACGACATGACGGTCATGGTCCCGTGCTGTAACGCCGACAAGGCGGGCCTCAGGCGCGTGATCGGGGAGGACGACGTCAAGAAGGTCTTGGCCATCCTCCGCGACGACGTGAGCCAGATGCCGAAGAACTGGAACCGCCGTTTCAAGCACAACCGCGAGAAGATCAAGACCGGCGACGTGTTCGAGCTCGCCGAGGTCGTCCGCAACCTCGCCATCAGGGAGCAGGAGAAGGGGCTCTCGACGGGCGAGAAGCAGATGTACACCCGAGCCAAGAAGATCCTCGCGTCCGAGCTGATGTACGTGCTCGACATGGAGGAGGACGAGGCCGAGGGACACCTCGAGGACCTGATCGTCGACGCCCACACGGGCCGCAACGGCGCAGAAGCCGCGGTCTGACTGGAACTGATTGACGTGGCCGTGGTGGGGCTGATCCCCGCCGGCGGCAGTGGCGAACGCCTTGGTGCCGACCGGCCCAAGGCGTTCGTCGTTTGTGCCGGCCGGCCGCTGGTGGACTGGAGCATCGAGGTGCTGTCCGCGGTGTGCGACCGCGTGGTGGTGGCCGGCCCCGCGGGCCAATTGCGGCCGGGGTGGGTGGCGGGCGGGGCCTCGCGTTCGGCCTCCGTCCGCAATGCGCTGGCCGAGGCCTCGGAAGCGCGAACGGTGGTCGTGCACGACGCGGCCCGGCCGATGGTGACGCGGGAGCTGGTGGAGTCCTGCCTCGCCGCGCTCATGGGCGTGGACGGAGCCATAGCCGCGTCGCCGGTAACCGACACGATCAAGCAGGCCTTCCCGGATGGGACGGTGGAGCGCACGCTCGACCGCTCGCGCCTGTGGGCGATCCAGACCCCTCAGGTGTTCCGCGCCGATGCGCTGCGGCGAGCGCTCGAGGTGGACGAGGCGGTGCTGGCCGGCGCCACCGACGACGCCAGCCTGGTGGAGTCGGCGGGCGGCAGCATTCGGGTGGTCGAGGCGCCGCCGGAGAACTTCAAGATCACCTCGGCCGCCGACCTCGCGCGCGCGGAGAGCCTCCTGTGCTGACCGACTACCACGTGCACCTGCGCCCCGACGAGAACGACTCCACGGCGGAGCGCTACTTCACCACCGAGAACGCCGAGCGCTACCTCGAGGTGGCCGGCGAGCGCGGAATCGAGGAGCTCGGTGCGGCGGAGCACATCCACCGGTTCGTGCAGTCGCTCGACGTCTGGTCGCACCCGTGGTATCGCCACTGGGCCGCCGACGACGTGGACGAGTACGTCGAGTTCCTGCGCTCGGCCGGGCTGAAGGTGGGCATCGAGGCCGACTTCCTCCCGGGCCGAGAGGACCGGCTGGCGAACCTCCTCGACGGGCGCGACTGGGACTACGTGATCGGCTCCGTGCACTTCCTGCGCGACGACGCCGTCGACTTCCACGGCTACCCCGAGTGGGAGCCGTGGAACATCTGGCGAGGGGCCGATCCGGAGAAGGTGTGGGCGCGCTACTTCGAGACGCTCGGCGAGGCCGCGCGCTCGGGTCAGTTCGACATCCTCGCCCATCCGGACCTGGTCAAGGTCTGGGGCAGCCGGGTGCCCGTGCCGGAGGGCGACCTGCGGCGTTTCTACGAGCGGGCCATGGACGGGATCGCCGACTCCGATGTCGCCCTCGAGGTGTCCACTGCCGGGCTGCGCAAGCCGGTGGCCGAGATCTATCCCGCCCCCGCCTTCCTCGAGATGTGCATCGACGCCGGGCGGCCGGTGGCGCTGTCGAGCGACGCCCATCTCCCCGACCAGCTCGGGTACGAGTACGAGCGCGCGCTGGAGATGCTCGACGGCCTGGGCGTCACGGAGATCGCGGTGTTCGACCGCCGCGAACACAGGATGGAGGAGCTGGGATGAGCCGGGCGGGCATCGGCTGGGACTCCCACCGCCTGGAGCCGGGGCGCAGGCTGGTGCTGGGCGGTGTGGAGATCCCTGGCGCGGAGCTGGGCCTCGCGGGCCATTCCGACGCCGACGTGCTCACCCACGCGGTGATCGACGCCCTCCTGGGAGCGGCCGCCCTGGGCGACATCGGCCGGCACTTCCCCGACACCGACGAGCGCTGGCGCGACGCCGACTCGATCGAGCTGCTCCGGGCTGTGCTCGAGCTGCTTCGCGAGGCCGGGTTCGCCCCGCTCAACGTCGACGCGACGGTGGCGTGTGAGGCGCCGAAGCTCGATTCCCACCGCGACGGGATGAGGGGCCGTCTGGCGGAGACGCTCGAGCTCGACCTCGGCGCGGTCAACGTGAAGTTCACCACCGGCGAGCGCATGGGCTTCGTCGGGCGCGGGGAGGGGATCGCCGCGCTGGCCGTGGCCACGGTGTCGCCGACGGCGGCTTGACTTGGCTAACAGCGTTAGCTAAAGTGCTAGCTAACAGTGTTAGCCAACCTCGAAAGGGAACCTCATGTCTTCCATGGCGGCGGCCGCAAGGGCCACCACACACACCTACGCCGGTCGCGCCCTCCTCCTGCTGGCCGGCCTGGCGGCCCTCGCCGGCGCGATTGTCCTGCTCGGACCCTGGGCGCTCGCGCTGTGGCTGATCCCCGACCTGGCGCTACTGCCCGGCCTGAGAGGCGCGGCGGCGCGCGACGGCCGCCTGACGCCGCGCGCCGTCCCGGTCTACAACGCCGTGCACATGTTCGCGGGGCCGCTGGCTCTGACCCTGATCGGCGCGTTGACCGGCCCGGTCGTCCTCGGGCTCGGGCTGGTGTGGCTGTCGCACGTGACCATCGACCGAGCGGCGGGCTACGGGCTGCGCGACCCCGACGGAAGCATTCGTGGCTGAGGGACGTCGCGACGAGCTCATAGCCGCCGCGCGGGAGCTCCTGGAGGAGGAGGGCGAGGCGGCGCTGTCGATGCGTCGCCTCGCCGACCGCCTCGGCATACGCGCCTCGTCCATCTACAAGCACGTGCCGGACAAGGCCACGCTCGAGGTCGCCCTGGTGGCCGAGGGGCTGGCGGAAGCCGGCGCGGCGCTCGCCTCGGCGGGGCCGCACCTGGCATCGATCGCGCGGGCCTACCGGGACTGGGCGCTCGCCCATCCGCACCTCTACCTCCTCATGACCGATCGCCCCCTGCCCCGCGATCGCCTGCCGAGCGGCCTCGAGGCGCGCGCCGCGGAGCCCCTCTTCGCCGTACTCGGCGACCAGGACCGCGCCCGCGCGGCCTGGGCGGCCGCGCACGGGTTGGTGTCACTCGAGCTGGCGGGCCGATTCCCCGCCGACGCCGACGTGGCGGGCGCCTGGGATGCGATGGTCCGCGCGTTCGAGCCCGGCCCTTCATCCGCGCACGGGTAGCCTTCGCGCGCGAATGAACGCGCACGACGACGACCTGGCCTTCGCGGGCGCGGCCCGCCAGGCCGAGCTGATCCGCGGCGGCCGGGTGTCCTCGCGCGAGCTCGTCGAGCTCTACCTGCGCCGGATCGAGCGCTTCGAGCCCGAGCTCAACGCCTTCCGCCGTGTGATGGACGAGCGCGCGCTGGTCGACGCGGGGCAGGCCGATGCCCGGCGGGGGGCGGGAGGGGAGCGGCCGTTGCTCGGCGTACCGGTGGCGGTCAAGGACAGCGAGGACGTGGCCGGCGAGCCCACCGCCTGGGGCACCGCGGAACAGGGCGCTCCCGCCGCCCGCGACAACGAGTTCATATCCCGCCTGCGGGTGGCGGGCGCGGTGATCATCGGCAAGACGAACCTGCCCGAGCTGGCGATCATGGGCGACACCGAGGGCCCGGCGTTCGGGGTCACGCGCAACCCGTGGAACACCGACCGCAGCGTGGGCGGCTCGAGCGGCGGCAGCGCCGCCGCGGTGGCGGCGGGTCTCTGCGCCGCGGCCACCGCCTCCGACGGCCTGGGCTCGATACGCATCCCCGCCGCCAACTGCGGGCTGGTGGGGCTCAAGCCCCAGCGCGACCGGATCTCGCTGGCGCCGGCAAGCGAGCACTGGTACGGGCTCAGCGTCCTCGGCTTCAACACCCGCACCGTGGCCGACACGGCGCTGCTGCTCGACGTGGCCGCGCAGCACCGGGGCGCCTACGTGGAGGCCGCTGGCAGCCCTCCCGGTCACCTGCGCATCGCGCTGTCCTTCAAGCCACCCAGCCCCGCGCTGGTGGACGGCCAGGTCAAGGACTCGGTGCGCGGCTTGGCCGACGTCCTGCGCGGCCTGGGACACCAGGTGGTCGAGCGCGATCCCGAGTGGAAGCGCGCGGCCGACACCGCCAACGTTCGCTACCTCGCGGGAATCGCGCAGGAGGCCGGTCGCTTCGAGCGCCCCGAGCGACTCCAGCGCCGGACCCGTGGCTTCGCGCGTATCGGCCGGGCCAATGCTCGGCTCGTGGGCTGGGCCCGCCGGGCCGAGGCCGAGCACGCCGCCCGCCTCAACGAGCTCTTTCGAGATGTGGACCTGCTGCTCACCCCGGTCAACACCCGCCCGCCGGTCGATGCCGCGCGGTGGGAGGGGCTCGGCGCAGCGCGAACGCTCGTGGGCATGGGCCTGGTCCACCCCTTCACCGGGGTTTGGAACGTGACGGGCCAGCCGGCCATCTCTGTTCCCGGGCCGCCCACGAGCGACGGCCTACCGGTCGGCGCGCAGCTCGTCGGGCCGGCCGACTCCGAGGGGCTGCTGCTGTCGCTGGCCGCGCAGCTGGAGGGCGAGATGCGCTGGCCCGAGCGCCGGCCGCCGCTGGCCTAGAGACGGCGCAGCAGGGAGCCGAGGTACGAGTCGAGCCGGGCGTGCTCGCTGGGCGAGAGCTCGAAGCCAGGCTCGCCGACCAGGTCGAGCACGTCGACGATGTCCCAGTACGGATGGTGCTCGGAGGCGTCGAGCAAGGGCAACAGCGCGTCGGCGCCCTCCGGCCCGAGGTCGAGCGCCAGGTTCCAGCGAAGGTGTGCCGCGTCGATCGCCGCCGGTCCCAGTGAGCCGTATGACCAGTCGACCACGCCGGCCAGCCGAGCACCTTCCCAGAGCGTGTTGCCGGGGTGGAAGTCCCGGTGCACGAAACACTCGCGGCCCGCGGGCGCCGGCCCAGCGGCGATCTCCAACGCCGCGTTCCACCGTCCGGGATCCGCTTCGGCCCAGCGAGGGGGCTCCAGCGCCGCCGGCTCGTGGTAGCGGCGATACCCGGGGACCACACCGGCAGCATCGACGGCGTGGATGGCCGCCAGCACTTCCGCGAGACCTCCAAGGAGCGCCGCGAGCCGGAGCGACGGCGACGGCGGGCGCCCAGGCAAGAGGGTCATCAGCAACGCCGGGACGAGGCATTGCCCACCGCTCAGGTCGGCGGCCACCAGACGCGGGGCGGGCACTGAGGATCCCTCGAGCATCCCCAGAATCGCTGCCTCGCGCGCGGCGTTGAACTCGGCGTCCGTGGCCTCCCATCCGGCTCCCGCCCAACGACGCAGGACGAACTCGCGGCGGCGCCCGAAGCCGTCGACCACCGCCAGCGCATGATTCGCGTGGAAGCTCGTGCCCTGCAGGAGGGTGCACGACACCACCCGGAAGTCTGGGCCCGCCGCCTGCGCCGCCCACGACAGGGCCTCCGGGGGCGGCGGGCCGTGAGTCACCCCGGAACGGCGTCCATGAGGATCACGTCGCAGCGCCGGCCCAGCGCCAGCACGGCGTCGCGGCGGCGCCCTATCACCTCGAAGCCCGCCCGCTCGTAGGCGCGAAGGGCGGCCTCGTTGAAGTCGAAGGTCTCGAGCATCACGTTGCGCAGGCCGAGGATCTCGAAGCCCCAGCCGAGCACAAGGCTCACGGCGTCGCTGCCGATGCCCTCGCCGCGCCGCCGCCCCAGGTAGATGCCGAAGTCAGCCCGCAGGAAGTTGTGGTCGATGTCCTCGAGGCTGCACGCGCCCACGAGCTCGCCATCGTCGGCCGCGTGGATGGCGAACGCCACCGCGGTGGGGCGGGAGGCGCCGCCCGCTTCGGTCATCGTCTCGAACCACTTCTCCTCGGCCTCGACGTTCACCACTCCGCGGTGGGCCAGCCCGCGTCGCACCTCGGGATCGTTGAACCAGGACGCCAGCGAGGGGAGGTGCTCGCGCCGCAGCATGCCAAGGGCCGCGCGCTCGCCGGTGACGATGAAGTCTCGGTCGGCCATGGGTGTCAAGCTTGCCTCATGCGCGAGGTTCGCATCCACGACACGCTCAGCGGCGAAGTGCGCGCGCTCGATCCTCGCGAGCCCCCGCGTGTCGGGATCTACCTCTGCGGCCCCACCGTCTACGGGCGCATACACGTGGGGAACGCCCGCGGCTTCATCATCTTCTCCCTGCTCAAGCGGTTTCTGGACCGGGAGGGCTACAGCGCAACCCTGGTGGCCAACATCACCGACGTGAACGACAAGATCTACGACGCTGCGCGCGAGCGCGAGGTCCCGAGTGCCGACCTCGCGCGTGAGATGACCGCCGCCTACGTCGCGGACACCGGCGCCCTCGGCCTGGGCCGGCCCGACCACGAGCCCAAGGCAACGGAGACCATCGGCCCGATCATCGCCCTGATCGACCAGCTGATCGCGGGCGGGCACGCCTACGAGGCGGACGGCGACGTGCTGTTTCGCGTGCGTAGCTTCGACGGCTACGGCAAGCTCTCCAACCGCCCGCTCGAGGAGATGCAACAGGGCGAGGGCGACGACGCGGCCGAGCACAAGGAGTCCCCCCAGGACTTCGCCCTGTGGAAGGCGCGCAAGGAGGGCGAGGACACGGCCTGGGACTCTCCCTGGGGCGAGGGGAGGCCCGGTTGGCACATCGAGTGCTCGGCCATGGCCGAGGAGATCCTCGGGGTCGACTTCGAGATCCACGGCGGTGGCTCGGATCTCGTGTTCCCCCACCACGAGAACGAGATCGCGCAGACCGAGGCGGCACGGACGAAGCCATTGGCGCGGCTGTGGATGCACAACGGCATGGTCGAGATGGACTCCGAGAAGATGGCCAAGTCGGTGGGCAACATCCGCTTGCTGCACGGCGCGCTGGAGAGGTTCGGGCGCGAAGCGTTCGTCATGTGGATGGTCGGCTCCCACTACCGAAAGCCCGTGGCCTACACCGATGAGGCGATGGCTGATGCCGGGCGGGCGGTTGCTCGCTTGCGCGAAGCGGCGCGCCGGCTCGATCCCGACGCCCCGCCGGCCGAGGAGCTCGATGCCCTGGCCGAGCGCTTCTTCGACGAGTTGGCCGACGACTTCAACACGCCGGCCGCCCGCGCCGTGCTCTTCGACTGGGTGGCCGAGGCCAACCGCCGGATCGACGGCGGCGAGCGGCTCGGCGCGGGCCGCCTGGCGGAGATGCTCCACGCGCTCGGTCTCGAGAGCCTGCTCGAGAAGGCTGAGCAGGACGCCCCGGAGGACATCGAGCAGCTCGCGGCCGACCGCGAGGCGGCCAGGGCCGCGCGCGACTTCGAGCGCGCCGATCACCTGCGCGCCGAGATCGAGAGTCGAGGCTGGGAGATTCGCGACACGGCCGAGGGCGCGCGGCTCGTTAGGCGGCCTGAGACGGTTGATCGTCTACGGACGCAATCCGGTACGGGAGGCGCTGCGCGGCCGGCGCCGCGTCCACCGGGTCTACGCCACCGAGAGAGCGGGGCGGGAGGTGTGGCTCGGAGGGGCGGAGGTGGTGACGGCCGAGCCGCACGAGATCGAGGAGCGCTGTGGCTCCGCGGACCACCAGGGCATCTGCGCCGAGGCCGGCCCGTATCCCTACGCGCCCGCCGAGTCGACGCTCGAGCCCGAGGACGCCCTGGTCCTCTGTCTCGACGAGGTGCAGGACCCGCAGAACCTGGGGGCGGTGTGCCGCGTGGCGGAGGCCGCGGGCTGCAGCGGCGTGGTTTTGCCCGAGCGTCGCGCGGCCGAGGTGAGCGCCGCGGTGTGCAAGGCGTCGGCCGGAGCCGTGGAGCACCTGGCCGTGGCGCGGGTGCGCAACCTGGCCGACTGGCTGGCGGAGGCCAAGGCGCAGCACGCCTGGGTCTACGGAGCCGAGGCGGGCGCCCGGGTGTCCTACGAGCGCCCCGACTACCGCGGGCGGGTGGTGCTCGTGCTGGGCTCGGAGGGGCGGGGCCTGCGCCCGCGGGTGGCCGCCTCATGCGACCAGATCGTGTCGCTGCCCAACCACGGGCAGGTCGGCTCGCTCAACGTCGCCACGGCCGGAGCGGCGCTCCTGTACGGAATCTTGCACTTCCGCATGGCTCTTGACAGGGCTCCATAACTCACCCATACTCACCTCAATATTCAGGCTGAAGTCGAGCTTTAGAGTCTTGTCTTCAGGAACCTGGCGCCAGGGGAGGTAGTGCGTCACCGAGCTTTCTAGGATCCGCTCTGGGTCCGAGAGGAGCATTCGATGGCCATTTCCACCACCTCACCAGCACTGCCCGTGCCTGCGCGCCGGCCTGGGGCCCCCGTTCGTACTCCCGGTCTCAACTCTCAGGGTCAGGTCGAGCTAGATGACCACTACCTGATCGCGCTCGCCAAACAGGGCCGCAAGGATGCGTACGACCGCATCGTCAAGCGCTATCACGGCTTCGTGCGGCTGAAGGCTTCCTCCTACTTCCTGATCGGGGGCGACGCCGACGATTTGATCCAAGAGGGCTTGGTCGGCCTCTACAAGGCGGTGCGCGACTACCGCTCGGACCGCGAGTCGAGCTTTCGCAACTTCGCCGAGCTGTGCATCACCCGGCAGATCATCACGGCGGTGAAGACCTCGACGCGCAACAAGCACACGCCGCTCAACGAGTACGTGTCCTTCTCCCAGACGCCGGCCGCCGGCGGCGGCGACGGGGATCCAACGCTCGACGAGCTCCTGCCCGGGCCCACCGCCCACGATCCCGTGAACCAGGTGATCTCCTCCGAGGAGCTCCACTGCCTGGTCACCTGCCTGTCGAGCGTGCTGTCGGAGCTCGAGAGCGCGGTGCTCTCGCTCTATCTCGACGGTCACAGCTACGAGGCCATCGCGGAGCGCCACGACTGCGACACCAAGACGGTCGACAACGCCCTGCAGCGGGTGAAGCGCAAGGTCGGCACCCACCTCGCGTCGCGCGAGGTCCTTCTGTAACGAAGCCGGAGGTCGGATTCGAACCGACGACCTGCTGCTTACAAGGCAGCTGCTCTAGCCCCTGAGCTACTCCGGCGTCAAGCTTCGTCGGCCGCGCCCACGGCCGCCCGTTCGATGTTGCCGTGGCCGTTGGAGGCCACCGGCACATCCTCGAGCGGCTCGAACCCGCCGTCGGCGTTGAGCCGGCGCTCCAGCTCGCCGAGTATCGCGCCGAACAGGGCGTGGCGCCACGCGGCCGCCGCGAAGGCGCGGCGGTTTCCCCACAGGCCTTCCAGATCCTTGCGGGCGGGATGGTGGTCGTCGACGACGCGGGTGAGCGGCCAAAAGCCGAGGTGCTCGGCCAAGCCCGCGGTGACCCCCGCGAGCACGGGCGGTCCGGGAAACAGCGGACGCACCAGCGCGTACACCGCGCCGAAGGCCGCACCGTTGGCCAGGTGGATGGCCAGGCCGGCCGCGGGCCAGGCGCCGTCGCGGGCCACGAGCTTGCCGAGTAGCTCGACGTCGTCGTAGCGGGTGTCGAAGAGACGCTTGTCCAGCGGTTGCTGAGCCGCCCAGACCGCTGCCGCGAGCGCTCCCGCGAGAGCGCCGTTTGCCGTGCGCTGAAGTTCCATGGGCCCCGGCAAGCGTAACGCCCCGCTGAGAGCCGGGTAGCTAGTGAGGATGCCGGCGCAGGGAAAGAGGGGCCTGCTGAGCCCGCGGGCGCTCGATATCTACCACGAGCGCACGCGCACGCGTGGGGTGAACTCGCTCGTCTATTGGCCCGCGCGACTGTTCGTCAAGAGCTTCATCCTCGTCTACTTCCGCCTGCGCCGTCTCGGTTTCGAGCACGTTCCCGGGGGCGGAGTCATCCTCGCCGCCAACCACCGCTCGTTCCTCGACCCCTTCGTGATCGGCTGCTGCATCGGCCGGCCGATCTACTTCGTCGCCAAGCAGGAGCTGTTCGAGCACCCGCTCGTGGGCTGGATACTCAACTGCCTGGGCGCCTTCCCGGTGCGCCGGGCGGAAGCCGACGAGGACTCGGTGAGAACATCGCTGATCCTGCTCGAGCGCGGTGATCCCGTGGTGATATTCCCCGAGGGCACCCGGGTGACCGCCGGCTCGCTGGCGCAGCCCAAGCGCGGGGTGGGCCGCCTGGCCCTCCAGAGCGGCGCCGCCGTGGTGCCGATCGCCATCACCGGAAGCGAGCACGCGCGCGACGGCTGGAAGATCAAGCCCGTGAAGGTGCACCTCCGCTGCGGCCCCCCGCTGACCTTTCCGCGCGTCGAGGATCCGTCGCCGTTCCTGGCGAGTGAGGTGACCGAGCGCATCTGGCCCTGCGTGGGCCTGCAGTGGGAGTGGCTCGGCGGGCTGCCGCCGTTGCGCACCGCCGCCGTGGTGGGCGCCGGGGGCATGGGCACCGCGATGGCCAACGTCCTCGCGCGCGCTGGACTGGAGGTGCAGCTCGGCTGCCGCACGGCGGCCCAGGCGGAGCGCCTGCGCGAGTCCCGCGAGAACGCCGCTCACCTTCCCGGAGCGAGGTTGGAGGACGCGGTCGAGCCGAGGACGGTCACCGAGATCGAGTTCGCGGGCGTGGACCTCGTGGTGCTCGCCGTACCCTGCGGCAGCCTCCCGGCCGCTCTCGGGGAGATCGGTGCGCGCATGAGCGAGCGCAGCGCGGTGCTCGTGGCCTCGAGGGGCCTGGTGGCGCCGCTCGGCACCACGCCGTCGGCGTACGTGACCGAGCGCGTGCCCGCCCGCGCGGTCGCCAGCCTCGGTGGCCCAGCCGGCGCCCGCGAGATGCTGGAGAGCGGCGCCGCCGCGGTGGTGGCCACCACCAACCCCGACCTGAGCCGCCAGCTGGGAGAGGTGCTCGCGGCGGGCGGCCTGACGGTCGAGGCCACCGACGACGTGACCGGAGCGGAGCTCGCGGCCTGCGCCACCAACGCGGCGGCGCTGGGCTCGGCGGCCGTTGCGGCGCGCGGCGCCGGCCTGGCCGGCACGGCGGCGGGACGAATCTTCTCCGAAGTGCACGAGCTGGCCATGGCGAGTGGCGGGCGCAGCGAGACCTTCACCGGGCTGGCCGGCGCCGGCGAGCTCGTGGCCGCGGCCCTCGCCGAGAAGGGGCACGTCGAGATTGCGATGCAGGGCACCGCCGAGTCGCTGGCCACCGTGCCGCTGCTGGCCCAGCGCTTCGAGCGCGAAGGCATCGAGGCCCCCGTGACCGCCGGCCTGCAGCGGGTGCTCGAGGGCGACACATCCCCCGAGCAGTGGCTCGAAAGCGTGCGCCGTCCGGCCGCGCCGGCGCGAAGCCGGGCCGCCTGACCGGGGCGCCCGCCCCGTGGATAGGCTCCGGAATGAGTGGACGACGTCGCCGACAAGCAGCGCCTCGATCGCGACTTCACCGAGCTCTACCGGGCCCATCTTCGCGACGTGTACTCCTACGCCTACTACCGCGTCGGCAACCACCACGACGCCGAGGACCTAACGGAGCAGACCTTCCTTCAGGCCTACCGGCACTTCGATCGCGCCCAGCGCGAGTCCAACGGCCGGCCCCTGCGTCCCTGGCTGATCCGCATTGCCCACAACCTCGCCGCCAATCTCTACCGCGACCGCTCGCGCAAACCGGTGACCCAGCTCGACGACGCGGCCGTGCTGACCGCGCCCCAGGGCACCGAGCAGGTGGTCGAGGAGCGCGAGGAAGTGAAGGAAGTGCTTGCGGGCGTGTCGAATCTGCCCGAGGATCGTCGGGAGGCTTTGATCATGCGCTTCGCCCTTGGTATGGACAACCGCGAGATCGCCCGGGCGCTCGGCCGCTCCGAGGGCGCGACCAAGGTGTTGCTGCACCGAGCCATCAAGCAACTCGAAGAGAGCCTGGAAACAAGTGATGAGTGACGCCGAGCGAACCGAGCGCCTCCTGCGCCTGGCCCTGACGCCGGTGGAGCCCCCCGAGCTGCTGCGCGACCGGCTCGAGCGCGGCCTGTCCGAGCTGACCGACGCCGCCGCCGACGAGCTGGCGGACTGGGAGCTGGCCGCGATGAGCGATCCGCGCAACTGGGTGCGCCCCGCGGCCGCGCTCGTGGTGGGAGGGCTCGCGGCGGGCGGGCTGGTGCTCGTCCGCGCGCGCCAGCAGCAGCAGCGCAAGGGCCCGGGCAGCGGGCTGCGGGCGCTCGAGAAGAGCGCCCGCGACGTGACCCGGGACTTCCAGAAGCGCCTGCGGCGCTAGAGCGGCTGCGGCGCTAGCGCGGCTGGACCATGCTGGGCGCCGGGGTGCCCGGCGTGACGATTCCCGCCCCCAATCCGGCGATGCCCAGCAGCAGGTGGAAGAAGTTGTCCTCGGTGTTCACCGGGATCAGGTTGAACAGCTCTTCCCCGTCGCCCGCGATGAAGCCGAACAGCGCGATCAAGAGGTAAACCGAACCCAGCCCGATCGCGTATGCCCTTGATGCGCCGTAGGACGAAGCCACGATCAGACCGAGGCCGCCGGTGACGATGTGGACCACGTTGTGCCAGCCGTTCACGTCGAGGATGCCGAGCACGGCGTCTCGCTCGGTGCCGTCGCCGCTCCCGAAGCTGGCGTTGTAGAAGAAGCCGGCGATCCCGCCGAGTACGAGCACAGCTCCGACCACCAGGGCGTAGACCTGCGCGGGCGAGCGTTGTTCCAATGCCTTCCTCCTGATCCGATTGTCCGTAGGGGGCGTAAGAATGCCTCGTGGTCGTGTCGGATATTCGCAACCTCGCCGATGAGGAGGTCATGCAGCTCGTGGGTGATGGGAACCCGCGGGCGTTCGAGCTGCTCTACGACCGGCACGGCGGAGCGTCCTTCTCGCTCGCCTACCGGATGGTGGGCAACCGGGTGACGGCCGAGGACATCACCCAGGAGGCCTTCCTCTCCATCTGGCGCAGCCGTCTTCGCTACGACCGGGCACGCGGGAGCGTGCGCACCTGGGTGCTGGGGATCGTCCACAACCGGGCCATCGACGCCCTGCGCCGCGGCAACGTGCACGACCGACGCCGCGAGACGCTCGACGGCGTCGAGGAACGGCACGAGGCGGCGGAGCGGACTGAGGTCGAGGCCGCTCGCAACGAGGAGGCGCGCACCGTACGTAGCGCCCTCGAGACCCTGCCCGAGGAGCAGCGGCGCACCGTCGAGCTGGCCTACTTCGCCGGCTTCAGCCACAGCCAGATCGCCGAGCTGCTCGACGAGCCGATCGGCACCGTCAAGGGAAGAATGCGATTGGGCCTCGACAAGCTGCGCCGTCAGCTGTCCGAGGGCTACGCCGCGGGAGGGTTCGCATGAGCGCGCGCGACCACTCGCTCTACCAGGAAGAAGTGGGTGCCTACCTCTTGGGCGCGCTGACCGGCCTCGAGGACCAGGCTTTCGAGCGCCACATGACGCACTGCCCGACCTGCCGCGACGAGGTCGAGCGCCTGCGTCCGGCCGCCGACGCGCTGCCGCGCGCGGTGGAGCAGATCACGCCGCCGCCGAGCCTGAAGACCGCGCTCATGGAGGTCGTCGATCAGGAGGCCGAGCAGCTGGCCGCCGAGTCGCCGCGGCCCGCCCGCCGGCCGCGCCGCCGCTGGTTCGGCTCGCTCGTCCCCTCGATGCGCCCCGTGCTCGCGGTCGGCGCCGTGGTCCTCGCGCTGGCCGCCGGCTTCGGCGCGGCGCAGCTCCTGGACACCGGCGACGAGACGCGCACGCTGACCGCACAGGTCGACGAGGAGCGCGTCCCCGAGGCGAGCGCGCGGCTCGTGGTGGAGGGCAACGGCGACAACGGGGCCATCCTGCGCGTACAGGGCATGCCCTCGCTCGACTCCAACCAGGTCTACCAGGCCTGGGTGGCGCGCGACAAGACGTTCATCCCGCAGCCCACCTTCGAGGTCGGCGACACCGGGGGCGGCGCGGTCGCGATCCCCGACGACCTCACCGGCGCCGACCAGATCCTCGTCACGCGCGAACCGCGCGGAGGGGCGCGAGCCCCGGGCGAGGTGCCCATTCTCTCCGTCGGCCTGTAGCTAGCCTCCCCCGGGTGGAGGCCTGCTACCGCCATCCGAACCGGGAGACGGGAGTCAGCTGTTCGAACTGCGGGCGGCCGATCTGCCCCGACTGCATGACGCCCACGTCCGTGGGGATGCGCTGTCCCGAATGTGCGCGCCAGAAGACCCAGGTGCGCACCGTTCGCTCGGGGACCGACGCCCCGATGCTGACCTACATCCTGATCGGCATCTGCGTGGTCGCCTACATCGGGGGCACCGCGGGCGGCGCGAGCCTCACCGGAAGCGGCATCGGCGGGAGCACCCTTGTGACCGAGGGGGCCCTCTCGCGGGCCGCGATCGCCGACGGCGAGTACTGGCGCCTCGTGACCGCGGGCTTCCTGCACGCCGGCTTCTTCCACCTGCTCTTCAACATGTTCTCGCTCTACATCCTGGGAACGATGCTCGAGCCGGCGATCGGGCGCGTGCGCTTCGCGCTGATCTACTTCGTGTCGCTGCTGTCGGGATCGTTCGGCGCGCTGCTGATCGAGACCAACCCGAACGCGCTGACCGTGGGCGCGTCCGGAGCGATATTCGGGCTCATGTCGGCCGCGGTGATCGTGATGCGAAACCGCGGCATCAACCCGATGGAGAGCGGCCTCGGGCTCTGGATCGGGCTGAACCTGCTGCTCACGTTCACCATCCCCAACATCTCGATCGGCGGCCACATCGGCGGGCTGATCGGAGGGGCGATCACCGCGCTGGTGCTGTTCGACCTGAGCGACGCGGTGCGGGTGCCGGCGGTGGCGCTGAACGCGGTGTGTGTGGCCCTGGGGGTTGCGGCCGTGGTGGGCTCTGTGTTGGTGGCGTCCTAGCGGCCGCTACCCGCTCGGCTCCAACCCCGCCGCCGTGGCCGCCACCACGGCGTCCTCCCACGCCATGCCCGTGCTCTTGAACAGCCGCGGGGCGTCGGGCTCGAGCGCCGGCTCTTCGCGCACCAGCTCGGCCAGCGTGATCAGCTCATCCTCGCCGAGCGCTCCCGCGCCGATCGCGCCGATCACGTCGCCCGCCTCGCGCAGCGCCGAGGTGCGCGACTCGACCACCACGGTGGCCCGCCGCACCAGCGCGTCGTCGACCTCGCGGGCCTCGGGCTCGTGCGAGCCGATGGCCACCACCGTGGCCCCGTCGGCCACGAGATCGCCGTCGAACAGCGGCTCGCGGGCCGTGGTGGCGCAGCAGATCAGGTCGGCCCCGGCCACCAGCTCGTCCACGTCGCCGCCGTCGCGGCCGACCATGTCCACCTGGTCGATCGGGCGGATGGCGCGCATGGCCTCCACGTGGGCCCGGGCCTGCGGCCCGCGGCCGAACACGAGCAGCCGCCGCGCATCGCGTGCCGCCAGGCGGCGTACGGCCAGGGCCGACACCGCGGGGGTGCGGAGGGTGGTCAAGGCGATCCCGTCCACCAGCGCCACCGGGGCGAGCGTGCCGCCGTCGAACACCACGCACACGCCCTGGATGCGCGGGTCGCCGCCGACGCTCACGAGCTTGACCGCGGCGTGCCCGCCTGCCGCGGAGGGCATCACGAGCAGTTCTCCGTCGCCGACCTCGACGGCGCTTCGCGGCGGATCGCCTTCGGGATCGAACCCGGCACGTAGGACGGCCTCCAGCGCGTCGACCGCGCCCGGTACGTCCAGGCGCTGCTCCAGCTCGGCGGCCGAGAGGAAGGGCAGGCTCACCGCAGCACGAACCCCGTGCCCAGCGGGTCGCGCGGATCGAGCAAGAAGCGGTGCTCACCGGTGCGGTAGGCCATGCCCTCCACCTCAGTGATCACAGCCCTCCTCGGCTTCGCCGGTCACCCGGCCCAGGAACGTGGTGCCGACGATCGAGTCGTGGCGCAGCACCTGCCCCGGGCTGAGCGCTCCCTCGCCGGCCAGCAGCGCGCAGCGCGCCGAGGTTCCCGAGCCGCAGGGCGAGCGGTCGACCTCGCCGTCGGCGAAGATCGTGACGTTGCGCTGGTGCAGGGGGCCGACCTCGTCGTGGAGGATCGTGCCGTACACGCCCGCGAGCCGCGGGTCGGACGGGTGCTCAGCGGCAGGGGTGCCCTCGAGCGCCCGCTTGACGGCGCGGCCGGCGTCGATCAGGCGGGGGAGATCGTCTGCGCACACGCGCAGGCCGAACCGCTCCGCCGCCACGGAGGCGTAGATGGCCCCGCCCCAGGCCACGTCCACCGTCACCCCGGCCGCCTCCACGCCGCGGGCCATCACGAACGACGGCACGTTGCGAAAGGCCACGGCGTCCACGCGGCCCGCCCGCAGGCGCACCCGCGCGGCGACCCGGCCCGAGGGCACGTCGATCGTGACCTCGGTCTCGCCGTCGGAGGGCGCGGCCACCAGCCCCGACTCGACCGCCCACACGCCGAGGGCGATGGTGCCGTGCCCGCACGCCGTGGAATAGCCGTCCTTGTGCCAGAACAGGACGCCCAGGTCCGCCCCATCGTCGTCGGGCGGCACGAGGAAGCAGCCGTACATGTCGGCGTGTCCGCGCGGCTCGTGGCACAGCAGGCGGCGCACGCGGTCGACCTCGCTCGAGGCCGCGGCGTGCTCGCGCCGCTCGCGCACCGTCTCGCCCGGAATCTCGGGAGCGCCCGCGGTGACGATGCGGAAGGGCTCTCCCGCCGTGTGGAGGTCGGTCGTGGCGACTTCCACCGGGCTGGACCCTCGCTACGCCGAAACGTGGGCGGGCTGCTGCAGGTCGAGCTCGATCGATCGCCGGGTGGGAGGCGCGGGCACCAGCTCGGGATGCAGGATGTGGCCGAGCAGCTCGACGCCGTCCACCAGCCGCGGACCTGGGCGGGAGAAGTAGGCGGCCGCGTCGACGGCGTAAACCTGTCCCCCGACCAGCGCGAGGCGCTTGCGCCAGCGCATGGTCTCCGCGGCGGCCTGCTCGGCGTAGAGGCCGCACGGCATGGAGATCACGAACTGCGGCGTCATCGCCTCGAGCTCGTCCCATTCCGCGGTGCGCGACTTCTCGCCCGCCAGGCCCAGCACGTCGTCGCCGCCGGCCAGCTCGATCATCTGCGGGACCCAGTGACCTCCGATGAACACCGGATCGAGCCATTCGAGCGCGGCCACGCGCGGGCGCGCGACGCCCTCCACGCTCTCCTCCACGGCGGCGAGTCGCTCGCCGGCCTCGGCCACCAGCCGCTCGCCGGCCTCCGGCACGCCGGCCGCCTCGGCGAGGCGCGGCACGTCGGCCAGCACCTCGCCCATGGTGCTCGGGTCGAGGGAGACCACCTCCGGGTGGCTGGGAAGCCG
The DNA here is from genome assembly GCA_963728155.1 of uncultured Thermoleophilaceae bacterium. GTDB lineage: Bacteria > Actinomycetota > Thermoleophilia > Solirubrobacterales > Thermoleophilaceae > JACVRW01. The sequence goes on along the minus strand of CAVSJF010000011.1, from coordinate 105,284 downwards.
GTCAGCCACCGCGCGGACATCGTCGAAGGAAACGGCGCAGACCTCGCACACCGCCTGGGTGACTATGAGGTCCACGTCGAGCTCCTCGAGCAGGAACTCGTCGAGCTCGTAGAGGGCCTCGCCGCGGCCCGTGCGCTCGCGCACGGCGCGGTCGATCTCCAGCGCGTCGAGGCCCTCGGGGATCACGCTGCGGGTGAGATGGGGGAGTTGTTCTGCCCCCGGCGGGTAGTCGCACTCGTGGGTGACCGCGACCACCTGGTCGCCGACGCCAAGCGCGAAGAGCATCTCGGTGGATGAAGGCACGAGCGAAGCGATACGCACAGAGACGAGAATGGCACGTTTGAGCGAGAACCACATCGAGCTCGCGCACAAGGTGAATCCCGTTGCGTGAGTGATCGTCGCTCGGGCGCGGGCCAGCCCGCGCCCTCCCGCAAAGCGTCTTGCTACCCTCGCTCAGTCCGCCGATGAGCGACGACGACGAACCTCGAAGTAGCACCCCCATAGAGCGGCTCGGACCGAGTTGACCGAGCTGCTTTTCCTCTTCGGAGTCGCCGTGCTGGTGGCAGCGAACGGCTTCTTCGTCGCGGCCGAGTTCGCTCTCGTGCGCACGCGCGAGAGCCGGATCGAGCAGATGCGCGACGAGGGACGGCGGGGCGCCCAGCTCGTGCTGCGCCAGATCGATCGCATCGACGAGTACCTATCGGCCTGCCAGCTGGGGATCACGATGGCCTCGCTGGGCATCGGCTTCATGGGCGAGCCGGCGATCGCGCAGCTGTTCGAGAACATCATCGGCGACTCGGTCTCCGAGAGCCTCTCGCTGGTCGTGTCGCTCACGATCGCGTACCTGATCACCACGGCTCTGCACATCACCGTGGGCGAGCAGGTTCCGAAGATCTACTCCATCGTCCACGCCGAGAAGACGGCGTTGCGCGTGGCGCGGCCCCTCCACTGGTTTCGGGTGGCCTTGAGCCCGCTGATCTGGCTGCTCAACACCGCCTCCAACGCGATCCTGCGGGTGGTCGGCGTGGACGCCAAGGCGGAGTTCGAGGAGGTCTCGTCCTCCGAGGACCTCAAGCTGATCATCGCGCGGAGCGCGCACGGGGGGAAGCTCGATCCCGGCGAGGCGGGCATGCTCTCCGGGGTCTTTCACCTCCACGAGCAGCAGGCCCGCCAGGTGATGACCCCGATTCCCGCGGTGGTCACCACCGACGTGTCCGAGACCGCCGAGGCGGCCCTGCGCCGCTGCGTGGACTCCGGCCACACCCGCCTGGTGGTAACCGAGGCCGACAACACGGACCGCATCAGGGGCATCGTGCACTCCAACTCGCTCGCCCGCCGCCTCATGGCCGAAGGCCCCGAGGCCTCGATCGCCGACAGTGTCAAGGACGCGCTGATCGTGCCCGAGACCAAGCCTCTCGACGATCTCCTGGCCGACCTCCAGCGCGAGCGCGCCTCCATGGCCGTGGTAATCGACGAGTACGGCCGCACGGCGGGCATCGTCACGATCGAGGACATCATCGAGGAGGTGGTGGGCGAGATCGCCGATGAGACCGACCCCGCGGTAGCCGGCATACGACGCCTGGCGAACGGTGACTGGTGGGTGCGCGGACACGTGCCGATCACCGACCTCGTCGACTACGGGCTGGCGCTGCCGGTGGGTTCCGAGGCCTACAACTCCGTGGGCGGCTACGTCTTCGGGGAGCTCGGCCGCCTGCCCAAACGCGGCGACATGGTGCGGGTCAACGGCTACTCGCTGCGGGTGGAGTCCGTGCGCGAGAACCGAGTCGAGGCGGTGCGCATCCGGGACCATCAAGGCGAAGAGGAGGAGCCCGCCGTCTCGCTGTCACCGCGGCCGGTCGAAGAGGCGGCGTCCGTGCCGCGCCGGCGCGAGCGCGAGGAGCGCGCTCCCTAGCCTCGGCGCCCTTTCCGTCCGCGGGCCGGGCTACGTTCGATTGAGGATGTGGTGCGTCAAGCTGAGTGGCTCGCAGCGCGAGGCCCTGCGCGACCTGATCAAGGCACAGCCCGAGATGGGCGATGCGCTGGCGGGCGTGCTCGAGGCCCTGGATCTGGCCCGTTGGGATGACCTGCCCGACGCGAGCCTCCCGTGGGAGAGAGTCGCCGAGCTGGCCGGCGCGCAGGGGATAGGCGAGGCCGACGTGGTCTGGGACCTGACCCGCCCTCAGCGCTCGCGCGCGTAGTCGTAGAAGCCGCGGCCGGCCTTGCGCCCCAGGTTACCCTCGGCGATCAGCTCGTGCATGCGCCCGGGCACCTCGGCGCCGATCGATTCGCCGATCGCCGCGGCCACGTCGAGGCCTACGAAGTCGAGCAGCGCGAGCGGCCCCATCGGATGGCCCGCCCCGAGCTTCATGCAGGTGTCGATCGCCTCGGGCTGCAGGCCGTCCTGCTCCAGCAGCCGGACGGCGTCGAAGAGGTAGGGAAAGAGCAGCTTGTTGACCACGAACCCGGCGGAGTCGGGCACCTCGACCGCCGTCTTGCCCAGCCGGCTGCACAGCTCGTGTAGGCGCTCGCGGGTGGTCTCGCTGGCCTCGGCGGGGAAGGAGAGCTCGACCAACTCCATCTTGTGGACCGGGTTGAACACGTGCAGGGCGCCGAAGCGGTCGGGCCGGCCGCTCGCCTGTGCGAGCTCGCTCACCGACAGCGAGGACGTGGTCGTGGCCAGCACGGCGTCCGGCGAGAGGACCGTGGACAGCAGCTCGTAGAGCTCGCGCTTGACGCCCGCATCCTCGGTTATCGACTCGATCACCACGTCGCAGGCGCTCAACTGCGAGAGGTCGGTGACCACCGTCGCGAGCTCGCCGAGCTTGCCGCAGGCGCGCTCCGCGGAGGCCTCGCTGCGGGCCCACAGCAGCACCTCGTGGGAGGTCGAGGCCGTCCGCGCGAGGCCGCACGCTATCGCTCCGCTTCCGGTTATTCCCAGGGTCTCAGGCATTGGTTGACTGGTCAGTCAATGGTTTACCCTAACGCGAAACGGACGCGGAGGAAGTACCAGAAATGCAGAATGGGAACGGGCGTGAGGTAGTCATCGTCGAGGCAGTGCGCACCCCGGTCGGGCGCGGGCACCCGGAGAAGGGCTACTACAAGGACACCCATCCCAACGAGCTTCTCGGCAAGACGTACACCGAGGTGATCGAGCGGGCCGGGATCGAGCCGTCCGAGGTCGAGGACGTGATCACGGGCTGCGTACAGCAGTACGGCGAGCAGATGTTCAACATCGGCCGCAACGCATGGCTGCAGGCCGGCCTGCCGGTCGAGACCCCGGCCACCACGGTCGACCGCCAGTGCGGCTCGGCGCAGCAGGCGGTGAACTTCGCGGCCGCCCTGATCGCCTCGGGCGTCCACGATTCCGCCATCGGCGCGGGCGTGGAGCACATGGGGCATGTCCCAATGGGCATCGCCTTCAAGTGGGTCGAAGAGGTCGGCTCGCCCTGGCCGCCCGCCATGCTCGAGCGCTACAACCTGGTCCCGCAGGGGATCGCCGCCGAGATGATCGCCGACAAGTGGGAGATCCCGCGCTCTGAGCTGGACGAGATCGGTGTGCGGTCCCATGAGCGCGCCCACCGGGCCACCGAGGAGGGCCGTTTCGAGCGCGAGATCGTGCCCGTCTCCGTGAACGGCGACACCTACGTGACCGACCAGGGCATTCGCCCTGACACGAACCTCGAGGCGCTGTCGCAGCTGAAGCCCGCCTTCAAGGAGGACGGCAAGATCACCGCGGGCAACTCGTCGCAGATCTCCGACGGCGCGGCCGCGGTGCTGCTCATGGAGCGCGGCAAGGCCGAGTCCCTCGGGCTCACCCCGCGGGCCAGGATCGTCGACCAGACCACGGTCGGCGTGGACCCGGTGCTGATGCTCACCGGGCCCATCCCCGCCACGCAGAAGCTGCTCGATCGCAACGGGATGAAGATCGGCGACATCGATCTGTTCGAGGTCAACGAGGCCTTCGCCTCGGTCATCGCCGCCTGGCGCCGCGAGCACGAGCCGGACATGGACCGCGTGAACGTGAACGGCGGGCGCGATCGCCCTCGGCCACCCGCTCGGCTCCACCGGCGCACGGCTGATCACCACGCTCCTGCACGAGCTCGAGCGCTCCGACAAGGAGACCGGCCTCGTGACGATGTGCTGCGGCGGCGGGCTGGGCACGGGCACGCTGATTCAGCGCGTTTGAGCACTACGGAAGGCGATTGAGGCCCGAGGAGGGCGGGTACCAGACCTGGGTGCCGTCGTCTTCTTCGGAGGGCACTCTGCTGGACGGGCGCTACCGGGTGCTGAGGCACCTGGGTTCGGGGGGAATGGCCTCGGTGCTCCTGTGCCAGGACGAGCGATTGGGCCGCGAGGTAGCGGTCAAGCGGCTGCATGCCGACAGCCCGGCGGACGTCGAGCAGCGCTTCGTGCGCGAGGCCCGAATGGGCGCGTTCCTCAACCAGCCGAATCTGGTCTCGATCTTCGATACCGCCACCGACAGCGAGGGTGTCCTGATCGTGATGGAGTACGTGGCCGGCGAGTCGCTCGCGGAGGCGCTCAAGCGGGGCCCGCTGCCGGCCGGGCGCGTGGTCGCGATGGTGCGCGACCTGGCTGCGGCGCTCGACCACGTGCACGGCCACGGGATCGTGCACCGTGACGTGAAGCCGGGCAACGTCCTGCTGCGCGAGGACGGCGTGACCAAGCTCGTCGACCTCGGCATCGCCACGGCCTCCGATCAAACGCGCATCACCAGCAGCGGGATGGTGCTGGGCACGGCGGCCTACATGGCGCCCGAGCAGCTCGAGGGCGGTGAGACCGGCCCCGCCACCGACATCTACGCGCTGGCCGTGGTCGCCTACGAGGCCCTGTCGGGCCGGCGCGCGCGGTCCGGCAAGACGCCGATGGAGCTCGCCCACCGGATCGCCACCAGCCCTCCGCCCGACCTGCGCGAGCAGCTACCCCAGACGCCCGAGCTCGCCGCCGTGGTGCTCAAGCAGGGCATGGCCCGTGACCCGGCCGAGCGGCCGCGTTCGGCCGGCGAGCTCTCGACGCGACTGGCGCGCGCGCTTCAGGCGCCGTCCGAGGCCGAGCAGCCGACCGAGGCCGTGGAGCGGCCCACCGCGGCTACCCGCGCGGCGCCGCCGACGAGTCCCGTCCCGGCCCGGGCTGCGCAACCGCCGCCGCGACGTGGCGGCTCTCGGGGCTCGCGGTCGGCAGGCGCCATCGCGCTCGCGCTGGTGGCGCTGGCCCTCGCCGCCGTGGTGCTCGCCTCGGTGCTGTCAGGCGACGATGACGGCGGCGGGGGCGGCGAAGGAGCGCGCAGCGGCGACGCCGCCCAGGGCCAGAAGGCGGAGAAGGGCAAGGCGAAGAAGGAGAAGAAGAAGAAGGACCAGGCCACGGAGACTCAGCCGGCGCCCGTCGAGGAGACCCCGCCCGGCGAGACGCCGGAGCCCGCTCCCGCCGAATCCGGCACCACGGTCGACCCGGCGCGCGGCGCCGAGCTCAACGACCAGGGTTTCGCGCTCATGCAGCAGGGCGAGTTCGCCGCGGCGGTGCCGCTGCTCGAGCAGGCCTTGGCCGCCTATCCCGAGGACAGTGAGGACATCGGGTACGCCTACGCGCTGTTCAACTTGGGCAAGTCGCTCAACCGCTCGGGGCGCTCGGCTGAGGCGATCCCCATCCTCGAGAAGCGCCTGCTCTTTCCCAACCAGCGCGCCACCGTTCAGGCCGAGCTCGACGACGCGCGTGACCGCTCGCAGTAAGTCGCCCTACCCGGCCCGCAGGAAATCGAGCACGCGTGGGATCGCGCTGGTGGCGGTGATCAGGTCGCCCTGTGACAGGAGTACCCGGTAGACCACGGTGCCGTGGACGATGTCCGTGGCGAGCTCGAGGTCGAGGTCGCCGCGCAGTTCGCCTCGGTCGATTCCGCGCTGGAGGACTTCGCCGAGCGCCTGGCGCAGGGGCGCGATCAGCTCCCGCCGGATCGCGGCGTGCAGTTCTTCGTCGCCCACCGACTCGGCGAGAAGTCGCGGTGTGATCCGGGGGAGCGGCCCGGCCGCCACACGTGTGATCTGCGCGCGCTGAAAGGCCGTGAAGTCGCCCTGCAGCGAGCCGGTGTCCTCGGTGGGCAGAGGGGGCCGCAGCTCGCTCACCGCCTCGATTACCAGCTCGAGCTTCGAGGCCCAGCGCCGGTAAATGGTGGTCTTCCCAACTCCCGCGCGGGCGGCAACCGCCTCGATCGTAAGTGGCCGGTAGCCGCCCTCGTCCAACAGGGTGAGCGTGGCGTCCAGGATGGCTCGGTGAGCCTCGTCGCTGCGCGGGCGCCCACGACCGCGGGCCGGCGCGTTCTGAACGCCGGCCCGCTTCTGCGTGGTCTTCTGCCCGCTGCTCATGCGACGGCGGCCTCCGTCATGACTGCCGTCTTCTCGGCCCGCTCGCGCTGGCGACCCGGAAGCACGGTCAGCGCCACCGCTGCTCCGGCCAGCGCCACTCCGGCGGCCACGATGAGCGTGGAGCCCATGGCCGAGCTGAACGCGGTTTCGGCCGCGCGGCTGAGCGCCGCCCCCGCGTCGCCGCCGATGCGGTCAGCCACCGCGGTGGCGCCGCCGATCGAGCCCTCGGCCGCGGCGCCGGCGTCGGCCGGCAGTGCCTTCACGGCGCCCTCCATGTCCGCACCGTAGCTGCTGGACAGGAGGCTTCCGAGGATCGCCACGCCCAGAGTGCCGCCCACCATGCGGACGGTGTCGTTCATGGCCGAGCCGACTCCCGCGTGGGCGAGCGGCAGGGAGCTCATGATCGACTCCGTGGCCGGCGCCATGGTCGTGCCCATACCCAGGCCCATCAGCACCAGGGAGGCGGCGATCAGTCCGTAGCCGGTGCCCGCGTCGGCGCCTGACATCAGGAGCATGGCCCCGGCGACGATGGTCAGTCCTGTGGCCACCACGATGCGGGTGCCGACGCGCTCGGCGACCTTGGCGGAGATCGGTCCGCCCAGCACCAGCCCGAGGGCCACGGGAGTGACCCTGAGGCCGGCCGACAGCGCGTCGTAGTCCTTCACCTCCTGGAGGTACATGGTCAGGAAGAAGATCACGCCGAAGAGCGCGAAGAAGACCAGCGCGATCGAGGCGCTGGCGCCGCTGAAGCGCCTGACCCGAAACAGCCGTATGTCCAGCATGGGCGAGGCGGTGCGAAGCTCCCAGGCCACGAAGGCCGCCAGCGTCGCCAGCGCCACTCCGAAGCTGCCGAGCGTGACCGCGTCGGTCCAGCCGCGCTCCCCGCCGGCCTCGATGATCGCCCAGGTGAGCACGCCCAGACCCGCCGTGGACAGCACGGCCCCAAGAGGATCCAGCCGAGCTTGCCCGGGATCACGGGACTCGGGCACCAGCGCGGGCGCCGCCGCCAGGGCGATGGCCACGATCGGGAGGTTGACCAGGAAGACCCAGCTCCAATCGAGCTGCTCGATCAGCCAGCCGCCCGCCACCGGTCCTATGGCGATTCCCAGCCCGGCCACCGCGGCCCAGATCCCGATCGCCTTCGGCCGCTCCTCGGCGGGGAAGACGTTGGTGAGGATGGAGAGTGTGGAGGGCATGATCAGCGCACCGCCGACGCCCATCAGCGCCCGGCTGGCGATGAGCATGTCGGCACCGGTGGCGAGCGCCGACAGCAGTGAGCCCGTGCCGAAGACGACCAGCCCGGCCATCAGCGCGCAAGCGGCGTCCGAAGCGGTCGCCGAGGCTGCCCATGGTCAGCAGCAGTCCGGCGAACACCAGCGTGTAGGAGTCGACGATCCATTGGAGGTCGCTCGCCGAAGCGCCCAGATCACGCTCGATCGTCGGCAGCGCCACGTTGAGGATCGTGTTGTCGAGGGAGATGACCAGTAGAGAGACGGACAGGACCACCAGGGTCCACCACCTCAGGTCGTATGCCTTGCCGCTTGTCGGTGCCATCAGAAGCTCCTTCCTAATAGATACGAAACCGTTACGTATCGATAGTGAAGCATACGCCGATGAATAACGCAACGGGTGCGTATCTAAAGTTTTGGAAGCGCGGCAGAGCGGAGAGGAAGTTCGGATGCGCGCTCTTCTGGCCAGACCCTCAGCACCCCACGGGCTCGAGCTCGGCGAAGACCGACCCGCCCCAGCCCAATCCCGATGAGGCCCTCGTCGCGGTTCGGGCCGTGTCGCTCAATCGTGGCGAGGCGCGCTACCTGCCGCGCCGGGAGGAGGGGACGGTGCACGGCTGGGACGTGGCCGGCGTGGTCGACACGCGTGCCGCGAACGGCAGTGGGCCCGCCGAAGGGGAGCGAGTGGTCGGCCTCGTGAACGAGGGCGCGTGGGCCGAGCAGGCCGCGGTCCCGACCGCGCGGCTGGCTGCGCTGCCAGACGAGGTGAGTTTCGAGGAGGCGGCGACACTGCCGGTGGCGGGCATGACCGCCGTGCGCGCCCTCGAGGTGGCCGGGCCGCTGATGGGACGGCGCGTGCTGGTGACCGGCGCCTCGGGCGGAGTGGGGCGCTTCGCGATCCAGCTGGCACGCGACGGCGGGGCCCACGTGACCGGCGTGTCGAGCAGCGCCGAGCGGGCCGCGGGGCTCGAGGAGATCGGCGCCGACGAGGTGATCGCCGAGCTCGCGCCCGAGGGCGAGCGCTTCGACGTGATCCTGGAGTCGGTGGGCGGCGCCAGCCTGGCAGCGGCGCTCGCGCGCGTGGCCCCGTGGGGCACCATCGTCAACTTCGGTAACTCATCGAGCGAGCCGACCACGTTCGACGTGACCACCTTCTACCCGCTGCCGGGGGCGAAGCTGTACGGCCTGCGGGTGTTCGACGAGCTGGAGCGAAACGGCTCAGGGGTGCGCGACCTGCGCTTCCTGGCCGAGCGGGTGGCGGCGGGCCGGCTCGACACCCAGATCGGGGTCGTGCGGAGCTGGCGCGACGCCGGGGAGGTGTTGCAGGACCTGATCGAGCGCCGCGTGCGCGGCAAGGCCGTGCTGACGATCGACTAGAGGTCGGCGGCCGCCTGCGCGGTGCGAGGAGCCGCCCGCCGGGACCGCCGCCCTAACGGCAGCAACCAGGGCCAGGTGCGCGAGCGTGGTCCATTTTGCATCCAATGGATGCACTATCTGCCAACCGACCGCAAGCGGACTCCGCACTGGTCGATTTCACCCCTATGCGGGGGTAACGCGACCACTCCAGGCGATCACCCCCTCATTGCTGCCGTTCGCCGCGCGCCGACTAGAGCTCCGCCGCCACCTGCGGCCCCGCCAGCAGCGCCACCTGCAGGTAGAGCAGCACGGGCTCCAGGTCGGGCAGGCTCGCGGCCGTGGTCTCGCGAATGTGGCGGACGACCAGGTCGTCCACGGCGGCCACGACCGCGTGGAACACCTCGGAGGGCAGCACCGGCAGCGCGGGGATGTCCGCCCGCGCCTCCTCTTGGAGCTCGCGCATCAGCACGGCGTAGCGGTCGCGCAGCCGCTCGCGGGCGTCGGCCGCGCGCGGCCCCGCCGCCGCCACCTCGATCAAGAACACGCGCGCCAGGGCCGGCTCGGCGGCGAGCCAGCGCAGATAGGCCACGATGCCGGCGCGGGTGCGCTCGAGCCACCGGTCGCTCGTCTCGTGGGCCTCGCGCACGCGCTGGAAGAGCTCCTCGCCGGCCGCGTCATAGGCGGCGATGAAACATCCCTCCTTGTCGGCGAAGTGCTCGTAGAAGGTCTTCTTCGACACGCTCGCGCCGCGCACGATGTCCTCGATGGTGGCGGCGGCGTAGCCCTTCTCGGCCACGGCTCGGCCCACGGCCTCGAGCAGGCGGGCGCGCTGGGAAGCCTCGACGATCCCGCGGTCGAGGCCATGGGTGCCGCGGGGCAGCCGGCGCGGGATGTCGGAAGGGTCGGCGACCATGTGTACGCCCTGGTACATTACTCCGCCATGGACCTCACACTCTCGCCCTCCGAGCAGGCCTTTCGGGACGAGCTGCGCGGGTGGCTGGCGGAGAACCATCCCGGCGAGGAGCCCTCCGGCGAGGACGCGGCATTCGACCACCGGCGGGTCTGGCAAAAGGTTCTCTTCGACGCCGGCTACGCCGGGTTCTCGTGGCCCAAGGAGTACGGCGGGCGCGGCGCGACCATGATCGAGCAGGCCCTGTTCGGTGAGGAGATGGCGCGCGCGAAGGCGCCCTCGCCGGCCAACGTCCTGGGCATGGTCATGGGCGGCCCGGTGGTGATCACCCACGGCAGCGACGAGCAGAAGGAGCGCTGGCTTCGCCCCATCCTCACCGGCGACGAGATCTGGTGCCAGGGCTTCTCCGAGCCCGAATCGGGCTCCGACCTGGCCTCGCTGAAGACCAAGGCGGTCAAGTCCAACGGCGAGTGGGTGGTCACCGGGCAGAAGGTCTGGACCACGTTCGCCCACAAGTCCAAGTGGTGCATGCTGGTGGCGCGCACCGACTCCGACGTGCCCAAGCACCAGGGCCTGACCTACTTCATCATGGATATGGAGCAGGAGGCGGTTCAGGTGCGCCCGCTGCACCAGATCACCAACGAGCCGGAGTTCAACGAGCTCTTCATCGAGGAAGCCCGGATTCCCGACGAGAACGTGGTGGGCGGCGTCGGCAACGGCTGGGGCGTGGCCATCACCACGCTGATGAACGAGCGCGCGGGATTGGGTGCCGCGGCGGCCGCGGGGGTCAGGATGGGCCTCGAGGATCTCAAGGCACTGGCGCGCGAGCGCGGCGTCGACGACGACCCGGTGATCCGCCAGAGGCTCGCCCAGCTCACGATCGAGGTCGAGCTGCTGCGCCTGAACTCCTGGCGCGGCCTGACGATGATCATGAAGCGCGGCGTGCCCGGTCCCGAGGGTTCCCTGCCCAAGTGGCAGTGGGGCGAGATCAACCAGGCGCTGACCGAGGTGGCCGTCGACATCCTCGGCGAGGAGGGCGCCTACTGGGACTCGCCCTGGACCTACCGGCTGCTGCGATCGCGGGCCAACTCGATCGAGGGCGGCACCACCGAGATTCTCAAGAACATCATCGCCGAGCGGGTGCTTGGCCTTCCCAAGCTGCGATAGCGAGGCCACCCATGAACTTCGACTTCTCCGACGATCAGCACGCCATCAAGCGCACGGCCAAGGACCTGATCGCCGACCGCTTCAAGATGGAGCGCGTGCGCGAGCACGCTGAGGCCGGCACCTGGGACGACGCGGCCTGGAAGGAGCTCGGCGAGCTCGGCTGGCCGGGCATCTTCATCGCCGAGGAGTACGGCGGCCAGGGGCTCGGCATCGTCGAGCTCGTGATCCTCACCGAGGAGCTCGGCTACGCGCTGGCGCCGGTGCCCTTCCTCTCCAATGCCGCCGCCGGGCTCGTGCTCCAGGCGGGCGGCTCGGAGGAGCAAAAGGCGCGCTGGCTGCCTGGGATCGCCTCGGGCGAGGTGCGCGGGACCGTGGGCGTGGTCAACGGCGGCGAGGCCAAGCTCGTGCCGGACGCCGAGTCTGCCGACGTCATCGTCCTGTGCGGCCACGAGGGCCGCACCGTGGTCGAGCGGTCGGCCGCCGAGGTCGAGCCCGTGAAGACGATGGACGGGACACGCTCATACGCGCGGGTGCGCGCCGGTGAGGCGGGCGAGCCGCTCGAGCGAGACCACCTCCCGGGGCTCTCGTGCGCCGCCCTGGCCGTGGCCGCCGAGCTGACCGGCATCGCGCAGCGCGCGATGGACATGGCCGTGGAGTACGCGCGCGACCGCAAGCAGTTCGGCCGCGCGATCGGCGCCTACCAGGCGGTATCGCACCGCTGCGCGCAGATGCTGCTGGAGGTCGAGGGCTCACGGTCGGCCAGCTACTACGCCGCGTGGACCGCGGACGCCGAGCCCGAGACGATGGCCCTGGCCGCCTCGATGGCCAAGGCCTACGCCTCGGACGCGGGTTGGCGGGTGTGCACCTCCTCGCTACAGGTGCACGGCGGGATCGGCTTCACGTGGGAGCACGACCTGCACTTCTTCCTCAAGCGGGCCCGCGTCGACGGGATGCTCTACGGGTCCGCGCGCGAGCACCGCGACATCGTCGCCGAGCTCTCGGGCTCGCAGCAGACGGCCGCCGTCTCGTAGCGAGGGGGCGTTACTCGGGGCCGCGGTAGCTGGGCATGCCCTGCTCGTGGCCCTGTATGGGCCCGCGGCGCTCCGAGCCGAGCGCGATCTGGTCGAGCCGCGAGATCTCCCGCTCACCTTCCACGCGCGCGGGGTGATCCTCGGGCAGGCCGCCGACCAGGTTGCGAATGCGGTTGCGCAGATGAAGCGCGAAGTGCGGCGTGGACGCGCCCATCAACTGGCGCACGTCCTCGACGGTCGGTTCGCGCTCGTAGCGGTCGGCTCGCTCGTACTCGCTCATCGGCTACCGGATCCTACGTGAGCGCATCGTTCGTCCCCACGCCCTTGAAGAACGTGTAACAGAACACGCCGTCCGCCTCGGTCGTTCGGTGAAGCGCCCTCACTCCGGCATCGAAGTCCGGCGCCTCGATCAGGCCGGCGGCGAGCGCGGGCTCGCGAACGCCCTCGACCATCGCGGTGAACGTCCTGCGCGTGAATCCGTCGACCAGCTCGGGGCGGCTCGAATCCACGTAGACCATGCGCGGCGACACCGACACGCCGCCGAAGCCCGCCTCGGCTATGAGGGGGTAGATGCGGCGGCCGATCAGCGCATCGCCTCCGGCGGCCCGCTGGAGCTCGATCTGGCAGCGGATCGCCGCGTGGGCGGCGGAACTGTCGGGGTGGAAGTAGGCCGACCCGTGATCGCCCTCGATCACGGTGATGGTGCCGCCGGGCGCGAGCATCCTCGCGCAGAATCGCCAGGGCCTCGACGGGCCGGGAGAGGTGCTCCAGCACGAAGCACACGAAGACGTGATCGAAGCTGCCGGCCTCGAAGGGCGAGGCGAAGATGTCCGCCTGGCGAAACTCCACGTTGGTGATCCCCGCCTGCTCTACCCGTCGCTTCGCCTCGGCGATCGACTCCGCGGAGACGTCGATCGAGGTGAACCGCGCGCCGGGGCTCCGCGCGGCCAGGGTGACCGTCTGGGCGCCCACTCCGCATCCCGCCTCGAGCACGGTGGCGCCGGCGGGGAAGGCGGTGTCGTGATGCAGCAACTCGACGAGCGTCCCGGCCTGATCCTGCAGGCGCTCGCTCTCGCGGGCGCGGTAGCCGTGTACGTAGGTCTCGTTCACGGCGCCCCCGCCTGCACCGGTATGAGCTCGGTGATCTGGTCGATCTGTGCCTGCTGGCGTGCCGAGATGACCGAGTCGTCGCCGAGGATCCAGGCCCGGTTGTAGACCGCCTGGCCCGGGTCGTCCTCATAGCCCGGCTGCACGCTCAGCAGATAGCTCTCCAGCGGCTCGGGCAGGGTCTCGGCACGATCGGTGACCAGCAGCGGCGCGAAGACGCCGCTCGTGGCGAGCGAGGCCGCCGCGCCGGCGTCGGCCGGGCGGGTGGTGCTCGCGACGGCGAAGTTGTAGCCCGGAACGACCACGCCCCAGCCGAAATCTCCCCTCTCGTAGCGGGCGAAGGCGATCGCGCTCTCGACCGCGGTCGGGCCCTCGATCCGTTCGACCGAGCGGGCCAGCTTGCGCCGCCTCAGGAGATCGGCGACCTCCTTGCCGATCACTCGCTCGCTGCCCAGCAGATACACGTCGGGCCGTTCGTGGGCCTCGAGGGCTCTGATCACCGGCGGCGGCACCGCGGCGGTCTTGACCGGCAGGGCGGCGTCGCCCGAGCGCGCGGCCCAGGAGGCGGCGGGCATCGCCCACTCCGGGCGCTCGCCCGAGTAGAGGACGACGTCACCCGACGGCCGTCCGCGGGCGGCGGAGAAGAAGCGGTCGATCGCCGCGGCGCGCGCATAGGGATCCGCGCCCTTGATCACGGCGGTCTTGAAGCCCTCGGGCCGAGCCACGTCCTCCCCGACGCGAATCACCTGCGCATCCTGTGAGAGATCGGATCCGCGCGGGTCGAGGCGCTCGATCGTGTCCTGGGTCACGGCCGGCAGCTCGTCGCCGTCGGAGAGCAACAGCGGCGCGGCGATCGGTGGGCCGGCGAGCACGGAGGCCGCCACCGCCGACGACCAGTCCTCGCCGTCCACCAGCACCACCGCGCTCGGGCGGTCGGAAGACCCGGTGGCCGGGAAGAGCGCGCCGGCCACGGCGGCTGCGTCGGCAGCCGAATCGCCGCCCCCCACGCGGATGGTGTTGCGGGTGGCGCTGGTGGCGAAGCCGGGCTGCTCGGCCGACTCCTCGTCGTCGGCCTCCACGCTGATCTGCGGAGGACGCGTCTCCTCGTCGCCGAGGCTGCAACCGCCGAGCAAGCCGGCCGCCAGCAGCAGTGCCACAGCGCGACGCATCCGGGGGCAGATTAGCTATGTGCTGCCTACGTCCCCGGCCGCCCGGAGCGATCTGCCTGTATGATTGACTGGTCAGTCAACGCAGCGGAGGCGTCTCGTGGATTTCCGGCTCAACGACGATCAACTCGAATATCAGGACAAGTGCCGCCGCTTCGCGCGTGAGGTGATCCGGCCCGTCGCCGAGCAGCACGACCGCGACGAGAGCGTGCCGTGGGACGCGATCAAGGCGGCCCGCGAATGGGGTCTCCACGGCCTGGAGCACATCCAGCTGCTGGGCTCCGATCCCGAGGGCATCTACGGCTGCATCTACGCCGAGGAGCTCCACTGGGGCTGCGCCGGAATCGCCCTCGCCATCCAGGGCGGCTCGCTGGCCGCGGCCGGCATCGCGTCCTCGGGCACGCCCGAGCAGATCGCCCGGTGGGTTCCCGAGTGCTTCGGCATGGGCGACGAGATCAAGCTCGGCGCCTACGCCGTCACCGAGCCGAGCGCCGGGTCCGACGTGCGCTCGCTCAAGACCACCGCCCGCCAGGACGGCGACGAGTGGGTGCTCAACGGAACCAAGGTCTTCATCACCAACGGCGGCATCGCCGACGTGACCGTCGTGGTGGCCACCGTCGATCCCGAGCTCGGCCACCGTGGTCAGGCCTCGTTCGTGGTGCCCAAGGGCACGCCCGGGCTCTCGATGGGCAAGAAGGAGTCCAAGCTCGGCATCCGCGCCTCCCAGACCACCGAGGTCATCCTCGAGGACTGCCGCCTGCCCATGGAGTACCTGCTGGGCGGCTACGACAAGCTGCAGCGAAAGCTCGAGCGCGCGCGCTCGGGCGAGTCGACCGGTCGCTCTTCGGGCGCTCTCGCGACCTTCGAGCTCACCCGCCCGCTCGTGGGCGCGTCCGCGCTCGGCATCGCCCAGGCCGCCTACGAGTGGACCCTGGACTACCTCGAGGGCCAGGAGGACGAGAACGGCCCGCTGCTCGACCAGCAGCGCATCCAGCAGGTGATGGCCGAGGTGGCCACGGAGATCGAGGCCTCCCGCCTGCTGGTGTGGCGCGCGGCGTGGATGGGCCGCAACGGCCTGCCGATGACCGGCGGCCAGGGCTCGATGTCGAAGCTCAAGGCCGGCGACACCGCGATGTGGACCACCACCACTTTGATGGACCTGGTGGGCCCCTACGCCCAGCTCACCGAGTGCCCGCTGGAGAAGTTCTTCCGCGACGCCAAGATCTACCAGATCTTCGAGGGCACGGCCCAGGTCCAGCGGCTCGTCGTCTCGCGCATGCAGCGCGCCGAGTACCAGCAGAAGCTCACCCAGCCGGATGCCGAGGTGCTCGAGCAGGCGCCGGGCAACGCACCCGGTGACGTGGTGGGCGCCGCCACCGAGGCGCTCGACGCCGCCTAGTCCCCGGCGCCCGAGGTCTA
This sequence comes from uncultured Thermoleophilaceae bacterium, assembly GCA_963728155.1. Lineage (GTDB taxonomy): Bacteria > Actinomycetota > Thermoleophilia > Solirubrobacterales > Thermoleophilaceae > JACVRW01. The sequence continues at coordinate 89,525 of CAVSJF010000011.1, read as the reverse complement.
TCCTCGGAAGAAGGTGACCGTCCTGTTTGCCCACGTCGGAGGCGGCGTGCTCGAGCCGCTGCAGCTCGTGCCTCCGATCGTCGCGCTCGGCGCCTACTGGGTTCGCGCGCGCACGCTCGCGCGCCAGGGCCGGCCGGTGCCCGCGTGGCGGATGGCCTTCTTCGGCGCCGGCATAGCGGTGATCATCGCCGCTCTGGTCACGCCGGTGGCGCACATCGGCGAGGAGCTCGTGCTCGGCCACATGGCCCAGCACCTGCTGATGGCCGATCTGGGCTCCCTCCTGCTCGTGCTCGGCCTGACCGGCCCGCTCCTACAGCCCCTTCTCGCCCGGCGGGTGGTGCAGAAGCTGCGCGTGCTCACCCAGCCGGTGGTGGCCTTCACGCTCTGGGCGCTCGACCTCTTCGTATGGCACCTTCCGGTGCTCTACCAGGCGGCAGTCTCCTCCGACGCCGTGCACGCGCTCCAGCACACGAGCTTCGTGTTCTTCGGCTTCACCATGTGGCTGGCCCTGCTCGGCCCGCTCCCCCAGCCCGCGTGGTTCGGCAACGGGGCCAAGCTGGCCTACGTGGTGGGTGTCCGCCTAACCGGGACCCTGCTGGCCAACGTCTTCATGTGGTCGGAGGCGGTCTTCTATCCCGACTATCGCTCCGGCCAGCTCGAGTGGGACATCGGGCCCCTCCAGGACCAGGGCCTCGCGGGCACGATCATGATGCTCGAGGGGAGCCTCGTGACCGTGCTGCTGCTGGGCTGGCTCTTCATCAAGGCCGCGCGCGAGTCCGAGGAGCGCCAGGCGCTGCTCGAGTACGCGAGCGCGCGCGGCGTCGAGCTGACCGAGCAGCGGGCCGCCCGCGCCGTCGCCGCCGGTCGCGGCGAGGAGCTGCGGCGGCGGGTCGAGAGCGGCAGCGCGAGCGTGTGATGCGCCTTGTGGGTTGCGTACTCGCGGCGGCGCTGCTGCTCGGAGCAAGTTGCGATTCCGAGGAGGCCGACGAAAAGCCCGAGAGCTCGGCTCAGAAGACCCCGTCGAAGACGGCGGCCGGGGAGGAGCGGGTGGTGCGGGGCTGGATCACCGCTCTCAACGCGCGCGACATCGAGAAGGCGGCCGGTTACTTCGCCAAGGGCGCCATCGTCGACCAGGGCCGGCCGTTCAAGCTGCGCGACGCCGCCGCGGCGAAGGTGTTCAACGCCACGTTGCCGTGCAGCGCGGAGCTGGTCGAGGTCGAGGACGAGCCGGGACCGGACGCGCTCGCCTCGTTTACGCTCAGCGCCGGGCCCGGCGGACCCTGCGAGGGCACGGCCCAGGTGCGCGTGACGGTCAAGGACGGCCGCTTCACCGAATGGCGCCAACTGCCCCAGGCGCCCGGCCCCGAGGGCCCGGTGATCTAGGGCACTAGAGTGCGCCGCACCCGACAGGTAGGTGGAGTGACATGCGCTTCGGCGATCTGGTGAACAAGGCGAAGAAGGTCGTGGACCAGCGCGGCGGCACGGAGGCCCTCAAGCAGGATGCCGAGGAGCTGAAGGACATCGCCCGCGGGCGCGGCACCACGCAGGACAAGGCCAAGCGGGCGGCCGAGGCACTCAAGGATCCCGGCGCGCCGGGCCGCGAGCCGCACGAACGGAGCGCGCAAAGAGCCGCACGACCGGGCGAAGGAACCGCGCCGCTGATCCTCAGGCCTCGTCCCGGCGCGCCGACTCGATGCGCCGGCGCTCCTCGAGGCGATTGTCCCGGCGCAGCTGGGCCTCCCGGGCGCGGCGCCGCTCGTCGGGCGTCTCCACCTCCAGCGGCGGCACCTGCGCCGGCCGGCCCTCCTCGTCGAGCGCGACCATCGTCACGTAGGCCGTCGACGTGTGGGTGATCTCCCCGGTGCGCACGTTCTCGGCCTCCACGCGCACGCCGACCTCCATCGAGGTGCGCCACGCCGCGTTGACGGTCGCCCTGAGCGTGACGAGGTTGCCCAGGTAGACGGCATTCAGGAAGGTCATGCGGTCCAGCGCCGCCGTGACCACCCGTGTCCGGCATGGCGCACGGCCGCGATGCCCGCCGCCTCGTCGCACAGCCGCAGGATCACCCCGCCGTGCACGTTGCCCGCGATGTTGGCGTCGGCGACCGCCCATCCACCGGCTCATCTCGGATCGCGACTGCGAGGGTGGGCGGGGATCCACGGACGGCTAGTCTAGGTCGCTCATCGATCTCAGAATGAAGGAGCCGCGATGCCAGGGCTGGGCGGACGCATGTCCACCGTCATCAAGTCGAAGATCTCGAGAATGCTCGACCGGGCCGAGGACCCGTCGGAGACGCTCGACTACGGCTATCAGAAGCAGGTCGAGATGCTCCAGAACGTCAAGAAGGGCATCGCCGACGTGGTCACCGCCAAGAAGCGGCTGCAGATGCAGTCCTCGAAGCTCGAGCAGCAGGTGGTCAAGCTCGACACCCAGGCACGCCAGGCGCTCTCCCAGAACCGCGAGGACCTCGCGCGCATGGCGCTCGAGCGCAAGACGCTGGCCCAGACCGAGCTGCAGACGCTCGACACCCAGATCAAGGAGCTCGAGGGCCAGCAGGAGCAGCTCACGACCAACGAGCAGAAGCTGCGCCAGAAGATCGAGCAGTTCCGCACCAAGAAGGAAGTGATCAAGGCGCAGTATTCGGCCGCCGAGGCCCAGGTGAGGATCGGCGAGGCCGCCAGCGGCGTCGGCGAGGAGATGGCCGACCTCGGGCTGGCCATGCAGCGCGCCGAGGACAAGACCGAGTCGATGCGGGCGCGCGCCTCGGCGGTGGAGGAGCTCGAGGCCGCCGGAACCTTCGACGACATTACGCAGATCGGCGGAGGCCAGGACGACATCGAGCGCCAGCTGCAGGAGCTCACCAGCGGCACCCAGGTCGACGACGAGCTGGCGCAGATGAAGGCCGAGATCGGTAGCGGCGAGGGCGAAGACGCGCCGGCGCTCGAGCCCGGCGAGGGCTCCCCGCAGGAGCAGAAGGAAGGCTCCGCCTGATGATCGTGCGCATCTCCGGAGAGGGGCAGTTTCGCCTGCCCGACGAGGACTCCGGCCGAATCAACGAGCTCGACAACCGCGCGGTGTCGGCGGTCGAGCAGGGCGACGAGACGGGATTCCGGGAACTGTGGTCGCAGATGCTCGAGATCGTGGCCAGCGACGGCAACGCCCTCGGGGGCGACGAGTTGGTCGAATCCGACGTGATCCTGCCGCCGCGCGACATCACCTTCGAAGAGGCAAAGGGCGAGTTCACCGGCGAGGGCCTGATCCCCGACTGACGTGGAGGGGTAGGCGGTGCGCATCGCCGAGCTCTGGCGCTATCCGGTCAAGTCACTCCAGGGCGAGCGCCTGGAATCCGCAGAGCTCGACAGCGAGGGCGTGAAGGGCGACCGGCGTTTCGCGATCTACGACGTCGACACCGGATTGGGGCTGACCGCCCGGCGCGTGCCGGAGCTGCTCTTCGCGTCGGCCCGGATGCTCGGCGAGGACGAGGTGGAGATCGCGCTCCCCGATGGCTCGGTCGTGGCCGGGGATGAGGACCTCAGCGACTGGCTCGGCCGGCCCGTGGCGCTGAAGTCCGCGCAGGCCGGCGACGAGCGGCGCTACGAGAACCCGGTCGATTTCGAGCACGACGACCCCACGAGCGCCTGGGCGCCCTTCGAGGGCGCCGAGGGCGCGTTCCACGACTCCGCCGCCGTGCGGGTGTCGCTGGTGTCGAAGGCGACGATCGGGGACTGGGACCGGCGTCGCTTTCGCGCCAACGTGCTGCTCGACGGTGAGGGCGAGGACGGGCTGGTCGGCTGTTCGGTGGCACTCGGTGAGGCCGAGCTCGACGTAGGGCAGCGCATCGAGCGTTGCGTGATGACCACGCGTGCCCAGCCGGGCGGCCTGGAGCGCGATCTGAACGTGATGCGCACGATCGCCCGCGAGCGCGACGCCCGCCTGGCGGTTGGGGCGCTCGTCTCCCGGGGCGGGACCGTGCGCGTGGGCGACCTTCTCGACGTCAGCGGCTGAGGGACCCGGCCCGCAGCGGCGGGAAGCCCGACAGAAGGCCGGGCGCCTCGACCTGGAACAGGTCGAGCGGCTCGGGCAGGCCCTTGAACCGCCAGGCGCCGAGGCTGCTCAGGCCGACGTCATCCCCGAGCTCGTGCCCGATCGCCGTTCGCACGGCGGAGGACATCACGATCTGGCCGCCGTGCGCGGCGAAGCAGATCCGCGCTGCGGCGTGGACCGAGAGCCCGACGTAGCCGGTGTCGGTGAGCGCGGGGCGTCCGCGATGGAGGCCGATCCGCAGCCGTACGTCGTGGTCGCCGGGCCAGGGTCCGGCCCGCATCGCCCGCTGGATCGCCAGCGCGCCGTCGAGCGCCGCCGGAGCGCGTTCGAATACCGCGAACACATCGTCTCCGCGGGCCGAGACCTCGCGGCCACCGGTGGATCGCAACTCGGCCCGCACCAGGCGACGGACGTCGCGAAGCAGGGACGCGTACTCGTCGCCGAGGTTCCTGAGCAGCTCGGTCGATCCCTCGAGGTCGGTCAGCAGGAAAGTGACGCTGCCCCTGGGGAGCTTGCGCTGCGGCTCGAGCTGGGCGCTGATGAAGCCGATGGGCATGATCCCGTGCTTCTTGGCCGCCCTCAGGAGCCGGTTGCGCGCCCGGTCCTTCGCCTGGTCGTCCTCGAAGGCCACCTGGCCGAAGCGCGACAGCGCGTTGCGTACGTGCGAGGCGTCGTGGATCGGGAGACGGCGGGAGCCGTCCGCGCTGATGTAGGCGAAGGCGCTGTCGGGCAGCCGCGCGCGCTCTTTCGCAGTCAGAGGCGGCATCAGCGCTCGAGCAGCCGCCGCAGAAACCGCTGGGTTTCCGGCTGTTGGGGCTCTGACAGCACGGCGTGCGTGGGCCCACGCTCGAGGATCCGGCCGTCGTGGAGAAAACACACCTGGTCGGCCACGTCGCCCGCGAAGTTCATCTCGTGGGTGGCGATCAGCATGGTCATGCCTTCCGCCTTGAGCTCGCGCACCAGCGCCAGCACCTCGCCCACGAGCTCCGGATCCAGAGCGCTCGTGATCTCGTCCAGCAGCAGGGCGCGCGGCTGGGTAGCCAGCGCGCGGATGATGGCCACGCGCTGCTGCTGCCCTCCGGACAGCCGGTCGGGGTAGTCGCCCTCGCGCCCGCCGAGTCCGAAGCGCGCCAGCAACTCGCGCGCTCGCTCGCCGGCCTCGGCACGGGCCATCCCGTGAGCGCGCGCGGGCGCCAGCAGCACGTTCTCGAGCACGGTCAGGTGGGGGAAGAGGTTGTACGCCTGGAAAACGATGCCAAGTCGCCGCCGCACGCGCACCGGGTCGACGTCCGGGTCGGTGATCACCGCGCCGTCGAGCAGCACGTCGCCGTCGTCGATGTCCTCGAGCAGGTCGATGCAGCGCAGCAGGGTCGACTTCCCCGATCCCGACGCGCCGATGAGCGCGATCGCCTCGTGCTCGTTCAGCGTGAGATCGACGCCGCGCAGCACCTGAGCGTCGCCGTAGGCCTTGGTCACGCCCTGCACCTCGACCACCGCCGGCATCAGACCGGGGGCCCCGCGCTGCGACGGAGGCGGTCGCGCGCCTGCATGCGGTCGACGATCCGGGCCAGTGGCACGGTCACCAGCAGGTAGAGGGACGCGGCGGCCAGCAGCGGCGTGTAGTTGAAGTTCGACGACGCGTCGATCTGCGCTACGCGGAAGGCCTCGAGCGGACCGAGGATCGACACGAGCGCCACGTCCTTCTGCAGCGCGATGAAGTCGTTGAGCAGGGGCGGCACCACACGACGCACCGCCTGGGGAAGGATCACGAAGCGCGTGGACTGCGTCTCGGTGAGCCCGAGCGCCAGAGCGGCCGAGCGCTGGTCGGGGTGTACCGAGTCGATACCGGCCCGGTAGACCTCGGCCACGTAGGCCGAGTAGCACAGCGCCAGAGCCACGCCACCCAGCACGACCGGGTCGCTCGGCACCCCCGGGAGGGCCAGCGCAGGGACCCCGAAGCCGATCAGGTAGACCACCAGGATCACCGGCACGCCGCGAAAGAGGTCGGTGAAGGTGGCGGAGAGCAGGCGCAGGGGAAAGAGCGCCGGGGTGTACGCCGTGCGGGCGAGGGCCACGATCAGGCCGAGCACGAGCACCACCACCTCGACGATCATGAAGAGGCGGATGTCGAGCCAGAAGCCGTCGAGCACGCCGGGAAACGACTCTCGGAAGGCATCGACGTCGAAGAAGGTGTCGCGGACCGTGGGCCAGCCCTTGCTGGTCAGGATCAGCGCGGCCAGCGCGCCGAGCACGATGACCGTGGACAGAGCCGAGATCGCTGCGCCCCGAGCCGCCCGCCGCCGGCGGGCGGCCTCTCGGACTGCGCGGCGATCGGGGTTCAGCGAAGCTCCGGCGCGCCCGCCGCGGCGCCCATCCACTTATCGGTGATCCGATCGAGCTCTCCACTGGACTCGAGCTTCTTCAGCGCCGAGTCGAGGCAGGGCGTGAGCTCGGAGTCCTTGGCCGCCAGCAGCCCGAAGGAGTCCCCGCCCGGCGCGTTGAACTGGCCCACGATCTTCGATCCGGGAACCTGGGCAGCGGTGAGGTAGAAGGCGGTCGGGAGATCGAGCACCACCGCATCGACCTGGTTCTGCTTGAGCGCCGTGACCACGTCGTTGGAGTCGTTGAAGACCTTGGGCTGCTCCGAGGGCTTGATGACCTCGGAGACCGCGTCGAGACTGGTGGTCCCGATCTGCACCCCGATCGTCGCGTCGGCCAGATCGGCGAGCGAGCTCACGTCGGTCAACTCCGAGCCCTTCCCCACCACGACGGCCTGCGGTGCCACGTAGTACGGGCGCGAGAAGTCGACGGCCTTCTCGCGCTTGGGTGTTATCGAGATCTGATTGATGTCGAAGTCGAATTGCTTGGGCCCCGGCGCGTAGGAGGAGTTGAAGGGCACGACGGTCCACTTCACGTCGCCCTCGGCGAAGCCCAGCTCGCCGGCCACCGCGTAGGCCACCGCGCTCTCGAACCCCTTGCCGTTGGTGGGATCGTCATCCACGAAGTAGGGGGGGAAGGCCGGCTTGTCGGTACCCACCGTGAGCGTGCCCGGGGATACGAGCGTCAGCGACCCCTTCGCGCAGGCCGGCGCCTTGGCCTCGCTACCGCCCGCGGGCTCGCTCTCCTCGTCGTCGCCGCAGGCGAGGAGCACGAGAGCGGCGACGATCAGGGACAGTACGAATAGGGTTCGGCTCGGACGCATGGGCCGATCGTATCTGCCGAGTTACGATCCGGGCACCTACCCAGGAGGAAGCGATGGACGAAGCGCATCTCGAGTCGATCCCACTCTTCGCCGGGCTGTCGCGCAAAGAGCGCCGCATGGTCGCCCAGCGCGCCGACGAGGTCGACGTGGAAGCCGGGCGCGAGATAGTGCGGGAGGGCGACTTCCCGTACGAGTTCTTTGCCATCCGGGAGGGAACGGCGGAGGTCAAGCGGGGCGAGCAGCATCTCGCGGAAATCGGTCCGGGCGACTTCTTCGGTGAGATGGGCCTACTGGAGAACGCCCCTCGCAACGCCTCGGTGATCACCCGGTCGCCGATGAACGCGGTGGTCATGACCGGGTCGGCCTTTCGCCAGGTCGACCGTGAGTTTCCCGAAGTGGCCAAGAAGATTCGCCAGGCCATCGACGAGCGCTGCCGGCATCTCATGCCGGTGGAGTAGATGGAGTAGCTAGTCGGTCCCGACCAGGCGCAGCTCGGAGGCCTTCCGTGCTGCCTCCTGCCGGCTTGTCGCCCCCAGCTTGGTGAGAACCGCCGCCACGTGGTGCTCAGCCGTGCGGGGAGAGACGACGAGCCGCTCGGCGATCTCGGCGTTCGTCAGGCCGTCGGACAACAGCTCCAGCACCTCCAGCTGGCGGCCCGTGAGTCCCGCCGGGTTGGCGAGTGTCGTTCGCCGTGGACCGGCGGGAACGCGCAGCCCGAGGTCGCGCATGCGCTCGGCCACGCGTCTCGTCAAGGGCTTGGCGCCGAGCCGGCGCGCGATCTCGATGGCCTCGGTGAGAGGCTCCTCGTCGTCGAGGAGCGACAGCATCAGTGCCCGGTCGTAGGTCCACCCGATCTCGCCGAACGCGTCCGCCGCGCCCTGCCAGTCACGCGCGAGCATGGCGCCGTAGGGTCCGGGCGCCGGGTCTGCGATCGGGATGTCGATGCCCGCCACGGCGGCCCACGCGGCCATCCGCAGTGCGAAGCGTCCCCCGAGGGTGCCGCCCGGCCCGATCAGCTCGGCGAACCCCTGGAAGCGCTCGGCTGGCACCGGCCCGCCCTCGGTCAGCGCCCGTTCGGTGGCCAGCTCGATCACCGGCGCGATTCGCTGCGGCTCTCCCGCGCGATCCGCGTGGGCGGTCAGATCGGCGAGGCGCTCGGGGCCGTCCGAATCACCCCGGCGGACGGCCAGCTCCGCCAGCACCGTCCGCGCCAGGAGCTGCACGACGGTGATGCCGCGTTCGATCTCGCCCTGGGCGAGGCGCTCCGCCTCGTCCCAGTCGCCGGCCCGCAGGCGCAGCCAGGCCAGCAGGGTGGTCACGTAGGACACGTAACCGTGGACCTCGTAGCGCTCGGCGTAGGCGAGCGCCTGGCGGGCGTACCGCAGAGCGGGCTCGGGCTTGCCCCAGGTCATGAGCACGTAGCCCAGGTTGCCGAGGGCCCGCGTCGCATCCTCACGCTCGCCGGCGGCGTCAGCCACCCCGTGCGCCCGGTACAGACCCGCCGTCTCGCTCGGGTCGAGCTGCAGCCGGGCGCAGGTGAGGTTCACGAGCGCATGCGCATGGGTGCTGTTGTCGCCTAGCCGGCCCGCGAGCTCGAGCGCGCTATCGGCCCAGGTGAGCGCCTGCACGTTCTCGGCGAGCATCGCCAGCTGAGCGACACCGCTGTAGGCGCGGGCCAGCTCGACCGACTCACCGAGCGGTTCGAGGATGGCTATCGCCTCGAGCGCCTTCGCCTGCGCGGGCTCGCCGTCGCCCGCGTACCAGTGCAGTCGTGACAGAACCCGCGTGCAGCGCCCGACGCCCGCCCGGTCGCCGAGCTCGCCGTAAATGTCGATCGCCCTCCCGATGGCCGCGAAGGCGTCGTCCAGGCGGCCGGCCAGGTAGGCCGCCCCCGCCACCTCCTCCAGCAGCGTCGCCCGCTCCGGTGCCGAGAGTCGCTCCGCGAAGTCCGCGGCGCGGCTGTAGTGCGAGTACGCCTCCCGGTTGGACTCGAGTGCCGCCGCCCGCCGCGCGGCCACGAGGGCGTACTCGGCAACCACCTCTTCGGCGCCCGCGGCCTCCGCGTGGTGGACGATGTCGGCCGGGTCGGCGTCGGCGGCCAGCAGGACGTCCAGGATGGCGGCGTGGAGCTGGCGGCGCGTAACCGCCGGCAGGCTCGATGTGATCGCGTTGCGCGCCAGCTCGTGGCGAAACCCGACGTGGGCGGGGCCCACTTCGAGCAGCTGCCGGCGCTCGGGCTCCTCCGCGGCGGCGGGCCAGCCGGGCATCACGGAGTCCAGCACCGGCGTCGCGACGTGGTTCGGCACGACCGAGACCAGCTCCACCAACCGGCGCGCCTCGTAGTCCAGGCGCGCCATGCGCCCCAGCACCGCGTTGGCCACCGACGCCGGCAGCTCCGTTCCCGCTCGCGAGGCCAGCAGCTCGGTCACGTAGAACGGGTTGCCGCCGGTGGCGGCGTAGAGATCGTCGGCCTCATCACCGGCGAGCGAGGCGACGGCGCCGCGCGACAGCGGGGCGAGATCGAGCACCGCCGAGTCCGCGCCCGAGATCGCGCCCAGCGTGGCCCGAAGCGGGTGGCCGGGCGGCGTCTCACCGCCTCGGAAGGTGACCACGAGCAGCGCGGGCAGCGCGCCGATCCGCCGTCCGAGCAGGGTGATCGAGTCGAGCGTGGCGTCGTCGGCCCAGTGCACGTCCTCGAGCACGATCACCGTCGGCTTGGGTGGCCGTTCGAGCTCCGCGACCAGCAGGGCCTGGATGTCGTGGGCCGCGGTACCGGCCTCCAGGGCGTCCTGTAGCCCCGCCGACACGCTCCCGGCGAGGTCTCGAAACGGGCCCAGCGGCCGTGGAATCGAGAGGTCGTCGCAGCTGCCGATCAGGATCCGCGACTCGCCGTCCAGGTTGTCCAGGAAGGCTCGGACCAGCGAGGTCTTGCCGATCCCCGGCTCCCCGCTCACACACACGACCCGACCCTCGCCGCGAGCGGCCGCGTCGCGCGCCTCGGCGAGCGTGGCCAAGGCCGCATCGCGCTCCAGCAGCTCCACGCAGACAGTAGACACCTAGGTGCCCGCGCGGTCAAACATAGGTAGCCGCCACCGATGACGGCCCGCCGGAGCCGCCGTAGTTTCGTGCCATCGAATCCAAAGGAGACACGATGAGCACGACACGCACCTCGCCGGACTACGAGCTCAAGGCGCGCCATCGCGCCATATGGGCTTCCGGCGACTATCCCTCGATGGTCGAGACCTTTCTTCTGCCACTGGGCCCCCGGCTCGTCGAGGCCTGCGAGATCGGCCCCGGAATGCGCGTCCTCGACGTGGCGGCCGGAACGGGCAACGCGTCGATTCCCGCCGCTCAGCGGGGCGCCGAGGTGACCGCCAGCGACCTGACGCCCGAGTTGCTGGAGGCCGGGCGCATCCGCGCCGAAGAGGCCGGGGTTGCGCTCAGGTGGGTCGAGGCCGACGCCGAGGACCTGCCCTTCGAGGACGAGTCGTTCGATGTGGTCATCTCGTCGATCGGCGCGATGTTCGCTCCTCACCACCGCGACGCGGCGGCCGAGATGGCGCGCGTGTGTGCCCCAGGGGGGACGATCGGTCTCCTGAGCTGGACCCCGGAGGGGATGATCGGCGCGCTGTTCCGGGCCATGGGGCCGTTCGCACCGGCGCCCCCGCCCGGCGCGCAGCCCCCGCCTCTGTGGGGCAGCGAGGATCACGTGCGCGAGCTATTCGGCGAGAGCACGCGCTGGAGCACGTTCGAGCGCGACGCGCTCGAGGTCACGGCGTTCGAGCGCCCGCGCGACTTCGGCGAGTTCTTCAAGGCGCGTTACGGACCGAGCATCGCGACGCGTGCCAACGCGCAGCGGTCTGAGCGCGACGCCGAGTTCGATGCGGTCCTGGATCAGCTCTATGACGAGTGGAACCGCGGCAGCGCGGATCGAGCTCGCTTCGGGCTGGAGTACCTGCTGGCCATCGGCACCAAGGAAGGTCGATGATCGCGGCGGAGGCCGCCCTGTCGCAGCTCGACGCGACCTCGCTCGTTGACGGCGGGCGCCTGGAGGCGGAGGTCAAGGGCATGTACCGCCGGGTGGCGCGCGGCGAGAACGACGCGCTGCACTTCGAGGTCGGGAGAGGGGTGGCCGAGCACCTCGGTTACCCGGCCGAGCTGCTGGACGCGATCCCAGCGAAGGCCCTGGCGTCCTTCGCCGGGGTGGGCTACCACCTCGACCTCGCCGCGTTGCGGCCCGGCGAAGCGGTGCTCGATCTCGGCTCGGGATCGGGTACCGACGTCTTCTGTGCGGCGCTGCTCGTGGGCGGGGCGGGCCGCGCGGTGGGCGTGGACTTCACCCCCGAGCAGCTGGCCAAGGCCGAGCGGCTGCGGGACCGGGACGGATTCACGCATGTCGAGATGGTGTCGGCCCGCATCGAGGAGCTCCCCTTCGACGACGCGAGCTTCGACGCCGTGATCTCCAACGGCGTGATCAACCTCTCCCTGCTCAAGGGCCGGGTCTTCGCCGAAGCCGCGCGCGTGCTGCGGCCCGGAGGCCGGCTGGCGATCTCCGACATGGTCAGTGGCCGGCCGCTCAAGGAACGCACGAGGCGCAGGATCGACCTGTGGGCCGCCTGCATCGCCGGGGCGATCCCGCGCGACAGCTATCTCGAGGCCATCCACGACCAGGGTCTGCGGGTGAGTGCGCAGCGTTCCAACGACTACCGGTTCATATCCCAGCGGGCCCTCGAAGCGTGCAGCACCTACGCGGTCGAGAGCATCTCACTGGTGGCCAGCAAGGAAGGTTGACCGGCGATCGCTACAGCGGGATCTGCCAGAGCGGGAACCAGCGCGTCACGTCCTTCTCGAACGGGAGCTCGGCTCCGATCTGTGACTGCAGGCGCAGCTCACGCTCGGAGTCGCGCGCCTGTTCGCCTGGCGCGGGCACGAAGGGGTAGTAGGCGCCGCGCTTGAAGTTGTAGATGAAGTACAGGGGCTTGCCCTTCTCCTCGAAGGGGAACACCGCGCAGAGCAGGCGGTCTCCGTAGCCGCTGCCCTGCAGGGCTACGGAGATGGTGTTGAGCGAGACCACCAGGTCCTCGAAGTCGTCGTCCTTGAGAATCAGCCAGCGGTAGCCGAACTCGTCCTCCGACGAGCTGACCTCGGTCCCGGTCTCCTCGGCGGTGCCCTTCAGCAGCTCCTCGGTCTCGGCCAGTATTCCCTCGAAGTCGGCCGTGCCCAGGGGCTGGAAGACGATCCCCGCTGACTTCTTGTGGGCGAGGCCGAGCCCCGTCTCCAGCGTGATCTGGGCGGTGGTCATCGCGAACAGCCGGTCGGGCGCCGGCAGGGCGACCTTCTTGTTCTTGCCGCCCAGCAGGGCGTCCAGGAAACCCACTCGGTGGAGCTTAGGCGGTGCCCTGCAGCTGTGACTCGAGCGTCTGCAGGCGCTCGATCCGCTTCTCCATCGGCGGGTGCGTGGAGAAGATCGTCTGGATCGCGCCCTTCACGCTGGTCGGCACGATGAAGAAGGCGTTCATGCGCTCGGCCTCGCGCAGGTCGCGGGTGGGCACCTGCTGCATCGCGCCGGAGATCTTGACCAGCGCCGAGGACAGCGCGCTCGGGCGCCCGGTGATCACCGCCGCGCCGCGATCGGCCGCGAACTCGCGGTAGCGCGACAGGGCGAGCATCAGGAAGAAGGACACGATGTAGACCACGAACGACACGAGCAGCACGACAATAATGCTCGGGTTCTCGTCGTCTCCGCCGCCGAAGAAGAAGCCGAACTGCATGATCATCGCGGCGATCGAGGCGAAGAAGCTCGCGATGGTCATGATCAGCACGTCGCGGTGCTTGACGTGCGACAGCTCGTGGGCCATGACGCCCTCGAGCTCGGTGGGGGAGAGCGTCCGCATGATGCCGGTGGTGCAGGCCACGGTGGCCGTCTTCTGCGAGCGGCCCAGCGCGAACGCGTTGGGCACGTCCATGTCGGCCACGGCGATCTTCGGCTTGGGCAGGTCGGCCTGGATGCACAGCCGCTCGATCATCGAGTGCAGCCCCGGAGCCTCCTGCGGGGAGACCTCCTTGGCGCCCATGGCCTTCAGGGCCAGCTTGTCGGAGAAGAAGAGCTGGGCGAACGACAGCCCGCCCATGATCACGACCAGGAGCACGATGCCCGTGCCCGCCGCGATCAGGGCGCCCACAAGGGCCACGTACAGCAGCCCGAGCAGGAACAGGGTGAAGAGCATCCGGACCTGCAGGCCGGTGTCTCGGGGAAAGATCGCTCTCTGCTGGGTGGCCATGACGTCAATATTAGTGAGGCGCCTAAGCGGTTCCTGAATGTGGCGTGCATGGGCGCTTGCAAGAGGAGGGAATTTCGTCGAGGGCCCCGACGACCCTTGCTAGTGTCCCGCCGCCCCGCCTGAAAAGCCCTGCATAACGTGCGTAAACGCCTTCTCCTCCTACCTCTCGCTGCCGCCCTTGCGGCTTATCTCGTGCTCCCGCTGCCCGGGTTGTCGGCACCGCTGCCCCAGCGCATCGAGCAGAAGCGCGATCAGATCCAGCAGGCCAAGCAGAAAGAGGGCGTGCTTTCGACCGACATCGCCCAGTTCAGCACCCGCATCGAGGGCATCCAGGGCGAGATCAGCGCCACCCAGAGCCGGCTCGATCGCGCGCAGTCCAGCCTCGACCGTCAGAAGGCCGAGCTGCTGGAGGTGCGTGACCAGCTCGAGGAGGCCCGCGATCGTCTCGAGACGCTGCGCCGCGAGCTCGACACCGCCCGCGAGGTCCTGGCGGCGCGCCTGGTGGAGATCTACAAGTCAGACGCCCCCGACGCGCTGACCGTGGTGCTCGAGGCCGACGGCTTCGGCGATCTGCTGGAGCAGGCCGAGTTCCTCGAGCGCATCTCCGAGCAGGACCGCGAGGTCACCGACGAAGTCCGAGAGTTGCGCGACCGGGCCCGCAACCAGGCGCTCGAGCTGGCCAAGCTCGAGGAGCGCGAGCAGCTGGCCGCCGAGCGCATCCTGGCCGAGCGCGACCAGATCGCCCAGGCCCAGAGCCAGCTCGTGTCCTCACGCGACGAGCTGGCCTCGGCGCGCGCCGAGAAGAGCGGGACGCTGGCCCAAGTGCGTGAGCAGAGGGGCGTGCTCGAGGAGGATCTGGCCTCGCTCGAGGCCGAGCAGGCACGAGTGGCGGCCGCCCTGTCGGGCGCCGCCCCGCCCGGTCCGATCAAGCAGGGCTCTGGGCAGCTGATCTGGCCCCTGGACGGGCCGATCAGCGGGTCCTTCGGCGAGGCGCGACCGGGTCACATGCACGCCGGGATCGACATCGTCGTCCCCGAGGGGACGCCCATCAGGGCTGCCGACTCAGGTCGCGTGGCGCTGATGGGCTGGGTGGGCGGCTACGGCAACTACACCTGCATCCAGCACAACGCCTCCCTCTCGACGTGCTACGCGCACCAGTCGAGCTTCTCCACCTCCAACGGCGCGAATGTGTCTCAGGGTCAGGTGATCGGCTACAGCGGCAACACGGGCAACTCGACCGGGCCGCACCTGCACTTCGAGGTGCGCGTCGGCGGGACGCCGGTGGATCCGCTGGGCTATCTGTAGGGAGGGTGAGCCGGCTCTTCACCGGGATCGCCGTCGCGCTGGCGCTGGCGACGGTGATCGGCCTGGTGGTTCTCTGGCCGGGTGACGTGGCCGCGCCGCTGGCCGGCGGCCTCAACACCACGAGCGAGAACGCGACGGTGCTCGAGGTGGACGAGGCCTTCTGCCCCGGTTTCGGCGATCGCAACTGCCAATTGGTGAAGATGCGACTGGACACCGGCCCCGACCGCGGCCGGGAGGTCCGGATGCGGCTGGGCGCCACGGGGCTGATCGACCCCGACGTGGATCCAGGCGACGAGATCAGGGTCAGCGAGACCGCGGATCCACCATTGGGCGCCGCCCCGCAGGTGGGGGGCGAGTACGCCCTGACCGACTTCCAGCGCGGGACGCCGATGGTCGTGCTGCTGGTGATCTTCGTGACCGTCACGCTGTTGTTCGCGCGCCTGCGGGGCGCCCTCTCGCTGGTGGGGCTGGCGCTGAGCCTGGCCGTGGTCCTGGTGTTCGTGGTGCCCGCGATCCTGGACGGGGAGGCGCCACTTGCGGTGGCCGTGGTCGGTTCACTGGCCGTGGCGCTCGTGACCATTCCGCTGGCTCACGGCCGGGGCCCCAAGAGCATCGCCGCATTGTTGGGAACCGCTGCCAGCCTGATGCTGACGGCGCTGCTCGCCTCGATCTTCACCGAGGCGGCTCACCTGACGGGATTCGCAAGCGACGAGGCCGGCTTCCTGCAGCTGGCGGGGGCGGACATCTCCCTCGACGGCCTGCTGCTGGCGGGCATGGTCATAGGGGCGCTGGGGGTGCTCGATGACGTCACGGTCAGCCAGGCCTCCACCGTGATGGCGCTGCGGGCGGCCAACCCGGCGCTCGGCTTTCGCGAGCTGCTCGCGCGGGCCATGCGGGTCGGACGCGACCACGTGAGCGCGACGGTCAACACGCTGGTGCTGGCCTACGTCGGCGCCTCGTTGCCGGTGCTGCTCCTCTTCAGCTCCGCCGACCTGGGATTGGGCCAAGCGCTGGAGCTCGAGGTGGTGGCAACCGAGGTGGTGGCCACGCTGGTGGGCTCGATCGGCCTGATCGCCGCCGTGCCCGTGACCACCGCGCTCGCCGCGTCCCTGGCCCTGGATGAGCCGGTCGAGCGGTTGGCTACTGATAATCATTCTCACTAGAGTGAGGGCCCCGTGCCTCGCTCGCTCATCGCCGCCGCGCTGGCCGCCGCGCTCCTGCTCGGCTGCGGGAGCGAGAGCTCCAGCCCGGGGCGCGTAACGGTGGTGGCCACCACCACCCAGGTCGCCGACCTCGCGCGCCAGGTGGGGGGCGATCGCGTGGACGTGGAGGGCATCCTCGAGCCGGACGCCGACCCCCACGGCTACGAACCCCGGCCGAGCGACGCCGCCGCGCTGGCCGACGCCGACGTGGTGCTTAAGTCGGGCGGCGACCTCGATCAGTGGCTCGACGAGCTGATCGACTCCGCGGGAGCCGATGCCGCGGTGGTCTCGATGCTCGACCGTGTGCGGGCGCGAGGCGACGATCCGCACTGGTGGCACGACCCACGCAACGCCGTGCTGGCCACCGAGTCCATCCGCGACGCCCTGATCGACGCCGATCCCGGCGGCCGGGCCACCTACGAGCGCAACGCGCGGCGCTACATCGAGCGCCTGAGGGCTCTGGATCGCGAGATCGAGGCCTGCGTCGCGAAGATCCCGCCCGCCCGGCGCAAGGTCGTGACCACACACGACTCGCTGGCCTACTTCGCCGATCGCTACGGGATCGAGGTGATCGGGGCCGTGATCCCGTCCCAGTCCACCCAGGCCCAGGCCTCGGTGGAGGACGTCAACGCGCTCGTCGACCAGGTGGAGGCGGAGGACGTGCAGGCGGTATTCCCCGAGTCAGCGCTGAGCAAGGACCTGGAGAGCGCCCTTTCCCGCGAGGCCGGCGTGGAGCTCGGTGAGCCGCTGTTCACCGATTCCCTCGGCCCGGAGGGCGGTCCGGCGAGCAGCTACCTGGGGATGATGCGCGAGAACACCCGGCGCCTCGCGGCCGGCATGTCGGGCGGGGCGGTGGACTGCGGCTAGGGCTGGAAGCGCCCGAGGCGCTTGACGGCGCAGTTTCCGTTGGCGTCGCACGCCGTGGCGGCGACCACGTTGGTGCGGATGCCGCTCAGCGCCACGCTGCGCTGGATCGGTCGCTTGCGCCGGCGCGCCACTGCGCTGAAGCTGCGGCCCCCGTTACGCGACACGAGCAGGCCGTAGGTCACTCCGGCGGCGAGCTCGCGTCCCTCGTCGGTGCGGTCCTTGGTGCGCTGCATGCTCACCTTGACCGTTCCGCCGATGCGCTGGGCGTTCGCCTTGGCCCTTGGGGCGGTCACGTCGTAGAGGCGAGCGAGATCGGTGGCGGCCTTGCCGTCGACGACTCCCGCGCCGGTGAACTCGTTCCAGCCCGTGCCCCGCGTCTGGCGCGCAGAGCGAATCAACACCTCGGCGACCTGCTCGGAGGCGAGGCGGGGCTCCACCTGCCACACCAGCGCCGCGATGCCGGAGACGATCGGGGCCGCGAAGCTGGTGCCTTCCCCGTAGGCGAAGCGCACGCCGCCCTGGCTGAAGATCGTGTTGCAGGAGCGCGGGTCGTCCCATTCGGTGCCGCCCGAGGCGGGCAGCGTCGACAGCACTCCATAGCGGCAGCTGCCGGTGCTCGCACCGGGGCCCGCGAGGCTCACGAAGCGGTTGTGGGTCGAGAAGCTCGCCGCCGCGCCGGTCGGTCCGGTCGCGCCCACCGAGAGGCCGATGCCCGGCGCGCCTCTGCGGCCGCCCAGCACGGCGGCCGGATACTGCACCGGGTTGACCACGCCGGCGTCGTTCGAGCGGTCGCCCATGTTGCCGGACGCGGCGACGGGGAGCACGTCGTTGTAGAACGCGGCCCCCAGCGCGCGAATGACGCTGCGGTTGATGCCGTCGCCGGCCAGGCTCAGATTGAGCACGTCGGCGCCTCGCCGCACGGCGAAGGAGATTCCGCGCAGCAGGTCGCGCTCGGTGAACCCGCCGTCGCGGGAGGCCCGGATGGCCAGCACCTTCGTGGTGCCCGCCACCCCCTTGCCGCCTATGCCGTTGCCGTCGACCGCCGCGATCAACCCGGTCACGAAGGTCCCGTGCCCGACCACGTCGGTCACGTCCTTGCCGCCGATGTGGGTGTCGTACGTGCCGGCGATGCGGCCTGCGAACTCGGGATGGTTGCGATCGAGGCCGGTGTCCATCACCGCCACGGTCCGCTTGGAGCCCCCGCCCGCCGCGGCCAGCGCGTCGCCGGCGCGGACGTCGTCGAAGAACCAGGTGAACTTGATGCCGCCGTGCGCCGGATCGGGCGCGTCGAAGGGATCGGCGGCGATATGCACCTCGGTATCGCGCTCGACGTAGGCCACGCGCGGATCGCCGTCGAGCGCCTGTGCGAGCGCGCTACCCGAGGGAACGGTGGCGGCGAGCACGCCGATCTCGTCGAAGGACTCGGGCGCGGCGCCGAGCGCGGTGAGCACCTGTGCGACGCCGGGGAGATCGCTGTGCGCGCGCACGCCCACGAGCACGCGCGCGGGCCCCTCGTTGGCCGCGATCGCGCCGGGGGTGCGGACGGACGCAACGGATGCGACGGCGTCCTCGGGCCGCACCCGGGCCAGCGGCAGGGGCACGACCGAGCTGGCACCGGCGCCCACGCCCCGGGAGTAGACACGCTCGGTCTCGCGCAGCGCCTGACGGTCGATCAGACGCTGCGAGGCCTGTGCGGGCGCAGACAGCAGCGGCGCCGCACACAGCAAGATCGCGAGCACGGCTTTACGCATTCGTCCCATCGTAGAGGGGCGTCTGACTACCCTGCCCGGGGAATGTTGCCCGAGATCTCCCTTGGCCCGCTCGACCTGAAGACCTTCGGGATCTGTTTCGCCCTGGCCTTCGTCTGCTCGGGGGCCATCTTCGCTCGCCGCTTGCGCGAGCTCGGCAAGCCGGCCGACTGGACCTACGAGGCGGCGTTTGCCGCGCTGGTGGGCGGCTTGGTCGGGTCGCGCGTCGACTTCCTGATCCAGAACTGGGACGAGGTGTCGGGGGATCTGCTCGGAAACATCTTCTCCGGCTCCGGGCTCGTGTTCTTCGGCGGACTGTTCGGCGGCGCGATCGGGGTGCTGCTCTGGGCGCGCTGGCGCGGCTGGCTCGGCTGGGAGCTCTGCGACACCGCCGCCGCGCCGATCGCCATCGGCTACGTGGTGGGGCGCATCGGCTGTCAGGTGTCGGGCGACGGTGACTACGGGATCGAGTCCGACCTGCCGTGGGCCATGGCCTATCCCGAGGGCACCGTGCCCACCGACGAGTCCGTCCACCCCACGCCGGTCTACGACACACTCGTGATGGGGCTGGCCACGCTCGTGCTCTGGCATCTGCGCGACCGCTTCGCGCCGGGTGTCCTGTTCGGCCTCTATCTGGTCATTGTCGGCGTGGAGCGCTTCCTGATTGAGCTGATCCGCCGCAACGACTCGGTGGTGGGCGGCCTGACGCTCGCGCAGCTGTTCAGCCTCGCGCTGCTGGCGCTCGGAGTGGCGATCATGGTCGCCCGGCGGAATGCCGCACGGCCGGCCGCCGCCCACTGACCACCCCGAGCGCCGCCATCGCGCACAGCACGAGGGCGACCGATGCCCCGGCTGCGCTGCCCGCCGCGGCC
Source organism: uncultured Thermoleophilaceae bacterium (assembly GCA_963728155.1). Taxonomy (GTDB): domain Bacteria; phylum Actinomycetota; class Thermoleophilia; order Solirubrobacterales; family Thermoleophilaceae; genus JACVRW01. Next base: position 70,004 of record CAVSJF010000011.1, on the reverse strand, counting down.
GAGAGCTGGATGCCGGCGACCCCGCCGAGCAGCGCCACCGCCGCTCCGGCCAGCATGGCCGCCGCCGGGGTGGACACGTGCGCGCGCACGGCCACCGGCGGCGCCACGATCACGGCCAGCACCAGCAGGGCGCCGAGGCCCTGAACGGTCACGGCCACGGCCGCCGCCACCAGGGTGAGCAGGGCGAGGCGGATGAGCGCGGGGCGCAGCCCGAGGGCGGCGGCGCCGTCGGCGTCGAAGGCGCTCGCCGTGAGGGGCCGGTGCAGCGCCGCGAGCGCGGCGCCACCGGCCAGCGCCAGCACCGCGGCGGCGATGAGATCACCGTCGGTCACGCCGAGGGGGTCGCCGAAGAGCAGCTCCTCGAGGCGCTGCGGCGCGTCCGGAGCAAGAGCTAGCAGCCCGCCCAGGCCAACGAGCCCGGTCACCGCCACGGCCGTGCCGGCGTCCGGGCCGACGCGGGCGTCGCGCACGCAGAGTGCTATCAGCGCAGCGGCCACCAGCGCTCCACCGGCGGCGCCCAGGAAGAGGGGTGCCCCGGCCAGACCCGCCAGCACGAGCCCCGGAAGCAGCCCGTGGGCCAGCGACTCGGCCCCGTAGGTCAGCCGCTCGCTAAGCACCCAGAAGCCAAGCGCGCCGCAGAATCCGCCGGCCAGCGCGAGCTCGATCATGCCGCGGAGCTCGATCTCGCTCATCAGCCGTGTGCGTGGCCGTGGTCGTGGTCGTGGTGCTGGACGGTGATCGCGCTCGTGGGCCCCGCCTCGTCGAGCACGATCAACTCGCGCCCGTAGGTCTCCTCGAGGGTCGACCGGTCGAGGGTCGCGGCGGGCGGGCCGAAGGCGATCTGGCGCCCGTTGAGGCAGAGCACGAGGTCGAAGCCCCGGGCGCTCTCCACGTCGTGGCTGGACACGAGCACGCTCCGGCCCTCGGCGCGCAGCTCGCCGAAGACGCCGGCGATCAGCTGCGCGCTGGCCGGATCGACGCCGGACAGCGGCTCGTCGAGCAGGAGCACGCGCGCGTCCTGCACGAGTGCGCGCGCGAGCAGGGCGCGCTGGCGCTGGCCGCCCGACAGCTCGCCGAAGCGGACGCCCGCCTGGGCTTCAAGGCCCACGCGCTCGAGCGCCCCGGCGGCGGCGCGCTTCTGCGTGCGCCGCGGGGGCAGCCACCAGCGCCCGTCGGCGAGCGATCCCATCAGCGCCACGTCGAGGGCGCTCACGGGAAAGTCGAGGCGCGTGCGCTCGGTCTGAGCCACGTAGGCCGGGCGCCCGGCCACCCGCACGTGCCCGTCGATCGCGGTGAGCTCGCCGGTCAGCGCGCGAAAGAGAGTGGTCTTGCCGCCCGCGTTGGGCCCGAGCACGCACACGGTGCGCCCGGCGTCGACCGCGAAGGTCACGTCGCGCAGCACCGGGCGACCGCCATATCCGGCGGACAGGTGGTCGGCCTCCACCGCGGGCTCGGTCACCGGGCGGCCACGAGGGCAGCGATGCCGTAGACGAGCGCGCCGATCACGGCAACCGGTGGCCCCGGAGGCAGGTCGAGCCAGTAGGCGGCGAACAGGCCGGCCAGTCCCTGGCCCACGGCAAGAGCAACCGAGCAGGCCAGCAGGGAGGGGATCGTGTGGGTGACGAGGCGGGCGGCCGCTCCCGGGAGCACGTACACGGCGGCCACGAGGAGCGCACCGACCGCGGGAATGGCCGCCGCCGCCGCCACCGCCACGAGGCCGAGCAGCAGGAAGTCCGCCCGGGCCGAGGGGAGCCCTAGGGCCGCAGCGCCTTCGGGATCGAAGGCCACCGCCGCCCAGGTCCGCCCCAGCGCGAGCGAGCCGGCGGCGGCCAGGACCAGAGTGACGCCCGACAGCGCGAGGTCGGCCGGGCCCAGCCCAAGCAGCGTGCCGAACAGGAGGCGGTCGACCGCCGCGCTCGACTCGAACACGTCGCTGGCCAGGATGATTCCGCCCGCGAGCGCGGCCACCAGAAGCAGCGCCGTGGCCTCGCCGGGCTCGCGGCCGGCTCGGCCGGTTCGCTCCACGCCACCCGCGTAGCCGAGCGCCACGGCCACGCCGGCGAGCGTGGGGCTCACCCCCGATGCGTCCGCGGCCACCAGCCCGGGGAAGGTCGCCGACCCGGCCGCGTGGGTGAAGAAGGCGAGCCGGCGAAGGACTATCCAGGCGCTCAGCAGTCCGCCGGCCGCCCCGAGCAGCAGCACCTCGGCGAGCGCCTCGCGCAGGAACGGCAGCTCGAAGAGGTCGCCGGGCGAGGGCACGGCCGAAGCTTAACGAGAATGATTCTCAAAACTTGAGCAACCAGCGCCGCGAGAGGGCCTGAAGCTCCAGGTCGTGTTGCAGCGAGCGGTGGTGTCCGCCGGGCAGCACGAGCAGCCGCTTGGGCTCGTGGGCGGCGGCGTGAAGATCCTCGCTCACCGTCCAGGGGATCTGCTCGTCGCCCCGGGCGTGCAGAAGCAGCAATCCCGTTCGCGGGCCTAGGCGCGCGACCGCCTCGAAGAGGTCGAGGGAGTCGAGCCAACGCTCGGTGGCGGGAACGTCGCAGCGGAAGCGAAGCTCCTCGCGGGAGCGCAGCATGGCCAGCAGCGACGACTCGGGCGCGGGACAGATCGCCACCACAGCGCTCAGCGAGGGGTCCGCGGCCGCGGCGTGAATCGCCTGAAAGCCGCCCATGCTCGAGCCGCGTAGCCCCACCGTGCCCACGTGCCGGCGCAGCAGCGCGACCATGGCGAGCGCGTCGTCGATGGCCCCGGGCCCGAATTGGCCGGCCGAGCGGCCGTGCCCGCGCGCGTCGTAGGCCAGCGCGGCGATCCCGTCGGCGCGGCAGCCGCGCGCGAAGTCGAAGTGCGACTCCTTGGCCGACCCGGCCCCGTGCAGGATCACGACCCCGCGGCGGGGTGGGTCCGAGGGCAGGAACAGCGCGTGGGCGAGGCCGTCGCTCTCGCCCAGCTCGGGGGGCTCGGGCACGGGATGCTCCATGGCGTCCTTCATAATCGCCGCCGCATGGCTGCGGTGGGCGTCTCGCACGTATTTCCCCTCGGTTCGCGCCTCGACGAGCGCGGCCGCCTCGTGGTGGGCGGCTGCGACGTGATCGAGCTCGCGCGTGAGTTCGGCACTCCGGCCTACGTGTACGCCGAGGACGACATTCGCGCGCGTGCCCGGGCCTATACCGAGGCCTTCTCCGCCCGCACCGAGCGCTTCGAGATCATCTACGCGAGCAAGGCCTTTCCCTGCACCGCGGTGATGCGGCTGCTCGCGGCCGAGGGCCTTTCGGTCGACGTGGCGAGCGGCGGCGAGCTGCACATTGCGCTGGCCGGAGGCTTCGACCCGGCGCGCATCTACATGCACGGCAACAACAAGACGCCGGCCGAGCTCGACCAGGCGCTCGGAGCGGGCGTGGGCATCATCGTGGTCGACTCCTTCGACGAGGTCGAGCGCCTGCGCGGGCGCGATGCGCGGGTGATGCTCCGCGTGACCCCCGGCATCCGGCCGGCGACGCATTCCCACATCCAGACCGGCCAGGAGGACTCGAAGTTCGGCTTTGGCCTCGACGACGTGCCGCGCGCGGTGGATGCGTGCGCCGCGGCGGGGCTCGAGCTGCGCGGGCTGCACGCGCACATCGGTTCCCAGCTCTTCGACCTGGAGGCTTTCGAGCGGCTGGGCGAGACCCTTTCCGCCATGGGCGACTGGCCGCTGCTCAACCTGGGCGGAGGCCTGGCCATCGCATATACGGCGGAAGACCATCCCCCTTCGATCGAGGACTATGCCGACGCCCTGCTGCGCTCGGCCCCGGAGGGGGTGACCGTGCTGTGCGAGCCGGGTCGCTCGCTGGTGGGCAACGCGGGGGTGACCCTCTACACGGTGGGGACGGTCAAGCGCATCCCGGGAGTTCGCACATACGTGGCGGTCGACGGCGGCATGTCGGACAACCTGAGGCCCGCCCTCTACGGCGCGCGCTACGAGCCGGAGATCGCCGACCGGTTTGGCGGTGACCTGGAATGCACGGTCGCCGGCATGCACTGCGAGTCGGGCGACATCCTGGTGCGCGACGCCGTGCTCGACGACCCCCGCCCCGGCGACGTGCTGGTGATCCCGGCCACCGGGGCATACGGTCATGCGATGGCCAACAACTACAACGCGGTGCGCAGGCCTCCGGTGGTGTTCTGCCGCGACGGCGACGCCCGCGTGGTCGTGCGCCGCGAGACGTTCGACGACCTGACGGCGCGCGATGTCTGAGCCCTTCTACGTCGGGCTGCTCGGCCACGGCACCGTGGGGTCCGCGTTCGCGGCGCTGCTCGAGGAGCGCGCCGAGGCGGTGGAGGCCGAGACCGGCCGCCGGCCCGAGCTGTCGGGTGTGCTCACGCGCTCGCGTGGCGACTTCGAGGACATCCTCGAGCGCAGCGACCTGATCGTGGAGCTGATGGGCGGCATCGATCCCGCCCGGGACTACGTGATGCGCGCGCTCGAGGCGGGCCGCCACGTGGTCACGGCCAACAAGCAGCTGCTCTCCCAGCACGGTGAGGAGATCTTCGACGCCGCCCGGCGCGGCCAGGTGCAGCTGCGCTTCGAGGGCGCGGTGGCCGGCGTGGTGCCGGCCATCCGCGTGATGGGCGAGTCGCTCGCCGGCGCCCACATCGAGCGCGTGCACGGCATCGTCAACGGCACCACCAACTACATCCTCACCCAGATGGCCGCCACCGGCGCCACCTACGAGGCCGCTCTCGGCGAGGCGCAGGAGATGGGCTACGCCGAGGCCGACCCCACCGAGGACGTGACGGGCAAGGACGCCGCGGCCAAGATGGCCATCCTCGCCCGCCTGGCCTTCAACGCCGCGGTGCGCCTCGAGCAGGTCAGCTACGAGGGCATCGAGCGGATAACGCCCGACGACATCGGCTACGCCAAGGACCTCGGCCTCGCCCTCAAGCTGGTCGGGTCCGCCCAGCGCATCGACGGCGCCATCGCCGTGCACGTCTACCCCGCCTTCCTCTACGCCGACCACCCGCTGGCCAGCGTGAACGGCGCCTTCAACGCGGTCACGATCGAATCGCCGGCCATCACCGAGATCACGCTGAGCGGCCCCGGCGCCGGCGGCGTTCAGACCGCCAGCGCCGTGCTCGGCGACGTGGTCTCGGCGATGATCCCGCCGCCCTCGCTGCCCGCGCCGGCCGTCGAGCAGCCGGTGGTCACCGACGTCGAGTTCTCCTTCTACATGCACCTCGAGGTGGACGACCGGCCCGGAGTGCTGGCCCAGGTGGCGGAGATCCTCGGCATGCAGGACGTGTCGATCCGGTCGGTGGTGCAGAAGGGCCTGGGTCAGGAGGCGCGCCTGGTGATGGTCATGCACCCCGTGCTCGAGTCGAAGTTCCGCGCGGCCGTGGACCTGATCGCGCGGCTCGACTTCGTGCGCGAGCCGCCGCGGGTCATCCGCGTGATCGAGGAGACGTTCGGGATGTGCCTTGAGCCTCTGGCGCTACCGCGACCGGCTGCCGGTCGAGCCGCTGGTGACGATGGGGGAGGGAGACACGCCGCTCGTCCCCGCCGAGCATCTGTCCGAGCTGACCGGCTGCGAGGTCTGGCTCAAGCTCGAGGGCGCCAACCCCACCGGGTCCTTCAAGGACCGCGGCATGACGGTGGCCGTCTCGGCGGCCAAGGCCGAGGGGGCGGAGACGGTGATCTGCGCGTCGACCGGGAACACCGCGGCCAGCGCGGCGGCCTATGCGGCGCGCGGCGGCATGCGCGGCGCGGTGATCGTTCCGGAGGGCAAGATCGCCACGGGAAAGCTGGCCCAGGCCCTCATGCACGGCGCCCAGGTGATCGCGCTGCGGGGCAACTTCGACCAGGCGCTGGCGCTGGTGCGCGAGCTGGCCAAGCGCCACCCGATCGCGCTGGTCAACTCGGTCAACGACTACCGGGTGGAGGGGCAGAAGACCGGCGCCTTCGAGGTGTGCGACGAGCTCGGCGAGGCGCCCGACGTGCTCTGCATACCGGTGGGCAACGCTGGCAACGTGACCTCGTGGTGGAAGGGCTTCCAGGAGTTCGACTCGGCGCCGCGCATGCACGGCTACCAGGCCGACGGCGCGGCCCCGCTGGTTCACGGCGCGCCGGTCGAGGACCCGGAGACCGTGGCCTCGGCGATCCGCATCGGCAATCCCGCGCGCTGGGAGGACGCCATGAGCGCGGTCACCTCGTCGCGCGGCGAGATCCGCGCGGTGTCCGACGCCGAGATCCTCGACGCCTACGCGCTGCTCGGCGCCGCGCGAGGGCGTGTTCTGCGAGCCCGCCTCCGCGGCCTCGGTGGCGGGCCTGCTCAAGTACGGCGCGGAGGGCCGGGTGGTGTGCGTGCTCACCGGCCACGGGCTGAAGGACCCGCAGACCGCCATGAACCGGGCCAGCTCGGTGGTTCCGTGCGAGCCGGACATCGACAGCGTCGAGCGGGCGGTGCTGGGCTGAACCGGCGGCGCCTCGTTCGCGTGCCTGCCTCCACGGCCAACCTCGGGCCGGGCTACGACGTGCTGGCCGCGGCGCTGGCCATCGACCTGGAGCTGGAGGTGGAGGAGACGGGCGAGTTCTCGGTCGAGTGCGACGTTCCCGGCGTGCCGCTCGACCGCACCAACCTGTGCGTGCGGGGCTTCGAGCGCCTGCACCCGGCCGACGGCCTTTCCTTTCGCATCCGCTCCGCCATCCCGCCCGCCGCCGGCCTGGGCTCCAGCGCGGCGGCCATCGTCGCCGGGCTGAGCGCAGCCGACCACCTATACGAGCTCGACGCCGGGCTGTTCGAGCACGCGGCCGAGCTCGAGGGCCATCCGGACAACGTGGCCGCCGCCCTGTTCGGCGGGTTCGTGGTGTGCGCCGGCTCGGAAGAGGCGCCGGCGCGCTTCGACCCACCGGAAGGGCTCGAGGGGGTGCTGGTGATCCCGCCCGATGAGGTTCCCACCGCCGAGGCCCGCGCGGCGATGCCGGCAGAGGTGCCGCTGATCGATGCGGTGCAGAACGTGGGCCACGCCTCGCTGCTGGTGCTCGGCCTGACATCGGGTGACTTCTCCCTCATCGGCCGCGGCCTGCACGACCGCCTCCACCAGCCGCGCCGGCGCTCGCTCTATCCGCGGTCGATGGAGCTGTTGGACGCCGCGGCCGGGCTCGGCGCCGTGGGGGCGACCATCTCGGGCGCCGGCCCGACCGTGCTCTTCTGGTGCCACTGGGCGCAGACCGGGGCGGTCGTCGAGCGCCTGGGGCAGGCGGCGCCCGGCTGCGAGGTCCGGCGCGTGACGTTCGCGCCCGGGGGTGCCGACGTGAGGGAGCTGTGAGCGACCAGGTGCGAGCGGCGGGCGGCGTGGTGGTCCGCGACGGGCTGGTGGCCCTCGTCCACCGCCCGCGCTACGACGACTGGTCGCTGCCCAAGGGCAAGCTCGACTCCGGGCGAGACCTTCGAGGAGGCGGCCCTGCGCGAGATCGCCGAGGAGACGGGCCTCCTGGCGCGGCTGGTGCGCGAGCTCCCGGCGGTGAACTACGAGGTGCGCGGGCGCCCGAAGGTGGTGCGCTACTGGCTGCATGGAGGTGGAGTCCGACCCCGGCTTCGTGGCCAGCGATGAGGTCGACGAGCTGCGCTGGGTCGAACCCGGCGAGGCGAGCGCGCTGCTCAGCTACGACCGCGACCGCGACGTCCTGATGGCCGCCGGGCTCTGATCGGCCCTGGGCTGCGCCGCCGGGCTTGCAAGGCCCGATCGGGTCGGATAGCGTCGGCAAGACCCCGAAGGAAAGGAGCGCTCGTGCGGCTTCTCAAGATGGGGCGTCCCTCACCGGCGCTTGTCCTAGCCTGCGTCGCACTCTTCGTGGCTCTCGGCGGCACCGGTTATGCCGCCCTGCAGTTGCCGAGGAACAGCGTGGGCTCCAAGCAGATCCAGGAACGGGGCGGTCAAGAACGCCGAGATCGCCAACAATGCGGTCACGGGCGCGAAGGTAAGAAGGGGCTCGCTCAGAGCTTCGGACTTCCGAGCGTCCTCGCTGCCCAGGGGCCCGGCCGGTCCCGCTGGTCCGGCGGGTCCAGCCGGCTCAGCGCGCGCGTTTGGGTACGTGACGGCTGCCGGGGCTGTGGATGCGGCTCGCAGCAGAGGGGGCGCCACGGTCAGCCATGTGGCGGCCAGCGGCGTCTACTGCATCTCGATTCCGGGCATCAGCTCGGCCTCTAGCGTGATGAGCGTGAACCTCGATTTCGGCGGGAGTGCCACATCCTCCACCGCCGGCGGCACTCGGCGACAGCGTTGGGGTGGTGGAGGTGAACTACACCCCGGCCGCTCCGTGCACGGCGGGTCAGTTCGACGTGACCACCCTCGCCCAGACGTTCGACGGGGCAACAGGGGCACAGCTCGGCAATGAGGCCTCCGACCAGCCGTTCACGTTCATCGTTCCCTAACCGCTAGGCAGCAGTCCACTCGGGGCGGCGGTCGGCCCACGGCCGCGCCGCCTCGAGCTGGGCGGCCAGTGAGAGAACTGGCCCTCGCCCGCGGGCTTGCCCGCGATCTGGATGCCGAGCGGCAGGCCGTCGCTGCCCTGGAAGAGCGGGAGTGAGACCGCCGGCTGGCCCGTGACGTTGAAGATGGCGGTGAACGGGGTGAACTCGCCCGAGCGCCGGAAGTCCTCCCATGGTTCCGCCGAGCAGGCGTCGATCTCGCCGATGCGGACGGGGCGCTGGGCCAGCGCCGGCATCAGCACGGCGTCGTAGCTGTCCCAGAGCGCGATGATCTTGCGGGCCAGGCCGGTCAGCCGCGCGCGGGCGATCAGGTAGTCGACCGGGGTGCGCCCCTCCATCCCCTTCCACATGATCCACGAGAGCGGCTCGACCAGGTCCTCGCTGGGCTCGCGCCCGCTCACGAGGCCGCCGAAGTGGAGGCTGGTGGAGATCGGAGCGCCGAACGCCAGGGTGAAGTTGCGCAGGATGTCGCGGTCCCTCCAGGGGGCCTCGACCTCCTCGACGTCGTGGCCGAGGTCGCCGAGCAGCCCGGCGGCATCGTGCACCGCGCGCTCACAGTCGGGATCGAGCTCGGTCTCGATGGCGGCGTCGGTGGTCACGCCGATGCGCAGGCGGCCGGGCTCGCGCGCGGCCGTGGCGGCGAACGGCTCGTCCGGCGGAGGCGCCCATGTGGGATCCCCGGTTTCGTATCCGGCAAGCACGTCGAGCAGCTCGGCCGTCTCGCCGACGGTGCGGGTGAGCACGCCGTCGCTGACGAGGAAGTCGTCGCCCCCCTCCGGCCCGCGCGAGATGCGGCCGCGGCTCGGCTTGAGGCCCACGAGCCCGCAGCAGGCGGCGGGAATGCGGATCGAGCCGCCGCCGTCGCTGCCGTGGGCCAGCGGAACCATGCCCGCCGCCACCGCGGCGGCGGCGCCGCCGGAGGAGCCGCCCGGAGTGCGGTCGGTGTCCCAGGGATTGCGCACCGGGCCGAAGCGCCGCGGCTCGGACACGGGCAGGATCCCGAACTCGGGCATGTTGGTCTTGCCGACGATCACGAAGCCGGCGTCGCGCAGGCGCCGGACGACGAAGGCGTCGTGGCGCGGCACGAAGTCGCCGAAGAGATCGGAGCCCATGGTCAGGGGCATGCCCTCGACCGCGGCCGTGTCCTTGATCGCGATCGGGACGCCCGCGAAGGGCCTCGGGTCATCGGGGCCGATCGCCTCCGCGGTGGCCAGGGCGCCCTCGGGGTCGAGGTGCACAAAGGCGTTGAGGGTGGGCTGCAGCGATTCGATGCGTTGCAGGGCCGCCTCGCTCAGCTCACGCGCTTGGACCTCCCCGCGGCGGATCCGGCTGGCCAGCACGCCCGCCGGTTCGGTGAGTAGCTCCTGCACGCTCGCGACCCTAGTTGGTCGCTGGCCTACGAGGCGGAGATCGTCGCCGACCTCGAATCCACGTTCGCCCGGGCCAGCACCTCATCCGCCAACGCGAGGTAGTCGCTGCCCAGATCGGGCGCGTAGTCGAGGATCGAGACGCCGCGCTCCGAGGACTCCGCGTAGCGCACGCTGCGCCGCACCACGGTGTCGAAGACCCGGTCGCCGAAGCGATCCTGCAGCGATTGCAGCGCTTCACGGGCATGGACCAGGCGCATGTCGGCCTTGGTCAGCACCACGCCCATCCAGTCGAGTTCGGTATTGAGTGAGTCCTTGGCCAGCTCCACCACCTCGAGCGCCTGCTCGACACCCTGGAGCGAGAAGTACTCGGCCTCGCTGGTGATGAGCGCGTGGTCGGCGGCCACCAGGGCGTTGATGGTCAGCAGGCCCAGTGACGGCGGGCAGTCGACGAGCACCAGGTCGTAGCGGCGTGCGACCTCCTTGAGCGCCCGCTTGAGCGTGAGCTCGCGGCCCATCTTGCCGCTCAGGATCAGCTCGGTCTCGGCCAGTCCGAGGTTGGCGGGCAGCATGTCGTCGTGGATCGCGTCGGCCGCCTTGGCCTGCCCGGACAGCACGTCCGCCACCGTGGGAGAGGCGTCCGCGGGCACGTCGAAGTAGTCCGAGAGATTGCCCTGGGGATCCAGATCCACGCACAGGACGCTCAGGCCGGCCCGCCGGTAGGCGTCGGTGAGCGTGCGCACCGTGGTGGTCTTGCCGGTGCCGCCCTTCTGGGAGAGAACGGTGATGATCGCGGCCACGGTCGCGACCTTACCGACCGCCCTCGCCGATACGGCCGAACAGCCGTACAATTTTCTGTTCTGCACCTGCGCGCCGCCGAAGGCGCTGAACCCGAGGAACCGACTATCACCCCCCAAGACCTTCGGGCCGCGCGCGGCGGCCTCTACGACCAGCAGTATGAGCACGACGCCTGCGGCGTCGCGTTCGTCGCGCGCTTGGGGGCTCCCGCGTCGCATGAGGTCGTGTCCCGCGCGCTGTGGGCGCTCGAGCATCTCGAGCACCGCGGCGCCGAGGGTGCCGACCCCGACACGGGCGACGGAGCGGGAATACTGATCCAGCTCCCGGATGAGTTCCTGCGCGCGACGGCCAAGTTCGAGCTGCCCGAGCCGGGCCGCTACGGCGTGGCGGTGTGCTTCCTGCCCGCGGCGCGACGAGGCCGCGCGTGCGAGGGCGATCGAGCTGATCGAGCGCACCGTGGAGGCCGAGGGCCAGCGCGTGCTGGGCTGGCGCGACGTGTGGACCGAGGACCTGCACAGCGGCACCACCGCCAGGGACTGCGCGCCCTACATCCAGCACCTGTTCGTGGGCGCGGGTGACGGGATCGAGGACCAGGACGCGCTGGAGCGAAAGCTCTACGTGATCCGGCGCTGCGCCGAGAAGCACGACCTGCCCGGGGTGGCCATCGTGGGCTTCTCCAGCCGCACCCTGGTCTACAAGGGGATGCTCACCGCCCCTCAGCTCTCCCAGTACTACCCCGACCTCAAGGACGAGCGGCTCGCCTCGCGGCTCGCCCTCGTGCACTCGCGCTTCTCCACCAACACCTTCCCGAGCTGGGAGCTGGCCCACCCCTACCGGATGCTCGCCCACAACGGCGAGATCAACACGCTGCGGGGCAATCGCAACTGGCACCGCGCGCGCGAGCTGACCCTCTCCTCACCCCTGTTCGGCGACGACATCGAGAAGATCCGCGGGCTGCTGGGCGACGACATCTCGGACTCGGCCTCGCTCGACGGCCTGATGGAGCTGCTGGTGCTCGGGGGCCGCTCGCCGGCGCACGCGATGTCGATGCTCATTCCGGAGGCCTACCAGGGCCGTCCCGAGCTGCCCCAGGAGGTGCGCGACTTCTACGCCTACCACGCCTCGCTGATCGAGCCCTGGGACGGGCCCGCCGCCGTGGCCTTCACCGACGGGCGGGTGATCGGCGCCACCCTCGACCGCAACGGCCTCCGGCCGGGACGCTGGGTGGTGACCAAGAACGGCTGGGTGGTGCTGGCCTCCGAGACCGGGGTGCTCGAGGCCGGCGAGGACGAGATCGTGGCCAAGGGCCGCCTGCGCCCGGGCAAGATCTTCCTGGTCGACCTCGAGCGAGACCGCATCGTCCCCGACAGCAAGGTCAAGGGCGACCTGGCCCGCCGGCGCCCCTACGGCGAGTGGCTGCACGATCGCGTGGTGCACATCGAGGACCTGCCCGAGCAGAGCCCGCGCGTGCCGCGCGTGGAGCCCCTGCGCGCGAAGCAGCTCGCTTTCGGATGGAGCGAGGAGGACCTGCGGGTCATCCTCGCGCCGATGGCGAAGAATGGTGCCGAGCCCACCGGCTCGATGGGCAACGACGTGGCCCTCGCGTCGATGTCCGACCGCCGCCCACCCCTCTTCTCCTACTTCAAGCAGCTCTTCGCCCAGGTCACCAACCCCGCCATCGACCCCATCCGGGAATCGGTGGTGATGAGCCTGGAGGCCTGCATCGGGCCGGAGATCAACCTGCTCGGTGAGACGCCCGACCACTGCCACCAGCTCGTGATGCCGCAGCCGATCCTGCGCAACTCACAGCTCGAGAAGCTGCGCCAGGTCGACCACAACGTCTTCGCGGCCCGCACCATCGACATGACCTGGCCGGCGGCGGAGGGCGAGGAGGGCATGGAGCGGCGCATCGAAGCCATGTGCCGCGAGGCCTCCGAGCTCGTGGCGGGCGGGGTGAACATCATCATCCTCTCCGACCGCAACATGGGCCCCGAGCGAGCGCCGATGCCGTCGCTGCTCGCGGTCGGCGCCCTGCACCACCACCTCGTGCGTGAGGCCACGCGCCTGCAGATCGGCCTGGTGGTGGAGACCGGCGAGGCGCGCGAGATCCACCACATCGCGACCCTGCTCGGCTCGGGCGCGGCGGCGGTGAACCCCTACGTGATGTTCGAGTCGCTCTACGCCCTCCACCGCGACGGCCGGCTGCCCGACGGCATGAGCCCCGAGGATGCGGAGCAGCGCGTGATCGGCGCCATCGGCAAGGGCCTGCTGAAGATCCTGTCCAAGATGGGCATCTCCACCATCCGCTCCTACACAGGGGCCCAGATCTTCGAGGCCGTGGGGATCAAGCGCGAGGTGATCGACCGTCACTTCACCGGCACGTCCTCGCGCGTGGAGGGGATCGGGCTCTGCGAGATCGCCCGCGAGGCGCTCGACCGCCATGCGCGGGCCTGGCCGGCGGCCGTGACGGAGCTGCTGCCGGCGGGCGGGGTCTACGCCTGGCGCCGGCGCGGCGAGTACCACGGCTGGAACCCCGAGACCATCGCCACCCTCCAGCACGCGGCGCGGGGGGAGGACGGCGCCGAGGCCTACGAGCGCTTCGCCACCTACGTGAACGACGTGGCCGTGCGCAACACCGCCCTGCGCGGCCTGCTGCGCTTCCGCGAGGACACCGACCCGGTGGCGCTGGAGGAGGTCGAGCCGGCCACGGACCTGGTGCGGCGATTCAAGTCGGGCGGCATGTCGCTCGGCGCCCTGTCGCCCGAGGCCCACGAGACGCTCGCCGCGGGCATGAACCGCCTGGGCGGGAAGTCGAACACGGGCGAGGGCGGCGAGGACCCGGCGCGCTTCACCGACGACCGGCGATCGTCGATCAAGCAGGTGGCGTCGGGGCGCTTCGGCGTGACCGTCAACTATCTGGTCAACGCGGACGAGCTGCAGATCAAGGTGGCCCAGGGGGCCAAGCCCGGAGAGGGCGGCCAGCTGCCCGGGCACAAGGTCGACCGCTACATCGCGGGCCTGCGTCACTCCACTCCGGGGGTGGGCCTGATCTCACCGCCCCCGCATCACGACATCTACTCGATCGAGGACCTGAAGCAGCTGATCTACGACCTACGCTGCGCCAATCCCGGTGCGCGCATCTCGGTCAAGCTGGTGAGCGAGGTCGGGGTGGGCACGGTGGCCGCGGGCGTGGCCAAGGCCAACGCCGACCACGTGGTGATCGCCGGCCACGACGGCGGCACGGGCGCCTCCCCGCAGGCCTCCATCCACCACGCCGGGATTCCCGTGGGAGATCGGCCTGGCCGAGACGCAGCAGACGCTGCTGCGCAACGACCTGCGCTCGCGCATCCTGGTCGAGGTCGACGGCCAGATGCGCACGGGCCGCGACGTCGTCGTCGGAGCGATTCTCGGCGCCGACGAGTTCGGCTTCTCCACCGCACCCCTGATCGCGCTGGGCTGCGTGATGATGCGGGTCTGCCACCTCAATACCTGCCCGGTGGGCATCGCGACTCAGGACCCCGAGCTGCGCCGGCGCTTCGAGGGGCAGCCCGAGCACGTGGTCAACTACCTCTTCATGGTGGCCGAGGAGGCGCGGGCCATCATGGCGTCGCTGGGCGTGCGCTCGCTCGACGAGCTGATCGGCCGGACCGACCTGCTCGTGCCCGACGAGACGGTCGACCACTGGAAGGCGCGCGGCATCGACCTGCGCCCGCTGCTGCACGTGCCCGAGCAGGCCGGCGACGCGCCGCGGCACTGCACGCGCCGGCCCGACCCGGTGCTGCAGGATTCGATCGACCTCGACATCGTCCAGCGCTCGCGCCCGGCGATCGAGCAGGGGATTCCCGTGCGCATCGAGAGGCGCATCGAGAACAAGAACCGGGCGGTGGGCGGCCTGCTGTCGGGCGAGATCGCCCGCGCGCACGGCGCCGCCGGGCTGCCCGAGGGCTCGATCGACGTGGCGCTGAGCGGCTCGGCGGGCCAGAGCTTCGGCGCGTGGCTGGCGGCCGGGGTGACCATGGTGCTCCACGGCGACGCCAACGACTACGTCGGCAAGGGGATGTCGGGAGGCACGCTGGTGGTGCGGCCCTCGCCCGAGGCCACCTTCGCCGCGGCCGAGAACGTGATCGTCGGCAACACCGTCCTCTACGGGGCCACCTCGGGCAAGGCCTTCTTCAGGGGGCTCGCCGGTGAGCGCTTCGCCGTGCGCAACTCCGGCGTGACCGCCGTGGTCGAAGGAATCGGCGACCACGGCTGCGAGTACATGACCGGCGGGCGCGTGGTGGTGCTTGGGCCCACCGGGCTGAACTTCGCGGCGGGCATGAGCGGCGGCATCGCGTACGTGCTCGACAGCGAGGGAGTGTTTCGCTCGCGCTGCAACATGGAGCTGGTCGGCTTCGACGAGATCTCGCCCGACGAGTCCCTCGAGCTGCGGGGCTTCGTGGCCGAGCACGCCGAGCGCACCGGCTCCACGGTGGCCGAGCGGATCCTCGCCGACTGGGAGACCGAGGTGGTGCACTTCGTGAAGGTCATGCCGCACGACTACAAGCGCGCGATGACCGAGCTGGCCGAGGAGAGGCAAGCACAGGAGGAGAAGAGGCCCGAGGTCCCAGCCTGATGGGCGAGCTCGGCGGCTTCCTGCGCCTCGAGCGGTCGGGCTTCGAGAAGCGCGATCCAAGCGAGCGCGTGCACGATTACCGGCAGTACTTCTCACTGCCCGAGGATCGAGTCCTGCGCGAGCAGGGCGGGCGCTGCATGGACTGCGGCGTGCCCTTCTGCCAGGAGGGCTGCCCGCTCGGCAACCAGATCCCCGACTGGAACGACCTGGTCTACAACGACCGCTGGCGAGAGGCGCTCGTCCAGCTGCACGCCACCAACAACTTCCCCGAGTTCACCGGGCTCATCTGCCCGGCCCCGTGCGAGTCGGCCTGCGTGCTCGACATCAACGACGACGCGGTCACCATCGAGCAGATCGAGCTGGCCATCGTCACGCGCGGCTTCGAGGAGGGCTGGATCACCGCCGACCCGCCCGACGTACGCACCGGCAGCACCGTCGGTGTGGTGGGCTCGGGCCCAGCCGGGCTGGCCGTGGCGGCCGAGCTCAACCGCCACGGGCACAGCGTCACGGTCTACGAGCGCGACGAGGGACCGGGCGGCCTGCTGCGCTTCGGTGTGCCCGACGCGAAGCTCGAGAAGTGGATCATCGATCGCCGTGTGAACCTGCTCGCGGACGAGGGAATCGAGTTCGAATACGGCGTGGACGTGGGCGGTGACCTCTCCACCGAGGATCTGCGCCGGCGCCACGACGCGGTGGTGGTGGCCATCGGCTCGCGCGTGCACCGCGACCTGCCCGTGCCGGGACGCGAGCTGGCGGGGGTGCACTTCGCGATGGAGTACCTCTACCAGCGCAACCGCTTCGTGGCGGGCGCCGAGCCGCCGCCCGCACGCGAGCAGATCACGGCCGCGGGCAAGCGCGTGGTGGTGGTGGGCGGCGGAGACACCGGCATGGATTGCATCTCCAACGCCCTGCGCGAGGGAGCGAGCGACGTGCTGCTGCTCGACGTCTATCCACCGCTGCCCGGCGACGGCCGGCCGGCCAATACGCCCTGGCCGCTGCCTCCCAAGCGCACGTCCTCCACCTACGCGCTGGAGGAGGGCGGCGACCGGCGCTTCGGCACGCAGGTCACGGGGCTGTCCGGCCGCGACGGGCGCGTGGCCGCGGTCGAGGGCCGCCGGGTGGAGGGCAGCTCGTCGCGCGACCTGCACGTGATCGAGGGCAGCGACTTCGCCGAGCCGGCCGAGCTGGTGCTGATCGCGATCGGCTTCAGCCATCCCGAGCACGACGGCCTCGTGAACGGGTTGGGCGTCGAGCTCGACGGTCGCGGCAATGTCAAGGCCGCCGTGTACGAGACGAGCGAGACCGGGGTGTTCGCGTGCGGCGACGCCCGCATGGGCCAGTCGCTGGTGGTAACGGCCATTGCCGAGGGGCGCCGCTGCGCCCGCGTGGTCGACCGCTTCCTGGGCGGGCCGGGCGAGACTCGCCGGGTCGGCGCCGCCGCGCTGTTCGCCGCGGAGGACGGCGACCCGCACTCGCTGCGCCACCAGGCCGAGACCGCCCGGACGGTGACCGTGGGCGACGCCTTCTGGTCGGGCCCGCGCGAGGAGCGGTAGCGGGACCGTGCCGAGCGCATTCGTAACCGGTGGGTCGGGCTTCGTCGGAGCCGCGCTGATAGAGCGCCTGCGCTCGGAGGGCTGGGACGTGCGCGCCCTCGCCCGCTCGGAGGCGTCGGCCAAGAAGGTGACCGGCCTCGGGGCCGAGCTGGTCGCGGGCGACCTCGGCTACACCGGCGCGCTGACCGGCGGCGCGCGCGGGTGCGACGTCTGCTTCCACGCCGCCGCCAAGGTCGAGGACTGGGGCGATCCCGCCGACTTCGAGCGCATCAACGTTCACGGCACGCGGAACGTGATCGTGGCTTGCCGCGAGGCGGGCGTGCGGCGGCTCGTGCACGTTGGCACCGAGGCGGCACTGATGGCCGGCGACCCTCTGGTCAACGTCGACGAGAGCGCCCCACTGCGTCCCGACTCGCCGTCGCTCTACCCATCGTCCAAGGCCAAGGCCGAGGAGCTCGTGCGCGAGGCGAACGACAGCGAGCTCGAGACTGTCGTGGTCCGCCCGCGCTTCGTGTGGGGAAAGGGCGACACGACGCTCCTGCCCGCGCTCACGGAGATGGTTCGCAAGGGCCGCTTCCGCTGGGTGGGCGGCGGGGGTCAACTCACCGACACCACCCACATCGACAACACGGTCGAGGGGCTCTGGCTGGCGGCGACGCGGGCCCCGGCGGGCGGCGTCTACTTCGTGACCGACGGTGAGCCGGTCGTGTTTCGCGAGTTCGTGAGCGCGATGCTCGCCACGCAGGGCGTCGAGGCGCCCGACAAGGACGTTCCCACGGGCGTGGCGAGCGCCGGCGCGCTGGCGAGCGAACGCCTCTGGCGGGTGCTGAAGCGCCCCGGTTCTCCACCGCTGACCCGCTTCGCGGTATGGGTCTCCTCGCAGGAGTGCACGCTGGACATCTCGCGGGCGCGGGCCGAGATGGGCTACGAGCCGCGCACGACCAGGGCTCAAGGCCTGGCCGAGCTGGCCGAGAACCCCTAGAGGCTGGCCCTCCCCCGCGACCCGGCGCTCGTAAAGCCCGCACCGCCCCTACCGATTACCGGGGGAAATGGCGCCCCGGCACCTCCTCCTGTGCATGCTGCTGCTGCTCGCGGTCGCTCCGGCCAGCGCTTCGGCGACCGGCTGGTCGGGCCTGGGCGGAGGTGCGAGCCGGTCAGGACACGACGCTCTCGATCCCAGCGCCAACACGCCGGTGAGCGCGGCGTGGGAGCGAGTCTCCGGCTTCAATCAGGCGGTGCGGAGCGGGCCCGTTGTCTCGTGGGGCGCCCCGGGGGGCAGCCGGGTGAGCTACGGGATCGAGTCCGGAAACTTCTTCGTCCATCGCTTCGGTGACGGCACCGAGGTCACGGGCGCGGGCGGCATCGGCCTGAACGACGGGGTCGACGACCTGGATATCTACGGCACGACGAACACGACGGTGTCGCCGGTAACGGTCTCGAGCGCCCTCGATCCGGGTCAGATCTACGTCCTGCAGAACGATGACCAGCCTGGCCCGGGTGACATCGCCCTGGCCCAGATCGACGCCTCGACGGGCGCCCTGATCCAGGACTTTCCGCTGTCGGGCACCGACGGCTTCACCGTCGAGAGCTCTCCGTTGATGACCGAGCCCGATGTCAACGGCACGGCACACCTGCTCTTCGTTGCCGGCGGGCCGGGGGGAGTGAAGCGGCTCTTCAGAGTCGACATCACCGATGCGCTCTCCACCTCCGCGTCCTGGGGTACCCCGGGCTTCGTCACCGTGCCCAATGCCAATCTCGTGGCCTCGCCCGCGCTCGTATGGCTCGAGGACTCGATCGGTGTGCCGACCGAATACGTCGCGCTCGGAACCTCGGGAGGCTCCACGTTCGTCGAGACCTACGCGGTGGCCACCCTTGTGCAGGGTCCGGTCGCCCCCGCGACGGGAGGCACCGGTCAAACCCCGGCGGTGCCGCGGACCGGTGACGGCCTGCTGCCCGGAGCACCGAAGAGCGGCTTCGCGACGTCGCCCTACCTCTATGTGGCCAGGAGCGATTCGCCCAACACGGTGGTGAGCAAGATCGAGCAGACGGGCTCGTCGCAATCTCTCGACGTCACGGACAGCCCCACACCCTTCCCCGGCGCTCCGGCGCCTGCCCTGGCGGTCAGCCGCCGCGTCGGGCCCAACGAGACGGAGGGAGTGATCGCCCTCACGACCAGCTCGAACTTCTATCTGGTGGAGAGCGGGAACCTCGCCGAGCGGGACCGGTTCAGCCCGGGGCCGATAACCGCGCCGGGACAGGCCTTCGCGCGCACCACGGCGGCCCTGTCGGACACGTACGCATTCGTAACGCGCGACAACGGCCAGCAGCTGGTCCTGAACACGGGCGACGCCCAGCCGGTCCTGGCATCGGAGTTCTCCCAGAGCGCGAACAACGCCGGCGCCACGGCCTCCTTCGGCGGGCCCGCGCTGGCGGCGGGCCGGGCGATCTTCACCAGCGACGCGGGCACCTTCGCCTACTCGACGATCGACGGCACGCCGCCGCGGGTCACGTTCATCGCGCCCGCGGGGGCCGTGTCCGGGAACACGGCGTTGCAGGCCGAGGCCTACGACGCTCGAAGCGTGACCAACGTCGAGTTCCGGATCGACGGGTCACCCATGGGCACCGCGTTCCTTCCCGACCCCGGCTCCGGCTCGTCCCACGCGCTTCCCGGCGCGGTCTTCAGCCTGCCCGTCGACACGCGGGGACTGGCCAACGGCGACCACCTCGTCCAGGCCGTGGCGGGCGACGCGCGCGGCCTGACGACCTCGTCGACCGGCACCCTCAGCGTCGACAACGCTCCCCGGCCCGCGGACACCGAGCCGCCCCAGACCGAGATCGTCAGCGGGCCGCGTTCGCGCACGCGAGACACCACACCCCGTTTCCACTTTTCCTCGAGTGAGCGCCCGGAGGCCTTCGAGTGCTCGCTCGACGACGGACGCTTCCGGGCCTGTCCGGCTCGCCACGTCCTCGCACTCATCTCCGGGGGTCACGAGCTGCGCGTGCGCGCGATCGATGGGGCCGGCAATGTCGACGCCACGCCGGCGGGCCGGTCCTTCACCGTGCTGGAGCCGGGCCCAGTCGAGGTCGCGCCGACCGCTCCGATCGAGCTGAACCGCCGCGGCCAGGCGGCAGTGCCGGTGAGCTGCCACTCGCGCCGCCGCTGCCGCGGTCTCCTCGTGCTCGACGTCTTCGTGCCACGGGCCCGAGCCGGCTCGCTGTACGCGGCCCCCGCCCGCAAGGGACGCAAGCTGCGTGTCGGCCTCCGGAGCTTCTCAGTGGCCCCACGCAGCCGCCGCAAGGTGCTGGTGCATGTCTCAAGCGAGGGCCGCCGGCTGCTTCGGCGAAACGGGCGCCTGAAGGCGCTTGCCAGTGTCAAGTTGAACACCCCGACCGGAGTGCAGCGCTCGAGCTGGCCGCTGACACTCACCGCACCGGACGGCTGACCGCGTGCGCCCGATCGCTCCGCAGAGCAAGGTCTTGCGCGTGCTCGGGCTTGCACCGCTGCTCCCACTCGCTCTCTACGCCGTCGTTCTGGTTTTCGACGTCGGGCGGGACGAGCGTCGAAGACTTCTTCTCCACCTGGGTCTACAACGGCTCTGATCGCCGCCGCCGCGCTGCTCTGCCTGACCCGGGCCGTTGTGGTGCCCGCGGAGCGCATCGTCTGGGCACTTGGTCGCCCTGGCGCTGACCTGCTGGACCGCGTCCGAGTTGCACTTCGAACTCTTCTTGGCCGACGAGAAATTCACACCGTTTCCGTCGGTCGGGGACTGGCTGTTCCTCGCCTTCTATCCACTCGCCTACGCGGCCTTCGTGCTCCTCGCTCGGCTACGTATCCGTGAGTTCCAGCGCTCTCTGTGGCTCGATGGGCTGATTGCCGCGCTCGGAGTGGCCTCCGTCACGGCCGCGATCCTCGGCCCCACTGATCGTGGACGAGACGGATCCCCTGGGAACGGCGGTCAATCTGGCCTACGCGCTTGGTGACGGGGTGCTCCTGAGCGTCGTAGTGGGCGTCTTCTCCCTCACCGGCTGGCGGCCGGGCCGCCCTTGGGCGCTGCTCGGGATCGGTCTCGCTCTGGTCGCGCTGGCCGACATCGCCTTCTTCGTTCTGAGCGCCGAGGGCATTTACTCGGAGGGATCGGTCGTCGATCTGCTCTGGCCCGCGGCGATGCTCACGATCGGCTACGGCGCTTGGCAGGGAATTCCCCCGCGGCGTGACATACGGCTCGAGCGGGGCGCGGCTGTTCATCGTGCCCTGCGTGGTCGCCCTGCTGGCCCTGGCCGTACTGGCGGTCAGCTCGTTCCGAGACGTTGACCTCCTCGCACCCGTGCTCGCCACCGCCACGCTTGCCCTCGTGATCCTGCGCCTGGCCATCACCCTGGCCGAGAATCAGCGGAGGCTGGCCACGAGCCGCCGCGAGGCGCAGACCGACGCCCTCACCCGCCTCGGCAACCGGCGCCGCCTGGCGCACGATCTGGATGAGGAGCTCGGCCTGGCCGTGCGCGACAGCCAGGGGGCTCTGCTGCTGTTCGATCTCGATGGCTTCAAGACCTTCAACGATCGCTTCGGTCACCCGGCAGGCGACGCCCTGCTCGCCCGCCTGGGCGCGGCACTGCGCCAGGCGATGAGCGATGGCGCTCGGGCCTATCGACTGGGCGGCGACGAGTTCTGCGTGCTCGTGCCCGCGGGCTCGCCGGACGTGGAGAAGATCGAGTGCGCCTCGGCCAACGCGCTCAAGGAGCGCGGCGAGGACTACGCGGTCGCCGCCTCTTCGGGAAAGGTGCGGTTCCCCGCCGAGGGCTCGACGTTCGCCCAGGTGCTGAGCGTCGCGGATGCCCGCCTATATGCGGACAAGGCCGACCGGCGCTCGCTGCGGGAACGGGCCGCCTAGCTCAGCGGGCGAACGCCGCCCGGTCCTTCACCAGATCCAGGAAGAACAGCCGGAAGCGTCCGACGTCGACGGCGTCGCGGTCCTCGAGCTCGGCCAGCTCGACGCGATCGCCGTTGCGGAACACGCCGTTGAGGCTGCGGTCGTCGAGGATGCGCGCGCCGTCCTCGTCGCGGTAGACGAGCGCGTGGCGGCGCGAGACGGTCGGGTCGTCGAAGCGGATGTGTGCCGACAGGCTGCGCCCGACCCGCGTCCACCCCTTCTGCAGCGGGACCACCCGCACTCGCTCGTCGTCCTCGAAGGCCAGGTACGTGCCCGAGGTGACCAGCGCTTCGCGCGCCTCCTCGAGCCAGTCCGGCGGGTCGACGACCCGGTGACGCTCGGGTGCTTCGTCGGGCACGCTGAACAGGGATGCCCTCTTAAACCGGTCGCCTCCGCACTCCGGACACGCGGGAACGGAGTCGCGCTCGTGGAGCGCGACAGCGAAGCCACAGGTGTCGCAGTGGAAGGAACCGGCCCCTGCCAGAGTGCCGGAACTGAACTCTTCCATGTGTTCTGTCTTTCCTCCGGGGGTGGGGGGAATGGACGGAAGGTTACTCAGACCGTTCCGGATAGTGGGAACGGTTTTGCGCAATTTGCAGGAATTGCACCGAACCTGTGCAAGAGGTTCACATGCCCGACCTAGCCGCTCTCATGATGCGCCGCAGCATCGGCGCGCTCCGGCCCACCAGCGACAACTGCGCCAAGTGCCGCCGCACGCCGCTCGCGGGAGAGTGCCTGCATCAACTCGACTCGGGCCGGTTGCTGTGCGACCTCTGCTTCGCTGCGCTGCCCGAAGGGCGCCGTCGTGCGGTGCGCTCCGAGCGGGTGCACGTCGGCGAGCGGGGTCTCGCCGTCGTGCCCAAGGCCGCCTGAGCTCGAAGCCGGGCCAAGCGCGGCGCGTAGAATGACGCCCCCGTGCGCGAGGTAACCGTCTCAGTAGTCATCTCCGCCCCGCGCGAACAGGTCTTCGACTTCGTCTGCGACCTGGCCGGCCGGCCCGCCTATACCGACCACTTCATGCGCGACTACCGCCTCGCGCGCGTGGACCCGGTGGGCGTGGGGGCCGCTGCCCGCTTTCAGATGAAGGCTCCGCTCGCCAAGGAGTACGCCGAGCTGCAGATCACCGAGGCGGACCGCCCGCGCCGGATCGTCGAGGAGGTGGCGGTCGGCCGTCGCGGGCGCAACCGCTCGGTGGCCATGTACGACTTCACGACCGAGAGCGGCGGCACCACCCGGGTGGAGCTCACCACCTACAGCGAGCCCGCCACGCCGATCGACCGCCTGAAGGAGATCGGCGCCGCGGGCTGGATGCGCCGTCAGACCAAGAAGGCGCTCCAGCGGCTGCGCATGATCTTCGAGGAGCCGTCCCGGGGGACGCTCAAGCGAGCGACCATCGCCGGCTACGAGCCCGCAAAGGCGCCACGTTTCGGCGCGCACACGGGTATGGATCCTTCGCGCGCGCCGCGCCAATAAGCTTGGCCGCTCTGATTCGCCGCCCCGCCCTCATAGTCGGATGCCTGATCGCGCTCGCCGGCGCGCTGGTGGCGTGCGGCGACGAGGAGCCCGGTGTCACCGAGCCGGCTCGCGAAGGTCTCGCGCTCGAGCTGGGAGGCGTGCAGTACAACGTCTTCATCACCCGCCAGCTCAACCCCGAGATCACCCCGGACGACGCCTACGTGACCGAGGAGGCTCCGCCCGGCGAGTCGCTCTACGGAGTGTTCATCGAGGTGTGCAACACCTCCGATGACGCCCGGGTGCCCAGCGACGATTTCGTGATCCTCGACAACCAGAAGAACGAGTTCGAGCCCGAGGACCTGCCTGACGACAACCAGTTCGCCTACCACACCCGCGAGCTCGATCCCGGAGAGTGCATCCCCGAGGCGGGCAGCGTCGCCCAGCTCGGGCCGACGGAGGGATCGATGCTGCTCTTCCAGCTCCCGCTCCAGACCACCGAGAACCGGCCGCTGGAGCTCGAGGTCGAGGACGCCGAGGGCGAGAAGCTCACCTTCGAGCTCGATATTTAGCCAGGGCGGCTTCCAGCACAATCCGGGCCGCCGGCGCCGCCGTCGCCCCGCCCGCCCCGGCGCGCACCAGCATCACCGCCACCACGATCTCTCGGGTTCTTGGCCGGCGCATAGGCGGTGAACCAGGCGTCGGTGTTCAGAGGGTCGGGGGGCAGCGTCTCGCCGGTCTCCGGGTCGCGCGTGTCCTCCAGCTCCGCGGTGCCGGTCTTGCCCGCCACCTTGATGCCGGGCAGCGCAGCGGCAGTGCCCGTGCCGTAGTCGACCACCTCGACCATCATCGAGCCCACGATGCGCGCCACCTTCGGCGTGGTCACGCGCACGGTGCGGGTGCGCTCCCCGAGCGCGAGCGTGGGAACTCGGCGCACTCCGTGGGAGGCGATGGTCTGGGCCACCGAGGCCAGCATGAGCGGAGTGGCGAGCGTGCGGAACTGGCCGATCGCCGTGGCCGCGATCTCGAGGTCCGAGACGATCTCGCTTGCCGGCGGCAGGGTGCTCGGCAGCTCGCCGGGCACGGTGGGCTCCGCGTTCCAGCCGAAGCGCTCGGCGGCGTCCACCAGCGCCTCGGCCCCGAGCTTCACGCCGAGCGGGCCGAACACCGAGTTGCATGAGTGGGCGAAGGACTCCCGGAACGTGCCGCCGCAGAACTCGCCGTTGGCGTTCTCGAACTCGACGCCGTCGACGGTCGCAGCGCTCTCCACCGGGAACTCGTCGCGCGGCTTGACGGCGCCCTGTTCGAGCCCGGCGGTGGCGGTCACGATCTTGAAGGTCGAGCCGGGCGGCTGGGGGGCCGAAAAGGCGATTCCGGCCAGCGCGCGGATCTCGCCGTTGGCGGGATCGAGCGCGGCGACGCCCCCGAGGCGCCCCGCCAGCGCCGTGACCGACGCTTCCTGTAGGCGGGTGTCGATCGTGGTGCGGACCGGACGGGCCTTGCGCGGCCCGGCTCTCGCCAGCACACGGTCGCCGGCCAGCAGCTCCCCTCCCGGGATGCCCGCCAGCCGGTCCTCGAAAGCGTGCTCCAGCCCGGTCTGTCCCACCGGCCAGTCGCGCGGGAAGCCGTGCGCATAGAGGGCCTCGCGCTCCTCGGCGGTCTCCTCCGGTTCCAGCACCCCGGTGATGGTGCCGGCGACCTCGAGCGGCGAGGTGCGGGCGTCGGTTGGGCCCTTGGCGAGCACCTTGCGATCGCGCGAGAGCAGGGTGCCGCGCACGGGCGGGTCGCTGCGCCGGGACAGTCCCTCGCCCCGGCGCAGGCCGGGAAAGGCCAGCAGCGGGCCCCAGGTGACCCGTTCGCCGTTCACCGGCAGAAGCAGCTCGGCCCGCACGGGACCGAACACGCGGGTGCGCACCTCCACCGGCACCGCGACGGATCCCTCCTGCTCGCCGGCCGGATCACCGGCGCGCACCGCCGTGGCCGTGGCGGTGGCCGCGGCCTCCCGGTAGGCGCGACGGAACTCGGGCAGCGGGTACGCGCGCCGCGAGGCATCGTCGAGGAGCGCGTGCATGGCGCGATAGTCGTCGCGCTCCCAGGCTTCGGAGAATTCACCGGCGAGGCTCTGGGCGGGCGAAGGCGTCGCCGCCCCGAAGGCGAGGCCGGCCGCGAGGGCCACCAGAGCGACCCCTGACAGTGCGGGAACGCCCCGACGCGTGAGCCGGCGCTGGCGCTCGGCGGAGAAGCTCGCCATCCCTACGGGTCCGAAGCCCGATGTTTAGTGTGCCTTCGCGTGAGTTCCGTGGACTGGGTCATCGTCGTGTTCACGGGCCTGATGGCAATCTGGGGCTACGCCCAGGGTTTGATCGTAGGGGCGCTTTCGCTGTTTGGCTTCGCCGGAGGAGCACTAATTGGTTCGCGCCTCGGACCGCTCCTCCTCGAAGAGGGCTCTAGATCTCCATACGCGCCACTGTTCGCTTTAGTTGGTGCCCTGCTGCTCGGCGGCATGGTCGCTTCCGCCCTCGAGCTGCTGGGTTTCCACCTGCGCCGGCGCATGGGCAACCGGCTCGGCCTGATGGACGGCTTCGGAGGGGCGTTGCTCGTGGGCTGCCTGGGCCTGGGCCTCGCCTGGATCGCCGGAGCGGTCGCTCTGAACACGCCGGGCGCGCGCGAGCTGCGCGAGCCGATCCAGGAGTCGTCCATCCTGCGCGAGCTCAACGAGCACCTTCCTCCGTCGGGACCGATCCTGCAGGCGCTGGCCCGCTTTGATCCCTTCCCCCAGATCGACGGGCCCGCGCCCAACGTCAGGCCGCCGGACTCCAAGATCGCCCGCGATCCCGAGGTGCGCGCCGCCGCCGCCAGCGTGGTGAGGGTGCTCGGCACCGCATGCGGACTGGGCGTGCAGGGCAGCGGCTGGGTCGCGGGTGACGGCGTGGTTGTGACCAACGCCCACGTGGTCGCGGGACAGGACGACACCACGGTGCAAATACGCGGCGAGGGCGACCGCATCGACGCCGAGGCGATCTGGTTCGATCCCCGCAACGATCTCGCTCTCCTGCGCGTGGAGGGCCTGTCGGCACCGGCGCTGCGGCTGGCCGACGGCGCCCAGGAGGGTACCTCGGCCGGGATCGCCGGCTTTCCCGAGAACGGGGGCTACGACGTGCGACCGGGCCGCCTCGGCGACACCAGCACGGTCGTGACCCAGGACGCCTACGGCCGGGGCCCGGTGCGGCGCTCGATCACCTCGCTGCGCGGTCTCGTTCGGTCCGGCAACTCCGGGGGGCCGATGATCAGCGGCAGCGGGCGCGTGGTCACCACGATCTTCGCCGCGACGGTGGCGGACGGCGGCCAGAACGGGTTCGGCGTGCCGGACCCGATCGTGCGCAAGGCGCTCGGCAAGGCGAGCGGCCCGGTCGACACCGGGCCGTGCTCGCGCTGAGCCCTAGTCCTGGAGCGCGGCCACGATCTCGTCCAGATCGCCGGAGCGCAGGTCGATCATGTCCTCGGCGTGCTTTCGCAGCAGCTTGAGGTTCCCCTGGCTCGCGTCGTCGAGGTCGTCGCTCGCCAGGTCGAGCTCTACCTGCAGGCGCCAGTAGCGGCCGTCGGCCAGGGCGTGCTCGAGCTGGTAGTTGACCGCCTCCGACATTCCGTCGAACACCACATCGAGGATCGGCTTGGCCCACTCCACGAGCCCCCAGTCCTTGACCTCGCTGAACGTGCGCTTGCGCGTGCGCTCGCCCGTGCCCAGCGACACCAGCTGTACCTCGGCTGTGGGCTGAAAGCGAAGCACCTCGGCGAAGGCGCTCATCGCCGGGTTGACCGCGAACACGCCGCCGTCCACCAGCGCGGCGTCACTGACCTCCAGCGGCTCGAAGTAAGTGGGTGCCGCCGCGGTGGCACGCGCCACCACCGAAAGGGCGAAGTCCTCCTCGGCCGGGTTCTCGCGGGCCTTGCGGGTCTTGAAGAAGTACGGACCGGGCTCGGTGAGGTTGTACGCGGGGACGATCAGGTCGGGCCGCGCGTCGGCGAGGCGCTTGTCGCCCAGAAAGCGCTCGAGCGCCCGGTCCAGCGCCCCCGCGTCGTACTTCTCGTCGAGCAAGCCCTCCCCGCTGCGGATGCGCTGGAAGACGTCGCGGTCGAAGATCGTCGGTCCCTCGTCCTCGTAGAGGGAGACCAGCGCCTCGGCCGGCAGCGGGTCGGGTGCGCACAGCGCGCAGGCCAGGATGCCGCCCGTGGAGGTGCCGGCGATCAGGTCGAAGAGCTCGAATATCCGCCGGCCGGAGCGGCGCTCGAGCTCGGTCAGGACGAGGGCGGGAATAAGGCCACGAATGCCCCCTCCGTCTATGGAAAGCACGCGCACACGCCGACCGTATCGCTACAAATGGTCTGGTGCGTGCCGCCCTCCTCATCATGCTGCTGGCTGCCCTGACCGCATCGACAGCCGCGGCCCAGGTGCCCGATGAGAATCCCTGCGTCGGCCCGTTTGCGCCGGGCCTGCGCTGCCCCGATCTCGTGATGCGCAAGCCCTACGGGCTGTACACCGACCGCCTCACCAAGGCCGGCCATACGGTGCTGCGGGCGGGCAACGTGATCGACTCGGTGGGCGACGGGCCGGCGGAGCTGCGGGGCACGCGAACGAGCCCGCGCTTCATGTCCGCGCGCCAGCACATCTACCGGCGCGGCGGCGGGAAGATCCTGGTCGACACCGGCGCCCGCCTCCAGTTCAAGTTCGCCCACCAGCACCGCTACTGGTGGAAGTTCTACGACGCCGCCCGCTTCGAACTCTGGCGCCTCGACTCGCAGGGCGAGCGCATCGGGCTCGTGCGCACGGGGCCGAAGGTGGCCTACTGCCTGCGCGATCTCACCCACACCCGGCCCGGGCTCGACCGCTCGCCGCGCCGGGTCGTCTATCCCTCATGCAGCAACAACCGCCGCGCCCAGCACGAAACTCTCGGCACCTCGATCGGCTGGGCCGACATCTACCCGCCCGCCTATCCCGAGCAGTGGATCGATGTGACCGGCCTGAAGGGCTGCTTTGCCTACGTCCACATCGCCGATCCCGAGAACGGAATCTACGAGTCGGACGAGGAGAACAACGTGGCGCAGGTGGTGGTGCGCCTGCCGTTTCGGGCCAAGAAGATCCGCAGGGGATGCCGCGGGGGCGATCAGGGTCGCTCGTACGACCCCGGGCCCTACTGAGGCGAGTCAGTCCTCGAACCAGATGTCGAAGCTCCGGTCCGCTGGCGCGTTGAGGCTGATGTCGAAGGTCGTGACCCTCGTCGTGCGCTTGACGAAGGAGTCCGGGCAGTCCGGCCCCGAGTAGGTCGAGCTGATGTTGACGATGGTGTCCGATTCATTGGTGCCGGGGATCGCCAGGGTCGCCATCGCGCTGCGCTGCGCGAACGGGAGGCCCTGGATGCAGTACACGCCCGTCCCCGCAGTGTGAGCCACGTTGGCGTCGGTCACGTTCTTCGAAGCGGGTGAGAAGACGGTGCCGTTGAAGACGATAAGCGCGTACGCGGCGGCCGAGCCGGGCTCTCCGGTGGCGCCCTGAGGGCCGGTGGGCCCCTGCGGGCCGGCGGGCAGCTGGCCCGCCTTGAAGTCCTTGCCGAGCAGCGAGCCGTTCTTGACCTTCTTCGAGCTGACGGCGCTGCGCTTGAGCTGCTTGGCGCCAACGCTCGCCTTGGGCAGGCTCAGGGCGGCGTAGCCGGTTCCGCCCATGGCCAGGAACAGGGCGAGCGAGGCGACGATGTTGGCGTAGGTGAGGCGGCGGCGGATGCGGGTCATGGCCCGCTAATCGACCGGGTTTCCGGAGGCTTTAGACCGAAGGCCCGCGCAGCACCGAGATCGTCGAGTGCCCGGGATCGCCGTCGCCGGGCTCGCGCGAGATGTCGAGGAAGCTGAAGCGGCCGGGATCAACAGGCAGTTGGACGTTCTCCAGCGTGGCGCTGCCCGAAGCACCCACGCGCACCGATCCGAGCGAGACGAGCTCACCGTCGTCGCCGAGGAGCCAGAGCTCGTAGAAGTCGCCGCCCGCGCTGGGACGCAGGCCGGCGAGCGTAACCGTCGCGCGACCCCCGGCCCGCGGCTGCAGGCGCACCGTTCCCGACGCGCCCTCCCCACGCCCGTCCACCGGTGCGAGCTTCACCCGAGCGCGTGTGTCGTTCGGTACGCCGGCGTCCTCGTCGCCGGCCAGCAGCAGGCCGGCCCCGAGGCCGGCGGCCAGCAGGGCCAGCGACGCCGCCACGGCGGCGACCGGGCGCCAGACGGGACGGCGCCGCCGGATGGGCTCAGCCTCCCCGGAGGCCCACGGAGCGGGCGGCGGCACGGGGCGGTCCCAGGCCTCCCGGGGAAGCTCCTGCAGGCGGCGGCCCAGCTCGTCGAGTGAGGGGTCGTTCACTCCGCCTCCTCCTCGTCGATCAGGTCGCGCAGGCGCCGCAGCGCGCCGACCATGCGCATCTTCACGGTGCCGAGGGGAATGTCCGTCCGCTCGGCGATCTCCGACTGGCTCAGGCCCTCGTAGAAGCGCATGCGCAGCAGCTCGCGCTCCTCCGGCCTCAGCTTCGACAGCAGGTGGGCCACCCGCCAGCGCTCGACGAGCGCGTCGGGAGACCCCTCCGGGTCGTCATCCTCGGCCAGCCGGATCACTCCGGGCTTGCCTGGATCACGAGGCTCGGGGACCCGGCGCCGCAGCTCGTCGATGGCGCGACTGCGCGCGATCGTCATGATCCAGGTGAGCACGCTCGCGCGCTTGGGGTCGTATGTGGGCACCCGTTGCCAGACCTCGAGGAACACCTGCTGATGCACGTCCTCGGCGACGCCGCGATCGCGCAGGACGTTGATCAGATAGCCGAGGACGGTGGGGGCGTACTCGTCATAGATCCCCTCGAGCGTCGGCGCGGGGTCGCCGCCCCGGTTCGGGCGGCGGAGCAGAGAGCGGGTCCGGCCCGCCATCGGGAGAGCAAGGACGCCCGCGGTCATCCCGGGTGGTACGAGGGCCAGGCGCCCTCCGGTTGCCCAACCGATCGGGGGCCGGTCAACGGATAAGCCGCCGAAGGGCAATCTATCCCGGAGGTACGAAGTGAGACGTAAAAGCATTCTGACGTTCGTTGCGATCGTAACCGCGCTCCTCGTGGTTGCGCCCGTGGCGAGCGCCAACGTGAAGCTCGCGGGTGGCTCGACCACCCTCACGCTAGCGCCGCTGACCGCCGAGGCGCTCGCGCTGAACGGCGTTTCGGTCAAGCCGATTTCGCCCGCCAAGGCGCGGGGCAATGGTGTGGCCTTCCCGATCACGGGCGGCTCGATCAACTCGGCCACCGCGGCCGGGCGGATCAACCACTCGGGTGGGCTGGCGTTCCGTGCCGGCGGTACTCGCGTGGCGCTGACCAACTTCGGCGTGCACGTGGGAGCCAAGCGGGCCATCCTCACCGCCAAGGTCGGCAACGGCAGGCTGACGGTGCTGTCGCTGTCCCTGGCCAACGCGAAGATCACCCGCAAGGGCCTCAACACGGTCGTCAGCGGCGTGCAGGCCCGGCTCAGCGGCCAGGCCGCGAAGGCGCTGAACGCGGCGTTCTCGACCGACCTGTTCACCAAGGGGCTCGCCATCGGCTCGGTCGTCGTAAAGGCCAAGCCCGCACAGGTCGAGCTGACCGGTGGAGCCACCACCCTCGCCCTGGATGCCGGGGCGGCTTCGGCGCTCGGTTCGCTGGGCATCACCGCCGCGCCGGTGGATCCGGCCCAGGCGACCGGTGCCGGCCTCGAGTTCCCGATCACGGGCGGCAAGCTGGACGCGAAGACGTTCGCGGGCTCGGTGAAGCACTCGGGCGGAATCCGCCTGTCGCGTGGCGACACGGCCGTGGAGCTCACCTCGTTCACGATCAACGTCGACTCCGATCCGGATCTGACCGCTCTGGTCGGCGGGCAGCGGGTGTCCATTCTCAACCTGGACCTCTCGCAGCTGTCTGCGTCGGTCAAGGGGCGTCGGATCACCCTCAGCGGGGTCTCGGCGAGCCTGACCGCCGCCGCGGCGAGCGCGCTCAACGGCGCCTTCGCCACCGATGCGTTCACGGAGGGTCTGGTACTCGGCACCGCCACGGTGGCCGCCCGGGCTCGCTGACGCACAGCCGGGCGCGGTGAGGTCGTGCGAGCATTGCGCTCGTGAGCGACCTCAACCGCGCCTGGTGGGACGAGCGAGTGCCCATCCACCTGGACTCCGAGCTCTACGACCTCGAGAGCTTTCGGTCGGGACGTGACCCGATCAGGCCCTTCGAGGACGAAGAGCTCGGGCCGGTGGAGGGCAGGACGCTCGCCCATCTTCAGTGCCACTTCGGGCTCGACTCACTCGGCTGGGCGCGCCGCGGCGCGCGGGTGAGCGGGCTCGACTTCTCCCAGCCCGCCGTCGACACCGCCAACGGCCTCGCCGCCGAGCTCGGCCTCGACGCCGAGTTCGTGTGTGCTGACGTCCATGATGCGGCCGCTGCCCTCGGCGGCCGGCGGTTCGACATCGTCTACACGGGCCTGGGCGCGCTCAACTGGCTTCCTGACATCGAGCGCTGGGCGCAGACCGCGGTGAGCCTGGTCGCGCCGGGGGGCGTGCTCTACCTCGTCGAGTTCCACCCCTTCACCTGGGTTTACGGCGACGACGACCTGACCCGTCGAATACGACTACTTCCTCGACCCCGAGGGGCTCAGCTTCGACGAGGGGGGCACCTACGCCGACCTCGAGGCGACCACCACGCACAACCGAACGGTCGAGTGGCAGCACACGATGGGAGACATCGTGAGCGCCGTGATCGGCGCCGGGCTGCGGCTCGAGTTCCTGCACGAGCACGACTACACGCTGTTCCCGCGCTGGCCCTTCCTCGAGAAGCACGGCTTCGATGAGTTCCGCTTTCCGGCGGGGCGGCCGCGGTTGCCGCTGATGTTCTCGCTGCGGGCGGCGCTGGACGGGTAGGGGCGCGCCGGCCCGGGGCTGCTCCTGCGCTACGGCACCCGCGGCGGCGGGGTCCGCGGCGGGGAGTCCGCGGCGGCGGGGTGATGCGCGGCGGCGGCGTGCGCGTCGGCGGTTGCGCCGGGGGGCAGGGAATCGGGGCTCCCGACGCGGAGCGGCATCCGCCGGGATCGGTGGGGGTGGTGTCGGCCGGCGGCGGTGGTGGGGGCGGGTCGGTCGGTGTGTCGGCCGGCGGCTGCTCGGTCTCGGTATCTCCGGTCACGCCGCCCCGGTCGTTGCCGCCGCCGCTGCGGTCGGCCTGGCCGTTGCCCGACGAGTCCCGCTGCCGTCCGCCGCTCGCGCCGGTACCGGCCGGCGTTTCGCCGCCGGTGCTCGCGGGCTGCTGGCCGGCCTCCTCGGCGGTGTTCGGCGGCCTCACCGGCGGGCGCGGCCGCCGCGGGGCTCTTGTCGCCGCCCGGACTGCTTCTTGTTCTTCTTAGCCGCCTTGGCCGGCTTGGGCGCCTGCTCCTCGTCCTGCCCGCTCGGGGGCGCCGGCTGCTCGTCGGCAGCGGGCACGATCGAGGTGATGGGAGAGTCGTCGCTCGTGGGCCCGACGAACACCACGAGCACGAGCGCCAGCCCGAGCACGGCCATGAGAACCAGGTCGAGGCGCCGGTGACGGAGCACCGCCGCCCGGGCACCCTCGGTGCCCGCGCCGCTGCCGCGCGCGCGGCCCCGCCGGTGACCGAGCGGGCGCTCTCGCGCCGGGCCACGATGCCGCTCCAGTCCGCGCCGACCAGCTCGGCCGCCTCGGCCATCGTCTCGCGAAAGAGGAACGGGCCGGCGGAGATGGGCAGCCAGGCGCGGTACGAGATGCCGGCTTCGGCCATCGCCTCGCGGCGCACGCGGCAGGTCTCGCACATCACCAGGTGGTCAGCCAGCCATTCGGCGTCGGTGGAGCCGGGGTCGAGCTCCCCGTCCTCCTCGGCGCCGATCAGCGGCACCGCGCGCTCGCACTGAGGCGCGTTGGGGATGATCGCGGCGAGCGCCTCACCGCGCAGGGCCCCGCGCAGGTTGATCCGCGCCCGGGAGATCAGCTGGGCCACCGAGTTGCGGTTCATGCCCATGATCTCGGCCACCTCGTCGTAGGAGAGGTCGTCGAGCTCCTTGAGGGCGAGCGCCTCGCGCTGGCGCTCGGGCAGCATGAGGTTGGCCCGGCGGATCTCCTCGGTGCGCGCGTCGAGCAGCACGTTGCGCTCGGGGTCGTCCTCGGGATCGCCGGGATCGAATCCCACGCCGCCGCCGCCCACCGCGCCGCCCATCGGCGTGGCGTGCTCGGGAATCTCGTCGCTGGGCTCGGTCCGCCGGCGCCGCTCGATCAGGTCGTAGCAGGCGTTGCGCGCGGACGTGAAGACGTATGAGCCGAAGGCCAGCTCGCGCCCCTCCAGCTTCGGCAGGCGGCGAAGCACGTTGACGAAGGCGTCCTGGGTGGCGTCGGCGGCGTCGTCCTGAGATCCGAGGATGCGAAAGCAGAGGTTGAGCACTCGCTCCTCGTAGCGCTCATAGAGGTCGGCGAACGCTTCGCCGTCGCCGCCTGCGGCGCGCTGGGCCAGCACCGCCTCGTCGGCGCCAGGGGTGGTGGTCGCCAGTCCCGCCACTCCCGCCACCGTACTCCTCGGCTGGCGGTTGCGAAAGGGCATTCCGACCGGCTGGACAACTGTGGCCATTGTTGGTCCAACCGCCCGGCGCGCGGGAAATTACGCTCAGCGGGCGAGATGCATGCCCAGCGCGTGCGGAGCCGCGCAGACGGCGCGGGTCAGCGGGTCCACCCGCTCGCCCATCTCGGCCGCGTGCTCGCGCCGCACCAGCGCAGAGCGGACCACCGAGCCGCCCAGCCAGGCGAAGGGCTCGGGCGGGACCCAGGCTCCCGGACCGCACTCGACGATCGGCAGGCGGGTGTTCTCGTCGCGGCGATCGAGCGCGAGCGACGCCAGCGTGCGGCCGGCGAGGTTCGACGGCCCCACGCCGTTGCCCGTGTAGCCGAAGGCGAAGTGCACCGGAGCACCGGGCATCGTGCCGATCTGCGGGATGTGGCTGGGGGACACGTCGATCGGGCCGCCCCAGGCGTGGGTCACGCGGCGCCGCGGCCAGCGCCGGAAAGATCCGCTCGAGGTGGCCGCGTATGTCTGCGGCCACGCCGTCGTCGACCTCCACGCGACCGTGGGTACGGGCGCCGTAGGCCAGTCGCCCGCCGCCCCAGCCGAACACGATGCGCCCGTCGCGGGTCGTGCGGAAGTAGTGGATGAGCGTCCGGCCGTCGGTGATGCACTCGCCGCCCGTCCAGCCGATCTCCTCGATCACGTCGGGAACCGGCTCGGTGAGCACGATGTGCGACGAGGTGACGGTGAGCCGCGAACGCAGCTGGGGCAGCGCCCGGGCGGCGGGGCCAACGGCCAGAACCGCCGCCGCGGCTCGCACCTCGCCGCTCTCGGTCGTGGCGGTGACGCCCCCTTCGCTCCCATTCTGGGCGCCGTGCGAGCGAAAGTCCCGGACCCGCGAGCGCTCGTACACGAGCGCGCCGCGCTCGATCAGGCGCCGCCGCAGGCCCACGGCCAGCCGGGCCGGGTGCAGGGTGGCGAAGTCGGGAATGAACACCCCTCCGCGGAAAACGGGCGAGTCGCAGCGCCGGCGGATCTCTTCGGCGCTCATGTCCTGGACGCGGTCGGGAGCGCCCAGCTGAGCCGCCGCCTCGATCGCCGCCCGCCCGGTCGCGTCGAAGCTGGGCGCGGTCGACACGCACAGGTAGCCCGACTGGTCGAACCACGCGTCGACCTCCTGGTCGCTGCACCAGCGGCCGATGGTCGTGACCGCCGCGCTCGACGCGTCGAGCAGCGCGCGGGCCGGGCCGTCGCCGAAGCTCTTGCGCAGAGAGGGCGCGGAGAGCCACATCGACTCGCAGAAGCCGCCGTTGCGGCCGCTCGGCCCGTGGCCGCACAGGCCGCCCTCGAGCAGCGCCACGGTCGCGCCCTGCTCGAGCAGCTCCCAGGCCGCCCACATGCCGGTGAAGCCCCCGCCGATCACCACCACGTCGGCCCGCACCGAACCGGTCAGAGGGGGGCGGGGATCGACCGCTCCAGCCTCCTCCAACCACCACCCGGTGGCTGTATGGCTTTCTATCTGACTATCTTGGGAGGAGATGGGCAAGACCCTAGTCATCGCCGAGAAGCCGTCCGTCGCCCGCGATCTCGCGGCGGCGCTCCCGGGAACCTTCAAGGCCGCCAAGGACAAGACGCACCTCGATGGAGAGGACTACGTGATCACGTGGGCGGTGGGTCATCTCGTCGGTCTGGCGGAGCCCGACGCGTACGACCCGAAGCTCAAGAAGTGGCGCTACGCGGACCTTCCGATCATCCCCGAGGAGTTCAAGCTCGTCCCCAACGACGACCGCGCAGCCAAGCAATTGCGCGCCATTCACAAGCTCATGGCCGCCGACGACATCGACGGGATCGTCAACGCCTGCGACGCCGGGCGCGAGGGCGAGCTGATCTTCGCCTACGTCTACGACACCGCCAAGATCAAGAAGCCGGTGCAGCGCCTGTGGCTCTCCTCGATGACCAAGGGCGCCATCACCGAGGCCTTCGGGGATCTGCGCGACGGTGAGGAGATGAAGTCGCTCGAGGCCGCCGCCCGCTCGCGCTCGGAGGCCGACTGGGTGGTGGGCATGAACGCCACGCGCGCCGCGAGCATTCGCCTGCGCGCCGCCTTCGACGGCGCCGTGTCGCTGGGGCGCGTACAGACCCCGACGCTCGCGCTCGTGGCCCGGCGCGAGGAGGAGATACGCAACTTCAAGCCCGAGCCCTACTGGCTCGTTGAGGCGCAGTTCGAGGCCTCCGGCCCGCGCCACTACAGCGGCCGCTACCTGGGTGGCAAGCGCCTGCCCGCGGCCGAGGAGGCCCAGGCGATCGTCGACGCGTGCACCGGCCGGCCGGGCGAGATCACCAAGCTGGAGAACAAGGAGGAGCGCGAGCGCCCACAGCTGCTCTATGACCTCACGAGCCTCCAGCGCCACGCCAACACGCTCTACGGCTTCTCGGCTCGCCGCACCCTGAGCGCCGCTCAGCGGCTCTACGAGGAGCACAAGGCTCTCACCTACCCGCGCACCAACTCGCGCTTCCTGACCGGCGACATGATCGCCGAGATCAAGCCGATCGTCAGCCTCGTGGGCCACAACCCGCAGTACCGGCGCGGCTCGGAGTACGTGCTCGCGCTCGACAAGCTGCCGCTCGGCGCGCGTGGTCAACGACAAGAAGGTCCAAGACCATCACGCGATCATTCCCACCCGCTCCGAGCACGACCTCGGGCGCATGGGCCAGGACGAGCTGAAGGTCTACGACCTCGTGGCCAAGCGCTTCCTCGCCATCTTCCATCCCGACGCGGTGTACGACCGCACCCGGGTGGAGACGACGGTGGCGGAGAACGTCTTCAGGACCAGCGGACGGCGCCTGGTCGAGCCGGGCTGGAAGGGCGTCTACGGCGAGGAGGCCGATTCCCAGCGCGGCGACGACGACTCGGGCGGCGACCAGCTGCTGCCCAAGCTCGAGCAGGGCGAGGCCGTGACCACCGAATCGATCGAGTCGATGCGCAAGGAGACCCAGCCGCCGCGACGCTTCACAGACGCCTCGCTGCTCGGGGCGATGGAGACCGCCGGCAAGGACGTGGAGGACGCCGAGCTGCGGGAGGCGATGAAGGACTCCGGCATCGGCACGCCGGCCACGCGCGCGGCGATCATCGAACGGCTCATCAACGTGGGCTACATCGAGCGCGAGGGCCGTGCCCTGGTGGCCACCGAGAAGGGGATCCAGGTGATCCGGCTGCTCGGCGCACACCCGCTCACCTCGGCCGAGCTGACCGGCGACTGGGAGCACCGGCTCCGCCAGATCGAGCACGGCGACGACACGCGGCCCGCGTTCATGGGCGACATCGCGAAGTTCGTGACCGAGACGGTGCAGGAGCTCGACAAGCTGAAGGGCGTCCGTATCGAGCGGGCCAAGCTCGGGCCCTGCCCGGTCTGCGGGCGCGAGATCTCCGAGAACCGCAAGGGCTACTCCTGCTGGTCGCGCGACGACCCGGGCTGTGGCTTCGTGATCTGGAAGAAGAAGGCGGGCAAGATGCTCCCCGTGGCGGTGGCCAAGGAGCTGATCGCGTCGCTGAAGAACTCGCGCGAGGCGGGTGAGGAGCCGGGCGTCGGTCGCACGGCCAAGGCCGTTACCGGCTTCCGCAGCCGCGCCGGGCGGACGTTCCGGGCGAAGCTCCGCCTCGAATCCGTCGAGGAGGGCAAGTGGCGGGTGGAGTTCGACGAGGAGTGGGCCAAGGAGCCGCCGAAGGGCGAGTCCGAGGAGGAGCGCGCCGAGGCGGAAGTCGCCTGACGGCGTGAGCCACCACCGCACGGTCATCGTCGGCACGGGCTTCTCGGGAATCGGGATGGCCGTGCGCCTGATGAAGGACGGCGACCGCGACTTCGTTCTGCTGGAGCGCGCGGGCGAGCTCGGAGGCACGTGGCGCGACAACACCTACCCCGGGTGCCGTTGCGACGTTCCCTCGCACCTCTACTCCTTCTCCTTCGCGCCGAATCCCGACTGGTCGAGCACGTTCTCCGCCCAGCCCGAGATACTCGAGTACCTGCGCGATGTGGCGCGGCGCTTCGGGGTGCCCGAGCACGTCCGCTTCGGCTGCGACCTGCAGCGTGCCGACTGGGACGACGACCGGTCTCTCTGGCGTCTTCAGACCTCCCAGGGGCCGATCACCGCCGACGTGCTCGTGTGCGGGCAGGGCCCGTTGAGCGAGCCGCTCCGGCCGCAGATCCCCGGCCTCGACTCCTTCGACGGCACCGTCTTTCACTCCGGGGCGTGGGATCACGATCACGACCTGCGCGGCGAACGCGTGGCGGTGATCGGGACGGGCGCCTCGGCGATTCAGTTCGTGCCCCGGATCCAGCCCGAGGTCGGGCGCCTCGACGTCTACCAGCGCACCCCGCCCTGGGTCACCCCCCATCCCAACCGGCGCTTGCAGCCCTTCGAACGGCGCCTCTACCGGCGGCTCCCAATGGCCCAGCTGGCCATGAGGGCGGGGATCTACTGGGCGCGTGAGGGGTTCGTGCTGCAATTCCGCCACCGGGCGGTGCGCAAGCTCGCGACCAAGCTGGCGCTGCACCAGCTCCGGCAGCAGGTGCCCGACCGCAAGCTGCGCGAGCGCCTCACTCCTCGCTACGAGATGGGCTGCAAGCGAATCCTGCCCACCGACGAGTGGTATCCGGCCATCATGCAGCCGAACGTGGAGCTGATCACCAGCGCGATCAGCGAGGTCCGCGGCCGGTCGGTTGTCACGGCCGACGGGCGCGAGCGCGAGGTCGACACGATCATCCTGGGCACCGGCTTCCACGTGACCGACCCTCCGATCGCCGGCTCGATATACGGCCGCGGCGGCCGGTCACTGGCCGAGATGTGGGACGGCTCGCCGCGCGCGTACAAGGGCGCCACCGTCGCCGGCTTTCCCAACCTCTTCTTCCTGGTGGGTCCCAATACGGCGCTGGGGCACACGTCGATCGTGTTCATGATCGAGTCCCAGGTCGAGTACGTGGCGGGCGCCCTGCGCGCGATGCGCCGCCGCGGCGCGGCCACGGTCGAGGTGCGGGAGCGGGCCCAGGCGGCCTACAACCACGAGCTCGAGCAGCTCACCCGCGGCACGGTGTGGGTGACCGGCGGGTGCGCCAGCTACTACATCGATCGCAAGGGCCACAACTCGTCGCTGTGGCCCACCTTTACCTGGCCCTTTCGCCGGCACACGCAGGAGTTCGACGAGGAGGCCTACGCGCTGGGCCCCGCCGCGAAGCCCCGCAGCGAGTTGTCGAGCCGCGGCGCCGCGCCCGGCTCCACCCAGACGACCGTGCCGGGCCAGTAGGGACTGCGCTCGGCTTGCGCGGACACGAACGCGGGCTCGAAGTACCAGCTGCCGCTGTTCCACAGCCGGGTTCCGGAGAGGCTGAGCCACTCGGGCGCGTCGTCGCCGGGCAGCGGCCCCGGGCGGTGGGTGTGGCCGAAGATCACGTGCTCGGCGGCGGGAGCGACCACGTCCGCTACCCGGCCCATCGAAAGCAGGCCCGAGCGGCGCAGCTCGGCGCCGGTGAGCTCCGGGCTGAACGGGCCGATTCGGAGGCGGTTGAGCGCGGCCACGGCGGCCGGGATGGTCACGCGCCCCAACAGCAGGCGCCGGATCTGCCCGGCGCCCGTGACCCCGCTCCAGACCGAGCGCGACACGCTTCCGGCGCGGGCCAGCGTGCTGCCTGAGGCGCCCTGCGCCAGGCCCGCGTAGAAGCCGTAGAGGGGGGCGAGCAGCGCCTCGAAGTCGTCCGCGCTCTCGCACTCGCTGTCGCGACCGGTCATGCGCAGCATCGCCGAGGCGGCGATCGACTCCAGCCGGGGCACGGTGAGGTGGACGTCCAGGTAGTGGCCGTGAGTGGCGTAGACACCGGGGGCAAGCGTCAGGCCGGGATAGGCGAACGTCACTTCGCTCCGCGGTAGCCAGGAGGCGAGCACCCCGGCCGGCCCGTCGGCCTCCGGGCTCCCGACCGGCCACTCGTTCTCCGCGCCCAGCGTGTTGCCGGCCAGCCGGAGGCGTGCCAGCCACGGCTCGGCCAGATCGTGATCGTGGTTGCCGGGCACGATGGTGACCGGGCGGCCCGCAAGCGCGTCGCCGAGCTCCTCGAAGAACGGTCGCACCACGCCGAGCAGCTCGGCCAGGGGGCGGTGGCGCAGCTCGAGCACGTCGCCGAGCAGAACGACCCGGTCCGCTCCCTCGAGGCCCGCGGCAAGGCGGTCGAGCGCGCCGGGCCGGCGCGCGATGTCACGACCGCCGACGGCGCCGAGGTGAAGATCGGAGACGATGGCGGTCCGCACCCGGC
Organism: uncultured Thermoleophilaceae bacterium; assembly: GCA_963728155.1. GTDB lineage: Bacteria > Actinomycetota > Thermoleophilia > Solirubrobacterales > Thermoleophilaceae > JACVRW01. Next base: position 29,943 of record CAVSJF010000011.1, on the reverse strand, counting down.
CATCGTGGCAGCCGGGCGGTGTGGCTAACCTGATGAAGGTTGCCCACGTTCTGCCGTCACAACCGTTTCTTCGCCGACTGTCCCATCTGCGCCAAGGGCACCGTGCTGGACCCGGAGCGCCAAACACAGCGCCGGCCCTCCTCGGGTAACCGGACGGGCACGGCGGGCAAGCGGCGTAATGGGTCCGGGACCGTCACCACCACTTCGCGCGGGCCCTTTGCCTCGGTTGGCCCTTACGAGGGCGCCGAGATCCGGCTCGAGCGCGTGCCCGGCGGCCTTCGCATGGCGGCCTGGCGCGGCGGGCAGATCGACCGCACCGCGCCGGTGGTCGACGCCGGCGACATCTCCGATCTGCTGGTCAAGGCGGCCGAGAGCGAGGTTCTCGCGGCCGGCCCCACGCTCCAGGGAGCCGATGCCCCGGCCGAGCCCGGCACCTTCGGCGGCAGTCCCGGCCGCACGGGCGAGCTGAGGGACGAGCTGCGCGTGGAGCGCCTCGATGACGGTCGCGTGCGGATCGCCCGCTGGATCATGCGCCCCAACCGGGGCTGGGAGCTTCAGGAGGCGCCGGTGCTGCTGCCCGCACAGCGCTTCGCGCAGGCACTTGAATCGGCCGCAAAACGCGGTGTCCTCGTGTCAGACGGTCCGGGCGAATAGCGACTATGCAGGAGTGCCCCTAACTCTCGTCACCGGCCCCGCGAACGCCGCCAAGGCGGGCGAGGTGCTGGGCGGGCTGCGGGCCCGCCTCGAAGATGAGCCGATCTTGGTGGTGCCGGCGTTCCAGGACGTCGAGCACGCGCAGCGCGAGCTGGCCGACCGCGGGGCGGTCTTCGGGGCGAGCGTCCTGCGCTTCGACCGCCTGTTCGGCGAGGTGGCCCGCCGGGCCGGGCACTCCGAGCGGGTGGCCTCGGACGTCCAGCGCGGAGCTGATCGTCGAGGGAGCGGTGCGCCGGGCGAAGCTCGAGCTCCTGGCCGAGTCGGCGGCGCAGCCCGGCTTCGTGCGGGCCGCCGCCCGCTTCGTGGCCGAGCTCGGCCGCTCGCGCGTGGAGCCCGCGCGCTTCACCCAGGCGCTGCGGGCCTGGGCCGCGGATGGGCCGCGCGCTCGATACGCCGAGGAGGTCGCCGCCATCTACCGCGGCTACCGCGACGGCCTCGATGCCGCCGGCCTCGCCGACCCCGAGCTGTTCGCCTGGCGCGCGCTCAGCGCGCTGCGCCGCGAGCCGGCGCGCTGGGGCGCCACGCCGCTGTTCGTCTACGGCTTCGACGACTTCGATCCGCTCCAGCTCGACGCGCTCGAGACCATCGGCGGCGAGCGCTACTGCGGCGCCGACGTATCGGTCTCGCTTCCCTACGAGCCCGGCCGGGTCGCCTTCATTGCTCTGGCCGGCGCCCACCAGGAGCTGCTGGCCCTGGGCGCCGAGGAGAAGCGCCTCGAGCCGCTCGACGATCACTACGCGCCGCAGTCGCGCGCGCCGCTGCATCACGTGGAGCGCCACCTGTTCGAGGACCACGCCCCCGGGGAGCCGGTCGAGGCCGGTGCGGCCATCTCCTTCCACGTGGCGGGTGGCCAGCGCGCCGAGATCGAGCTGGCCGGGGCGCGGCTGCTCGAGCTGCTGCGGGCCGGGGTGGAGCCCGGGGACATCGCGGTGGTGCTGCGCCGGCCCGGCGACTACGCCTCGCTGCTCGAGCAGGTGTTCGGCGCCTACGAGATCCCCTTCTCGCTCGACCTCCGGGTGCCGCTCGGGCACACCGGCCTGGGCCGCGGCCTGCTGGCCCTCCTGCGCTGCGTGGCCCTGCCCGGCGAGGCCACGGCCGACGATCTGCTCGCCTGGCTGCGCACGCCGGGGCTGCTCGACCGCCCCGGGCTGGCCGACACCCTCGAGTCGAAGGTCCGCCGCGAGGGTGCCCACTCGGCCGAGCAGGCGCGCGCGATCTGGGAGTCCGAGCGCTGGCGGCTCGGCGACCTCGATCGCCTGGCGGCCGCGCGCTCGAACGCTCCCGAGTTCCTGGCCGAGCTCGAGCGCCAACTGGGCCGCCTGTTCAGCCGGCCCTACGAGCGGCGCGCGCCGATTCTGCGGGGCCCCGAGCTCGACGATCCGCGCGTATACCGCGCGGCGCGCGACGCCCTGGGCGAGCTGCGGGCGGTGGTGGAGGCCGACCCCCGCACCCGGCTCGATCCCCGCCGCGTGCTGTCCGTGCTCGGCGATCTCGAGGTGCACCTGGGCGAGCCGCCTCAGCCCGACCGCGTGCACGTGGCCGAGCCGGAGGCGATCCGCGCCCGGCGCTTCGACGCCGTGCTGGTCTGCGGGCTCCAGGAGGGCGAGTTTCCCCGGGGCGCCCTGCCCGAGCCGTTTCTGCCCGACGAGGACCGGCGCGAGATCGCGCGGGCCAGCGGCCTGCGCCTGCCGGTCCGCGAGGACCGCCTGGACCGTGAGCGCTACCTGTTCTACGTCTGCTGCTCTCGCGCCGAGCGGCTGCTGGTGCTGTCGAGCCGCTCGAGCGACGAGGAGGGCAACCCGCAGGCCGAATCGTTCTTCGTGGAGGACGTGCGCGCGCTGCTCGCGCCCGGCCCGCCCACCCGCACGCGCAGCCTCTCGGACGTCACGTGGCGCCCGGAGGATGCCCCCACCGCCGGCGAGCTCGAGCGGGCGCTGGCGGCCGAGGGCCCGCGCACCGAGCCGCCCCTGCCCGGCGCTCTCACCTCGGAGCCGCTGTTGGCGCGCCTGGGCGCCCGCGACGCGGTGTCCGCCAATGCGCTCGAGAACTTCGCCGACTGCCCGGTCAAGTGGCTGGTGGACAACGTCCTGCGTCCCGACGAGCTGGTGCCCGACCCCGAGGCCATGGTGCGCGGGCAGTACGCCCATTCAGTCCTCCAGCGCACCTTCCGGCGACTGCGCGAGGAGAGCGGGGCCCGGCGGGTGACCCCCGAGAACCTCGCTCAGGCCGAGCGCATCGTGATCGAGGAGCTGCGCGAGCAGCAGGCCGAGTTTCGCCTCTCGCCCAAGCAGACCCGCGTGCGCGCGGCCGCCCGCCGGCTCGAGTTCGACCTCCTGAGCTTCCTGCGCCGCGAGGCCGACCGGGATGGCGATTTCGAGCCCGAGCACCTCGAGCTCGCCTTCGGCGACGGCAAGGCAAGCGAACCGGTCGAGCTTGGCCCCGGCCTGCGGGTGCGAGGCCGCATCGACCGGGTCGACACGAGCGACGGCATGGCCCTCGTGATCGATTACAAGAGCGGCAAGCGGGCCGATTCCTACAAGGTCGGCTCGTGGGAGTCCGAGAATCGCTTCCAGGCCGCCCTGTACATGCTCGTGGTCGAGCGCCTGCTGTCCCTGCGCGCCGCGGGCGGCGTCTACCTGCCGCTGGGCAGCGCCAAGCCGCCGCGGGGAATGGTGGCCAAGGACGTGGAGGAGCTGGGCTCGGGCTTCGTCAACAACGACCGCCTCCCGCCGGATGAGTTCCGCGAGAAGCTCGAGTGGGCGCTCGACCAGGTGCGCGCCACCGACGCCCGCATGCGTGCGGGCGAGCTGGGCTGCAAGCCCGACTCCTGCGCGTGGAACGGCGGCTGCTCCTATCCCTCGATCTGCCGGTGCGAGGGATGAGCGCGGCGCTGACCACCGAGCAGGCGCGGGCCGTGGGCCGGCGCGACTGCTCGCTGATGGTCCGCGCGGGGGCCGGAACGGGCAAGACCACCGTGTTGGTGGAGCGCTTCGTGCAGGCCGTGGCCGAGGATGGGGCGCCGGTCGAGGGGATGCTGGCCATCACCTTCACCGAGAAGGCTGCCGCCGAGCTCAAGATCCGTGTGCGCAGGCGCTTCCTCGAGCTCGGGCGCGCCGCCGACGCCCGCGCCGCCGAACGGGCCTGGATCTCGACCATCCACGGGTTCTGCTCGCGCATTCTCCGCACCCACGCCCTGAGCGCCGGCATCGATCCGGACTTTCGGGTGCTCGACGAGGTGGAGGCTGAGCGCATCGCCACCGACGCCTTCGACGGAGCGCTCGGCGTGTTCATGGGCGAGGGTGAGGAGGCCGAGCGCCTCGAGATGGTGGCCGCGTACACGCCGGACAGCCTGCGCGACATGGTGCGCACCGCCCACTCGCGCCTGCGTAGCAAGGGCGATCGCCGGCCCCGGCTCGACGCGGCACAGCCACCGCGAATCGAGGGTCAGCGCGAGCGGCTGGAGGCCGCCGCCCGGGCTGCCGCCGCCGAGCTGGGCGGCGCCCCGGCGCAGACCAAGGCGGTCACCGGCGCGCTCGAGCGCCTCGAGCGCTGTCTGGGGGTTCTGCGGCGCGTTCCGGCCGGTGGGCTCGCGGACCCGCCCGATCTCGACAAGCTCACGCTCGCCGGCAACGCCAAGGCGCTGTGCACGGCGGCCTGCGACGAGTACCGCGCGGCCCTCGGCGCGTATGAGGGTCTCTGCCGGGCGGCGCGCCAGTACCGCGACCACACGATGTTGCGGGTGCTGCTGGAGCTCTTCGACGAACGCTACGAGCAGGGCAAGCGGGCTCGCTCGGGACTCGACTTCGAGGATCTCGAGCTGATCGCGCGCGACCTGCTCGCTGGCGACGAGGGGCTGCGCGTCCAGTACGCCGAGCGCTTCGCCCACGTGCTGGTGGACGAGTTCCAGGACACCAATCCGCTCCAGAACGAGCTCATCGAGCAGCTCGCCCGCGACAACGTCTTCCGGGTGGGGGACGAGAACCAGTCCATCTACGGCTTTCGCAACGCCGACGTCGAGGTCTTCCGCCGCCACTGGGCCGAGGCGGCCGGCCGGAACCGCGCGGAGAGCATCACGGTCAATTTCCGCAGCCGCGGCGAGCTGCTCGCGGCGATCGACGGCTGCTTCGCCCTCACCTGGGGCGAGCGCTTCGAGGCGCTGAACGAGGCCGAGGGTTCCCGCGACGCGGCCCCGCGGGTGAAGCCCTGCGTGGAGCTGCTGGTGACCGACAAGAGCAAGCCGCGATGGGACGCTGCGCTGCCGGGCGACGACCCCTTCGGCGCGGCCATGCACGGCGCGCCGATCTGGCGGGCCGCCGAGGCGCGGCTGCTGGCCAAGCACATCGAAGAGCTGAGGGCCGCCGGCGGCTGGGAATGGCGCGACATCGTGCTGCTGCTGCGCGCCACCACCAGCATGGTCTTCTACGAGCGCGCGCTCGAGGAACGCGGCATCCCCACCCACGTGGTGGGTGGCCGTGGCTACTGGGCTCAGCAGCAGGTGGCCGACCTGCGCCACTGGCTCGCCGCGCTGGCCAACCCGCGCGACGAGCTGGCCGTTTACAGCGTGCTCGCCTCGCCCCTCGCCGGGCTGTCGCTCGACGCCGTGGCGCTGATCGGCCTGCACGCCCGCGACACGCGGCGCGACGTGTGGTGGACCGTGTCCGAGCTAAACGGGCTGGGCGACGACCTTCCCGCCGGCGATCGCCGGCGGCTCGAGCGCTTCGTCGCCCTGTTCGAGGACGAGCGCCGCGCCGCGCCTCAGGTGTCGCTGGAGACGCTGATCCACCGCGCGATCAGCGCGACCGGCTACGACCGCCACGTGCTGTCGCTGCCCGCCGGAGCGAGACGCATGGCCAACGTGCGCAAGCTGATGCGAATGGCGCGCGAGTACGAGGCCGAGGAGGGCCGCGACCTGCGCGGCTTCATCGACACGCTGGCCGAGCGCGACGCCGCCCAGCCGCGCGAGGGGGAGGCCCCGCTGGAGGCCGAGGCGCTCGATGCGGTGCGGCTGATGACCGTCCACCGCGCGAAGGGGCTCGAGTTCCCGGTGGTCTGCGTCGGCGATCTGGGCAAGGACGGCCGTGAGGACTACGGGGCGCTGCGCATCTCCGACGACGGCAGCCTCGGCCTGCGCCTGGCCTCCCTGGGAGGCGGAGCGGTCGACAGCGCCGAGCTGGAGCGCATCAAGGCCGAGCAGAAGCGGGTGGGCGAGGAGGAGGAGAAGCGCATCTTCTACGTGGCGGTGACCCGCGCCCAGGAGCACCTGGTGCTGAGCGGGGCCACCGACCTCGAGACGCTCCCGCCGGCGGACGACATGAAGGAGCCGATGCGCTGGATGCTGCCGGGTTTCGCCGCGAGCGGAGCGCGCCGCGTCGAGCTTCGCCCCCAGAACGTGGAGGAGCTGCTGCCGGCGGCCGAGCGCTGCCCCGCCCGGCCCGAGCCCGAAGCGAGCGCCGGTCACTCCGCAGCCCGAGCTCGGGCTGGCCGCGCTGCCCGCGCCGCGCGCCCTGGCCGTGAGCCGGCTCTCCTACTCGTCGCTCGAGAGCTACCGGCGCTGCTCGTATCGCTTCTACCTCGAGCGGGCCCTGCGCCTGCCGCGCTCCGAGCCGCCGTTTCCGCCGGACGTGCTGCCCAACGCGGGCCTGGGCGCGCTGCTGCGCGGCACGCTCGTGCACGAGCTCCTGGAGGGTCTCGACTTCCGCCGGCCGCTCGTACCGCCGGAGGGGGAGGTGGCCGAGCTGATCGAGAGCCATGGCGCCGAGGTGCGCGACGACGAGGTGACCGACCTGCGCCAGATGGTCGAGCGCTTCCTGGACAGCAGCCTGTTCGGGCGGATCGCGAATGCGCGCCGGGTGCGGACGGAGCTGCCATTCGCCTTCACCCTCACGCCGCCCGGCTCAGGCGGTCGCAGCCTGCTGCTGAACGGGGTGGTCGACGTCCACGCGACGGAGGACCCCGGGCTGCTCGTGGTCGACTACAAGAGCGACGTGCTGGAGGGGCGCGATCCGGTCGAGCTGACCGCCGGCTCGTATTCCACCCAGCGCCTCATCTATGCGCTGGCCGGGCCTGCGCTCGGGCGCGCCGCGCGTCGAGGTGGTGCACTGCTACCTCGAGCGTCCCGAGGAGCTTGCGGGCGCGCGCTTCGAGGCGGCCGACCTCGACCGCCTGGAGGGCGAGCTGCTCTCACTGGCCGGCGGAGTGGTCGACGGGCGCTTCGAGCCCACGCCGGAACCTCACCGGGAGCTGTGCGCCGACTGCCCGGGACGTCCCGCTTTGTGCTCGTGGAGCGAGGAACGGACCCTCGCCGAGCAGTGAAAACGTCGTTCCGTCAGGTCCCGCACCTACTCTGCGACCAACTCACTGTGCGACACGGAAGAGAGCGAGGGCGTATGTCTCTCTGCTTCATCGAACCTCAGGAAGCGATCAGGGTCGTCGCCGAAAGCGTCGGCCGGGAAGCCCGCCGGCAGCTGCTCGGCGAGGTGGTTCGCGCGTGGGTTGACGAGATCCCGGACGACGAGCTGCAGGTCCACTACGCCAAGGCCGTCGACGAGCTCGATGACGACGACCTCTCCATCCTGGCCGCATGGCACGCGTCGCTGGAGGTCGGGCAGCCGATCGCCAACAAGGACTTCCTGATGGGCGCCTTCGCCCGCCTCGGCGAGCACCGTCGCGAGGCGCTGCGCATCGCCGCCGGGTTCAAGGGCGACGACGCGTTCGAGGCAGGGGTGAGTGAGGAGCAGGCGCTGGGCACCGTGCTGCCGTGGCTGTCCGACCGCCGCCTGAGGGAGCTCGCCGCGGAGGCGGTGGAGCTCTATTGCTGGGATCGCCTCGGCAGCGACAACTAGCCGGCTGCAAAGCTTCGCATCGCCGCGTCCTCGGTCGCTCGCGTGCTCGCGCACGCGTCGCTCCCTGCGTCCTTGCGCTGCTCGCTTTTCGCTCGGCTACCTGTCGCCGCATGCTCCGACAACTAGCGGCGGGCCTCGCGCTGGCCGCTGCTCTCGGCGGCTGTGACACCGCCCTGGACGAAGGTGTCGACTCGCTTTCTCAGGGCCTCACCCCGGCGCGGGTGACCAAGCACACCGACGGCGACACGCTCTGGCTGTCGGGGATCGGCAAGGTGCGCCTCATCGGCGTGGACACCCCGGAGGTCTACGGCGACGACGAGTGCTACGGGCGCCGGGCGTCGGCTTTCGTGGAGCAGACCGTGCCGCTCGGCAGCACGGTCGGCTACCGCCTCGGCGTCGAGGAGCGCGACCGGTACGGGCGCGCGCTGGCCTACGTCTATCTCGACGGCGGCCGGTTTCTCAACCTCCTGCTGGTCCGCCGCGGCTTCGCGCAGGTCCTGACGGTGCCGCCCAACGTGGAGTTCGCGGAGCGCTTCACGCGCGCCGCGCGGCGGGCCCGGGCCGCCGGTCGCGGGCTGTGGGGACGGGTGGGCTGCGCGCGGTAGCCTCGCGGCGTGTTGCGCCACGTTGCCGGTGCGAATGCAGTGCCGATCGCCTGCGAGGTCTCGGGCTCAGGTCCGGCGCTCGTGCTCGTGCACGGGGCGGGCTCGGCGCGCTGGAGCTTCGACCCGGTGCGCCCGCTGCTCGAGGACTCGTTCACCGTCATCGCCATCGACCGCCGCGGCCGGGGCGACTCGGGCGACGGGGACGGGCCCTACTCGATCGACCAGGAGTTCGCCGACGTGGCCGCTGTCATGACCGACGCCGGTGAGGGGGCCCTTCTCTTCGGCCACTCCTACGGCGGTCTGGTGGCCGCCGGCGCGGCCGGCCTCCTGCCCGGCCTCGAGAAGCTCGTCCTCTACGAGCCTCCGATGGGCGGCGTTCTGGCCGCGGAGGACTGGATCGAGCGCTACGAGACTCGGCTGGAGGGCGGCAACCGCCCGGCCGCGGTGCGCGACTTCATGAGCAACGTGGTTGGTTACCCGGAGGGTGAGATCGACGCGCTGCAGGAGACCCCCGCGTGGGCGGGGCGCCTGGCCACCGCGGGCACCGTCCCGCGCGAGCTGCGGGCCGAGGGAGCGCTGGCGCTCGAGAGCCTCGAGCTCGAGCGACTGCCGGCGAGCTGCCTGATGCTGCTGGGTAGCCGAAGCGCCGAGTGGGCCCGCCGCTCCACCGCCGCATACGCGGGGGTGATCAGCCGGGTTGGCGTCCATCGGCTCGAGGGCCACGGGCACGGCGCCACAACCAGCGGCCCCGAGCTCGTGGCCCACGAGGTGACCCGGTTTCTCACTGCCCGATGACGTCACCCACCTCCACCGCCGTCATCTTCACGTCCTCGGCCGCGAACTCCTCGAACGGGTTGCTCTGCTCGGTGCAGCGCAGCGCGATCCGAGGATTCGCGACGCGGTTGTCGCTGAACACCGCGGTCAACGCGATGGCCTCGGTGTCGGCGGGATCCTCGTTCTGGGCCAAGAAGAAGCGCGACTCGTCGAGCACCGCGTCCGGGGCCGAGCTGTGGTCGATCACCAGGCCGCACCGGTTGTCCTCCGTCGCGCTGAAATTGACGACGTCGATGGTGAGCTTGGCGTGAATCAGGTAGTTCCGGCCGGGCTGGGGCTCAACCGGGCCGCCCGCGGGTGGCCGCCCCCGGGCCGCGCTCTCATCGTCGCCGGTGTCCGTATTCAATCGCAGCGCGAGCAGGTTGCGGCACGCGGCCAGATCTGTGCCCGGGCATTTCGGCAGGATGCCGGTGTCGTCGGTCTGGGCCAGCCTCACCTCGCTGCGCAGCGCGGTCTCTGCTCCGGTCGCGATGTCGCCGACCTTGATGTCGTCGTTGCGGATGTCCGAGGAGCGGACGGCGCCCTCGCGGATCTGCGCTGAGCCGACGCTGTCTCGAGTCAGGGTCGCGGCGGCCACCGCGGTACCCCCCAAGGCGATGAACAGTGCGAGGCTGGCGATGACGTTCGCGAAGCTGAGGTGTCTCCGGATCATTGGGGAGAAGACGCTTCCCTGGCGGCGTTATTCCCTCAGGGCTTCACCGCCGGTACCTGCTCGGTCTCCCGCGAGATCCGCCAGGAGGCCTGCACGGGATCGAGGAAGTACGGCGGCTCGCGATAGCGCAGGCGGTCGTTGTAGACGTACTGCTTTCGAAATCCGGTGCTGATCGTCGACCCCGAGCCCGTGCCCACCGGACCGCGGAACTGCTGGGCGATCGCTCCGTTGACGGTCAGGTCGCCCGTAGGGGCGCCGCAGTACCAGTTGTCGTGTATGAACGAGTGCCTCAGAGCCAGGATGGCGGCGTCGATTCGCATGCCCGAGGTGCTGCCCGTGTTGGCACAGCCGCCCACCTCGTTCAGGTCGTGGTCGACCGGGTGATAGACGCGGACGAAGTTGTTGGCGATCAGCCCCAGCAGCACGCCGTCGTCTCCGCGAACGAGGTCGTCCTCCACCACCACGTCGTTGTCCGCGCCGATGGTGAGGTCGCCGCTGTAGGTGCCGCTGACCCAGGCGTTGCCGCAGGATGAGGCAGCACCGGCGCCGAGCCCGTCGTAGCGCTGCTCGCGCAGGTATCCGCCCGAGCAGCTCCCGGTCAGCGAGTTGTCGACGTAGACGACCCCGTTGGAAGGCAGCGACAGCGTCGTTGTGGTGCCGGTGGGGTTGGCCGTGGTGAACCCGGTGGTCACCGTCATCGAAGCGCCGTTCAGGACGATGTGGGTGCGGCCCTGGAACTTGTAGCCCGGCAGCACGACGCTCTCCAGCGCGGCGTTGGATGGCGGGAGGTCGAGCGGGGTGGCCCGCGGTACCAGGGTTCCGATGACGTTGGGGCTCGCCGTGCAGCCGCCGTTGATCCAGGAGGGGTGTCCGCTGATCTCGATCAGGTCCCGCGGGTTGCGCCCGAAGGTCGCGTGGCCGCAGATGCGCAGGTTGTCGTTGGTGTGGAAGGGACCGTTGATCACGTCGCTGGCCGTGAACTGGATCTCGGTGCAGAAGGAGGTGCGCAGGTCGCGATAGCGGGCGCATTCCACGGACGCCCGGTCGGTGTCGTCCTGGTCGGCGTAGGCCGCGGGGTCGAGCGTCTCGAAGTCGGTGAAGTAGATGAAGTCGATGAAGTTGGACCGTCGCAGGGTGGCCAGGACGCTGCGGTATTCCCCACGCGAGCGCCCGGTCACGCGGACGGTCAGGTTGCCGTTCTCGTCCACCATCGAGTACTGGTTGTTGGGCACGCAGGCGCTGTAGCCCGGCGCCGGGATCAGCTCGACGGTGTACTCCGCGTCCTCGCCCGGCAGCTTGCGCCAGATGCGCGGATCGGCTCCGGCCCCGCTCCACCGCTGGTTGACCGGCGCGGACTCGGTGGCGTTGGGCGGCGGCACCGCGGTGCAACGCACGTAGAAGTTGTTGTCCTGGCCCATCCGGTTCAGGTACCACTGAAGCCCGCCCTCCGCCGCCCCGTAGGACTGCTTGTAGTCCTGGTCCTCGCGGGTCAGGCCGGTGTCGCCGTCGACCGTCGCGAAGCCGGCGGCCACGAGCAGGCCGCCCACGGCGAGCACGCCCATCAGGGTGACGGTCGTGAACCCCTGCTGGCAGCGCAACTTCACAGACATCGGGGTCCTTCGGTCGGCACGGTCGGGTTGGCGAGACGGACGTAGACGTCGTTGTGGAAGGTGGTCGCGTCGCGGTTGCGCGGCCTCGGACCCTCGGGCAGGGCGACGAACGCGAGCTTGACCATCACCACCAGCGGGAGGTCGGTGGCGCTCAGCGACGGGGTCGGCGGCAGCTCGCGCAGCGATCCCGGCGCGCCGCCGGGATCAAAGGCGTAGTAGCGCAGGAAGGGCGTGGCGGGGCCGGTCACGGCCTCGGCCTTGGTGAGAAGGGTGCGCGTCTCGGTGGGCGTGGCCGAGAAGGTCAGGTCGGGATACACGCCGATCCCCGGGAACACCTGCTCGGTGATCGTCTTCGCCGCGGCGTTGAAGGTGAGCGTGCGGCGCTCGACGTTCTTGCTGCCGTCGGTGAGGTCGGCGTAGAAGGTCACCTGGGTGGGGCTGGCGTAGGTGATCGGCTCCGTCGTGTTTCCCAGGCAGACCTGCGAGCGGACCTGACGAGTCAGGTACTCCATCGCCTGCCTTCCGCGCTGCACGGCGTCCTGGCGGTCGGAGATCTCACGCGAGGCGGACTGGGCGCGGTCGAGCAGCAGGAAGGCCGCCATCAGCACCACCATCCCGATCGTCATCGCCACGAGGAGCTCGACGAGAGTGAAGCCCTCCTGCCCCTGTCGGGCCCGCCGGTCCATCACCAGCCCGACATCGTTGGTGTGCACGTTCCGCTGGTGCCCGGATTGGTTCCGATCAGGCTCACGGCGTCGGTGGCCGCGAGCGGCGGCCCGGTGGGAGTCAGGCTGTGAGCCGATGGGTTGGTGGTGCTCAGGTCGGCGTAGGCCGGTCCGCTCGGGTAGTGGGACGAGCTGGTGCCGTTCGAGCTCTGGCGAAAGCGAAAGCCGTCGTCGATGCAGACCTTGTAGCGGCCAAACGGCAGCGGGAAGGTCAGAACCTCGTTCGTGTCGCTGGGCACGGCCCCTCCGGTCAGGTCGTAGACCTGGTTCTCCGTGCAGCCCGTGCCGTCCACCTGCTTGATCTGCACCCGATAGCGGCTTCCGGAGAGATTGCGCTTGCTGAAGTTGACCGTGAGGGTGGGCACGGTCACATTCACGCTCTTCAGGCTGTCGCCCGGGTCGAGCTCGATGTAGCCGTTGCCTCCCGGCTGGAAGTAGTTCGACCTCCAGTACGCCGGGCTGTTGCGCAGGCAGCTACCCGCGTACACGCCGTAGGCGTCGTTGTGAGGGAAGAGGTTGATCGCGTCGATGGAGCTCTGCAACGCCGTGGCGGTCGCGCTCGGGAAGATCTTGCGGCCGGCGGGCAGCTTGGCGTGGCCCACGGTCAGTCGCGACCACTGCGTCGCCGCGCCCGACGGCGTCTCGAAATGGGCACGCAGGGACGCGGGTGAATCGATCTCGATCTGGGACAGCGTCGTGCGTCCCGGGTTGACGGTCACCGGCGCGGTGGCGGGCGCGTCACTGGCCCACGTGACCCCGGCGCTCGGCTGGGCCGTGTACCCCCCCGCTGGGATGTAGCCGAAGATCGCGCACCCCAGCTCGTTGGTGGTCTCGGAGAAGGAGCCGGGGCCGGTCAGGGTCACGGTCACTCCGGGAATCGGGTCGCCGTCGCGGTCGGTCAGCAGCACCGCCCCCGTGCCGCTGGTGGCGCTGAACGCTCCCGGCGCGGGGGTGAGCAGCGTGGTCTCCTTGGTCGGCTCGGCCTGGGTGTCGTTGGCCGAGGTGACGGTGGAGCTGACCTTCATGTACTCGGCCTGGGTGTTGTCGTCGGTGCACGACACCACGCCGCTCGCGTCGCGCACCCACTCGGTCTTCGAGGTGACCGTGTAGTCGACCGTGCCCACCCGTACGGTGCGCGCCTCGTCGTAGTTGGAGAGCGCCGTGATCGGCTTGGAGCGCAGGCGCTCGATGTCCTGCTGGGCCAGCGCCGAGTACTCCGACCGGGCCTTGTTGCGGGCGCCGGAGTCCTGCGCGCCATCCAGTCCCGACAGCACCGCCAGCGACGTGATGCCGAGGACCAGGGCGCCGACCATCACCTCCACGAGCAGGGATCCCTGCTGCGAGGAGAGGCACGACCATCGATGGCGGAGACGGGCGATCACGGTACGGCTCTCGTGTTGGGCCATCGGATGGGATGGCGTCCCGCTTGATCGGCGGAAGGGCCCGCTGGACGAGTCGCAACGGGCCACCGGCCGTATATTTGGCGCCCGATGACCGCGACTCTTCCCGCCGAGGTACAGCAGGTCTTCGACCGCTTCATCACCACCGAGTTCACGACCGTGGATCGCCGCGGCCGGCCGATCACCTGGCCGCTGACGCCCTACTACCGGCCCGGTGATCCCTGCATCGATGTGACCACCGGCCTGGGCTATCCCAAGAAGGCCAACGACGCGCGGGCGAACCCACGCGTGGCGATGCTGTTCTCAGACCCCACCGGCAGCGGTCTCGACGGTCCGCCCCAGGTTCTGGTGCAGGGCACCGCGGACGTCGACGACCGCGACCTCGAATCGAACCGCGAGCGCTACCGCCGCGAGATGGTCGAGAAGCTCCCCGCCGTCGCGGGTGACCTACCCCCGCGAGCGTTCGACAGGTGGCTGTCGTGGTACCTGACCCGCATCTACCTGCACGTGCGTCCCGAGCGGATCTATGTGTGGGCTGACGGCGACGTGACCGTGGAGCCCCGGCTGTTCGACGCCCACCTCGAGGAGGTGCGTTCGGGCCACGTGGAGGAGCCGGTCGACGATCTCGCCGGCTCGGAGGGCGGGGCGGTGGCGTGGGACGAGCGCCTGCACGAGCTCGGTGCTCGCTACCCCTGGGCCGTGGTGTCGCTGGTGGCCCCCGACGGGTTCCCCTTCTCGGTCCGCCTGCCGATCGAGCTCGACCGGCAGGCTCGGCGGGTGAGGCTCGGCGGTGCTCCGGTGGGCGTGCCCTGGCACGCCGGCCCGGCCTGCCTCACCGCCCACGACCATCCGCCGGACTTCAAGTGGCAGCGCAACTTCCAGGTGCGCGGCGATCTCCTGGAGGAGGCGGACGGGTCCTGGTCCCTGATCCCGCACCGGCTGGTGGGCGGCTTCGAGCTACCGCCGGAGTCGCTGGTCGCACGCGCGCGCCTCAACTTCAAGAAGATGCGGCGCTACCACCGCACGGCCAAGCGCGAGCTGGCCGCGCGCGCCGGGCGCTGAACGACGAAGCGCCCCGGCAAGCCGAGGCGCAATAAAAGAGACGCGAACTTCACGCTTGAGGTGCGCGCTATCGGGCCGAAGCCCTCAAGCGGCGCGGCGAGCCTTACAACCTCTTGGCTTCGCTCTTTGCGTTCCGTCCGCGTCTCGACGATGAGTAGATCATCGGCCGCGGTCTCAGTCAATGGTTCTTGTGCAGATCTACCCGCACATTGCGGAAAAATGTGAAGATGAGCTCCTTGGAAACCAATCCCAAGCAGCGCGATGGGCGCACGGTGCGCGCCGAGCGCACGCGGCAGGCGCTGGTCGACGCCCTGCTCGGGCTTCTCGACGAGGGCCGGCTGCGGCCCACGGCGGCCGAGGTCGCCGAGCGGGCGGGGGTGTCGGAGCGCTCGCTGTTTCAGCACTTTCGCGACCGCGAGGCGCTGCTCGAGGCGGTGGCGCGCGAGCAGTACGACCGGGTGATCCCCACCATCCGCCCCGTCGACGCTTCGCTCTCGCTGCCCGAGCGGGTGGACGGGCTCGTCGCCCAGCGCTGCAGCACCTTCGAGCGGGCCACGGGCGTGCGCCGGGCGGCGCTGCTGATGGAGCCCGAGTCCGACGTGGTGGCGGGGTGGCTCAGCACCGTCCGCCGGGCGGGGGCGGCCGAGGTGGAACGCGTCTTCCGGCGCGAGCTCGAGGCGGCCCCGGCCGACGAGCGCGAATCGCTGCGCGCCGCGCTGGTGGCCGCGTGCGCCTGGGGCACCTTCGAGGCCTTGCGCTTGCACCAGGGTCTGAGTGTCAGGCGCACCCGCGGTGCCATGCGCACGATGGTCGCCCGGCTAACCGCTCAGGACTGACTCGATCTCGGCGATCGCCTGGTCGGCGTCCTCGAAGCGCACCGCCCTCATTCCCAGTGCCCGGGCCGCGTCGCAGTTCACGTCCAGGTCGTCGACGAACACGCAGTCCTCGCCGCGCAGGCCGTCGCCGAGCCGCTCCAGCGTGAGCTCGTAGATCCGTGGATCGGGTTTGCGCAGGCCGACGAAGGCCGAGTCGACCACCACCTCGAAGATCGCGTCGAGCTCCGGCAGCTTCGCCCGCCAGAGCGGCTCCCATTCGCGCACGTTGTTGGTCAGCAACGCGGTACGCAGGCCGCGGGCACGCAGGCCGGCGAGGTAACGGATCATCGGCTCGTTGGCCTCGAGGCGCTCGAAGTAGAGGTGGCGCAGGCGAGCGAGGTCGAAGCGCCCGTCGAGCTGCTCCTCGAGCTGATGGGCGAACTGCGCTTCGGTGATCTCGCCGCGCTCGAGTGCGAACAGCGGATGCTCGCCGTGCGCCTCGCTCGCGCGCGCCATGGCGGATCCAAGCTCCTCCATGGTCACGCCGGCCTCCTCCTGATAGGCCAGGAAGCCGCGCGAGAGGGGGGTGGTGAGCACGCCCCCGAAGTCGCTGATCAGGGCCCGGATCAAGCGGCCACTGGAGGCACGTTGCGCACCATCAGCTCGTAGGCGCCGATCCCCTCGCGCCCTTCGATGCGCCAGCGGAACACCGCCGCGTGCACGCGCACGGCCTCCAGCTCGAGCGAGGAGCCGGCAATGGCCTGGCCCGACCCGCGCCGCGAGAAGTCCTCGCCCGCCGGCCACAGCTCGAGCCCGGCACTGCGCTGGCGTCCCTCTCCGTCGTAGACCGTGGACAGGCGCGCGTCCTCGATCTCCAGCAGCTCGCCGTCCGTGATCACCGCCGCGCGCACGGTCTCCTGACCATGACCCGCCGCGCCACGGGGGCGGCTCGCCAGCGCCAGCACCGCGTCGTTCTCGTCGACGATCGCCGAGATGCTGCGCAGGGCGTCGAGCTCCTCCCAGCGGGGCGGCTCGCGCGTGGTCGCGACCGTGCCCAGGCAGTCCATCGCACGGCCACTCACCTCGCCCGAGACGCGGCAGACCGTCACGGCCACCAGGCCGAGATCGACCTCCGGGCTCAGCGGAGCCAACTGAATCGACAGCAGCTCGCCCAGCTCGGCCGTCCAGCCGTCCCCGTCGGTGCCGATCTGCGCCTCCTCGCTGTGAGCCGCCGGCTTGCGGCCCTCGAACAGGATCGTCGCGCCCGAACGCACGGTCCCGTACAGCTCGCGGTCGGGATCGAAGAAGGAGACCGCGTGGGCGGCGCTCACCGCTCGAGCCGTTCGGATGCGGCGTCGTGCTCGGTGGCGGTGCCGTCGACGTCATAGCGCTGCCCGCGGTCGGCCACCGACACCGCCAGCCGCGTGCCCAGGCGGCGCGCCACGAGGCGACGGACGATGGCTCGGGTGGGGGGAATCAGAAGCACGAGCCCCACGATGTCGGTGATGAAGCCCGGGGTGATGAGAAAGGCCCCACCGAAGACGATGAGGACGCCGTCGATCACCTCGCGGTGGGGCATCCGGCCCTCGGCCATGACGGCGTTGAAACGGCGCCAGACCGCGCGACCCTGGGACCGCAAGAGCAGGCTCCCGACGATCGAGTCGATCACCAGCAGCGCGATGGTTCCGTACCAGTCGAGCCACGGCCCCACCACCTCGAGAATCACGTACAGCTCGAGCAGGGGAAGCACGATGAAGACCGCTACGAGAGCCAGAATGGGCATCGCGGATGAGGCTAGCGCGAAGCGGTCGGCTCGGCCGGGTGCGCAGCGCTCCCTGTACTACCCTTGTTGGAGCATGCCGACCGTAGACGAAGTCCAGGAAGCCCTCACCAATGTGATCGACCCCGAGCTCGGTCTCGACTTCGTCGAGCTGGGCCTGATCTACGACATCGAGGTGGAGGAGGGCGACGTTTCCGTCTCCTTCAGCCTCACGTCGCCCGGGTGTCCGATCGGCCCCCAGGTGTCCGAGCAGATCGAGGAATTCGTGAGCGAGGTCGACGGGGTGACCAACGTCAGCTCGACGATGACCTTCACCCCCGCGTGGACGCCGGAGCGGATGAGCGAAGAAGCGAAGTTCGCGCTCGGCTTCTGAGATTCACGAAAGCCCGCCGCGTGCCGATATTCGAGGCACGGGAGCGTTCGACGTACACGAGGAGCAGGGACCGGCCGCCAAGCTCGCGGGCCTGCTCTACCTGACCGGCGGCCTGACCGCCCTGCTGATGCTGCTGCTGCCCGGGGTGGAGCACGACCACTGGCGCTGGGCGGTCGCGCTGGCGCCGCTGTGCGTGGCCTGGGGGCTCTACTGCCTCTTCTTCGCACGGCCCGAGCGCCACGGCCTGTTGTTCTGGCACGTGCCCGGCGCTGCTGCCCTGGCCCTCGTCACGCTGGGGATGTCGGGCACGGGCGGAGCCAACTCGCCCGCCCGCTTCTACCTGTTCTTCGTGCTGGTCTTCACCTGTTACTTCTTCCCCGAGCGCTACGCGCGCGCCTATGTGCTCGGCTGCGTCGTCGTGGCTCTGACGCCGTTGCTCTACGACAGCGGCGCAATCGAGGACGGTTACGTGGGGGAGCTGCTGGTGATCTGCCCCGCCTACGTGCTCCTGGGGTTCCTGATCATCAAGGGCAAGGCGCAGCTCGTGGCCCTGCGCGAGCAGGCGCGCACCCTCTCCCTGTGCGACCCGCTCACCGAGCTTCCCAACCGCCGGGCCATGCTCGAGTGGCTGGGCGAGCACAGCCGCGGTCCGGAGCAAGGTCGGCCTGATGCTTGTCGACCTCGACGGGTTCAAGGAGGTGAACACCGTCCACGGCTTTCCCGCGGGCGACGCGGTGCTGCGGGAGACGGCTCGAACTCTCACCCGCTGCGTGCGGACCGATGACACGGTCGCTCGCCTGGGTGGCGACGAGTTCGCGGTCCTCGCCCCGGGAGCGGACGCCGCCGCCATGCGCGCGCTCTCGGCCAACGTGCTCGAGGCGATGAGGGGTGTGGAGCGGCAGCTCGACCTGCCCGGCATCGAGCTCACGGCCAGCGTGGGCTGGGCGCTCCATCCCGACAACGCAGAGACGATCGACGATCTGATCGCGGCCGCCGACTTCTGCCTGCGCGGCGCCAAGCTGACCGGCAAGGACCGGGCGCTCAGCGCCGTTGAGTGGGCCGCGTAGCCTGAAGGCGTGCCGGCCCTCACGGTCCTGGAGGACAGCTTTCCCGACGATCCCGCGTTCGACGTGGCGGTGTCGCGCGCCGTGATGTTCCGCGTCGCGCGCGGCGAGCTGCCGGAGACCGTGCGCCTTGCGCGCCCCGCCTCCGTGGTCGCCTTCGCCAAGCGCGACGCCGTCGCGCCCGGCTACGTTCAGGCCGTTCGCGCGGCCGAGGGCGAGGGCTTCGGGGCCGTGGTGCGGCTGGCGGGTGGCCGGGCCGCGGTGTTTCACGAGGGGACCCTCGAGGTGGCCCACGCGGCTCCCTCCGACGACCCGCGCGCGGGCATCCACGAGCGCTTCGAGGCCGAGGCCACGCTGATGCGCCGCGCGCTCGAGCGCCTGGGGGTGGACGCGCGCGTGGGTGAGGTGGCGGGTGAGTACTGCCCGGGGCGCTGGAGCGTCAACTCCGGCGGCGAGCGCAAGCTCGCGGGCATCGGCCAGCGCGTGGTGGCCGGCGGCTCGCACACCGGATCGGTGATCGTGGCCGAGGACGCCGAGCGCGTGCGCCGGGTGCTCGAGCCGGTGTACCGCGAGCTCTCGCTCACCTGGGATCCGCAGACGGTGGGTGCGGTGGAGGACGAGGTGCCCGGCGGGAGCTGGGAGGCGGTCCGCGACGCGGTGCTGGCGGAGTACGGCGCCCGCTACGACCTAGTGGCCGGGTCGCTCGACGACGAGACCGTGAAGCTGGCTCGGGACCTGAGCGCCGAGCACCGGCCCCCGGCGCTGCGCTAGGCCTGACCGACCGGCTGGGCCCGCCCGGCCGTCTCGACCACTGCGTCCACCAGCTGCGGCCATATCTCGCGGGGCAGGTCGTGGCCCATCCCGGGGATCGCGATCAGCTTCGCTCCCGGGATGGCGCGAGCGGTGGCCACGCCGCCGCTGAAGGCGATCAGCGGGTCGTCCCTGCCGTGGATCACGGTGGTGGGCACGTGGACGTCGCGCAGCTGCGCGGTGCGGTCGCCGGAGGCCATGATCGCGGCCAGCTGGCGGCCCGTGCCCGCGGGGTGGTGACCGCGCTCATAAGACACGGCGGCGAGCTCGCGCACGCGCTCCTCGTCGAACGGGAAGCCCTTGGAGCCGATCATCCGGAGCACCCCCACGAAGTAGTCGACGTAGGCGTCCCGGCCGGCCGGAGCGCGCCGCGTGAGCAGGCTCCACATCCGCAGCTTGGGCCGCCCGGCCCGCCGCTCGCCGGTGGTGGACATGATCGAGATCAGCGACAGCACCCGCTCGGGGCGGCGGATGGCCATGGTCTGGGCGATCATGCCGCCCATCGAGGCTCCCATCACGTGGGCCGCCTCGATGCCGAGGTGATCGAGCAGTCCGAACGCGTCGTCGGCCATGTCCTCGAGCAGGTACGGAGCGTCGAAGTGCAAACCGGCCATGCCGCGCACCAGGTTGGGAACCGGCGCCGCAACCTGGGTCGACTCGCCCGAGTCGCGGTTGTCGAAGCGGATCACGTGAAAGCCCCGGCCGGCGAGCTGCTCGCACAGCTCGCGGTCCCAGTGGATCATCTGCGTGCCGAGGCCCATCACGAGCAACAGCGCCGGCCGGGCGGGGTCGCCGATCGTCTCGTAGGCCAACTCGATCCCGTTGACCTGGGCGCGCTCCTCGGCCACCGGTCAGCGCTCTCGCGTGGGAAGCGTCAGCGTCAGTTCCGACACCTTGACCGCGAAGCGGAAGTTGCCCGGGCGCAGGAAGTCCGGATCGGAGCCGAGCAGCTCGAGCTTGGCCACGTGCCCGCGGCGAAAGCGCCAGCCGTTGCCGAAGAGCTGGAAGGCGATCGGTCCCCTCTGGCCGTCTTCGAGCCGGTAGACGCCGCGGGTCACGAGCCTCTGGCGGCCGTCGCTGACGTCCCAGAGCCGGGCGGCCAGATAGGCGCCCCGGCCCGTCGTCCTCACCGTCGCCCTGACCGTGGGCAGGCCCAGCAGGGTGAGGGGCGCGCGAACGCGCCGCCGGGCGATCGCCGTGCCGCGCGAGCGCTCCTGAGGCACCGTCTTGCAGGCGTCGCCGGTCAGCACCACGTCGAAGGCCTTGCCGGTGTCGGGGTTTCCGCCCGCTGAGCTCACCCGCTGGGCGCGCGGCGCCGAGACCGAGAAGCGCCCGGGGTGGAGCTTGGCCCAGCTGCGCGCCCGGAAGGGCCCGTCGGCCGGCGCTTCTCGTGGACAGGTCTGGGAGAAGGCGCTGACCGCCTCGTGAGCGGGCGGCTTGCCCTGACCCTTCAGGTAGGCGGCGAGGAAGGCGGCGCCCTGCTTGTTGAAGAAGCGATCGGTGTTGGCCTTGTTGGATCCCCGGGCGTGGCCGAGGTCGCCGAGCTGCAGAGACACATGCGCGCCCTTGAGTGAGCGATAGGCGAGCAGCGCTCGCAGCGCCTCCGGCGCGGGGAAGAGGTCGTCGGTCCAGCCGTTCTGCACCAGCAGCGGCGCGGGCACGCCCGAGATGCCGACCGCGCTGTGGTAGGTCGACAGCTCGCGCAGCACGGCGAGCGCATCGGCGCGAAACGGCTCTCCTCGGTCGGACACGGCCTTCCAGCCGGTGATGTCCGCGGTCGGGTCCGCCCCCAGGGGCGCGTAGAAGCCCTGGAGGCTCCCGAGCGCGTAGAGACCGTCGTTGAAGCTCTTCTTGGGCACGCCTCCCGGGGCGCGGCTCTCGGCGGGTGAGAACGGCCCGAAGTCCAGAAAGCGCCCGTTGGGGGTGAGCGAGTAGCTCAGGTCGGTCGCTCCCCAGCGCGGCCATGCGGCGGCTATCTCGAGCGGGGTGCCGGCCGGGCTGCGCCAGCGCGCGTATGAGCCGTCGGCGAGGCGCACGCGGTCGCGCAGGCGGGCCAGGTTGTGGCTCTGGATGCCGCCGTAGGAGATGCCGGTCACTCCGATCGCGTCGCGTTCGACCACCCCCGCGTCCACCAGCAGGCCGAGCAGGTGCTGGGTGTCGCGCACCTCGTAGCGCTGGTCGGCCAAGTGGATCCAGCCGCGGTCGCAAGCCGGCGCGGTTCGCGAATCGGGCCGCCCGCACGAACGCCCGAAGCCGCGCGCGGTCGGGGTTATCACGGCGTAGCCCTGCTGAGCGAAGAACACGTTGTTGTAGCGCCCGTCCGGGGTGGTGCTCTGAAACGACGTCTTGTTGCCGCCGTAGCCGTGGAGCATCACGACCGCGGGGAACGGCCCGTCCCCCTCGGCGGGGAGCGTCACGTCGACATCGAGTGGGACCCCGTCGAAGCTCGCGACGCGGCCGGCGTCGGTGGCGGTGGGGCAGAAGCGCACGCCGTTCTGCGGAACGCAGGGGTGTCCGAACGGAGCGGGCGGGGCGGCCTCGGCGAGGCTCGCGGGCGCGAGCGCGGCCAGAGCCAGACTGACTGCGACCGCGGTCCGCAAGGTCAGGATTGCTTGCTGTGTGAGGCCTTGGGCGGCGCGGTCGCGCCGGAGCCCGAGCCGTTCGAGCGCGCCGCGGCCTTCGTGCGGGCGCGCGCCTCCGCGAGCAGCTCGCCCAGCGACTCCTCGAGCATCTCGCCGAACTCCTCGAGGTCGGGCATGGCGTCGTAGTCGGCGAGCAGGCCGAAGTCGACCTTGCCGTTGTAGCTCATGATCGCGATGGCCAGCGCGTGGTTCTCGGGGAGGAAGGCGATCGGCACGATCTCCTGCATCTCGCGCCCGAGGAGGTAGAGCGGGAACTGCGGGCCCGGCACGTTGGTCACGATGAGGTTGAAGAGGCGGGTGGAGAAGTTCACCCGCGAGGCCTGCGCCAGCAGCGTCGGCGGGGCGAAGTCCTGAAGCCCGGCGATCACCTCGGCCCCGAGCGCCTGCTTGGACTGCTTGAGGTTGCCCATCGACTCCTGCACCTGGCGCAGACGCTCGACGGGATCGCTCACGTACACGGGCAGCGGCCCGCGCATGGCGGCGATCCGGTTGCCGAGCGCGCCGTGCTCGTCCTCGGTGCGGATCGACACGGGAACGAGCGCGCGCAACTCGAGCCCCTCGGTACGCACCCCGCGAGTGCGCAGCCAGCGTCCCAGGGCGCCGGCCACCACGGCCAGCACCGAGTCGTTGACCGTGCCCCCGAGCACGTTCTTGATCTCCTTGAAGTCGTCGAGCCGGCTCTGCACCCAGCGCACGCGGCGGTGCGGGCCGATCGGCACGTTGAGCGGCACGTCGGGCGCGGGGTTCATCCCCGCCCAGACGATCTCGCCGATCCCCTCGGCCGCCTCGCGTGCCTCCCCGAGCGAACGGCCGGGATTCTGCAGCGCCCCGATCGCCCGCCCGGCCAGCGAGAGCGGCGTGCGCGCGAGGCCCTTGATTCCCTCGGCGACCAGATCGGCGTCGGAGGGCTCGGGGTGGGGAGACCAGCCCGAGCCCGGCTCGAGCGGCGGCGGCACCGGGGCGAGGTCGAAGAGCACAGTCGCGATGTCCACCCCGGACACCCCGTCCACCAGCGCGTGGTGCGTCTTGGAGATGAGCGCGAAGCGGCCATCCTCCAGGCCCTGGATCAGCCACACCTCCCACAGCGGCTTGGACCGGTCGAGGCGCTGGGAGAAGATGCGACCCGCGAGCTGGCGCAGCTGATCGTCGGAGCCCGGCTTGGGCAGCGCGGTGTGGCGCACGTGGTAATCGAGGTTGAAGCTCGGGTCGTCGACCCAGAACGGACGGCCCATCTCAAAGCGCGGGAAGGCGAGCTTCTGGCGGTAGCGCGGCACGAGGGCGAGCCGGGACTCGATGTGCGCCGCGAAGTCCTCGCGTGCCGGCGGCGGTCCCTCGAAGATCACCAGGGCACCGACGTGCATGTGCGAAGCCTGCTTTTCCTGATGGAGGAAGGAGGCGTCGACGGCGCTCAGGCGGTCCCGGTGCCCCTGGTTTGCCACAGCGCTGACTCTACCCGCCACAATCGCCTGAGTGAAGCTTCTGGGAACAGTGCTCGCCGTGCAGGTGGCGCTCGGGCTCGCCCTGATCGCGCTGGTGGCGACCGACAACGTGCCCTTCGCCGACGGCGAGGACGCCAAGCCCGCGCGCCCGAAGGTCGACCGCTTCGACTCGGCGGCCGCATGGCGCCTGCTCAGGACCCAGGTGGAGCGGGGCCCGCGCCCGGCGGGCTCGCCCGCTTCGCGCGAGCTGGCCGAGGAGTTGCGCGAGCTGTTGCCGAACGGCCGATTTCAGAAGGTGCCCGGCGGGCTGCGCAACGTGATCGGGACCGTGCGCGGCCGCGAGCCCGGCTACATCGTGGTGGGCGCGCACTACGACACCAAGGACATCGAGGGCTTCGTGGGGGCCAACGACGGGGCGTCGGGCACCGCGGTGGTCACCGAGCTGGCACGGACGGTCAAGCGCCCGAAGCACACCATCCACTTCGTCCTCTTCGACGGGGAGGAGAGCCCGCGCGACACTCCCGACGCGGAGTTCGCGGAGAAGGGGCTGCGCGGCAGCAAGGTGGCGGCGCGACGCTTCGCCCAGGCGCGGGCGATGGTGCTGCTCGACTTCGTGGGCGACCGGCGCCTGCGCATCCCGCGCGAGTCGGCCTCGAACCTCCGCCTGTGGGGGCGTCTGCGGGCGGCGGCGCGCACGGTGGGCGCCGGCCGGACCTTCCCCGACGACACCCAGGGAACGATCCAGGACGACCACGTGCCCTTCCTCCAGCGCGGGGTGCCGTCGATCGACCTGATCGACTTCGACTTCAGCTGCTGGCACCAGCTCTGCGACGACCTCGATGCGGTGTCCGAGCGGAGCTTGGACGCAAGCGGCGAGACCGTGCTCGAGCTCATTCGCAAGCTGTAGCAAGGTCGACCCCCCAACGACTGAAGACTTGTGGCGGCCATAGGCCCCCAAACTCTTCAGTGAACGTGATCTGGCACGAAGGTCGCGACGGCGAGCATGATCGCCTGCGAGTTCGTCACGTCTCCGGGACGGCCTCCAGATCCTGCAGGAGCACGCGTTCGGGCTCGATGACCATCACAATCGCTGAGCGGCTGGGATAGTCCGTGCCGGCGTAGCGCCGACTCATTCGGTTCATTATCTCGATCGCGCGCTCGCCTCCGAGCTCCTCGACCACCTGGCCGCGCAGGATGACCGAGCGATACGGGTTGTGCTCGTCCACGACCGAGACCGCAATCCGCGGATCGCGGCGCAGATTGCGGATCTTCAGGTTGGCTTCGATGGAGAAGATCGCCAGTCGATCGTCGTCGAGTACCTCGATCCAAACCGGCGAGACGTGGGGCCCCCCGTCGCTCATCAATGTCGCCACGTGAGCCATGTTGCGAGCCGTCAGAAGCCCTCTGACATCGGGCTCGAGGGGCGTACCCGCGACCATGCGCCGATGCTATACGCCCAGGAGATTGGCCTCCGCATCCCCGGGCGGTGTCGCGATTGTCGCCGGAGCGCGCCTGCTTAGCCGCCGTTTGAGGAGCGGAGGTTGACCGCGTCGCGCGCGCGGGCGTAGGCTGGCCGCCACTGCTCGTGTCACATCTGCGAGGCGCAGTCTGCCGCAGGAAGGCGGAGGCATGTCAGAGCAGCACGACAAGGACGCGGACGCCCCCGTGAGGGGCGGGTTCATCGCGAGAATGCGTGCCGCGGGGCCCCTGGAGATCGCCTGGGCGGTGGTTCGCGCGGGGGTCCTTCTCGTGAGTTTGATCGTGGCGCTCGACCTGGTCGGCGTGCTGAACGTCTTCGGAGATGAGCAGATCGAGCCGAGCTCCAGCTCGCGCCTTCCGGAAGAGTTTCTATACCTGGACGACGAGCGGGTCGACGCTTACCTAGGGCAGCTGCGGGGCGGCCTGTCACCGACCGAGCAGCGATCGCTCAGCTTGACCAAGAAAATCGACGCGCGGCTGGGGGCGGAGCCGGTCGTTCAGGTCGGCGGAACAACCGAGAAGACGGAGTCGATCGAGCGAACCGTCTTCCTAAGGGCCGCCGACCGCTTCTTCCAGCTCGAGTCGGAACTCGAGGACCGGTACACAGACGTTGGCGTAGGTCTGGAGTTCATGTCGATCGAGGCTCGGAGCACCGCGTGCCCGGAGATCGAGCGACTGGAGAGGATCAAGGAGGGACAGATCCTCCGCATCCTGGGCGCCAACCTCCGCGTGCCCACCTACGCTTTGGCGCTCGCAAAAGTGGCTCACGCCGACCAGTTCCACACGGACTACCAGGAGGAGGTGTCGCCTCAGGATCTCGCCCAGTTCGCCCGCGAGGGCCAGCGCGGCCTGAAGCGGTTCGTGAAGAGTCTCGGAGCCGATCCGCAGCTGCCTTTCTGGGTCCAGCCGAGAAAGGGCTGCGAGGTATTCATGCCGGCGCGGTATTCCAAGGTGAACGACGCCCCGTCGATGCTCACCGGTCCCGTAACCATCGTCGGCAAGGTCGTGCGCAGGCTGACACGGAGGGAGCGCACCTACTTCGACGTCGACACAGCGGTTCGATGGGTGCGCGCTCTCAAAGAGTCCGCACCGGGAGTGAGAAGGACGCTCGGCCTCACGCGCAGAGGGATCCGACAGATGGTGAACAGCACGGCCACGGTTGAATATCCCGGCCTTGTGCTGCTGCCACTGGCGATCTACAAGTGAGTCCGCGGTCCGTGCGCTCGCACTCGATGACCGCTCAGGCGGGCTCCCAGATCACCCGGTACGCGATGTGTGTCGCCGCCGGGGTGACTTGCACTTCGGTGCGTTCGAGATTGATCGATGAGTCCAGCGTGCCGAACAGCGGGGTGCCGCCTCCGATGAGGACCGGGATCACGTGCAGGTGAATCTCGTCGACCAGGCCGAGCGGGAGTGCCTGCTGCATGATGGTCGCGCCGTGCAGGTGGACGATCTTGTCGCCTGCCGCGGCTTTCGCCTGCTCGAGAGCGCTGGCCACCCCGTCGGTGATGAACGTGAACACGCTTGGGTGCGACGTGGTCGGCTTGTTGTGGGTGACCACGAAGCACGGGGTGTCGCCAAGCGGGCCGGCGTCGCCCCAGCCGCCGTCGCCTTCGTTCTTGTCGAACGAGGTGCGGCCCATCACGACGGCGCCGGCGCCGTCGATCACCGCCTGCAGGATGGCGCGGTCGTCGTCGGTCGCCGCGTCAGATAGCCAATCGTGCAGCATCCCGGCGCCGTCTCCGAATGGGTTCTCGCGGCTGTCATTGGGGCCGGTCACGTATCCATCGAGCGAGATGGACATGTTGCTGATCACCGTTGCCGTTGGCGAGCTCCTCAGTCGGCGTTGACGTAGGTGTGGACGATCGGGCCGTCGGCGTAGGCGGTGCTGCTGACCAGCTCGAGCGGCAGCGGCTCCGGCAGGCCGTGCAGCAGCGGCAGCCCGTCGCCGAGCGCGACCGGTTGCACCACCAGGCGGTATTCGTCTATCAAGCGGTGGCCGGCGAGCGAGCGGGCGAAGCTCGCGCCGCCGAAGACGACGATGTCCTTGCCCTCCTGCCCTTTCAGCTCGGGGATCTCTTCCTCCACCGGCCGGTCGGAGACGCGGACGTTGCTCCACGCGAGCTCGCTCAGGGTGCTGGAGAACACGACCTTCGGCAGCGCGTTCATGTACTCGCCGGTCGGGCTGGACGAACTCGGCCACGCCCGGGCCATGTCCTGGCCTGCCCGGGCGCCGAGCACGAGCAGGCCCGTACGGCCGAGCAGCTCGTCCACCGCGCGCTGGCGCTGCGGGTCGTACGGGAGCGAGCGGCCGAGCCAGTCCATCGTCCCGTCGCGGCGGGCCGCGAACCCGTCCAGCGACGCGGACATGTAGAGGATGAGCTTGCGCTGCGCGGCGATCTCAGGTGAGGACATCTGCTCCAGTCGATCCGTGGTACGAGCTATAGTGCACCGATCGGTGCAGCATAACGCAACACTAGATCGAACCTTCTTCGCCCTTTCGGATCCGACGCGTCGGAGCATCCTCGAGCGTCTTGCGCGCGGACCCGCCACGATCGGCCAGCTCGCCGAGCCGTTCGGCCTCACGCTCAACGGCGTCAAGAAGCACGTCGGCATCCTCGAGACCGTCGATCTCGTCGTCACCGTGAAGGTCGGCCGCGCGCGGGAGTGCCGGCTCGGTCCCGCGCAGCTCGACAATGCGACCGGCTGGATCGAGGACTACCGGCTGGCATGGGAGCGCCGGCTGGATCGGTTCGGCGCGTACGTGGAGGAGCACCGATGACCGACTCGCCCAATCACCTATCGCCTAGCCGGCGAGCTCGCGCACGACCGTGAGAACTCGCTCGACGTCCGCCCGCGTGGTGCGGAAGTTCGTCACGCAGGCCCGCAGAGCGAAGTGCCCGTCGACGGTGGCGTTCGACAGGTAGACGCGCCCGTCGCCCTGCAGCGCCTGCAAGATCCGCTCGTTGTGGGCGTCGAGCGCCGGCTCGTCGAGCTGCGTCGGCGTATGCCGAAAGCAGCAGATGCTCAGTCCGGGGCCGGCCAGGAGCTCGAAGTCCTCCGCGGCCGCGACCACCTCGGCGAGGTGTGCGGCGAGGCGGATGTCCTCGCCGATCGCCGCCGCGAGCTGCCGCGCGCCGTGGAACCGCAGCGTCGCCCACAGCTTGAGCGCGCGGAAGCGGCGACTGAGCTCGAGCCCGTGGTCCCAGAACGCGAAGGTCTCCGTGGGTTGGGTGGCGAGGATCCGGACGTAGTCGTCGGCGCCGGCGCCGAACGCGTGCGCGGTGGCCGCCCCGTCGTGCAACAGCAACGCGCTGCAGTCGACCGGGGCGTAGAGCCACTTGTGGGCGTCGATGCACAGGGAGTCGGCGCGGTCCAGGCCGGCGAAGAGGTGGTGCGAGGCGGGGTCTGCCGCGGCGGGCGCCCCGTAGGCGCCGTCCACGTGCAGCCAGACACCCGCTTCGGCGGCGACGGTGGCCACCGCGTCCAGTGGATCGACGGCACCGGTGGACGTCGTGCCCGCGTTGGCCACCACGCAGATCGGCAGCAGGCCCGCTTCACGGTCGGAGGCGATCGCCGTCCCCAGGGCCGCCGGATCGAGCCGGCGGTCGCGATCCACCGACACCTGCTCGAACCCCACGCCGAGCGCGGCCACCGCTTTGGCCACGGAGAAGTGCGTCTCGGTTGACGCGTACACCCGCATCGCGCGGCGGTCGTCATCCGGGCCCGTCTTGTCGCGCAGCGCGACCAGAAGCGCGGTCAGATTGGCGGCAGACCCGCCGCTCACCAGGATCCCGGTCGCCGACTCGTCGAAGCCCACGAACTCGCCCAGCCAGCGCAGCGTCTGGTGCTCGACGGCCGCCGCGGCCGGACCCGACCGCCATGACGTGAGGTTCTGGTCGGCTGCCGATACCAGCAGGTCAGCGGCCACCCCGACCGGTGCCGGCGGCGATTGCACGTAACCGAAGAACGTAGGCGTGGTTCGCCGCCCGGCGGCTAGGACGGCCGCGCACGCGGCGAGCAGGTCTTCCACGCTCTCGCCGCCTTCTGGCAGGGCGCGGTCGGCGCCAACCAATCGGTCGACCTCCACGGCGGACGGCGGGCGCTCGAACACGGGTCCCGACCGAGCGGCAGCGACCTCCTGCTCGACCAGAGCCCCCACGCCGGCGAGCAGGGCGCGGAAGTCTTCCTCGATCAAATCGAGCGAAGCGTCGCGCCGGTCGGGGTCGGACTCGCAGCCGATCACGTGCTCGTCCTGTCTCCGGCAAGCTCCTCCGGCGTGTACTCGTCGTGCCTGCGCGTCCATGAGCCGACGGGATCCTGCGGGACGCCCTCTGGTGCCTCCTGCCACTCCTCCTGGCGGCCGAACGGCGTGAGGTCCAGCAGCGCCCAGATGCTGCTGAGCTCCTCGGCGGCCCGGGCGGTCGTGTAGTAGCTGCGGTATATCTCGTCGCCCTCGCGCAGGAAGACGTTGATGCCGAAGAACTCGGACACGTCGAAGTCGGCGGAGAAGTCATCGAGCGTGGTGTACCAGGGCCATTCGGCCCAGCCCATGCGAGCGCGGTAGTTGCGGATCGCCTCCTGCGAGCCGGCCGACACGAAGACCAGCGTCGTGTCGCGCGCCTTGAGGTGGGTGAGGTTCGGCAGGTTGTCGGCGAACAGGGTGCAGCCGGGGCAGCCCTGCTCGGGATAGCTGGCGATCTTCATTCCCGGGTCGAGGAAGAAGCGGTAGACGATCAGCTGCCGGCGCCCCTCGAACAGGTCGAGCAGGCTGACCTCGCGGTCGGGGCCCTCGAAGCGGTACCCCTTCTCCACCCGGACCATGGGGAGGCGGCGCCGTTCCGCGGCCAGCGCGTCCCGTGCACGGGTCAGTTCCTTCTCTTTGACCAGCAAGGCCTCGCGTTGGGAGTTCCACTCCTGCTCGGACACGGCAGCGGTCGGGATGGTCATCGCGTTCTCCTCGTCGGGCTCGGACAGCGGCACTCAGTTTGTCGGACGTCCGTGTAGCTAGCCTTGGACCCAGATGCCCGCTTTCCCCGAGAAGCTCCTGCTCGCCGCCCCGCGCGGCTACTGCGCGGGTGTGGACCGAGCGGTCCA
>CAVSJF010000010.1:0-11290 GCA_963728155.1 uncultured Thermoleophilaceae bacterium | reverse complement strand
GCCAGTCGCTCAACGGCCTGCGGGAAGCGTTGCTCCGCAGAGGGCGGCGCACCGCGAGTTGAGTTGACTCCACGGCGTTGGCTGGATAGGAACGCCAGACATCCACGAGGAGGAGGAGCGCATATGAAGCGCCTGCTGAGCACCCTGTTGGCCGTAGCCATGGTCACCGTGCTGGTGGTTGCTGTAACGGCGTCGGCCGGCTCGAAGGACAAGCGTGTCCACCACTGGGGTTGCAAGACGATCACTGTCATCGAGCACGCCGACACCGACGAGACCACGGACATCGGAGCCGCAGGCGACAGCGCGGGAGACGTGCTGACGTTCGCGAACGATGTATTCGACGAGACCGATACCGAGGTCGTGGGCACAAACCAGGGCTACTGCATCCGCGTGGTTGTGGGTAAGTCCTACGAGTGCAACTTCACGACTCTGCTTGCCAAGGGCAACATCACGGTCGAGGGCCCCTTCTACGACGAAGGCGACAGCGTCCTCGCCATCACCGGCGGCACCGGGCATTACCGCAAGGCTCGCGGTGAGATGGACCTGAGCTTCGCAAATGCCGCGGGCACCAAGTTCAAGTTCGTGTTCCACATCACCCACTGACCCTCAGGGCCGAGCGTCGACTTCGTCGCGCCTATGCGGCGCAAGTCGACGCTCGGTGGCGGCGCGGCCGACGTTACGGCTCAATGCGGCGCGGTTACAGCTCGACCCCGCCCGCCAGCCGTCCCTCCTCCGCCAGCTTCTCCATGTGCGAGCGCAGTGACAGCTCGGCGAGGCGCGCAGCTCGGCCGGAGCGTCCGGCCACGCCGAGTCGAGCAGCTCCTCGTGGGTGCGCACACCGCGTCGAGGGCCTCGAGCAGCCGCCGTTCCCGGTCCAGGCGGTGGCGATGTACTCGTCGAGCTTGGCGGCCGCGTCCTCACGTAGGGGCCGTGGCCCGGGCACAGGACTCGAGCTGGGTCTCGCGCAGCCGCCGGAGCGACTCGAGGTAGGCCGACAGCGACCCCTCGCCGGGCGCGATGAACACGCTGCCGCTTCCCAGCACGGTGTCGCCGGTGAAGCAGGCGCCCCCCGCCACCAGGCACACGCTGTCCGGGGAGTGCCCGGGGGTGGCAAGGGCCCGAAACGGGCCCACGACCTGGCCATCGGAGGGCCGGGTGACGGGTCGCCCAAGCCGCTCCGCGCCACCGGCGTGGTCGGCATGGCCGTGCGTCAGCACCACGCCCACGACCTCCTCGCCCGCCGCGCGGCGCACCGCCTCGAGATGGCCCTCCTCATCCGGTCCCGGGTCGACGATCCAGCCCCCGGTCACATAGGTGTTGGTGCCATCGAGCGTGAGCGCGGAGGGGTTGGGCGCGCGCACCCGGACGATGCTCTGCGGTTCGCGTTCGGTCGGATTCACGGTGAGGCTCGGAGGAGCGGTAGTCTGGGCTCCGGTTGGGCTCGCACAACCATATGGGGGTTCTGAGGGGCTCGCGCGGGATGTTCCTTCTCGCGCTGGCTTCGATCGGCCTGGTGGCCGCCGTCGACGTCGCGGTCGGTCGCGCGGTCCTGGTGGAGTTCCTCATCGTCGGCCCGCTGATCGCGGCCATGGGCGCCACGGTCACCGCCACCGCCATCGTCGCCATCGTCGCCGCGGTGGTGGCGATCCCGCTCGGCCTACCCGACGACGCGTTCGGCTCGGCCGAGCACGTCGCCGGCGTGATCGCCGTGGCCGTGGTGGGCGCCCTCGCCGTCGCCATCGCGGATCTGCGCACGACGCGGGAGCGCAACGCCGCCCGGCTCGAGGTGCAGTACGGCGTGGCCCGCGTGCTCGCCGACGCGGAGTCGGTCGAGAACTCCGCGGAGCCGTTGATCAGGGCCATCGCCGAGCCGCTCGGGTGGGAGGTCGGACACCTGTGGGTGGTACGCGGTGAGAAGCTCGAGCCCGTCGGCTCGTGGATGGCGGCGGGAGTGGACGTTTCGGAGTTCGAGGAGGCCACGCGCCGGCTCACCGTGGAGTCCGGGAAGGGCTTCGCGGGTCAGGTCTGGAGCGGCGGCCGCGCGATCTTCCTCGCCGATGCCGTCGCGTCGGGAAACTTCATCCGCGCCGGGGCCGCGGCCGCCTCTGGAATCCGCGACGGGGTCGCCTTCCCGGTCGTCGCCAGCCAGGGTTGTCTCGCCGTGATCGAGCTCTTCTCGCGCGAGGCACGCAAGCCCGAGCCGGAGATGCTCCAGGTGACCACCGCGCTGGGGACCCTGATCGGCGAGTTCATGCAGAGGGTGCTCGGCGCCGAGGCGGTCCGCCAGGGGGAGGCCCGCAAATCGGCGGTGCTCGCCTCCTCGCTCGACGGTGTGATCGTGATCGATCACGGGGGCTTCGTCACTGAGTTCAACCCGGCAGCCGAGCACATGTTCGGCCACTCGGCACAGAAGGCCATCGGGACCGAGTTGGCCGAGCTCGTGGTGCCGCCCGAGGTTCGCGACGCCCATCGCTCGGCCCTGCGCCGCACGGTCGAAACCGGCGAATCCACCCTCCTGGGCCGACGTGTCGAGCTGACCGGCATGCGCGCCGACGGCACCCGCTTTCCCGTCGAGCTCGCGATCACCCGCGTCGCGGCCGCCGACCCGCCGCTGTTCACGGGAACGGTCCGCGACATCACCCAGCGAAAGCAGGCCGAGCAGGAGCGTGAGGAGCTGCTGCGCCTCGAACAGCTCGCCAGCGTCGACGCCCGGGAGGCCAGAGACCAGCTCGAGGCCATCCTCAGCGGGGTCGCCGACGCGGTGACCGCTCAGGCTCCGGACGGCCGTTTGCTGTTCGCCAACCAGGCCGCGGTCGAGCTGCTGGGGTTCGAGTCGAGCGAGGCGCTGCTGTCCGCGGCGCCGGCGGAGATCATGAACCGCTTCGAGATCCTCGACGAGCAGGGTCAGCCGTTTGCGCTGGAGGAGCTTCCGGGCCGGCGTGCGCTGATGCTGGGCGAGACGGCGCAGGCCGTGGTGCGCTTTCGGGAACGTGGGTCGGGCGACGAGCGCTGGTCGGCGGTCAAGGCAGCGCCCATCCGCGACGGCGACAACTCCGTGACGATGGCGATCAACGTGATCGAGGACATCACCACTCACAAGCGAGCCGAGCTCGCGCAGAGGTTCCTGGCCGAGAGCAGCGCGGTGCTCGGCGCCTCTCTCGATCCCGAGGAAGTGCTGCGCCAGGTGGCGGACCTCGCGATCCCCACCGTCGCCGACTGGCTGTTCATCGACCTGGCGTTCGATGGCACGGGGATCCACCGGGTGGCGGTGGCCCATGCCGACCCCGCGCGCCTGCGCGAGGCGCAGGATCTCTACCAGGCCGCGCCCCCGGCAAGGAACGCCCCACTCGGCGTTCCGAACGTGCTGCGGACGGCGCGCGCCGAGCTGTACCGCGACCTCCAGGAGGAGCTCGAAGCCGCTCCCGCCGAAGGGCCCGCCTACTTTCGTCTCGGGCGCGCGCTGCAAATGCGCTCGGCGATCGTGGCGCCGCTGGCCGCGCGCGGCCGCGCGTTCGGCGCACTGACCCTCGCCACGGAGCCGGGCGGCCGCTGCTTCGACGAGCAGGATCTCGAGCTCGCCGAGGAGCTGGCCCGCCGCTGTGCCGCCGCGATCGACAACGCGCGCCTGTTCTCCGAGCGGGCCCACGTGGCCCACACCTTGCAGCAGAGCCTGCTGCCGGCCGAGCTGCCCGACATCCCCGGGATCGACGTGGCCGCCCGGTTTCGCCCCAGCGGCGAGGGCAACGAGGTGGGGGGCGACTTCTACGACCTCTTCGAGAGCGGGACCCACGGCTGGTCGGTGGTCATGGGCGACGTGTGCGGGAAGGGCCCCGACGCCGCGGCCGTTACGGCTCTCGCCCGCTACACCTTGCGGGCGGTCGCAGGGCGCGAGCGACTGCCGAGCCGAAGCCTCGAGCTGCTCAACGACGCGCTGCTGCGCCAGCGCGACGACCGCCGCTTCTGCACGGTCGCCTACGCCCACCTCGAACCCTCCGACCAGGGGGCACGGGTCATCTGCGCGGTGGGAGGACACCCCCTCCCCCTCCTCGTGCGCAGCCACGGCGAAGTGGAGCCCGTGGGCACCCCCGGCAGCCTGATCGGGATCCTTCCCGACCCGGACATCGAAGATCACTCGGCATCGCTCTATCCCGGCGACGCCCTGGTCTTCTACACCGATGGCGTGACCGAGGACGTCGAGGGCCTGGCGCACCTGCTTGCCGCCTGCGCCGGTGAGGGCGCGGACGACATCGCGGCCCGGGTGGAGAACGCCGCGCTCAGCGCCTCCAACGGCAGTCCGAGGGACGATGTGGCCGTGCTCGTCCTGCGTGTGGTGGGCTAGATCCCACACCCGCCATGTTGCCCCGGGCCTAACTTCGGGTAAATCGGGGGCGGATGATCCCGGGGACGGACCGCGGTGTCGAGGACGGGATGACCCTGCGCCTGCAGGGCAATCCTGAAGCGGCCGCACACGCACGCCACGCCCTGACACGCCTGCGCTCGGACATCGACTCCCCCCTGATGGAGACGCTACGCCTGCTGGTGACCGAGCTGGTCACCAACAGCGTCACGCACGGCGGGGCGGACAGCGTGGTGCTGAAGGTGCTGGTGGGCCGGGGCGCCGTTCTCACGGAGGTGACCGACGAGGGGCCGGGCTTCGACCCGTCCAAGGCGAGCAAGCCGGGCCCCGACCGCCCCGGCTGGGGTCTGTTCCTCGTGGAACGGCTCGCGCACCGCTGGGGCGTGCATCATGAGGAGCGCTGCACCAAGGTCTGGTTCGAGCTGCTGCGCAGCTGACCAATCCTCAGAGCCGCAGCTGCTCCTCGCCCGCCGGCGCTTGGCCCAGCAGCGAGCGAAAGCGCTGCGCGGCGGTGGGAGCGTCGTCCCCGCGGTTGTTGTTGAACGCGACGTGCACCTCGCCGGCCTGTTCGGCCATCGCCTCGACGCGGTGCGCCACCTCCCCCAGCTCATCATCGTCGTAGCGCCATCCAAAGCGCTCGGCCACCGACTTGCCCTTGATGTAGCCGTCGGCGTTGCGCCCGTGCAGGCGCAGGTAGGCCAGCCCATCGCGGGTCACGGCGTCGAGTCCCGAGGGCATGATCGAGAAGTGCTCGCCGGGCGGCGCGTCGACGCACACGTAGGCCACGTCATGGTCGTCAAACCACGCGAGCGTCTGCTCGCGGCGCTCGTCGTCGACCCAGCCGCGGTTGCGCAGCTCGAGCGCGACCCCCTGCGGGGACAGCGCGCCGACCAGCTCGTCGAGCTCCTCCAGCCGGTGCTTTCGCGGGGAGAAGGCGGGCGTCAGCTGGAGGAGGAAGGATCCGAGCTTCCCCGCCTCGGCCAACGGGGCGGTTTCCTCGAGCAGCCGGCTCACCAGCGCGGCCTCCAGCTCGGGCGTAAGGCGCACCCGCCCGCGATCGGTGGTCTGCGCCCGGTCGCGCAGGTCCGGGGGGAGGGAGTCGAGCGGCGCCCAGTGGCGCGACAGCAGCCGGTGGGCCTTGACGTCGAACACGAACCCGTCCGGCGTCTGCTCGGCCCACCGGTGCACGGTGGTGCGATCGGGCACGGCGTAGAAGCTCGAGTTGAGCTCGACGTAGCCGAAGCGCTCCGCGTACCAGGACAGTCGCTCGCCGGCCGCCATCTTGGGCGGATACCACTCCTTCACGAAGCCCGGATCGGCCCAGCTCGAGGTTCCCACCATGATCTTGCCCGCCATCGGACCACCGTACCCTGTGCTCATGACCGTTCCCGAAGCCGCCTGGAAACTCGAGGGCATCTCGTCGCGGGCCTACCAGCATCCCGCCGACCGCGCCGCCACGGCCACCCTGGCCACGGTGCCCTACCTCGACCAGGTGGTGCGCAAGCTGGTGTCGATGGGATACGAGCGCGCCCTTCGGGCCGCCTCGCTGGGGGCGGCGGTGCGACTGGGACAGGACCAGCTACCGCACATCTGGGTGCTTCACCGGCAGGTGTTCAACACGCTCGACATGGCGCCGGTGCCCGATCTCTACCTGACCCATTTCCCGCTGGCCAACGCCTACGCCATCGGGACCGAACGGCCCATCGTCGTGCTCAACTCCGAGCTCGTGCGCATCCTCGATCACGAGGGGCAGCGGGTGGTGCTGGCACACGAGGCGGCCCACATCCAGTCCGACCACGTGCTCTACCGGACCGCGCTGCTCATCCTGATGCAGATCGGCTCGGCCGCCCGGCTGCCCTTCCTCGCCGGCCTGCCGCTACTGGCCATCCGCATGGCCCTGCTCGAGTGGTCGCGGGCCGCCGAGCTGTCGTGCGACCGCGCCGCCGCGCTCGTCACCCGTGATCCGCAGGCGGTATGCCACTCGCTGATGGTCATCGCGGCGGGCGAGGCCGCCGAGGACCTCAACCTCGACGCGTTCATCGCTCAGGGCATGGATTACGAGGTCAAGGGCTCGGGAATCGAGCGCCTGACGAAGCTGATGCAGGATCTGAACGTGACCCATCCCATGCCCGTCCGCCGGGTGCGCCTGCTGCTCGACTGGGTTCGCGAGGGCGACTACGACCGCATGGTGCGCGGCGACTACCTTCGCCGCGGCGAGGAGGCCTCCGCGCGCGAGGAAACGGATGCGGCTGGTGCCTTCTACGCCGACCGCGTGGGCAACGCGATCCAGTCAGCCGGCGGATCCATCGCCGACGTCGGCCAGCAGCTCGGCGACTGGCTCAACCGCGTGCGTGGCAGCGATGGCGGCGAAGACCGCTAGCCCGCCCTTCGAGCAGGCCATTGCGGAGATCGCCGCCGGAGCGGGCGACCGCGACCGCTTCCCGGCCTTTCCCACCGACGCCATCGACGCCCTGGACGGGGCCGGGGTCCTGCGTCTCACGGTCCCCGACGACGACGGCAGGCGCCCGGTGTCGCTGGCCGAGGAATGGCGCACCGTTCGCCGGGTGGCCGCCGCCGACGCCAGCGTCGCGCGCATACTCGACGGCCACCTCAACGCCGTCGAGCGCCTCCACGTGAGCCTGCCCGAGCCGCTGCGATCCCAGGAGCTGCGCGCCGTGAGCGCGGGCGAGCGGCGCCTCGGGGTGTGGGGAGCCGACCCGATCCCGGGCGAGGGCGAGCCCGCGCGGCTCACCCCGGTGGGGCGCGCCACGGGCGTAAAGGTCTTCTGCTCGGGGGCCGGGGGGCTCGACCGGGCTCTGGTCCTCCTGCGTTCCGGCGAGCCGGGCCCGCCACTGCTGGCCTACGTGGACCTCACCGAAGGCACCGAGGTCGACCCCACCTGGTACCGCGGAGCCGGGATGCGCGCCTCGGAGAGCCACCGCGTCGCCTTCGACGGCGCGCCGGTCCTGGCCGTGCTGGGCGAGCCCGGAGAGATCTCGCGCGAGCCCTACTTCGGCCGCGACGCCATTCGCACCGCAGCCTCCTGGGCCGGAGCGGCCGATTCCGCGCTGGCGGCGATGATGCGCGCCGCGGCACGGCGGGCGGGCGAGGACATCGTGGCCCTAGCGGTGGGCCGTGCCCTGACCGCCCAGGGCACGATCGACGCCTGGTTCGACAAGGCCGCCCACGAGGCGCAGGCCGACCCCGAGAAGCCGCTCGCCGACCTGTCGGTGGCGCTGCGCGAGGCGGTGGCGGGGGCGTGCCGGACGATCCTCGCCGAGGCCGAGGGCGCTCTGGGCTCGCGCCCCTTCGCCGAGGGAGAGGCGCTCGACCGAGCCCGCCGGGACCTCGGGATCTTCCTCCTGCAGCACCGGCTCGATCCGCTGGTGGCCGGCTTCGGCCGCCGTGCTCTTGGGTAGAGGCGCGCCGTGCGGATACAGCGCGAGTACTTCGAGGATCTCTACGAGGCCGAACGTGATCCGTGGGGCTTCGAGACGAGCGAGTACGAGCGCGACAAGTACGAACGCACCATCGCCGCCCTCGAGGGGCGCCGGTACGAGCGCGGACTGGAGGTGGGCTGCTCGATCGGCGTGCTGACCGGCCGGCTGGCCGCCCAGTGCGACGAGCTGCTGGCGGTGGATGTGTCCGAGCGCGCGGTTGCGGCGGCGCGAGAGCGCCTACGCGACGCACCGGGCGTGAGCGTGGAGCGGCGCTCGCTGCCCGAGGACACGCCCGACGGGCCCTTCGACCTCATCGTGTGCTCCGAGGTTCTCTACTACTGGGATCGCAACCTGCTGGGCCAGGCGCTCGAGAAGCTCTTCGCCCGGCTGGAGCCGGGCGGCAGCCTGCTCGCGGTCCACTGGCTCCCCCGCACGGAGACCTATCCGCTGCAGGCTGGCGAGGTTCACGCCCTTCTGCGCGAATGGCCCGGCCTCGAGCCGAGCTTGTCCGAGGAGAGCGAGCACTACATGATCGACCGTCTCGACCGAGTCGCGTGAGCCCAGGCCGAGCGGATCGTGATCGTGGGCGCCGGCCCCGCGGGGTATTCCGCGGCGCTCGCCTACCGCGAAGCCGGCGGCGACGCCGAGGTGGTCGTTCTCGGCGCCGAGGAGCACCATCCCTACCGCCGCCCGCCGCTGACCAAGGAGTACCTCCGGGGCGAGCACGGACGCGGCGAGCTGTTCCTGGCGGCGCCCGAGATCTTCGGCGAACGGGGCATCGAGGTCCGCACCGGCTGCGCCGCCGCGCGGATCGACCCCGACGCCCGCAAGGTGGTGACCGCGGACGGCGAGGAGCTTGCCTATTCGGGCTGCGTGCTCGCCATGGGATCCGAGCCGGCTCGCCTTCCTGTGAGCGGGGGCGACGGCGACCATCTGCTCGTCGTTCGCTCGATGGAGGATTCCGAGCGCCTGCAGGCCCAGGCGGCACCGGACGTGACGGTGACCGTGGTCGGCTCGGGCTTCATCGGCTGCGAGGCGGCGGTGTCGCTGGCCATGCGCGGCTGCGAGGTGACGCTGGTCAGCGACGAGGAGGCCCCTCAAGCCGCCCGCTTGGGTCCGGAGGTCGGCGCGCTTCTGGCCGGCTGGCTCGATGAGGCCGGGGTGAGCACCCGCCTGGGCTCGGGGGTGGAGAGCTTCGGTGGGGACGGACGCTCGCTTCAAGCGGGCGGCGAAGAGATCTCGAGCGACGTGATCGTCGTAGCTACTGGCGTGAAGCCACGGATTGACCTGGCCAAGGAAGCGGGCCTCGATATCGAGGAGGACCGGGTGCGGACCGACCCCTCCCTGCGCACCAGCGCCGAAGGGGTGCTGGCGGCGGGCGACATCGCCTACGCCCTGAACCCGGCGGCAGGCCGGCGGTTGGCGGTGGAGCACTGGGGCGAGGCGCTGGCGCACGGCGAGGTGGCCGGCAAGGTGCTGGCCGGCGTGGAGGCCCGCTGGGAGCAGGCACCGGGGTTCTGGTCCATCGATCGGCCGGCGGACGATCAAGTACGTGGCCTGGGGTGACGGCCACGACGAGGTCCGCGTCGACGCGGTCGGACGGCGGCGCATTCACCGCGTGGTACGGCCAGAGCGGCACGGTCGTCGGCGTCGCTCACCCACGAGCGCGACGCCGACTACGAGCGCGGGCGCGAGCTCGTGGAGAGCGGCGCCGCCGCTGCCGTGACGGGCCAGATCGCACCCGCGGCGCCCCATCCCGCCCTCGAGGCCTGCGTGGTCGTGCCCGCCCGCGACGAGGAGGAGCGCATCGGCGCCTGCCTAGCGGCGCTTGGGCGAGCAAACAGACCTCACGCCCGAGGCGTGGGAGGTGCTGCTGGTGCTCGACGCGCTGCCGCGACCGCACGCTCGAGCGCGCGCTGGCGACGGCGGCCGCCCACCCCCAGCTCACACTGCGGCTGCTCGCCGGCCCGGGCAGCGGCTCGGGAGGAGCGAGAGCCACCGGTATGAACGCCGCCTGCGCTCGCCTGCACGCGGTTGGGCGCCCCGGCGGGTTGATCGCCTCCACCGACGCCGACACGAGGGTCGCGCCGGACTGGCTCGCGTGCCAACTCGAGCTCGCTTCCGCCGGGGCGCGGGCGATCGGCGGGCGTATCGAGCTCTGCCCGCGTCGAGCGCGACGAGCTCCCTGCCGCCGTGCTCGCCGGTCACAGCCGGCAGTCGCTCGCGCGCTTTCGCCGGGTGCTCGAGCAGGTGGCCGACGGGCCGGAGGTGACCGACCACTGGCAGTTCAGCGGAGCGTCGATGTCGCTCACGGCCGAGACCTACGCCGAGGTCGGCGGCCTCGGCCACACCACCCATTCCGAGGATGAGCAGCTCGAGCGCGCCCTCCTCGAGCACGGCGTGCCGATCGAGCGGCACCTGGGTGTCAGGGTCACCACCTCGGCCCGCCTCGACGGACGCGCCACGCACGGGCTCGCGCGCTTGCTGCGCGAGCTGTCGGCGTCCTAGCGCCCACGGCGTCCAGAGGGCGCAGCCCCAGCGAAACTTCCGGACGTGCAGCGAGTTATGAGGGCATGCGGGCCCGCCCGGTCTTGCTCTCGCTGGTGCTGATGCTGGTCCTCGCGCCCGCTGCGACGGCCGCATTCCCGGGCCGCAACGGTCTGCTCGCGGTCGCCGCCGACACCGATTCCAGCAGCGACACGCTCTACGTGGGACGGCTCGACGGGGGAGGTTTGCGGGCGCTGCCCTCCCCCTGCCCGCCCGGCCCGCCCGATCCGCCGTGGGACACCTGCTTCGTGGACGCGCCGGCTTGGTCGCCCGACGGGACGCGACTGGCGTTCAGCTCGATCCGCGGCTCGCAGCCGCAGATCTGGATCGTCAACGCCGACGGGAGTGACCTCCATCGCGTGCCGAGCGCCAACGGCTTTCGACCCGCCTGGTCGCCCGACGGCCGGCGACTCGCGTTCAGCGTCGACGCTCAGGACGCGCAGGGCTGTCCCTTCCGGGACCTGTACACCGTGAACGCCGACGGCGGCGGACTCAGCCTGCTCATCCGCCGCGCGGACAACCCGGACTGGTCGGTGCGCGGCGAGATCGCCTTCGAGCGCTTGCGCGGCTATCGGACCGGCGGGGACGGATCCGAGTGCGCGCTGCTTACTTCCGTCTTCGTCATGCGCCCGGGCGCGGAGCCACGCCGCGTGGCGGTGAACACCGGCAGCCCGACCTGGGCGCCCGGCGGCCGGACGATCGCCTATGTCAGCCGCGGGGGCGTCCGGCGCAAGCGGATCGGCGCCGATGGGCCCGGTCGGCTGCTGCGAACGCGCGTGGCGTACGAGCTCGCCTGGTCGCCGGACGGCCGCTTCATCCTGCACCGCCGGACGAACAGGGTCGGGATGATGGACGCACGGACGGGCCGGCGGCGGCCGATCGGCTTCGACGCTCCCGGGATCGATTTCTCGGTCAGCTGGCAGCCGTTGCCGCTCTAGCGCCCGCG
>CAVSJF010000009.1:0-400740 GCA_963728155.1 uncultured Thermoleophilaceae bacterium | reverse complement strand
ACGACTCGCTGGGCACCGCCACCCGGCGAAAGTGCCGCATCAGGCGGCGATCGTCCGCCGCGTCGAGCAGTGCCCCCACGGCGGAGCGCCGCAGGGTGAGCCAGTCGGCCGACGAGTAGAAGGGCAGCGGCGGGTGCCGCAGGCGCCGCACGCCGACGAGCGGCGGCAGGTCGCGGGCGTAGACGATGGGGCGAAGCCGGCGCGGCAGGTGCGAGAACCCTCGCGGGCGCGCGTAATGGCGGTAGCGGCAGCGCAGGTAGAACTCGTCCCCGAGCGCTGGCCGACGCGACTCCACCTGGCGCACCGAGCCCAACCGGGCGTCGACCCGCGCGCGGCCGAGGTCGGCCTCGATCGCGGCCAGCGGACGCAGCGGGTAGTCCTGCCCGGAGAGGATCAGCGTCCAGTCGGGGTCGAGGCGCCGACGGGCCTCGCGCAGGCAGGACAGAATCAGCTCGAGGTAGGACCACTGAGCCCATTTGACCTGGATCTGGTCCTCGAGCGCCTCGCCTCCTGCCGCCTCAATCGCCGCGGTCGGCAGCGCGGAATGACGGGGGTCGTGGCGCACGAGCACCCGCGCCGCGGGCCCCTCGCCGAGTGCGCGAACCAGACGCAGCACCTGCGGCGGGTTGCGGTGGGAGAGCACGACGTAGGCGACGTTCATCGGGCGGGGTGATACTTCACCGCATGGAGAGCAACTACCTCCAGATCACCCACCGCGCCATCGCCACCTACAACGCCGGCGACTACGAAGCTCTGCTCGAGCTGATCAACGAGGACGTGGTCGCGATCATCCCCGACGGGCTGGCGAACACGGGCGTCTACCACGGCCACGAGGGCTTCCTGCGCATGATGAACGAGTGGCGCGACGCGTGGGTGGACTTTCGCGTCGAGGCCGACGAGCCGTTCCTCGCCGGCGAGGCCATCGTCGTGCCCGTTCGCCACGCGGGCCGGGGTCGGGGCAGCGGGATCGAGATGTCCATGGACGTGTTCCACGTTGCCCACTTCCGCGACAATCGGGTGGCCAGCTGGCGCCTGTGCGGATCGCGCGAGGAGGCACTCGCGCACGCCGCCGACGAGAGAGTTTGACGGGGCTGCGAGACTCCCAATCGCGAAATGGACTCGCACACGCTGGACTCGCACAATCTCGAGCAGGATCTGCCTTCCGGGGGGAGGATCCGCGGGGCCTCGCGGCGGAGTCGCAGAACTTGCAGGCGGTCAAGGACGCCTTCAAGGCCTTCACCGATGCGGGCGCCGAAGCCGGGGTCGAGGCGCTGCTCGCGATATCCCACGTGGACTGCCGCTTTCGGCCTCCGAGCGCCGACGGACGGGTGCTCGATGGCCACGACGAGCTGCGGGCCTACTACCGCGAGGTGGCGGAGGCCGGAACGTCGGTGAGCGTCCGGCCGCGAAGCTTCAAGGAGGAGCAGCGCGACGAGGTCGTGGTGAGCGGGTCGATACGGATCGTTCATCCGGACGCGAGCTTCGCCGAACGCCAGATGCGCTGGATCTATCGCTTTCGCGAGGGCCTCGTGGAAGAGGCGGACTGGAGTCCTCGCCACCCGGCGTGATGACCGGGCGCCGCGACTGGAAGCGGCGCAGGCGCAGCGCATTGGCAACGACGGAGACGCTGGAGAGGGCCATGGCCGCTGCCGCGATCACGGGGTTCAGCAGACCGGCCGCGGCCAGCGGCACGGCGGCGATGTTGTAGCCGAACGCCCAGGCCAGGTTCTGCTTGATGTTCCTGAGGGTCGCGCGGCTGAGCCGGATGGCGTCCGCGGCGGCGCGCAGGTCGCCGGAGACGAGCGTCAGGTCCGAGGCCTCGATCGCGACGTCGGTGCCGGTTCCGATGGAGAGGCCGAGATCGGCTTGGGCGAGCGCCGGCGCGTCGTTGACCCCGTCCCCGACCATGGCCACGACGCGACCCCGTGCCTGGAGGCGCCTGACCACGTTGGCCTTGTCGGCCGGCAGGACCTCGGCGATCACCTCGTCGATGCCGACCTCGGCGGCCACGGCCCTCGCGGTGGTCTCGTTGTCGCCGGTCAGCAGGATGGGGCGCAGCCCCAGCCGCTTGAGCGACGCGACGGCGTCGGCCGACGTCGGCTTGACGGTGTCGGCGACGACGAACACGGCCTTCGCCTGGCCGTCCCAGCCGGCGGCGACAGCGGTCTGGCCGCGCCGCTCGGCCGCGCGTCGTGCGCTGTCGAGCTCGGCCGGCAGGTGCATGGCCCGATCGCCGAGCAGGGCCGGGCGCCCGGCCACGATCGCGTGGCCGTCGACGACGCCTTCCACGCCGAGGCCCTCCAGGTTGCCGAAGTTCTCGATGGCAGGCAGCCAGCCGTGATCGGCCTGGGCGGCGCGGGCGATCGCTCGAGCGATGGGATGCTCGGACGCGCTTTCGAGCGCGCCGGCCAATCGCAACGCGTCAGCGCGGTCGGCGCCGTCGGCGACGATGATCTCCACGAGCGCCATCTTGCCGGTGGTGACGGTGCCTGTCTTGTCGAGGACGACTGTGTCGACCCTGCGCGTGGATTCGAGCACCTCCGGCCCCTTGATGAGCAGGCCGAGCTGCGCACCACGCCCGGTGCCCACCATGAGCGCCGTCGGGGTCGCAAGCCCGAGCGCGCACGGGCAGGCGATGATCAGGACCGCCACGGCGGCGGTGAACGCGAATGTCGCGCTCTCCCCGGTCGCGAGCCAGAAGCCCAGGGTGCCGGCGGCCACGGCGATGACCACGGGGACGAACACGCCCGAGACCCGGTCGGCGAGGCGCTGAACGGGAGCCTTGCCGCTCTGGGCGTCGGTCACGAGCGAGCCGATCTGGGCCAGCGCGGTGTCGGCTCCGACCCTGGTCGCGCGCACCACGATGAGCCCGCCGGCGTTGACGGTGGCACCGGCGACCTCGAAGCCGGGCTGGACCTCGACCGGCACCGATTCACCCGTGAGCATGCTCATGTCGACGGCCGAGGCGCCCTCCTCGACGATGCCGTCGGTCGCGAC
The DNA here is from genome assembly GCA_963728155.1 of uncultured Thermoleophilaceae bacterium. GTDB lineage: Bacteria > Actinomycetota > Thermoleophilia > Solirubrobacterales > Thermoleophilaceae > JACVRW01. The sequence goes on along the minus strand of CAVSJF010000009.1, from coordinate 397,743 downwards.
CTTCTCCCCCGGACGTACGAGGAAGCGGTGCCCGACCTGCAGCTCTTCGATGGGAAGGCGACGCTCGTCGCCATGGACGTCGAGCACGGCGACGTCCTTGGCTCCCAGCTCCAGCAATGCCCGGATCGCGGCGCCGGCGCGGCGCTTGGCGCGTGCCTCGAGGTAGCGCCCGGCGAGGATGAACGTCGTAACCACCGAGGCGGTCTCCAGGTAGATCTCGTCGGCCCCGCCGACGGCGTCGCCGAGAAACAGCGCGTACAGCGACCAGAGCCAGGCGGCGAGAACGCCGACGGAGACGAGCGTGTCCATCGTCGCCCTCGCGTGCTTCAGGTTGGCCCACGCCGCCTGGTGGAACGGCCAGGCGCCCCACAGCACGACCGGGGTCGCCAGGTTGAGGGCAAGCCACTGCCAGTTGTCGAACTGGAAGGCGGGCACCATCGACATCAGCAGTACGGGCAGAGACAGGACCGCCGAGAGGATGAGCCGGCGCCGCAGCGAGGTTGTCGGGTCCGGCTCGCGGCTACGGGGCACCGCGGCCTGGTAGCCGGCCGCCTCAACCGCCTCGATGAGCCGGTCCGGGGTGACCGCTGCCGCATCGAATTCGACGCTGGCCTTCTCCGTGGCGTAGTTGACGGTCGCGCTGACGCCCTCGAGCTTGTTGAGCCCGCGCTCGACGCGGTGCGCGCAGGTAGCGCAGGTCATGCCCGAAATGGGCAACTCAACGCGCTCGCTGCCGGTGGAGGGAGTACTCCCAGGGGGTATGCCCACAGCCCGACAGGCTAACACCCCCTAGGGGTATGCACGCTATCGAGGGTCATATCTGCGCGACCCGTGCCGATGACTATCGGTGAGGACCGCGGCTACGGCCGGCACATCGGAAAAGGAGATCGACGTGGACGAATCTCAGGGCAGCACGCAGGGCGGGCTTCGCGACCAGGCTGTCGCCGCCGTAAAGCGCAAGCATGCGTTCAGGCAGATGTTGGCGTCATATGTGATCGTCAACGCCTTCTTGATCGTGATCTGGGCGGTCAGCGGCGCCGGCTACTTCTGGCCGGTGTGGGTTATTGGGGGCTGGGGCCTCGGCCTGGCGTTCACCGCCTACAAGGCGTACGGCCCGCGGGAGGCGATCACCGACGATGAGGTGGCGCATGAGTTGACGCGCCTGCGCGGCACCTAGGGCGGGCTTCCGAAAAGAGCCGACGAGGGGACTCGAACCCCTGACCCCCTCCTTACCATGGAGGTGCTCTACCGGCTGAGCTACGTCGGCGTTGTGACCGGCCTCGGGAGCCGGAGTGGGGGGAGCAGGATTCGAACCTGCGTAGGCATAGCCATCAGGTTTACAGCCTGACTCCTTTAGCCACTCGGACATCCCCCCGGGAGGTCTGACGGGCGATTGTAGAGGCGGGCCGGCCTACGACGCGTCCCTGAGCCGCTGGGCCTCCGGGAGTCCCTCCAGCTTCTTCAGGGTGTTGTTCTCGATCTGGCGGATGCGCTCGCGGGTCACTCCAAATGCGCGGCCCACCTCCTCGAGCGTGCGCGCCCTGTTGCCGCGCAGGCCGTAGCGCATCTCGATCACCTCGCGCTCGCGTGTGGGCAGCGCGCTCAGTGCGCGCTGCACGTTCTCGCGGCGCAGGTTCTCCGACGCCCGCTCGAAGGGCGACTCCGCCATCTCGTCCTCGACGAAGTCGCCGAGCGCCGAGTCGTCCTCCTCGCCCACCGGCTTCTCTAGGGAGATCGGCACCTGGGCCAGGCGCAGGATGTCCTTGACCTCATGAGTGCTCCACTGCAGCTCGAAGGCGACCTCCTCGGGTGTCGGTTCGCGGCCGAACTCCTGCACGAGCTGCCGTTCCACGTGCACCACCTTGTTCAGCTTCTCGACCATGTGGACAGGAATCCGGATGGTGCGTGCCTTGTCGGCGATGGCTCTGCTCACGGCCTGGCGGATCCACCAGGTGGCGTAGGTCGAGAACTTGTAACCGCGCCGGTAGTCGAACTTCTCGACCGCGCGGATCAGGCCCAGGGAACCCTCCTGGATCAGGTCGAGAAAGGACAGCCCGCGGCCGAGATAGCCCTTGGCGATGGAGACGACGAGACGAAGGTTCGCCTCGATCATGTGCTGCTTGGCCACCATGTCGCCCCGCTCGATCCGCATGGCCAAGGAGACCTCGTCCTCGGCGCTCAGGAGACCCACACGGCCGATGGAGCGCAGGTAGAGGCGCAGCGAATCGAGGCTCGGCTCCACGGTGAGGTCGATCTGCGGCTTCCTGGGCGTGGTGGGTTGTGCGCCGTCCCCGGCGATCTCGATCAGGCCGGCGGGCCGCTCCTCGCCGGTCACGATCTCTACCCCGTGCTCGAGGAGGTGCGCGTGGAAGTCGACGAGCTGCTCCTTGGTGAGGTCGACCTCCTCCAGGGCGCTCGAGATCTCGGCGAAGGTGAGGAAACCCCGCTCGCGACCGTCGGCCACCAGCGCGCGCACCTCTTCTACCTCGAGGACGGGCGCCTCGGCAGTGCTCTCCAGCAGCGCAACTCCGACTTGCTTGGCCATCCCGTCGCTCCCCTCAGGGGACTGTGCGAGTCCTCTAGATAGTCCCTGGCCTCGAGCCGGCGGCCAGTGTACACCGTTTGTGCGCATTGCCCCATGCGCCATCTCGGTACAGTGGGTGGCGGCCATGACCGAATCGTTTTCGCTCCTCGGGAGCGACGTCCAGGCCCGGCGTCCGTCGATTCAGGTGAGCCTCTCGCGCGTCGGAGTGACCGGTGTCGAGAAGGTGATCCGCATCCGCGCGAACGGGACCGAGCAGCTCTTCTACGCCGAGCTCGAGTGCTTCGTCGACCTCGGGCCCGAGCAGAAGGGCGCGCACATGTCGCGCTTCGAGGAAGTGGTCAACGAGGCGATCGACGAGGTGATCCTGAGCGAGGCCTTCAAGGCCGAGACGCTGGCCGCGCACATCGCCGAGCTGGTGCGCGATCGCCAGGGTGGGCTTCGCTCCGAGGTCACGATCGCCGCCCGCTATCCGGAGACCAAGCCGGCCCCCGCCTCGGGTTCGCTCACCCAGGAGATCTACACCCTGTTCGGGTCGGCTGTCGCATCGGAGCGCGGGACGCGCCGGCTGGTGGGCGTGCAGGCCCAGGGCATGACGGCCTGCCCGTGCGCGCAGGAGCTGGTCATGGAGCGCTCCCAGGAGCGCCTGCGCGAAGCCGGCTTCGACGACGCGGACATCGCGCGCGTGTTCGAGGCCGTTCCGGTGGCCACTCACAACCAGCGGGGGATCGGAACGCTGCACATCGGCTGCCCCGAGGGCTGCACCGACGCGCTCGAGGCGGAGTCGCTGCTGGAGATCGTCGAGTCGGCCATGAGCTCGGAGATCTACGAGCTGATGAAGCGCAGCGACGAGCTCGAGGTGGTCGAGAAGGCGCACAGGCGACCGCGCTTCGTGGAGGATTGCGTGCGCGAGATGGTGCGCATGGCCAGCGAACGCTTCACGGGCCTGGCCCCCGACGCATTCGTCTCCGCCCGCCAGGAGAACCTGGAGACGATTCACAAGCACAACGTGGTCGCCGAGCGCCATGGCCTGCTGGCCGAGCTGGCGCACGAGATCGAGACGGGCGAGCGAGCGGCGCGGCAAGTGAGCGTTCGCGAGTGGCTCGAGGCGTCGCCATCGCCGTAGACTGGTCACTGCAGGCCGTCCACAAGAAGGTCCGCACGGAAACGTCGTGACCCAGCCCCGCACCCCACTTTCCCAGGATGCCGCCCTCGTCGTGGCGTTGGCCGGCACCGCGATGCCGTTCGCCCACTCGGCCGAGGACGAGGCCGAGCGCTGGCTGCGCGCCCTGCGCCTGCACGGCGAGGTCGGTGCCGCGCTCCAGGCTCTCGGCGTGGGCGAGGCTCCGCTCACACCGGGCTCGGAGGCCGAGCAGGGAGGCCCGGGAACGCCGCCGCTGGGCACCGAGGTGCTCGACGACGTGACCCGGCTCGCCGGCGAGTACGCGGTGGCCCGCCAGGCCGAGACGGTGGGCACCCCCGACCTCCTGTTCGGAGTGTTCGATGTGTACGGCCAGCTCTTCGAGCGGGTGCTGTACCGCCGCGGCACGAGCCGCGAGGAGCTGACCGAGCGACTGGTCGGCGCCGGTGTCGGGCCCAAGCCTCCGTCCTAAGTGCGGGCCCGCCTCCGCCGGCGGGCCAGGTACTCGATGCCGGCGGTGCTGCCCACCGGGCCGAGCGGAGACACCGTGGCCGCGAGCAGAGGCCAGGGAAACGTCCCGCGCCGGCAGCCATAGGCCACGAGCAGGCACAGCACGATCCAGCCGACCCCGTGGGTCCAGCCCAGCACGAGCCCGAGGTCCTCGCCCAGGTCGCCGATCGCCACCACGACCAGCGCGGTGAACACGCAGACCTCGGCGAGCGAGTAGATGCGCACGGCGGTGAAGTAGCTCACGCGGTGCCGGCGGCCAGGCGGTGGCGGAGGAGCAGAGCCCCGGCCAGGCCCAGCATCCCGAGCAGGGCGAGCGCCGCGATGCCCTCGGGCGAGCCGAGTTTGGTCAGGCTCCCGCCCAGAGCGGTGTAGGCGAAGACCTTCGGGAGTGCCCCCACCACCGTCCCCAGCGCCATCTCCCGGAAGCGGAGGGTTGTCAGCCCGGCGCTGAAGTTGACCAGGCCGTAGGGCAGGAGCGGCACGATCCGCGATTCCATCACCGCGACCGTGCCGTTGCGGGTCAGGAAGTCCTCCACCGTGCGCATCCGCTCGGGCAGCAGGGAGCCGTGATGCCCCGCGGCCAGCCGGCGGCTGATGAACATCTGGGTCAGCGCGGCCGCCGTTACCCCGGCCAGGGCCAGCGGCGTGCCCACGGCGACCCCGAAGAGCAGGCCGGCCGCGGCGGCGAGAATGCCCCAGGTGATCACGAAGTTGGCCAGCACGAACAGCGGGACGAAGGCCAGGTATACGAGGTCCCCCAAACCTTCGGCCCAGTCGCGGACCTCTTCGGGCGACGGCAGCGATCCGGTGATCAGAGCCACTCCCACCACCGCCCCGAGCAGGACGCCGGAGGCCACGATCCGGCCGATGACCGTGCGGCGACTGGCGGACGGTATGCCGGCGCCGCTCGTTTCCATGAACCGAGAGTAGACGGCGTACGATGGCCTGGATGGCCGTCGCCGACACACTCGTGGTCTACGGGCCGAGCGCCCGCGGCGATGCGCTGCTGCGCGAGGCCGCGCGGGTCACGCGCCGGCGCGGGGGGCGCCTCGCGGTGGTGGCGCTGGCCCCCGTCGAGCCTGAGGGTGCGCGCTGCTGTGACATGAGGTCGGTGATGTGGAACGGCATCCAGCGCGAGCTGGCGGAGTCGGAGCTGCTGAAGGCCAGGCTCGCCGTGGAGGACGACCCGTCCGTCGACCTGCACGTGCTCGGCTATCCCGGCCCGAGCGCCGCCGACGCCATCGCCCGCCGTGCGGCCGAGCTGGGCGCCGAGCGCATCGTGCTGGCCGACCCACGTGCGGCGGGGCTCGGCCGCTGGGCGCAGCGGCGCCTGCGCCGGCGCAGCTCAGTTCGAGTCGACGATCCCGGTTAGGTCAGGCGCTCTCGATCGTGGTCAGGAAGTCGTGGAACGCGCGATCAGTTCGTACGGCATCGCCGGTGGCGTCGAGGTCCATGAGCAGGCCGCGGATGACGGCGAGCACGACGGTGGCCAGCTCGGGCCGGCCGAGGCTGCGCATGCCCTGCTCGAGGGGCGCGAGCCAGTCGGTGGTCGCGGTGCGCCGGAACCCCGGCCAGAGCGGTTCGCCGGCGGTGTCGTGCAGCCGGCTGAACATCCGCAGGTAGGGCCGGCCGTGCGGTCCGGTCATCGCGGACCATGCGTGGCTCAGGGTCGCCGGGTAGGGCTCCTCGGGGCGGACGCGCAGGAGGTCGGTGAACGCCTCGAGCTGGCGCTGCCGGGCCCGTCCGAGGATCTCGCGGAGCAGGCCGTCGCGAGTTCCGAAGTGGTAGATCAGCATCCGGCTCGAGGTTCCAGCGGCGCCGGCCAGCGGCCCGAGCCGGTCGGGGAGCCCGTGCTCGAGCGCGTGGTCGGTGCACGCGTCGAGGAGGCGCTGCTTGATCTGCGGCTGCGGGTGCCGTCCCACGAGCTCACTTTTTCACGTAACGGTTGGTTCGTCTACTGTCGTACGACATGAGAGTCGTCTTCGTGCATGGCGCGTGCGTCAAGGACGGGTCGTGGTGGTGGCACCGGACCGCAGAGCTGCTGTCCGAGCGCGACGTCGCCAGCGAGGCGCCCGCCCTGCCGAGCTGCGGCGAGACGGGGGGCCGCCCGGTGCGCAGGGACCGGGGCTCAGCGAGGATGTCGCCGCGGTCCGGGGAGTGCTCGACGGCGAGCGATGAGCCGGCGGTCGTGGTCGCCCACAGCTACGGCGGCATCGTCGTCGCCGAAGCAGCGGCAGGTGTCGACGCCGTGCGCCATCTGCTGCTCGTGTCCAGCTACCTGCCCGAAGCCGGGCAGAGCCTGTCCTCGTTCGGCGGCGAGGAGCCCGCCCCGTTCCTCGACATCGATCCCGCGGGCGGCACGTTCACCGTCCGCCCCGATGCCCTGGCCGAGACGTTCCTGCAGGACTGCGGTCCGGAGATCCAGCGACAGGCCACCGAGAAGACGGCCCGGCAGAGCCTGGCGGTGCTCGAGCAGCCGGTGCGGTCAGCCGCCTGGCAGCAGGTGGCTTCCACGTACCTCGTGTGTGCCGAGGACCGGGGCACGCCCGCCGAACGGCAACGCGAGTTCGGCCGGCGGGCGGGCAGCGTCGTGGAGATCGACGCCGGTCACCACCCGTTCCTGTCCCAGCCGGCCGCCGTCCGCGACCTGGTGCTGGCTCTCCGTTGACGGAAAGCCGACGGCCGGACTCGAACCGGCGACATCCTCTTTACGAGAGAGGTGCTCTACCAACTGAGCTACGTCGGCGCGGGGACGAGTGTAGCCCCGCGTCCGCTTATCCCGGGGTGGAGATCGTGGTGGCCAAGAGCCTCCGCCGACGACTGCTCGGACTCGCCCTGCGGCGCCATCCGCCCGAGGGCTGGGGCCTGCTCTTTCCGCGCTGTCGCTCGGTGCACACCTTCGGCATGCGCTTCGCGATCGACGTGGTCTTCCTCGACTCGACGGGGCGCGTGGTCCGGATCGCGTCGGCCGTACGCCCGGGGCGGTTGCTGGTCTGCCGCGGCGCAGCGGCGGCCGTCGAGACTCGGGCGGGCGAGGGTGGCATGATTGCGGCCATGGCGGAAGAGCAGCGCAACCGGCTGGCCGAGGCCCTCGACCCTCGGGTGCCGATCTATCGCGACACCTACAACGAGTATTTCGTGTTCGTGCTCTCCGCGGGCGGCGCGATCGCGGGCACCCAGGTGCCCCTCTACATCCTCATGGCGATCACCGGCCTGTGGGGCCTGATCCCCTTCGTGGTCGCCTGCGTGGTGTTCGAGCTGGTGGTGATCTTCGGCCTCGCCCGGCCCCAGATGCAGCGCGAGGAGCGGATCGGCTGGGCCGTGGCCTGGACGTTCGCCACCGCCCTGCTGGCCGTGGCCTTCTACTACCTGGTGGCCACGCCGACCCTCTAGGGCGCGCCGGTCAGCGCGGCCAGGCGCAGACCGAGGGCGGTCAGTGCCAGGTCCTCGCTCACGTTGAGCTCCAGCGCCTGGCGCAGGTCCTCGCAGCGCTCGGCCGCCTCGCGCAGCCGGCGCGCGATCGCGGCCGCGGGCGTGCTCGGCCAGCCGGTCGGCCCGGTCGCCGGCGAGCACGGCCTCGGGCGCGTCCTCCGCCAGGCAGACGAGATCGCGGAAGGCGAGGCCGGTGAGCGTGAGCGCCAGGTCGAGCACCTCGGTGCGGGCGCGGCGACCGTCGCGCTTGGCCGCCTCCTCGAACTCGCGTTCGAGCGCGCGGCGCTCGCGTCCCTTGGGCTCGAGCTCCAGCCGTTCGCGGGCCTGCTCCGCCACCGCCTCCTCCGCCGCGGCGCGCCCCTTCTCGGCCCGGTCGAGGATCGGCTTCCAGCACTCCGCCGGTTCCCCGTCGAGCGCCGCTGCGGCGAAGGCCTCCACGTCGCCGCGCAGCTCGTCGCCCTCGGACGAGGCGAGCAGATGGGCCCGCGCGGCGTTGCCCATGGACAGGCGCGCGCAGGCCTGAGCGCGCTCGCTCGGCACGCCGTCGGCCTCCAGCGCTTCGGCGATACGCGCGGCGGGCAGGGGCTCGAAGCGCACCGGCTGGCAGCGCGAGACCACGGTCTCGATCACCCGCCCCAGCGCATCGGTGAGCAGGATCAGGTGGACGAAGTGGGCCGGATCCTCGAGCGTCTTGAGCAGGCGATTGGCCACCTCGTCGTTCATGGTGTCCACACGCTCGAGCACGAACACCCGCCGTCGCGCTTCGAACGGGGTGCGCGTGGCGGCGCCGACCACCGCGCGGTCGATGTCCTCCACGCGCATCACGTGCGCGCCCGTGGGCCGCACCCAGGTGAGATCGGGGTGGGTGCCGTGCTGAACGCGCAGCCGCACGGCGTCGGGGTCGCCGTCCCCCTCGGCCAGCAGCTCGGCGGCGAAGGCGCGCGCGACGGTGCGCTTGCCCGTGCCGGCGGGGCCGTGGAAGAGGTAGGCGTGCGAGGGCCCCGCCTGGAGCGCGGCGGCCAGGACGATGCGCGCCTGCGGGTGGTCCTCGGTACCGGCCAGGGCGGCGCTCATGCGGGCGCTCCGCTGCGCGCCGCGCCCACCGCGGCCAGGACCTCGGCGTGGACCTGCTCGGGCGAGCGGGTTGCGTCGATGCGCCGCCAGCGCGCCGGCTCGGCGGCCACGAGGCGCTCGTAGGCCTCGAGCACGGCCTGCTGGAGCCCGGCGCCCTCGTCCTCGAAGCGGTCGCGCTCGCCCGCCCGCTGCGCCGCCGTGGCGGTGTCGAGCTCGAGCAGGAAGGTGAGATCGGGTACCAGGCCGCCGGTGGCGAGGCGGTTCACGGCCTCAACCTCGTCCATGCCGAGGCCGCGCGCCGCGCCCTGGTAGGCGAGCGACGAGTCCAGAAAGCGATCCGATACGACCACCCGGCCGCCCTCAAGGGCGGGGCGGATGACGCGCTCGACCAGCTCGGCGCGAGCGGCAGCGAACAGCAGCGCTTCGGCCTCCGCGCCGAGCGGGACCGTGGAGTCCTTGAGCAACGTCGCGGATCCGCTCGCCGGCCGGGGTGCCGCCCGGCTCGCGCACCCCGAGGGCCCCGGCGCCGAGCGCCTCGCAGAGCAACTGGGCCTGCGTCGTCTTGCCGGATCGGTCGATGCCCTCGAAGGTGACGAACAGACCGCGCATGAGCGGCGACCGTAGCAACCGCTCCGGGCCGCTCGCGCGCTCTGGCTAGGGTGGCGGCGTATGAAGACTCTCGTGACCGGCGGCGCCGGCTTCATCGGCTCCAACCTGGTGGACGCGCTGACCGAGCGCGGCGATGACGTGACGGTCGTCGACGATCTCTCCACTGGCAAGAGCGCGAACCTCCAGGCCGCGCGGGACCGGGGCGCCGCGCTGGTCGAACTGGATATCCGCGACGCCGAGGCGGTGGCCGAGACAGTGCGCGACGTCGCTCCCGAGGCGGTGTTCCACATGGCCGCCCAGATCGACGTACGCAAGTCGGTGGCCGACCCCGCCCACGACGCGCGGGTGAACGTGGAGGGCACGATCAACCTTCTGAGCGCCGCCCGAGACGCCGGCGTGCGGCGGTTCGTGAATACCTCCACCGGCGGCGCGATCTACGGCGAGGGCCAGATCATCCCCGCGCCCGAGGACCACCCCGTCGCCCCCGAGTCGCCCTACGGCCTCTCGAAGTTCTGCGCCGAGAACTACTGCGCGGTGTTCACCAGGATGCACGGCCTCTCCACGGTCTCGCTGCGCTACGGCAACGTCTACGGGCCGCGCCAGGACCCGCTGGGCGAGGCCGGCGTGGTGGCCATCTTCTGCGGCAAGCTGCTCGAGGGCGGGCGACCCACGATCTTCGGCGACGGCGAGCAGACGCGCGACTACGTCTACGTCGGCGACGTGGTGGACGCCAACCTCGCGGCCGCGGTATCGGACGCCACCGGCCCCATCAACATCGGCCGCGGCGTGCAGACCAGCGTGCTCGACATCGTGGCCGTGCTCGCCGCACACGAGCCGGGCTTCGGGGCCGAGCACGCACCGGCGCGCCCGGGCGAGGTGCAGCACATCGCGCTCGATGCCTCTCGCGCCCGCGAGACGCTCGGCTGGCAGGCGCGAGTCGATCTCGACGAGGGCCTCGATCTGACCCTGGCCTCGCTGCGTAATGACCGCGGCCACGCCCCACATCTGCTCGGCCCCGGCGAGGGCGAGGACATCGGCGGGCGCATCCGGATCAAGGCCGCGCTCGAGGGCCTCGTGCTCACCGAGACCGAGGGCGCCGGCTCGACCGAGCCCCACGTCCACCATCACCACGCCGACGGCTTTCGGGTGCTCGAGGGCGAGCTCACGGTGCTGCTCGGTGACGAGGAGCACGTGCTCGGGCCCGGCGACTTCGCGCTGGCGCCGCCCGAGCTCGTCCACCGCTACCGGACCGACGGCGCGCGCTGGATCAACCTGCACGCGCCCGGCTGCGGGTTCGAGGACTGGCTGCGGCGGGGCGACCCGAGCTTCGACCAGCACGACCCGCCCGTCGGTGGCGGCCGCCCCTCGAGCGACGGCCTGCTGCTGCGCGCCGGCGAGGGCGAGGCGATCGAGCCCGGTCCGGGCGCCGCGGGCCTGATCCTGGCCGGGGCCGACGACGGCCTGGGCTCGGTCTCGCTGGTCGAGTTCGAGCTCGCTGCCGGCGCCCCGGGGCCCCCTCCCCATCGACACGAGCGGCTGACCGACTCCTTCTACGTGCTCGAGGGCACGCTCGGCGTGCTGCTCGGCGACGAGCAGCACCGGGCGGGGCCGGGCAGCTACGCCCTTGCGCCGCCCGGCACCAGGCACACCGTCTCCAACCCGAGCGACGAGCCGGTCCGCTTCCTCAACGTCACCGCGCCCGGCGGCCTCGAGCGCTACCTGCGCGAGCTGGGCGTCACCGACCCGGCGGACTTGCCGGCGCTCGCGGCGCGCAACGACGTTCTCCTCGCATAGAGCGGGCACAATATGTGGTGTTCGGCGCAGGAATGAGGCACTACCCGTAGTAGAATTACGGGTGTGCGTTGCCCGTCCTGCTCCTCCGAGTCGACCCAGGTGGTCGACACCCGCGCCGCGGCGGACGCCGTGCGCCGCCGCCGCGAATGCAGTGACTGCGGCGAGCGCTTCACCACCTACGAGCGCGTCGAGGAGGCGAGCGTGCTCGTGACCAAGCGCGACGGCCGGCGTGAGCGCTTCGACCGCCAGAAGCTCCTGCGCGGCCTCGACCCGCGCGGCCGGCGGCCGGCCGGTGAGCGAGGAGCAGCTCGAGGCCGTAGCCGGCTGGATCGCCGCCGAGGTGCGCCGCGAGGGCGCCGAGGTGGAGGCCGGGCGCGTGGGCGAGCTGGCCGAGCGCGGCCTCGCTCGCGTCGATCCGGTGAGCGCCATCCAGTTCGCCTCGGTCTACCGCAACCTGGCCGACCTCGACGAGCTCGAGGCCGTCGTCCGGCGCTTCAAGGAGGACCCCCTCCCCGGCTCCGACCAGCTGGCCATGGACGACGCAGCCGTTCCGTCCGGCGCACGGAGCAGCATCGATCTTTCCCCCGAAATTCGTTCCAGCAAGAGGAGAGTTCATGTCCGACAGTCGTAGCGCCGCCGCCCCGAGCATCACCGCCACCGGTGCCGGGGTCAGCGTTCCGCGGCGCTTCACGCAGCCGGGCGAGCACCCCTTCGACTGCGTCGAGTGGGAGATCCGCGACGCCGTGATCGGCGATCCGGCGGACCCCGCGTTCGAGCAGCGCGGCGTCGAGTTCCCCTCCACCTGGTCGCAGAACGCCACCAACATCGTGGCCCAGAAGTACTTCCGCGGCCGCGCCGACTCGCCCGAGCGCGAGAGCTCGGTCAAGCAGATGATCGGCCGCGTGGCGGGCACGATCGCCGCCTGGGGGCGCGAGGGCGGCTACTTCGCCTCCGACGACGACGCCCAGGCCTTCGAGGACGAGCTCACCCACATCCTGCTGCACCAGATGGCGGCCTTCAACTCGCCCGTCTGGTTCAACGTGGGCTTCGAGGAGCATCCTCAGTGCTCGGCCTGCTTCATCCTCTCCGTCGAGGACACGATCGAGTCGATCCTCGACTGGAACACCCGCGAGGGCATGATCTTCCGCGGCGGGTCGGGCTCGGGGATCAACCTGTCGCGCATCCGCGGCTCCAAGGAGCACCTCTCCAAGGGCGGCTTCGCCTCCGGCCCGGTCTCCTTCATGCGCGGTGCCGACGCCTGGGCCGGCACGATCAAGTCGGGCGGCAAGACGCGCCGCGCGGCCAAGATGGTCGTGCTCGACATCGACCATCCGGACATCCTCGACTTCATCTGGTGCAAGGCGCGCGAGGAGGAGAAGGCGCTCGCGCTGCGCGACGCCGGCTTCGACATGCGCCTCGACTCGGAGGCCTTCGCCTCGATCCAGTACCAGAACGCCAACAACTCGGTGCGCATCACCGACGAGTTCATGGACCGCGCCGAGCGCGGCGAGGACTGGGAGCTGACCGCGCGGGTCGACGGCTCGGTCGTCTCACGCATCGAGGCGCGAGACCTGCTCGAGCAGATCGCCGACGCCGCGTGGCGCTGCGCGGATCCCGGCGTCCAGTACGACACCACGATCAACGAGTGGCACACGTGCCCGAACTCGGGTCGCATCAACGCGTCCAACCCGTGCAGCGAGTACATGCACGTCGACGACTCGGCTTGCAACCTCGCCTCGCTGAACCTCATGAAGTTCCGCCAGGCCGACGGCACGCTCGACGTCGAGGCGCTCGAGCACGCGGTCGACATCGTGATCCTCGCCCAGGAGATCGTGGTGGGCGCCGTCGAGCTACCCGACGGAGGAGATCGGCGTCAACGCCCGCGCGTTCCGCCAGCTCGGCATGGGCTACGCCAACCTCGGCGCCCTGCTGATGGCCAACGGCGTGGCCTACGACTCCGACGAGGGCCGCGCGCTGTGCGGCGCGATCACCGCACTCATGACCGGCCGCGCCTACCGCACCTCGGCCGAGGTGGCGGGGGCGATCGGGCCGTACGAGCGCTTCGAGGAGAACCGCGACCCGCACCTGCACGTGATGCGCAAGCACCGGCAGGCGACCCTCGAGATCGATGACTCGCTGTGCGCGGACCCGAGCCTGCTCGGCGCGGCGCGCCGCGCGTGGGACGAGGCGGTCGAGATCGGAGCGGTCAACGGCTACCGCAACGCCCAGGCCACGGTGCTCGCCCCCACGGGGACGATCTCGTTCCTGATGGACTGCGACACCACGGGCATCGAGCCCGACTTCTCGCTCGTCAAGTTCAAGGAGCTGGTGGGCGGCGGCATGATGACGATCGTCAACCGCACGGTGCCGCTGGCGCTGGAGACGCTCGGCTACTCGGCCCATGAGATCGAGCAGATCGAGGCCCACCTGGCCGACAAGGCCACGATCGTCGGCGCCCCCGGCCTGCGCGACGAGCACCTGCCGGTGTTCGACGTGGCGGTGGGCGAGCGGGCGATCTCGCCGATGGGTCACATCAAGATGATGGCCGCGGCGCAGCCGTTCATCTCGGGAGCGATCTCGAAGACGGTCAACCTGCCCGAGTCGGTCTCGGTCGAGGACATCGCGGGCGTCTACCTGGACGGCTGGCGGCTCGGCCTCAAGGCCCTGGCGATCTACCGCGACGGGTCGAAGACGGCTCAGGCGCTCAAGACCGACGCGGGCGAGAAGAAGGAAGAGCCCCTGGTGGAGACCGTTCCGGTGGAGCCGGCCCGGCCCACGCGCCGGCGCATGCCGCGCGAGCGCCACTCGCTCACCCACAAGTTCTCCGTGGGCGGCCACGAGGGCTACATCACCGCGGGTGAGTACGAGGACGGCTCGATCGGCGAGGTCTTCCTCACCGACGTGGGCAAGGAGGGCTCGACGATCAAGGGCCTGATGAACGCGTTCGCCACGGCCATCTCGATCGGCCTGCAGTACGGCGTGCCGCTCGAGACGCTGGTGCGCAAGTTCGCCTACATGCGCTTCGAGCCCGAGGGCTACACCGGTAACCCCGAGATCCCGTTCGCCAAGTCGATGCCCGACTACATCATGCGCTGGCTGGCCTCCCGCTACGGCGACGCCGACCTGCACGAGGAGCTCGGCATCCTCACCGCCGAGGTGCGGGCGCGCAAGGCCTCGCAGGAGGCCCTGATGCGCGGCGACACCGCCGGCCCGGCGGAGACCGAGGCGGACGCGAGCCAACCCGAGCCGAGCAACGGCACGACGAACGGCGGCAACGGCCACGCGGTCAAGCCCGCCGCGGCCGCGCTCACCGATGAGCCGCCGGCGATCCCGGCCAAGCTGCAGGGCCTCGACCTGGGGCCGGCGTGCGCCCAGTGCGGCGGGATGATGCAGCGCACGGGCTCGTGCTACACGTGCTCGTCGTGCGGTAACAACACCGGCTGCGGCTAGATCCCACCACCCTGACTCCTCAGGGGTGGGCAGCCCGAGGAGGAGCAGATGCTCGAAGGGCTGATGCAGCACGACCATCCGCTGACCCTGCAGCACGTGCCTGCGACCGCATGGGCGGTCTCTACGGCGACAGCGAGATCGTGAGCGTCCGCGACGGCGAGCGCACTCGCGCCACCTACGCCGAGGTGGTCGCGCGCGCCGACCGCCTGGCGGCCGCGCTCCGCGGCCTCGGGCGTCCAGCCCGGCGACCGCGTCGCCACCTTCATGTGGAACTCCCGCGAGCACCTCGAGGCCTACTTCGCCGTGCCCTGCATGGGTGCCGTGCTGCACACCCTGAACATCCGCCTCTTCGCCGAGCAGCTCACCTACATCGTCAACCACGCCGAGGACCGCGTCGTCGTCGCCGACGAGCTCGCTCCTCCCCGCTGCTCGAGGAGCTCGCGCCGAGCTTCGACGACCGTCGAGCACTACGTCGTCGTCGGCGACGGCGACACCGGCTCGGGCTGCCGGACGCGCTTCGCCTACGAGGAGCTCCTCGCGGCGCCGAGCCGACGGCTTCGACTATCCCGAGCTCGACGACCGCCAGGCCGCCGGCCTCTGCTACACGAGCGGCACCACCGGCAACCCCAAGGGCGTCCTCTACTCGCACCGCTCGCACGCTCTGCACTCGCTCGGGCAGTGCATGGCCGACTCGCATGGGCCTCTCGCGCGCACGACCGCGTGATGCCGGTCGTGCCGATGTTCCACGCCAACGCCTGGGGCCTGCCCTACGGCGGCGTGCATCACCGGCGCCGACCTGGTCATGCCCGGCTCGGACCTGCAGCGCCGAGCCGCTGCTGGCGCTGATCGACCGACGAGCGCGTGACGTTCTCCGGCGGCGGTGCCGACGATCTGGCTGGACCTGCTGCGCTACGCCGACGAGCACGAGCGCCGACCTGTCGCTGCATGCGGATCGTGATCTCCGGCGGCTCGGCCGTGCCGCTGGCGCTGATGCAGGCCTTCGAGGAGCGCCACGGCCTGCGCGATCGTCCAGGCCTGGGGCATGACCGAGACCAGCCCGCTCGGCTCGGTCGCCCACCCGCCGCGCCGGCGTCGACGGCGAGGAGCACTGGACGCTACCGCGCCACCGCCGGGCGGCCGCTCGCCGCTGCGTCGAGGTGCGCATCGTCGACGACGACGGCGGCGCGGCTGCCGTGGGACGGCGAGGCGACGGGCGAGCTCGAGGTGCGCGGGCCGTGGGTCGCCGCGTGGGTACTACCGCGACGACGAGCGCGCGGACAAGTTCAACGACGGCTGGCTTCGCACCGGCGACATCGCCGCGATCGACGCGCGCGGCTACATCCTGATCACCGATCGCGCCAAGGACGTCATCAAGTCCGGCGGCGAGTGGATCTCGCTCCGTCGAGCTCGAGAACGAGCTCATGGCGCACCCCGACGTGCAGCGAGGCCGCGGTGATCGCCGTGCCCCACGAGCGCTGGGGCGAGCGCCCGCTGGCGTGCGTCGTGCTCCGAGCGACGGCGGCGAGCTCACGCTCGATGAGCTGCGCGACCACCTCGCCAACCGGGTGGCCAAGCTGGTGGCTCCCCGACGAGCTGGCCATCATCGACGAGGTGCCCAAGACGAGCGTCGGGAAGTTCGACAAGAAGGTGCTGCGCCGCCGGCTCGAGGCCGGCGAGCTCGGAACGGCTCGAGCCCGCGGCCTCCTCCCGGTAGGCGCGGCTCGAACCGGTCCCAGCATTGACCGTCCGATCAGGCGGCGATCAGGCTGTGCGGGCACGGCCGAAGCGCTCGCCGTCTCGACAACGCGGCCGGCCGTCTGACTAGCCCTCGGACGTAACGGTCGTCCAGCCCTGCCCGGTCGCGGGTCGGGTGTTGTCCGCGTCGGCCGTGGCCCGGTTGATGTACCTGCCGGGGCGCGAGTTCGGGCTGAACCGGGTGGTGATGCTGTAGATCTTGCTCACGCCGGGCGCGAGGGTGCCCGTGTTCCATCCCAGCCGACGGCGGATCAGCGTGCCGCCGCCGCGAGTCCTGAAGCTGGCCCCCGCCCCCAGGCGGTTGGTGACCGAGACCCCGGAAGCGGCGCGTTCGCCGCAGTTCTTCACGACGATGGTCCATCTGACCAATCCGCCTTGGCGGACCTTGTGGCGGCTGGCCGTGTTGGTCACGCACAGCGTCGTCGTATCGGCTACCGGGGCGACGCCGGGCGGTCCGGCGGGCCCGGAAGGTCCCGAGGGTCCGGCGGGGCCGATCAGGCCCATCAACCCCGGGGCTCCCATCAGACCAGTGAGGCCGGTGAGGCCGGTGAAGCCGGTCGCCCCAGTCGGACCTTGCACCCCGGCGGGGCCGGTGGCGCCCTGTGCGCCGCTCGTACCGGCTGGCCCGGCAGGCCCGGTCGGCCCGGTGGGACCTGGCGCCCCGGCGGGGCCCGCCGGACCGGCAGGACCCGGCACGACCACGGTCTCGGTGCACGCCGTTCGGATGGCGTTGGAAGCCAAGGTGGCGGGGCCCCTGCTCAGTACGCGTCCGTCCACTCGGCTGCCCGCCCCGATGCCGATGCTGGTGTTGGCCATGAGCGTCCCGGCGAAGTTCGCGGTCGCGCCGATTGTCGCCGCGCCGCCGACCGCCCAGAAGACGTTGCAGGCGTCAGCCCCGCCGGTCAACGCCACCTGCGCGCTCGCGCCGACCGTGAGTGCGGCGCCGATCTGGAAGATGAACACGGCGTCCGGGTCGCCCCTGGGCGTCGAGCGTCAGCACGCCGCTCGCCGTGAAGCCCATCGCCCCGGTCGTGTTGTAGACGCCGGGCCCGAATGACCGCCCGGCAAGGTTGGCCGGCAGGGGGGCTGCGTCCCCACGAACGACCGCATCCCCATAGGCCTGGTCCAGGCTGGCCTTGGCCGCTTCGGCTTGGGTGTCGCCGAGATGGGTCTCCCCGAGCACAATCGGAGCGGTGTCGCCGGCCACCGTCGCCGCCGGCCATACGCCCAGGTTGTCGGACATCGCCGTAGCCCCATTGCTGGTGAGGGTGCTCGCCAGTACCGAGTAGTCGTGGGCGTTGCCCATGTCCACGGGCTCAGCCGCCAGAGCGGGAGCGGCGAAGACCAGCGCCAGCAGCGGGAGGGCAAGGCAAGAACGACGGGACGGGAACATGGAAACAGACATCAGGGACACCCTTCGCATGGGGAAACTTCCGAGGGCTGCGGACGGCTGTCCTTGCTGGGAGGCCTTGCCGGCATGGGCGGCCTCTCAAAAATGCGCTTAGCTCGATGTTCCGGTTGGCAGTGCAGTTCGACTGCGTCTTGGTTGTATCGACACCCGGTGTCGCGAGCTTGACTCAGAGCGCCACGAAGGGACGCACGTTGCGCGTCGCGGACAGCGGACCACACTGTCCTGGTTGGGGCCCCGCGCCCAATCCAGGACAGTGCGGTCAGAGTTCTTCTTCTTTGGCTAAGCCGCAACCAGGCCGTGCGGGTCCAGCACGAACTTCTGCGCCGCGCCCTTGTCGAAGTCCTTGTAGCCCTCGGGCGCCTCGTCGAGCGTGATCACCGTGGCGTTGACCGCCTTGGCGATCTGCGCCTTGTCGTTGAGGATCGCCATCATCAGCTCCCGGTGGTAGCGCATCACCGGGCACTGGCCGGTGGTGAAGGCCATGCGACTTGGCCCAGCCGAGGCCGATGCGGATCGAGAGCGAGCCCTCCTTGGCCGCGTCGTCGGCCGCGCCGGGATCGCCGGTCACGTACAGGCCGGGGATGCCGAGCTTGCCGCCCGCGCGGGTGACCGTCCATGACCGAGTTGAGCACCGTGGCCGGGGCCTCCTCGCCGGAGCCCTCGCCGTGGCCGCGGGCCTCGAAGCCCACGCAGTCGACCGCCGCAGTCGACCTCCGGCTCGCCCGAGGATCTGGTCGATCTGCTCCTCCAGCGAGGCGCCCTTGGCAGAGTCGATGGTCTCGCAGCCGAAGGTGCGCGCCTGCTCCAGGCGCTCGGGCACGCAGGTCGCCCACGATCACCGACCGCGGCGCCCAGGAGCTGCGCCGAGTGCGCCGCGGCCAGGCCGACCGGGCCCGGCGCCGGCGATGTAGACGGTCGACCCCGTGGTCGACGCCGGCCGTGACGGCGCCGTGGTAGCCGGTCGGGAAGATGTCCGACAGCATGGTCAGGTCGAGGATCTTCTCCATCGCCTGGTCCTTGTCGGGGAACTTCAGCAGGTTCCAGTCGGCGTAGGGGACCATCACGTACTCGGCCTGGCCGCCCACCCAGCCGCCCATGTCGACGTAGCCGTAGGCCGCGCCGGGGCGGGCGGGGTTCACGTTGAGGCAGATGCCCGTTTCGCCGTCCTTGCAGTTGCGGCAGCGGCCGCAGGCGATGTTGAAGGGCACCGAGCACAGGTCGCCGACCTTGATGAACTCGACGTCGCGGCCGGTCTCGATACCTCGCCGGTGATCTCGTGCCCGAGGACGAGGCCCTCGGGGGCGGTGGTGCGGCCGCGGACCATGTGCTGGTCCGAGCCGCAGATGTTGGTGGAGACGATCTTCAGGATGACCGCCGTGCGGGAGCTTGCGGCCCACGTTGTCCGGGTTGCACGCCCGGGCCGTCCTTCAGCTCCAGCTCGGGAAGTCGATGTTCTGCACCTCGACCTTGCCGGCGCCCATGTAGGCCACGCCGCGGTTCTCGGCCATGCTCTCTCCTCAGTCGAACGGGGTCACTTAGAGCCTTCCCGGCACGCCGCCGGCGTAACGCTCTCAGGGACGGTGTTCGAGGAGCCGCGCGCGGAGATCCCGGCAGCGCGTGGTGAGCAGGTCGGTGCGCGCCTGGGTGGCCCAGTGGACCGGGTGGGCTCGTCCGCCGTGACAGCCGCCGGCCATCGAGTGGGCGTACTCCCAGGTGGCCATGTGGGCCCTGAGCTCGGCCTTGGCCTCGGCCAGCTCGGACTCGAGTTGTGCCTGCGGGCTCATCTGGCCCTTGAATCGGGCTTCTCGGAGCAATCTTGAGGCTTTACGAAAGCTTTGCCTTGACCTGGGCTTTCCCTTGACCCTTAGCGGCCACACTGGCCCAGTCAATCCAACGGAGGTCAAGTCATGAGACGCAAGTTCATCCGCACAACCGCGCTCGTCGCAGTCACCGCTCTCTCGGTGGCCGCATCCAGTGCCACCGCAGGCGCGGCGCCCAGCGCCGGTTCCGCCGCCCTGCGTCAGTTCGAGGGCACCGTGGTGTCCAAGGATCGCGACGCGCGGACGTTTCGCCTTCGCGACAGCGAGCGCGGAACCATCCGCATTCGCGTGACGAACAACACGCGCTTCGAGCGCATTGCCGGCTTCGCCGAGCTGAAGGTCGGGGCGACCAACATCGAGTCGACGGTGCGCCGTCGCGACGGTCGCTGGATCGCCGTCGAGGTCGAGCGCTCGGGCGGCGGCGGTGAGCACGGTGGCGACGACTCGGGCGGCGATGACAACCCGAGCGGCGACGACAGCTAGCCAAGGGAGAGGCACATCATGCGCAAGACACTGACGCTCGTCCTGGCGGTCGCGCTGTTCGGGATCCTGGCTGCCGTGGTCGTCGCCCAGGTGGGCGACGACTCCGCCGCCGGCGACCGGTCGGCGACGACCGACGACGGAAAGCGCCCCGGCACGGACCACGCCGGAGCGCACGAGACGAGCACCGAGGAGGCCCCGGAGCCCGTGCGGACCGAGACCGTCGAAGGCGACGACATCTCTGGTCCGTGCGACGAGGCCGAGCACGCGGGTGATCCACGCTGCAACGGTGCGGTGACCGGCGACGGCAGCGACGACGACGGCCACCACAGCGGCCGCGATGACGACGGCGTGGACAATTCCGGGCCCGGCAGCTCCAGCTCGGGTCACGGGGGTGGCGGCGACGATGACGGCGGCGGCGGCGATGACGACTCGAGCGGCTCCGGAGGTGGCGACGACGACTGACAGCTCTCGGCCGGCCCTAGCATCAATGAGATGGCCGGCGGGAGAAGGACGGTGCTGATGGTGGAGGACGAAACCTCGATCACCGAGCCTTTGAGCGAAGCCCTCCAGCGAGAGGGCTTCGCCACGGAGGTGGCCCGAACCGCCGCGGACGCGCTTCTGATTGCTGCCCGCACGCAGCCCGACTCGTGCTGCTCGACGTGATGCTGCCCGACGGTTCGGGATACGACGTCTGCCGGGAGCTGCGCGCGCAGTCCGAGGTGCCGATCATCATGCTCACCGCCCGCGGGGAGGAGACCGACCGTGTGGTGGGCCTCGAGCTGGGGGCCGACGACTACGTCGTCGAAGCCGTTCAGCGCGCGCGAGGTAGTCGCGCGCATCCGCGCGGTGCTCGCCGGGCGCGCGGCGGCGCGAGCCGGCGTCCAGCGACGAGCCGCTCGAGATCGGAGACGTTGAGGCTCGATCCGGCCCGCCGCAGCGCGACCCTCGAGGGACGGAGCTCGACCTGACCCGCAAGGAGTTCGAGTTGCTCGAGCTGCTGATGCGCGAGCGGCGCGGTCGTGTCTCCCGCGAGCGGCTGATCGACGAGGTCTGGGACGTGAACTGGTTCGGCTCGACCAAGACGCTCGACGTTCACGTCTCGAGCGTCCGGCAGGAAGCTCGGCGACGACTCCGGCCGCGCCTCGCTACATCCACACCGTGCGCGGGGTCGGCTTTCGCTTCGCCAGCGCCGATGAGCTGGGCGGCGGCGCGACGATGAGCCTTCGCGGCGCGCTGCTGACCGCTTTCGCCTACGTGCTGGTGCTCGTGATCGTGGCGCTCGAGGTGCCGCTCGCGCTGAACCTCTCGCGCCGCGTCGACGCCGAGGTGAAGAGCGAGGCTCAGGCTCAGGCGCAGCTGCTCGCCGCGAGCGCTGGCGGGGCGGCTCGGGGAGCCCGGCCGAGGTCGAGGCGGCTGGTGCAGAGCGACGGCTCGCGACCTGGGTGGCCGCGTGATCGTGACGGGTGGAACGGACGCTGCTGGCCGACTCGGCCGGCGGCGGCTGCGGCGCCGCCTCCTACGCGAGCCGCCCGGAGGTGGCCCGGGCGCTCGCGGGGTTTCCCGCGCAGGGCGCAGCGCCACAGCGACTCGCTGGACGAGGACCTGCTCTTCACCGCGGTCCGGTGGTCAGCGGCGGGCCGACCGGCCGGTGCGGTGCGCGTGACGCAGAGCGTCGACGCCGTCACGCGGAGGTGCGCAGCGACGTGATCGCCCTTGTCGGGGTGCGGCGTGGTGCCCTGCTCCTCGGCCTCGTCGTGGCCTGGTTCCTGGCCGGCTCGCTGGCCGGGCCGCTGCGCGCCTCTCGGGCGACCGCCCGCCGGGTCGCGGGCGGCGACCTCGACGCGCGCGCCAGGCCGAGGGGTCGAGCGAGCAGCGCGAGGTGGCGTCCGCCTTCAACGAGATGACCTGCCGACTCGCCGGACGCTGCGGGCCCAGCGGGAGTTCGTGGCGAACGCCTCTCATCAGCTGCGCACTCCGCTCACCGGGCTGCGGCTGCGCCTGGAGGCCGCGGCGCTGAAGTCGGCGATCCAGGCGTCAAGCGCGAGCTCGAGGCCGCCGAGCAGGAGACCGAGCGGCTCGCGCGCCTGCTCTGTGAGCTGCTGACGCTCGCCGGGGAGAGCCGGAGGCTTCCCCGCAGCCCGTCGACGTGGTGAGGCCCGGCCGCCGGGTGCGCGCGCTGGGGGGCTCCGAGCCGAGCGCTCGGGCACGTGATGAGGCGCGGGGAAGGCGTGCCTTCGGAGGTGGCCGCCTCATGCGGGGACCTGGAGGCGATGCTCGACAACCTCCTCGAGAACGCACTGAACTACTCGCCCCGGGGACCGTGGTTGCGATCGGATGGGGCTCGGCGGCGACCGGGTCTACCTCGAGGTGGAGGACGACGGGCCCGGCATCGACCCCGCCGAGGCCGAGGTTGTTGACGCTTCTTCCGCGGCGAGGGCAGTCGGGGGGGCGCCGCGGGCACGGGGCTGGGCCTGGGCGTCGTGGATGCGCTGGCACCCGCTGGGATGGCCGCGCTCAGCTCGGCAATCGAGCGGAGGGAGGAGCCCTCGCAGAGCTCGTCCTGCCTGCCTATCGCGCTTTACCAACTCCTGACCCGTCGCTCGAAAGGGCTTTACCCGGCCGTGGTTAGCATCGCCTCATGAATCCGAAGCGACTGGCCGGCGGGGTTGCGCTTGCGCTCGCAGGGTTGATCGCCGCCGTGGCGATCGGCCTGCTGGCCAACACGATCTCGGGCGACAGCGTCGGTCTGTCCGCCGAGCCGCTGAGCGCGGGGACACCCTGGCTCCGCCCGCTTCCGAGCGCCGGCGTGCCGCCGCGCAGGCCGCCCGCGCCGAGCGCCGTGCGGAGGTGCGCCGGCAGCGAGCGGTGGCGCGCCGCCGGGCCGCCCGGCGGCGGCGGATCGCGGCGGCGGAGGCGACCGAACGGGCCGCTGCGCAGGCCACCGAGGCCCCGGTCGACGACGGCGGCGGGAGCGACGATTCGAGCGGATCCGGCAGCGGAGGCTCGGACGACAGCGGTTTCGACGACAGCAGCTCGGACGACAGCGGCTCGGACGACAGCTCCGGCAAGGGTTCGGACGACGGCTTCGACGACTGAGCCGGCCTCTCCGGGTGGCATGCAGCGCAGCACGTCGAGATCGCCCTCGAGCACAGCCCCCCCTGCGTCCCCCGGTACCAGCACGGTCGCGCCGCGCTTGAGCGTGAGCTCCTCGCCGCCGCTCAGAAGCCGACCCTCACCGTCCAGCACCACCAGTATCGACAGGTCCTGCGCGAGGGTTGCGGAGCCATCGGGCCGGATACCGCTCCAGGCGAAAGAACTCGTCCGCCTCCGGCGGCAGGAGGCGGCGGTCGGCTCCCGGTTTCCCGGCCGGCAAAAGCGGCTCACGCCGCGTCGCGTCGCGTGCGCCCGCCAGCCCGAGCCCAGGATTGGGGTCGGCGCCCTCGAGCTCGAGGCCGCGCCACTCGAAGAGCAGGCTCAGGTCGCTGGGCTCCTGCAGCTCGCAGATCAGCACTCCCTCCCCGATCGCGTGAAGCTGGCCGGCAGGTACGAACAGTGCGTCGCCCCGCCTGGACCGGCACGCGGTTGAGGGCGACGAGCAGCGCCTCGATGTCCTGGCCTTCGACCCACTCGCTCAGCTGGTCGTGACCCACCGCCTCGCGCAGTCCCAGCCATACGCACGGGTCGGGACCGTCGGCGGAGATCACGAACCAGGCTTCGGTTTTGCCGCACGGGGCATCCAGCCGGGAGCGCGCGAAATCGCCGTCGGGGTGGACGTGGACGGGAAGCCGCTCGCCGGCGTCGAGCAGCTTGACCAGCAGGGGGATGCCGGCCGGGATCAGGTCGCCGAGCAGCGTGCCGTCCTCGAAGGCGGCTCAGACCCTGCTCCCGGGAGCCGTACACGGTCGTGGTCGAGCCGACCCAGTCCTCGGGCACCCGTTCGCCCCGAACCTCCTCGCCGCGCAACTCGGCGATGCGCGCACCGCCGCGGTAGAAGCGCTCGACCGGATTGGCCGGCAGCGGAACTGGCCTCACGCTGTCGACGTTAACGGGACGGGCTGGGAGACTGCCGCGCGTGAAGCTCGAGTCGTTCCCTCGTACTCCGCTGATCTTCGGGCCTTCGCCCATCCATCGGCTCGAGCGGCTGACCCGCGCATCTCGGCGGGGCGACGCTATGGGCCAAGCGCGAGGACTTCAACTCCGGCTCGCGTTCGGCGGCAACAAGACGCGCAAGCTGGAGTACCTGGTGGCCGACGCGCTGGCCCAGGGTGCGACACGCTGGTGTCGATCGGCGGCGTCCAGTCGAACCACACCCGGCAGGTCGCGGCGGCGGCGGCCGTCTCGGGTTGAACTGCGTGCTCGTCCAGGAGAGCTGGGTCGACTGGCCCGACGTGGTCTACGACCGGGTCGGCAACATCCTGCTAGTCCGGATCATGGGCGCCGACGTGCGGCTGGTTAAGGCCGGGTTCGGCATCGGCTTCAAGGAGAGCTGGGAGCAGGCGCTCGCCGACATCGAGGCGCGCGGCGGCACGCCCTACGCCATCCCGGCCGGCGCCTCGGACCACCCGCTTGGCGGCCTGGGCTTCGCCCGTGGGCGCGCGAGGTGGAGGCGCAGGAGCGCGAGCTGGGCGTCTTCTTCGACACCATCATCGTCTGCTCGGTCACCGGCTGCACCCAGGCGGGCATGATCGCCGGCTTCGCGCGACCGGGCGGGCGAGCGGCGGTCATCGGCATCGACGGTCCGCCAAGCCGGACGAGACGCGCGACCAGGTCGCCCGCATCGCGCGGGCCACCGCCGGGCTATCGGGTCGGGCGCGACCTGCGCGACGACGAGATCATCCTCGACGACCGCTACCACGCCGGCACCTATGGCATCCCCGACGACGCGACCCTCGACGCGATCCGCACCGCCGGCCGGCTCGAGGGCATGATCACCGACCCGGTCTACGAGGGTAAGTCGATGGCCGGGCTGATCGACCTGGTCGAGCGCGGCGAGATCGCCGACTCGAACGTCCTCTACGCCCACCTCGGCGGCCAGCCGGCGCTCAACGCCTACGCGGGCCTTTTCCGCGAGTAGAGCCGGTGTCCGCGGCGTGCGCACAGGAGGCGACCGAGCTGCTGCAGAGCCTGCTGCGCATCAACACGGTCAACCCCCCCGGCAACGAGCGGCCCGCTCAGGAACTGCTGGCGGGCCATCTGCGGGCCGCGGGCCTGGAGGTGACGATGGTGAGCGACGATCCGGCCCGGCCCAACCTGGTCGCCCGCCTGCGCGGCCGCGGGAGGGTCCCGTGCTCGGGCTGCTCTCGCACGTGGACACCGTCCTCGCCGAGCCGGAGGGATGGCGCCACGACCCGTGGTCGGGGGCGCTCGCCGAAGGCTGCCTGTGGGGCCGCGGGGCGCTCGACATGAAGAGCCAGACGGCGGCCGAGGCGGTGGCCGTCTGCTCGCTGGCCCCGAGGGTTGGCGCCCGGCGCGCGGGGATCTCCTGCTGATCTCGGTGGCCGACGAGGAGGAGGGCGGCACGGGTGCCAAGTGGGTATGCGCGGAGCGCCCCGAGCTCGTGCGCTGCGACTTCTGCTCAACGAGGGCGGCGGCGAGGTGCTGCCGGTGGGCTCCGAGCGCAGCTACGCCGTGTCGATCGGAGAGAAGGGCGTGTTCCGCTTCACGCTGACCACCGAAGGCGTGGCCAGCCACGCCTCGGTGCCGATGGGCGCCGACAATGCCCTGCTCAAGCTCGCGCCGCTGCTCGACGCGATGGCCACGGGGCGACCGGGCTGGGACGTGACCCCGGTCCTCGCGTGCTCTTCACCCGTCTCGGCCTCGACGTCGATCGCGACCCAGGAAGCGCTCGTCGCGCTTGCCGCCCTCTCGCCGGCTCTGGCGCCGGAGGCGGAGGCAATGATGCGGGTGACCCTGGCCCCGACCATGGTGGACGCCTCGCGCGCGATGAACGTGATCCCCGACACCGCGCGCCTGCACGTGGACTGTCGTGTTCCTCCCGGCATGCGGGAGCCGGAGGTCATCGCCCGCATCCAAGAGGTGCTCGGCCGCGACGGCTATCGCCTCGAGTTCACGGAGTGTGTCTCGGGCAACCCGTCGGCGGTGGAGTCGCCGCTCATGGATGCGCTGGGCGAATGGGTGGCGGACGTGGACCCCGGCGCGGAGTGCCTGCCGACGATCTCGACCGGCTACACCGATTCCCAGACCTTTCGCGCCGCATTCCCCGAGTGCGTGGCCTACGGGTTCTTCCCTCACCGGCACATGCCGCTGACCCAGCTGGCCGCCCTCCCCCACGCCCGCAACGAGCGCATCGACGTGCGCGACCTCGCGCTGGCCGTGGAGTGCTACCGCTCGGTGGCCAGGGCGCTGCTCGCACCCTGACCCTCGGCCAGACCGAACTCCTCGGCCACCAGCTCGTACGAGCGCCCGCGCGCTCCGTGGTCGTGAGTGATGGTGAGCAGGAGCACCTCCTCCGCCCCGTATTCGGCGGCCACCTCCTCGAGGCCGGCGCGCACCGTCGCCGGCGAGCCGATCACCGCGCGGCGCCCGCCGTTCGAGCGCTCACGGGTGGCCAGATAGCGCAGCGCCCGGTCGACCGGCGGATCGGGATCAGCCGGCCCTGCTTGAGCATCGACTCATCTGCGGGCCGAGGACGCGAGCTCCTGAGCCTCGTCGTCGCTCTCCGCGCAGACGGCGATCACGCATACCGACAGGCGTGGGGCGCCGAGGCGCTCGGAGTCGACGAGCGGGCTCGGTAGTCGGCGGCGATCGCGGCGCCGGCCGGATTGATGAAGTCGGCGAAGGAGTAGGGCAGCCCCAGCTCCGCCGCCCAGATCGCGCTCTGGGGCGAGGAGCCGAGCAGCCACGGCTCCGGGCGCTCGGGAAGGCCCGGAAGGGTGCGGGCGTGGCGCGCGAACGGGTGGTCGGGGGGCAGCCGGTCCTCCAGCAGGCCCAGGAGCTCGGGGAGCTGCTCGGTGAAGTTGTCGGGAGCGGCCTGGCGACGGTCGCGCTGGAGGGCGAACATGGTCATGGGGTCGGTGCCCGGCGCGCGGCCCAGGCCCAGGTCGATGCGCTCGGGGTGCAGCCCGGCGAGCATGCTGAACGTCTCCGCCACCTTGAGCGGGCTGTAGTGGGGGAGCATCACGCCGCCGCTGCCCACGCGCAGGCGCTCGGTGCGGCTGGCGACCGCCTCGATCAGGATCTCCGGGGCGGCGCAGGCCAGCGCGGGAGTGGCGTGGTGCTCGGCCACCCAATAGCGCGCGTAGCCCAGCTCGTCGGCGAGCTGGGCCAGGTCGAGCGTGCGGTGGAGCGCGCTCGCCGCGGTCTGGCCCTCGGAGATGGGCGCTTGATCGAGAACGCTGAGGATGGGCGCGGGCACGGGATTCGAGACTAAACGCCTGCCACACTCGCCGCGTGCGCCCCGTCCAGCCACCCGCCTCTGAAGCCCCGCGCCTCGCGCGGTCGGGCGCCGCCTGCCTGGCCACCATCCTCGAGGTGCCGGTGGAGGATGTGCCCTGCCCGGCGGAAGGACCGCCGTGGCCGGCGTGGCGCAACTGGCTGGCCGGTCGCGGCCTGGGCCTCGTGCCCGTGGCGGATCCGTTCCATTCAACTGGCCGGGCCCGTGGCTGGCCGTCCTGCGCGAGGACAGCACCGCCGTGGCCTTCGGCTCGCCCCCGGGGCTGGTCTGGGCGCCCCTGCTTGAGGACGAGAGCTTCGAGAGCATCTCGGCCGGCTACCTGGTGGCGCCCGCCGACCCTGCGCTCTGGGTCCCCCGCAACAGGACGGCCCGCCGCGGAGCCGGGGGCGGGTGGAGGCCATCGCGCTCGCGCGCGCCGCCGAGGCGCCCATGGCCCTGCTCGACGAAGCGACGGCACGGGCCGGCCGCGGCCTCGAGGGCGACCGCTATTTCGAGGCGAGGGCACCTTCTCGAACCCGGATTCAAGCGGCCACGATCTCACCCTGATCGAGGCGGAGCGGCTCGAGGCGATCACACTCTCCTCCGGCCACACGCCCACGGCCGAGGACGCCCGGCGCAACGTCGTCACGCGCGGGATCGACCTCAACGCGCTGGTGGGGCGGCGATTCACGGTGGGTGAGGTCGAATGCGCCGGCCGCAGGCTGTGCGAGCCCTGTGCCCACCTCGAGCGCCTGACCGAGGTCGGCCTGCTGCGCGCGCTCGTCCACCAGGGCGGCCTGCGCGCGGACGTGCTCAGCGACGGCCAGATCGCGGTCGGCGACGAGATCGCCGTGGTCGAGGACTAGGTGGCCACCCGCGACGACATCCGCAACGTGGCGATCATCGCCCACGTCGACCACGGCAAGACGACGCTGGTCGACGCCATGCTGCGCCAGTCCGGGGTGTTCGCGGCCCACGAGGTGCTCACCGATCGCGTGATGGACTCGATGGACCAGGAGCGCGAGCGGGGCATCACGATCCTGGCCAAGAACGCCGCGGTGCACTACGGCGACGTGAAGATCAACCTGGTCGACACGCCCGGCCACGCCGACTTCGGCGGCGAGGTCGAGCGCGGGCTGACGATGGTCGACGGGGTGATGCTGCTCGTGGACGCCTCCGAGGGCCCGCTCCCCCAGACCCGCTTCGTGCTGCGCAAGGCGCTCGAGGCGCGGCTGCCGGTGGTGCTGGTGGTGAACAAGGTCGACCGCCCGGACGCCCGCATCGCGCGAGGTGGTGGACGAGGTCTACGAGCTCTTCCTCGACCTCGGCGCCGACGAGGAGCAGATCGAGTTCCCGATCGTCTACACCAACGCCAAGGCGGGCTGGGCCTCGCTCGAGCGAGGGCGAGGAGGGCACCGACCTCAAGCCCGCTCTTCGACCTGCTGGTGGAGCGCGATCCCCGCGCCCGAGTACGAGGAGGGCCATCCGCTCCAGGCGCGCGTGACCAACCTCGACGCCGACCCCTACGTGGGCCGGCTCGCGCTGTGCCGGGTGCACCAGGGCACGATCCGCAAGGGCGAGGACGGTGGCCTGGTGCCGCCGCGAGGGTCGGATCGACCGGGTCGCGGGTCGCCGAGCTGTACGTGAACGAGGGCGCTGCAGCGCGTGGCGGCCGACGAGGCCGGGCCGGGCGAGATCATCGCGCTGGCCGGGATCCCCGAGATCACCATCGGCGAGACGATCGCCGACCCCGAGGACCCGCGGCCGCTGCCGGTGATCGCCGTCGAGGAGCCGGCGCTGGGCATGACCGATCGGCATCAACACCTCGCCGCTGGCCGGCCAGTCGGGGTCGCGGCTGACCGCGCGCATGGTCCAGGATCGCCTCGACGCCGAGCTGGTGGGCAACGTGGCGATCCGGGTGCTCGACACCGACCGCCCCGACACCTGGGAGGTCCAGGGCCGCGGCGAGCTGCAGCTGGCCGTGCTGGTGGAGGCGATGCGCCGCGAGGGCTTCGAGCTCACGGTGGGCAAGCCGCAGGTGGTCACCCGCGAGATCGACGGCAAGGTGCACGAGCCGATCGAGCGCCTGTCGATCGACGTGCCCGAGGACTTCCTCGGCGTGGTGACCCAGATGCTGGCGCTGCGCAAGGGCCGCCAGGACGAACTGGTCAACCACGGCACCGGCTGGGTGCGGATCGACTTCCTCGTCCCCACCCGCGGGCTGATCGGCTTTCGCACCGAGTTCATGACCGAGACGCGCGGCTCGGGCATCCTGCACTCGGTCTTCGAGCGCTACGAGCCGTGGCAGGGCGAGATCCGCACCCGGCCCACGGGCTCGCTGGTGGCCGACCGCCGCGGCGAGACCGCCACCTTCGCCCTGGTCAAGCTCCAGGAGCGCGGCCAGCTCTTCGTCGGCCCGGGCGAGCAGGTCTACGAGGGCATGGTGATCGGCGAGAACGCCCGCGCCGACGACCTCGACGTGAACGCCGTGCGCGAGAAGAAGCAGACCAACGTGCGCGCCGCCGGCTCGGACGACACGGTCAAGCTCGTGCCCGCCCACCGCCTCTCGCTCGACCAGGCGCTGGAGTTCATCCGCGAGGACGAGTGCGTCGAGGTCACGCCCGACGCGGTACGGCTGCGCAAGCTCGAGCTGACGCCGGCGAGCGCCAGAAGCAGGCGCGGGCGCGTAAGCGGGTAGAGGCCTAGCGGGCCTTACAGCAGCAACACCAAGGCGAGAATGATCAGGGCCAAGCCGACGCCCGCGCCGTGATCGAAAGAGGAGCCCGGTTGTCGCGCCAGAACTCCGGCTTGGCCCGGTCAGCCGAGTAGCGGCCCTCGGGCGGCTCGCCCGTCCAGTCGTCGTCGTCGTCGCGCGCGCCCATCGCGGATAGGGTTGTCCCCGTGGCGAGGCATCCCGAAACGGGACGCGACGAGAGCGAGAGCGAGCGGATCGACCGCAACCTGCAGGAGATGATCGGGGAGCTGCGGGTGGCGCTCCCCGGCGTGCAGGTGCTGTTCGCCTTTCTGCTCGTGGTGCCGTTCAACCAGCGCTTCGCCGACGTGACCAGCCTGCAGCAGACGATCTACTTCATCACGCTGCTCACCACGGCGGCGGCGCGGCGATCTGCCTCATCGCCCCCTCGGCCCAGCACAGGCTCGAGTTCCGCCGGCAGGACAAGGAGCACATCGTCAGGAGCGGCAACCGGATCATCATCCTGGGCCTGGGGCTGCTGGCCTGCGCGATGACCGGGGCGGTTGTGTTCATCACCGACGTGCTCTACCAGAGCACCACGGTCTACATAGTCGGGGCCGCGGCGGCCTCCGCGTTCGCGGTCCTCTGGTTCCTCATTCCGCTCGCGCCGGATGGCGGTTGGCGCAGGGAGCGAGCCACCCGAAGAGCCCGCTCGCGGCTGAACGCGCCCTCGAGGCGCACAAGCAGGCTTCCGCGCTGCACTAGCAGCACGTTCTGGGCCAGGCGAGCTCGGTTTCGATCACCTGCCCGTCGGGGTCGCGGTAGAAGAAGAAGTGCGGCGCGCCCTCGATCCAGATGGCCGGCTCGCCGCCGAGCGTCAGCTCCTCGGCCGTGGCCTGGGGCCCCACGACCTTGCCGATGTAGTTGGGGTCGAGGTCCCCGCGGAACTGGCTGACCAGCAGGCCCAGCCGGGTGCTGCGAGCGGGGCAGGCCGGGCCGAGGCAGGTAGGCCAGCGAAAGCTCGCCGCCCGGCACGCCCGCGCCGTACATAGACCCCGTCCGGATCTCCCAGGCCGCCGGGAGGAGCGGCTCGAAGGCCAGGCTCCCGGGCGCTCTCCAGGGTCGTCCGGCGCGCCGAGGTCGAGCGGCCGCTCCGGCGGAGGGGTGGGCAGCGTGGTGCGCCGCTCGACCGTCGCCCCCTGGAGCCCGAGGCTTCGAGCACGGCATCGCGCACGGCGGGAACGGCCGCGGCGGTGACCGCGGCCAGCACGAGCAGCAGCACCAGTGCCAGAGCCAGGGCGCGCGGGACCCCGGCGGCAAAGGCCGGCCTGCGGCGGGGTGGCGTCTCGGTCAGGCGGGCCCGCACTCCCGGCGCGAGGTCGGCGACCGTCCGGCCAGTCGAGCTCGCGGCCCAGCTGCGCCAGCATCCGCTCGAGCTCAGGCATCGCCGGCCTCCATCCGCTCGCGAAGGCGGGCCAGCGCGCGCGAGAGGCGCGACTTGACCGTCCCGCGCCGGCAGCCGAGCGCGGCGGCCGTCTCCTCCTCGGTCAGCTCCAGGAAGTAGCGACAGGCGATCACCTGCCGGTCGGGCTCAGCCAGCCCGGCCACGGCGGCCAGCAGCTCCTCGCGCTGCTCGGAGCCCAGGAGCGCCGCCTCGGGCGACGGGACCGCGCCCCCCGGGCGACGCTCCTCGGCCACGCGCAGAGCCAGGCGCTCGCGCCGCCCCGCCGACCTCACGCGGTTGCGCGCCTCGTTGGCCACGATCGTCAGCAGCCACGGCCGAAATGGAGCGCCCTCGCGAAAGCGCCGAGCGCCCGATGCGCCTTGACGAAGCCGTCCTGCGCGGCCTCCTCGGCATCGGCGGCCGAGCCGGTGATCACCAGGGCCGTCCTGAACGCGATGCTCCCATGCCGCCGCACGATCTCCTCGTAGGCATCGAGCTCGCCTCGCTTGGCACGCGCGATGAGCTCCGTGTCGTCGGGTGGCCGGTCCTCCACCGTGGCTTATACAACGCGCAGTTCGAACATGAGTTCCGCACGGCGGAGGTCGAGCGCGCAACCGGCCCGCGAGACCGTTTCGTCACGTCCGACGGGAATGCCGGGGTTTCCCTATAGTTTAACGCTGACGGGACCGAGCCACCCCCCGCCGTCCTGGTGGAGGGCGTGACGAAGCATTTCGTCGTGCCCCAGGAACGCCGCCACACGCTCAAGGAGCGCGTGCTGCATCCCATGCGGAAGTCGGGGATTCACCGCTTCGAGGCATTGACCGACGTCAGCTTCGCCGTGCAGCCGGGAGAGTTCTTCGGGATCGTGGGCCGCAACGGCTCGGGCAAGAGCAGCCTGCTCAAGTGCCTTGCCGGGATCTACCGAATGGACAGCGGCCAGATCTACGTGGACGGCCGCATGTCCACCTTCATCGAGCTCGGGGTTGGCTTCAACCCCGAGTTGGCCGCGCGCGACAACGTGGTGATGAACGGAATCATGCTGGGGCTGAGCCCGCGCGAGGCGCGCGATCGCTTCGAGGAGGTGGTGGAGTTCGCCGAGCTCGAGGAGTTCGTGGACCTCAAGCTCAAGAACTACTCCTCGGGGATGCATGTGCGCCTGGCCTTCTCCGTGATGATCCAGGTGGAGGCCGACATCCTGCTGATCGACGAGGTCCTGGCCGTGGGGGACGCGGCGTTTCAGCAGAAGTGCTTCGACGCGTTCTTTCGCATGCGCGACGAGGGCAGGACCGTCCTGTTCGTCACCCACGACATGGGAGCCGTGCAGCGCTTCTGTCATCGAGCCCTGCTGCTCGAGCGGGGCGAGGTGGTGTGCATCGACGAGCCGCCGGCCGTGGCGGACCGCTACCTGGAGCTCAACTTCGAGGGCAGCACCGAGCTGTCGGACGATGGGAGCGGCGGGAGCAGGGCCGGCGACGGTGGCGCGAGGGTCGTGGACGCGTGGATCGAGGACGAGCACGGGGAGCGGCAGACGGTCCTGTCCCAGGGGAGCCCGTGCGCGCTCAGGGCGACGATCCGCTTCGAGCGCGACCTCGAGGACCCCGTTCTGGCCGCGGCCTTCGTGAACCCCCAGCGGCAGAACGTGTTCGTGGCCAGCTCGGCAGGCCGGCCGGGGGGCAGCGGCAGCTTCGACGCGGGCCAGCTCGCCGACCTCACGGTCTCCTTCGACAATGTTCTGGCGCCCGGCCGCTACGCGGTGTCCACGCTCATCACCGGGGCCAGTGGCCACATCGAAGATCGCTGGGAGAGCATCTTCACCTTCGTGGTCACCGGCGCGCAGGCGGCCGGCGGCCTCGTCGACCTGGCACACGACATCCGCTTCGAAGCCCGCGGGCGCGTTTCCGAGAGGGCTCCGCGCGTATGAGCACGGTCGAGCTGCCTCGCCGTGGACGGCCCATCAGAGGGCCGTCCGCACTCGGGAGCGACTGGCGCAGGCTCCTGCACCTCTCCGTGACGCTGGCCACCATGGAGTTCAAGCTGCGCTTCTTCGGCTCGGTGCTCGGCTATCTGTGGCAGCTGATGCGGCCGCTGATGCTGTTCGGGATCCTCTACGTCGTCTTCACCCAGTTCGTGCGCGTGGGCGAGGGCATTGCCTTCTACCCCGCGATCCTGCTCACCGGGGTTGTGCTCTACACGTTCTTCGCCGACGCCACCGGCGGCTCGGTCACCGCGGTCGCGGACCGCGAGAATCTGGTGCGCAAGATCGAGTTCCCGCGCCTGGTGGTTCCGATCGCGGTGATCCTGCTCGCCTACTTCAACCTTGCGCTCAACCTGCTGGCCGTGCTGGTCTTCGTCCTCGTCACCGGAGTCGAGCCACGCCTCGAGTGGTTCGCGCTACCCCTGATGCTCTTCCCGCTGGGAGCCTTCGCCGGGGGCCTGTGCATGCTCCTGTCCGCGCTGTACATCCGCTTCCGCGACCTCAAGCCCATCTGGGAGGTGGTCCTGCAGATCGCCTTCTACGGCTCACCCATCCTCTACGTCCTGGAGCAGCTGCCGACCCTGACCCTGCAGCACCTCGTCATCTGGTTCAACCCGATCGCCACCATCCTGGTTCAGGCGCGTCACAGCCTGATCGACGAGGAGGCCCCCAACTCCTGGGACGCCGCCGGTGGGGTTGAGTACCTGCTGATCCCCGGCGCGATCGTCGTCGGCCTGCTGGTGATCGGGTTCTGGGTGTTCAATCGCGAGGCGCCGCGGATTGCCGAGGAGCTCTAGCCGTCACCGCCCCGCCGCGCTCGGCCACGCGCTCGAAGAACATCTCGAGCTCATCGATTCGGCGATCCCAGCGGTAGTGCTCGACCGTCGCTAGCCCTCCCGACACGAGGCGATCGCGCAACTCCGCGTCGTGCATCAGCCGCCCGATCGCGGCGCTCACGGCCTGCGGATCGGGTTCCACCATGAGGCAGTTCTCATCGTGCCGGCAGAAATCTCGGTTGCCGTGGGCATCGGTGCACACCACGGGAGCGCCCGCGGCCATTGCCTCGAGCGGTGGCAGGCAGAAGCCCTCGTGGCTTGAGGTCTGCACGAAGACCGTGGCCTGATTGAGCAACCCGTTCACCTCCGTGTCGCTCGGCGACTCGAAGTAGCGGGCGCCGTAGCGGAGACCGAGCTCCGGCTCGACGCCGAACATCCAGAGCTCGGGTGCCGGCGCAAGAAGCCGCCACGCGTCGATGGTCAGCGGCAGGTTCTTCAGGGGGTTGGTGCGGCCCAGTGCCAGCAGCACGTCATCGCGTCGGTCGACGTCCTCGAGCCGGCGGAAGTTGTCGAGGTCGATCCCGGGGGGCACCAACTCGGACTCGCGCCCGAGCTCGGCCAAACGATCGCGGTTCCAGTTCGAGATCGTCATGTAGCTGAACTCTTCGCGGTAGCTGGCGAGAACACGATCCTGCGCGTACTCGTCACGTGAGTAGTAGGAGGTCTCTATGTCCTGGACGAAGTACACGGGAATGCCCCGGTTCACCGAAGCACGCCACACCGGTGCGGCGGTCTCCCACCAGGTCGCGACCTTGATCGCCTGCTCACCGTCCAGCCGAGCGGCCAGGTCGTCGAAGGACTGAAAGGTCCGGACGGGCACCTGAAGGTCGAACCAGTCCGGGTCGTTGCCGAGCGACCACACCTCCGCCGCGTGTCCGCGGTCGCTCAGCCGGTTCACGTGCTCGAAGACGTCGCGGTGCCCTCCACCTACGCCGGTGCCCTTGGTCACGTAGATGACCCGCAGGCCTCCAGATCCGGTCGCGTTGCGCACCGAGCGCTCGTCGAAGCGGTCGCCCCATCGGGCCCAGAAGCGCTCCTGCGATTCGCGCTCGCGAGCCCCCAGCTGCGTGCCTCGCGTCACCGACTCGAGATGGGTGAGCACGGCGGTCGGGTCGTAACCCACCCGCCAGCCTGCCTCCCAGGCACGAAGACACCAATCGACATCCTCGTAGCCCATGCTGTAGCGATCGTCCATGGCCCCCACGCGATCGATCAGATCGCGGCGCACGTACATGCAGGCCCCGGTCACCGCGAGCGCATCCGCCGGCACGAGCGCCGGTCCATGCCAAGCCGGCTGAAACCGAAACCGATGGTCGAACCACTGGGGCGCGCCGAGGTTCCGGTAGCTGCCGGCGTGCTGGATGCGACCGTCCGGATAGAGCAGGCGAGCGCCCACGATCCCGACACCCTCGTCCCGATACGCGGCGTACTGGAGCGATTCGAGCCAGCCCGGCTTGGCGAACACGTCGTTGTTCAGCACAACGACGTCATCGGCCTCGACCGTCGTCTCCAGCCCCGCGTTCACGCTCGCGGCGTAGCCGGCGTTGTCGGGCCTGAGGAGCACCTCCGCCTGCCCGTGGAGCGCGGATCGAAGCGCCTCCTGATGTTCGTGGGAGCTGCCGTCGTCGACGACGAGGATCCGCGTGAGCGCCGGATCCACGGTCTTCCTGAGCTGCTTCACCGCCTCGATCGTGGTCTCGGGCGAGCCGTACGTGGGCATCACGATGGACACCGGGCGTGCCCGGTCTCGGTACCAGAGCTGGCCGCTACGGGCCTGCTCCCGCTGGCGTCGCCACCTGCGCAGTTGGCGCTCGAAGCGTGTGATGCGCAGTGGGAAGGTGACCAGGCGAAAGAGGAACACCCGCCAGCCGTGGTGGCGGATGGTCAGGTACCCCCTCCGCGGGAGATCGCGCATCGGCAGGCGCCTCACCCGCTCCTCCCTTCCAGCGACAGGCGGCCGCGAAGCCAGGAGGGCAGGCGCTCGGCGCGCGAACCGAGAGCCGCGCCGGCGGCACGCAGGGAGTGGTGACGGAGCGACTCCACACCGCCCCGAACGAGGGCCGAGCCGGGTGCCCCCTCCATCCGCAGCATCTCCACGTCGTCACGCACCGACCGCTGGACGACCAGCCCCGCCCGCACCGGCCCGGCCGGCGCCACATGCCCGTGTATCTCGCGCAGCGCCCGCCACTCGTCGAAGCAACGGCGAAACAGAGTCAGCGGGGGATAGTCGTGCGAGTGGATCACGGCAGCGGCCGGGAGGTAGGCCTTGGCGTACCCGGCCGCGAGCAGGTCTGCGGCGAGCGCCTGGTCCTCCGCGTAGGGCACCCGGCGAAACGGTACGCGAGTCCAGGCCGCGCGCGAGACACACCCGTTCGCGTCGGTGAAGAAGGGCCGGCGACCCAGGCCGGGGCCCTCGTTCGGCGAATCGGCACGGTCCACCCGCGGCCGGCCGTCCGGCGAGAAGCCCTCGAAGAGGCTGTCGAGCTCGCGCCGTACCGCGGGGCTGGCGCCGGGGCGGGCGCGGTAGGGACCGAAGGCGAGCGCCACGTCGCCGGCGAGCGTGAACCCCTCCAGCAGGCTTTCGAGCCAGCCCGGGTCGGCCGGTACCGAGTCCTGGGTGAGAAAGGCCACGTGAGTGCCGCGCGCTTCCTCGGCGAGGCGATTGCGGGTCTCGCCGTGGGAGAACTCGCCGGGCTGAACGTCGATCACCCTCGCCCCGGCGGATTGCGCGAGCTCGCGTGAGCCGTCGATGGAGCCGGAGTCGGCGATCAGCAGGTCCAGCGGCCGGTCGAGCCGTTGATCGCGGACGGCCTCCAGCACCTGGCCGAACAGCGCTCCGCCGTTGAGCACGGGGATCGCGACGGTCACCGGCTCCGAGGCCACTAGCGTCGCCTGATCAGGCGAGCGAGCGTTCTGAGCGGCGCGGTCAGTCGCCAGGTCCGGGACTGGACGACCTCCTGGTAGCGGTCGTGCCAGCTGTCGACGACGCGCTTTGCGCCCTCGTACTCGTCGTGCCAGAGGGTCGCGGTCTTCTCGGCCCGTTCGTACTCCGCGTGCCACTTCTGCGCTACCCGTTCGGCCTCGAGGAGCCGGTTGGCAAGGGTGTGTGCTTCGTCGGTCGATGCGGCCACCGCGACCTGCTTCACCGTCGCGTCGGCCGCGGGCGCGCCGCAGAGAGCGATGGTGTAGAGCTCACGGCCCGGAGACCCTTCGGCCACCTTGTAGAGGGTCACGTCGAGCGGCTGGTTGCCGCTGTGCTCCTGGAAGGCGGCGTCCTCGAGTACCGCCGAGGAGGTCCAGTTGTGCTGGTACATGAGCCGCACGCTCGGGAACCGCAGGGTCAGGAGCTGAACGAACTCCTCGTGGGTGAACTCGCGCGTGTGGAACTCGTTCGGAACCAGGTACTC
Organism: uncultured Thermoleophilaceae bacterium; assembly: GCA_963728155.1. Taxonomy (GTDB): domain Bacteria; phylum Actinomycetota; class Thermoleophilia; order Solirubrobacterales; family Thermoleophilaceae; genus JACVRW01. The sequence goes on along the minus strand of CAVSJF010000009.1, from coordinate 359,975 downwards.
GTGCTTGTTCGGCGTCGAGATGACCAGGAGTCCGGAGGGATCGAGGACCCGCGCGAGCTCGGCCAGCGCCGTCCGAGGATCCTCCACGTGCTCGATGGTCTCGAAGCACACCACCAGGTCGAAGCTGTCGTCGCCGAAGGGAAGCGCCGCGATGTCGCCTACCTCGAAGCCGAGCCCGTATCGCTCCCGCGCCCGCCGTACCGTCGTCTCGTCGACGTCGACGCCGGTCACGCTCGCCGCACCCGCCTGCGCGAGCATGGCCGTTCCATAGCCCTCACCGCAAGCTGCGTCGAGCACTCTCTTGCCTTCGGCCAGAGCGGCCGCCACCCGGTAGCGGGCGAGATGTTCCGCGTGCACGAGCTCGCCGTGCTGCTCTCCCGGGATGAGCCTTTCGCCCGTGGCCTCGGTCACGGGCCCACCCGCTCGATCCAGTCCCACGCCTGACCGCACAGCTCTCGGGCCCGCTCGGGCGCGACCGACTCGAGGCTCCCCTGGCCGTCCACCGCTTCCAGAACGAGTGGTCCGACCTCCCCCACATAGCCGTCGCCCGGCTTCACGCCGCCACCGCCGCGCTCGAGCTGAAGCCTGTGCGACCCCGGCTGCAGGCGCACCTCCCCGGCCGGGAGCCACTGGCCGAGGTTGTTCACTCCCTCGGCTGCTCCGATGGTCCGGCCATCGACCCGGACGGTCACCGGCCGCCCGAGACTGCCCGCCACCCATGCCCGGTAGCGCCCCGGGCGCGTGATCGTCACCCTCTTGGAGGCTCGTCCCGGGGTGGAGGGGATCACCATGCCGGGCTGGGTCGGGTGAGGACCCCACCCAGGGCTGCGAGTGGCGCGCACGGTGTCCATCGCAACCCGCGGCGGAGTGCGGGCGGCCACCAGGCGCTCGCCTCGGCGCGCCCGCCGGGCCATCGCCAGCACATCCGAGCAGCGCGGCTTGACGGCGGCCTGGTGAACGCCCTGCAAGGGCAGGTGCTCGAATACCTCCGGGCCGGCCTGCTTTCGCCATGCCTCATACCACTCGTTGGCGAAGGCGAGGCGGTAGTTGGCCGGGGGTCGGCTGGCGTCGGGAGAGCGGCGCTTCACGATCGTGGGGAACTTCTGCACATAGTCCGGGAGCTGGTAGTCGAGGTCGAAGTAGAAGGCCAGAAATGACTGCGGCGTGCGGAGCTGCACCTGCTCGGGTGTGAAGGCCTCCGTGGGCGTGTTGAAGTTCGCTCCTCCGCGGTAGACCTTCGCAAACTCCTCCGGCTCGTTGACCAGCACGAGACCCTCCGCATCGTCGAGCCGCTCTCCCACCTCCTCGAGCGCATCCAGCCGGTCCGTGGGAGCGATCCTGACCACGTGGTAGGCAAAGGCGTCGGACCACAACACCCCCAGACCCACGACGACGGCGAGCACTGCGGCAACGGCAGGTGAGAAGCGCGTGACGCCCCACGTCCCGACGGCGGCACCGAACACCACCACCGGCGAGGCGAGTGCCAGCACCTTTCCATCCGCGTAGGGGGAAAGACGGGGCAAAAGGTAGGCGCCGGCCAGGACGGTGGAAACGAGCAGCAGCAGGCCGGCGGGCTCACGCCGGCGAAGCGCGGTGACGACTCCGGCCACCGCCAGAACGCCGACAAGCAGGCAGAGGGCCACGGTGATCAGCTCGCGGCCGGCGGGCACCGGCAGCCGGTAGTCGCCTGTCAACCACACGCCCGCTACCTGGAGGAGGTCGAGCGGGCGCAGCAGCTGGCCGAAATCCGCTTCGCGCGCGGCGCCCGAGAACACGCTTGACGCCACATCGTTGAAGGTCAGGGCGCCGGAGAGACCCGGGAAGGGCCAGCACCAGAGCTGTCACAAGTAACGCTGCCCCGGCCACCGCCAGCCGCTTTACCGGCGGGCGCTCTCGCAGCCAGAGCGCCGCTGCCACGAGCACAACACCCAAAGCGACGAGGTAGGGGGCAGCAGCGACGCTGTACACGTTGAAAGCCGCCGCGAAGCAGATTGCGGCCGCCAGGCTCGCCCGTAAAGGGCGATCGGCCCCGATGAGCTCCCGGCCCACCGCGGCGGCAGTGACGAACGCCATGAGGAAGGCCATCTCCTTGACGTTGCCCTGGAGGGCGTACTGGTAGAGGAGGTTGGCGCCCACGGCCGCCACCCCAGCCGCCGCCGCGGCCCAGACGGGCAGCCCGGCGCGACGCCCCAGTTGGGCCAAGGCGATGGCCGCCGAGGCCATCAGCACCGCGATGTACGGCTGATAGAGGCCGGCGATCCGTCCGGGAGCCACCTCGTCGAGGGTCCCCAGCAGCGCGTGCGCTCCGACCGGGTAGGAGTTCGAGAGGTATCCACGGACGAACTCCCCGGCGGTCGTGAGCAACGTCCCGTCGGGACTCGCCGACCCCGTTCTCGCTCACGTACTCGGCCAAGACCATCTGCGTGGCCGTGTCGTTGACGAAGTTGTAGCCCGCCCACGCCGCGTCGCCGGAGAGAAGGACCGGAGCGAGGTGCAGGCAGTAAGCGACGACCCAGGCCAGCGAGAGCCACCCCGGTCGCATCCGAACCAGCTCACCCCTCCCAAGGACGAGCCCGGCGAGGGCCCCGAGCAGGAGTACGGCAACGGCAATCACCGCGGGCCCCTTGACCCAATACACGCCCAGGGTCAGGCAGACGGCAGAGCACAGCCCGACGGGTACGCGCAGAACGCCAAGCGGATAGCCGGTGAGCCGTTCCAGCAGCAGGGCCAGTCCGACCGAGATCACCACCGCGAGGATCGGCAAGCCGATCCAGGCCACAAGCAGTTCGCCGACCACGGTCAGTCGGTCAGCGCGCGGCGACGGAGACCAAGGATGGAAAGAAGGAAGGAAGTGAAGAAGACCTGGATTCCAACGATGATCAACGTGGCTGCAAGGACGGCGAGCCGTGTCTCCGACAGCTCTCCGAAACCGCGGTCAACCCAGGTGCCGAGGATCACCGCCGCGACCACCAGGCCGGCGAAGGTGATGCCCCCGCCGAGCAGGAGGCCGTGCTCCAGCCGAAAGCGAGCGCGCATGTTGTCGAACCACCGATCGCGCTCTCCCATGAAGTAGGTCCCGTAGGCATGGGCGCACAGGCCGAGCCCGAGGACCTGAGTCCCCACGATCATGAGAAGCGACCCGGCGACCATGGCGTGCAGATCCCACGCCCGGCCAAAGATCTCCACCTGGAACAGGACCGTGAGCATCGCCAGGACGCCGAACAGCGTCATCGCGAGGCCGGGGATCACGAACAAGTGTGTCGGGCTGTGCACCAGCAGAAATCGCAGGTGGCGCCAACCGTCGCGAAAGCTCGAGAGCTTCGACTCTCCCTCTCGTGGGTGATAGTGGATGGGGATCTCTGCGATGCCGAGCCGCTCCTTGCCCGCGCGGATGACCATCTCCGACGCGAACTCCATACCGGTGGTCCTGAGGTCCAGCTGCGGCAGGGCCGAGCGCCGGACCGCGCGCATGCCGCAGTGGGCGTCGCGCACTCCGGTACGGAAGAAGAGGTTGAGCACCCCGGTGAGCAAGGGGTTGCCCACGTACCGGTGGAGCCAGGGCATGGCGCCCGGCTGGATGTTGCCCATCCGGTCCCCGATCACCAGATCGGCGCCCGTATCCAACTCGTCGACGAAGCGGGGAATGTCAGCGAAGTCGTAGGTCAGGTCCGCATCGGCCATCACGATGTAGTCGCCCCGCGCAGCGGCGAAACCGGCGATGTAAGCGCTGCCGTACCCCCGGCGCGGCTCGGAGACGACCAGCGCTCCAGCTTCGCGAGCCAACTCAGCGCTGCCGTCGTCAGACCCGTTGTCCGCCACGATCACCTCGCCTCGGCAGCCCCGGTCCTCGAGTGCCTGGGCCGCTCTTCGGACGCAGCGCTCGATGGAGGCCGCCTCGTTCAGGCACGGAATGACCACCGACACTTCGACGGCGCCGGCCTCGACTTGGTCGGCCGTGGATAGGCGAGTTGTCTGCTCGGCGGTTCTCAGCGGAACGGGCCTTCGGAAGGGCGAATCAACCTTACGAACGCGCAAGGATGTACAAAGTCGCGCCCGCTGTGCGGCGATGGTAGCGAACGGTCTGCCAGGCTCCGCCACCAGTGCACGTCTGTCTCGCGTACGACTGCCTCTTCCCGTACACCATCGGCGGGGCCGAGCGCTGGTACAGAAATCTGGCCTCCGCTCTGGTCGACGCGGGGCACGAGGTGACCTACCTGACCCGGCGCCAGTGGGCGCCGGGCGAGCGCCCGGAGGTGCCCGGGGTGCGCGTGGTCTGCGTGTCGCGAGCCGATCCGCTCTACGACTCCGAGGGCCGGCGGCTGATCGGTCCGCCGCTTCGCTTCGGGGCCGGGGTCCTGCGACACCTGCTGGCCAACCGCCGGCGCTACGACGCCGTTCACCTCTGTTCGTTTCCTTTCTTCTCCCTGATCGCCGCGCGCCTGGCGCTCGTGGGTACTCCGGTGGCGCTGGGAGTGGACTGGTTCGAGGTTTGGTCGCGTCCCTATTGGCGACAGTATCTCGGCGCCCTCGGCGGCAGCGTGGGCTGGCTCGTGCAGCGCCTCTGCGTCCGCCTGACCCCGCTGGCCTACGTGTACTCGGACCTGCACGCCCGTCGCCTGGCCGAGGAGGGAATCGCGCGGCCCGCGGTTCGCCTGGCCGGTCTCTATGAGGGCGCAGCCGCCGCCACGGACCCTTCGCCGGGAGAGCGAGAGCCGCTGGTGGTGTTCGCCGGCCGCCACATCCCCGAAAAGCGCGCGGAGCTCGTGCCCCCGGCCGTGGCCCGAGCCCGGGGCTCGGTGCCCGGACTCCGGGGCCTCGTGCTGGGTGACGGGCCACGGCGCGGCGCGGTGCTCGAAGCGATAGCCACGGCCGGGGCCGAGGGGTTCGTCGAGGCGCCGGGCTTCGTGAGCTCCGATGAGGTCGCCGGCGCCCTGGCTCGGGCCGGCTGCCACCTGCTCCCTTCCAGCCGAGAGGGCTACGGACTGGTGGTGATCGAAGCGGCGGCGAGCGGCACTCCCACCGTCGCGGTGGCCGGCGAGGACAACGCGGCCGCCGAGCTCATCGAGGAGGGCGTGAACGGTTTCGTGGCGCCCAGCGTGGACGCTCTGCCCGCGGCCCTGGCCGCCGTTCACACGGCCGGAGAGCCGCTGCGCAAGAGCACCCGGCAGTGGTTCCTGCGCGAGGCCGATCGCCTGAGCGCCTCGAGATCGGCGCAGACGATCGTCGCGCAAATGGGCCAGTAGGCTCACCGGCGTGCGGTACCTGGCGCGCAACTTCCTGGAGACCGAGGAGGAGAATCGAGCGGCCATCCTTCGGGCCCTGCTTCCTCGGCCCGGAGCGGTGCTGGTCGATCTCGGATGCGGCGACGGGACCTTCACCACCGAGGTTGCTCGAGTGGTCGGGTCGGGCCGCACCATCGGTGTCGAGTTCGTGGACGCGATCGCCGGGCACGCCCGCGAGGCGGGGGTCGAGGTCCTGGTGGCCGACCTGGGCGAGCGCCTCCCGATCGACGACGCGAGCATCGATGTCGTGCATTCCAATCAGGTGATCGAACATCTCCCGCGAACGGACCACTTCATGGCCGAGATCCGCCGGATTCTCAAGCCCGACGGCTACGCGGTCCTCTCGACCAACAATCTCGCCAGCTGGCACAACGTGGTCTCGCTGGTGATGGGCTGGCAACCCTTCCCGAGCCACGTGTCCGACAGCGCCTTCGTCGGCAATCCACTGAACTTCGCCGATGGGCCGACGGGTATGGGCTCGGTTCCGGGACAGACCCACCAGCGGGTGTTCACCGGCCGGGCGTTGGACGGGCTGGCCCGCCTGCACGGCTTGGAGCCCGACCTGCAGGAAGCGTCCGGCTACTACCCGCTGCCCCCGGGCGCCGCGCGCCGCGCGGTGCGGTGGGACCGCCGGCACGGAGCCTTTCTCGTCCACCGCTTCCGACCCGCACCGAATCAGGTTGAGGAGAGCGCCCGGTTGTAACTGGCGGCCGTGAGCTCGGCCGTTCGCTCCCACGTGAACTCCCGCGCCCTCGCGGCGCCCGAGCGCCGCCAGGCGCTCGCGCTCCGCGGGATCGCCCACGAGCCGCTCGATCGCCGCCTGGATCTGCTGCACGCTCTCGGGGTCGAAGAGCAGCGCCGCGTCGCCCGCGACCTCGCGCAGCGCCGCGCGGCCCGAGGTCGCCACCGGCAAGCCGTGCGCCATCGCCTCCAGCACGGGAAGACCGAAGCCCTCGTAGAGGGAGGGAAAGACCAGGCAGGTGGCGGCCGCGTAGAGGCCCTCCAGGTCTTCGTCGGTCACCCATTGCGGCCAGCTGACGGCGTCCGCCACGCCCAGCTCGCGCGCCAGCTCGCGCAGCTCGTGCTCGTGGGGAGTCGAATAGCCGGGCACCACGAGCTGCGGGCGGCGCTCGGCCGGGATCGCGGCCAGCGCGCGCAGCAGGCGCGCGAGGTTCTTGTGCGGGCGCTTGGCCGACACGCTGAGCACGAGCGGGCGATCGTCCAGACCCAGGCGCTCGCGCGCGCGAGCACCGGCACCCGTCGGCGACGGTGGGCACGCTGACGCCAAGGGGGACCACGTCGATTTTCTCCGACGGCACGCCGAGATCGGTTACGAGATCGTCGCGGGTGGAGGCGGCGTCGACCACCAGGCGCCGCGAGCGCCGCGCCGCGCCCGGCACCAGCACGCGCATGCCCAGGCCGCGCACTCCGAAGTGGGCCTCGGGCACCTTGCGGTAGTTGAGGTCGTGGATGGTGGTCACGCGGGGGACCCGGCCGCGCAGAGGCGCGGTGGACGCCAAGCTGTGAATCAGGTCACAGCCGGCGGCGGCGGCCATGCGCGGCAGGTACTGCTGCTCGCCGCGCACCCACTCGAGGCGGTTGCGTGCCCGCACCGGGACCACCTGCATGGGAACCAGCGCGCCCCACGGCGCGTCGCCCTGGGCGGCCGCCGCCTCCCGGTTCACGAAGGCGGTCAGGCGCAGGCCGTCGAGGACGGCCAGGCGGGGGAGCAGCTCCCGCGCGTACACCTCCATACCCCCCGTCTCGCCGGGTACGAGAAAGACCAGATTCAGGCCCACGTGCGTCACCGGGCCGCGGCGTCCCGCAGGACCTGCTCCAGTTGCTCTCCCAACGGCCGCCAGTCGTAGGTCGACTCGGCGAGCAGGCGCGCCTCGGCGGCCATCTGTGCGCGCTCGCCCGGGTCGGCCAGCAGCCGGACTGCGCAGTCGGCGAAAGCGCGCGGCTCGCCGGCCACGAGCAGGTGGCGCCCGGCCTCGAGACCGGCCAGGCCCTCGCAGCCCAGCGGCGTCGAGACCACGGCGCGTCCGGCCGCCATGGCCTCGATGATCTTCACGCGGATTCCGGCTCCGGCCAGGATCGGCACCACCACGGCGTGGGCGGAAGCGAACCAGGGAACCATCGAATCGACGAAGCCGTGCACAGCGATGCCGTCCCGGCCGTCGAGGGCCTGCACAGCCTCCGGCGGGTCCTTGCCCACCACGTCGAGGCGGGCGTCGGGCACCTGCGAGCGCACCAGCGGCCAGACCTCGCGGGCGAACCAGCGGATGCCCTGGTTGTTGGGCCCGTAGCTCATGGTGCCCGTGAACAGCAGGCGCGGAGGGCCGCTCTGCTCGGGCGTTGGATGCAGCTCGCCGGTGTCCACGCCGGTGGGAATCAGCTCCACCCGCGGGCCGCCCAGCGCGCGCAGCTCCTCGGCCTCGAGCGTGGACACGGCGACCGCGGTGTGAAAGCGCGGCAGCACACGTCTCACGTGCCGGCGGTAGCGCGCCGCCTCGGCGCGCAGGAGGAGGGCGCGGGCCCGGCCGGCTCTCTGCGCGCGGGACTCATACCAGCGCCAGGTGAGGTTGTGGCAGGTGAGCACGGCGGGCAGGCGGGCGGGCAGGTCGAGCGCCCAGGCCGCGGCCATGTCGTGTCCGACCACGCGACCACATCGGGACGCCACGAGCCGGTCGCCTGCAGGGCGAGGCCCCGCAGCCGGGTCCAGAAGACCCGCATCTCGAGGGCCCGCACCGGCCGGCTGACCGCGTCGGCCAGCACCACCGGCTCCTTCGCCAGCGCCCGGGCGACCTCCTCGAGCGGGGAAGCGGGCCGCCGCGCGATCCAGTTCTCCACGCCCACCGCTCGCAGGGCCTCCGCACGATGCAGCTCGTGGGGAAGGGCCGGCGAGACATTGAGCACGTCGTGCCCGAGCTCGACGAGACGACGCAACAGAAAGAACTCGCGGTACGTCCTCCCCCGCCCCCCGGCTCGTAGGGGAGCTCGGGGGTGAGATGCAGGATGCGCAGCGCTCAGCCCGCCCGGCGAATCAGCGCTGATCCCCAGACGTCACCGAGCTCGACGAGCTGCTCGGGCCGGTGGACGAGAAAGTCGTCCATCGCCCGCTTGCATGCCCACTCCGACTCTGGGTTGTTGTAGTCGTGGATGACCAGGTACCCGCCAGGCGACAGGCGCGGGTAGAAGAACTCCAGCGACGCGCGTGTGGGTTCGAACAGGTCCAGGTCGAGCAGCACGAAGGCGAACGCCTCCTCCTCCAGGCCCTCGAGCGTGTCGGGAACGTAGCCCGGGCGAAAGGTCACGTTGGGCGACGGACCGAGACGGCGGCGAACCGCCTCCTCGCTGGTGTCGCGAAAGCGGGTGTCGGGTGTCGCGGGTGAAAGATCCGCTTCGGGAAAACCGCTGAAAGTGTCGAACAGGTAGAGCATGCGCTCGGGCGCCGCGCGCTTGAGAAACGCGCTGGTCTCCCCGCGCCAGACGCCCACCTCGGCGAACGCGCCCGGTATCGCCTCGTCGAGCACCCTCTGAGCGGCCAGGCCGAGCGTGGCGTACCGGAAGTAATCGTCCGAGCTCGCTATCGACTCGTGCACCTCCGCTGCGAAGGTTGGAAAGCGCATCTCGCGGTAGCGAACGAGCGGACGCAGCAGCCGTCCACGCACCGCTGGAATACGCGCTCGCACTTCTTCGAGGACCGTGGGCATGCCCATATCGAAGCAGCAACCCTCGCTAGGCTGCTGCGCCGCATGCTCATCCGTGCCAAGGCCCCGCTGCGGATCTCCTTCGCGGGTGGCGGCACCGACGTTCCGCCCTTTCCGGAGCAGGAGGGCGGCCTCGTCCTCAACGCGGCGATCAACCGCTACGCCTACGGAACGCTGCGGCCCCGCTCGGACGACAACATCCACATCAGCTCGCTCGACTACGGGCTGCGAAGCGCAATTCGGCGCCCACGAGCCGCTCGTCTTCGACGGCAAGCTGGATCTGGCCAAAGCGGCCATCCGTCGCTTCGCCGGCCGTGAGTCCCGCGGGTTCGACCTGCTGCTCCACTCCAATGCTCCACCGGGGTCGGGGCTCGGCTCCTCCTCGGCCATGATGGTGGCGCTGATCGGCGCGCTCGCCGAGTTCCGCAACCTTCCGCTGACCGACTACGAGCTGGCCGAGCTCGCGCACTCGGTCGAACGCGACGAGCTCGGCATCAAGGGCGGTCGCCAGGACCAGTACGCCGCCGCCTTCGGCGGCTTCAGCTTCATCGAGCTCGAGAAGGATCGCGTGGTGGTCAACCCCCTGCGCGTGGCCCCCGACGTGATGCTCGAGCTCGAGCACAACCTGCTCCTGTGCTACACGGGAACGACCCGCCAGGGCGATCACATCATCGAGGACCAGACGAAGCGCTTCGAGGAGGGCAACGAGGACACGCTGGCCGGATTGCGGGCCCAGAAGGAGCTGGCCGTCGAGATGAAGAACGCCCTCCTGCAGCGCCGGCTGCGCGACTTCGGCGAGCTGCTCGACACCGCGTGGGAGGCCAAGAAGCGGATGTCCGCACGCATCTCGAACCCGCGCATCGACGAGCTCTACGGCGAGGCGCGCAAGGCCGGGCGCGATCGGAGGGAAGGTCACCGGCGCGGGCGGCGGCGGCTACGTGCTCCTCTACTGCGAGCACGACAAGAAGCATCACGTGGCCGAGCGGATGCTGGCCCTGGACGCGACGGTGGACGAGTTCGCGTTCGAGGCCAAGGGACTGCGAACCTGGCGAGTCGATGACAGCTGACACGGCAACGGTGCTCGCGGAGAAGCGCATCCGGGAAAGCCTCGCCGCCCAGGAGCGACTGCTCGAGGCCGACATCCTCACGGCCGTGGCGCGTGTGGCCGAGACGACCGCCGGCGTTCTCAAGCGGGGCGGGAAGCTCCTCGTGTTCGGTAACGGAGGCAGCGCGGCCGACGCCACGCACATCGCGGCGGAGATGGTCGGCCGTTTCCTGGTGGACCGCGAAGCACTCCCGGCTCTGGCGCTCAGCGACAACACGTCGGCGGTCACGGCTATCGCGAACGACTACGGCTACCACCGCGTCTTCGCTCGCCAGGTGGAGGCGCTGGGCAAGCCGGGCGATCTTGCCCTCGCCATCTCCACCAGCGGGCGCTCGGCGAATGTGCTGGCGGGCCTCGAGGCGGCCCGCGCCGCGGACATGGCGACCGCCGCCCTGACCGGGGGAGACGGAGGTGCCCTGCCCGAGCTGGCCGACATATGCGTCGTTGCCCCGTGCACCGAGACCCCGCGAGTCCAGGAATGCCACACGCTGCTGGCTCACGTGCTGTGCGAGCTCGTGGAAAGGGAGTTTTCCTGAGCCTCAGCGCCGTGTTCCTCGACCGAGACGGTGTGATCAACGCGAAGGCCCCCGAGGGCGAATACGTGACCTCCTGGGATCAGTTCGTCTTTGCGCCCGGAGCCCTCGAGGGCCTGCGCCGGCTGGCGGAGCTGGATGTGCCGCTGGTGGTGGTGACCAATCAGCGCGGAATCGCCCGGGGCCGCCTCTCCGAAGGTGACCTCACCGAGATTCACGCGCGGATGCTGGAGGACGTGAAAACGGCGGGCGGGCGCCTCGATGCGATTCTCCACTGCCCCCACGAGGGCGGCTGCCGCTGCCGTAAGCCGGGAACGCTGCTGTTCGAGAGGGCGGCGGGCGATCTGGGCTTTGCGCTCGACCGGTCGGCGGTCGTGGGCGATCGCGCTTCGGACATGCGGGCGGCTGAGCTGGTGGGCGCCTTGCGGGTCCTGGTGGGCGGGAACCGGGAGCCGATGCCGGCGCCGGATCACCGCGCGCCGGACCTGGCGGCGGCCGCGCGGTGGCTGCAGAGCCGCTAGGGCCTGCGCGCCTCGGCGACCAGGGAATAGTCGGCGACGAGCGTCCGCCAAGGCTCGCTGTGGCGGTCCTCCACGCTCCCCGTCAGGTCGCGCACGGCCGTGAAGCCGGCGGCGTCGAGGGCCCACTCCAGAAGCACGGAATCGAAGATCAATTGATGGTCGGACCGCGTTCCGAGCTCGCGCGGATCACGCACCTCGGGTGAGCAGTACATACCGAGGATCGACCCCATGATCGGCCATTTTTCTTCCACGGGTCGGGCGAGGAACGCCTCCATCAGAGCGGCGCCGTTCGGCACGTGGATCTCGACCCGGCCGTCCGGCGCGAGCACGCGCCGCCACTCCTCGAGGGTGGGCAGGAGCAGCGGGGGCTCGACGTGCTCGAGTGCGTGAACGGCGACGATCTCACTGGCCCATCCGTCGGGCAAGGGCAGCTTCCAGGCCGGCGCCACCCACTCCAGATGATGGGCGCCCGGGTCGATGTCGACGTGCAGGAAGCCCTTCTGGGCGTGGGGGCCACCGCCGATCTCCAGCCGCCTGCTCCCGATCGCGCTTGCGTCATCGAGGCCGAGCGCGCCGCTCACCGGCCTGGGCAGGAGCGCGACCAGCCGCCGGCCGCTACCGGACAGGTAGAGGCGCCTCCGGAGGGGCACGGTCACGCGCTGAAGAGCCCGGAAGGTCGCCCGCACGACGCGGAAGCCGCGCGGGCGGCTGAGGACGGGTCTGAGCACGGCGGGCAGTCTAGAAGCGCAGGAGCTGCTCCCTCACCTGACGGAGGAAGCGCTCCTTGCCAAAGCGCTCCGCGTCTCGCACGGCCCTCGAGGCGAGCGCCCGGGTCGCATCCGGGTCTTCCATGAGGTCCGCCGAGATCGAGATCAGCTCGTCGACCGAGCGCCACAGCCGCCCGTTCTGACCGTCGGCCACGATCTCCGTCTGGCCACCCAGGGCGGGCACGATGGGGACACAGCCGTGGGCCATCGCCTCCACGGTCGTAATGCCGAAGTGCTCGAAACGCTCGGGCCGGGTCTCGCCGTGGCCGGCCGCATGCCAAAAGAGCGCGCTCTCAGCGTAGAGGCGGGCCAGCTCGGCGCTCTCCACGTTCACATGGAAGCTCACGGGCAGGTCCTGCGCGCGACGCCGAAGGTCGCGAAGGTGCTGCTGGGATCCGGCGTCGTCGGCGCACCCGCCGGCAAGGCGCAGCGCCCAACCGGCGCTGCGCGGATCCTGCACCAGCCGGGAGAAAGCGTCGATGAGGACGTCGTGCTTCTTGTTGTTGGCGTCGGCGGACGGGAAGAAGCGCCCGACGGCGATCACGTTGGGGCCCTTGAAGCCGGGCGACCCCCGCCGGGTGTCGACCGGCGGAGCGATCACCACCGGCGCCTCGATCTCCAGCCGTTCCATGATCGCCCGCCGGACGAAGTCCGAGTAGCACAGCACCGTGTCGTAGCTGCGCAGCCGCAACCTGCGCTCCGCGACACGCAGGGCGGCGAGGCGCCCGCCCGCGTCGCGCAGGCTGGTGAAGGGAAACTGGACGATCACCGCCGATCGCCGAGCGAGCGAGAGCGGAGGAAAGTGGTTGGCGATGGCGACGAAGAGATCGAGCCCCCGAGTTCGGGGCGTGACGCTGAGCACGCCGGCCCGCTGCCAGCGAAACGAGTCCGGCTCGACCTCGACGTTCAGCTCGCGCCAGCGGCCGACATCGGGCGGGGCGGGACTGAGGAGCACAACGTCGGCCCCGGGCGCCCGTACCGCTTCCTCGAGGATCGTGTAGAGGTACTTCTCGCCTCCGCCCAACCCGCTCGGGTAGGGATTGAAGATCCCGATCCGGGTCATCGCCGGCGGCAGTAGACGTACCAGCTCTTGGGCCAGAGGCGATTGCCCAGGCGGTCCACCAGGCGGTCAGCGCCCACCAGCCCAAGCGCCCGCCAACCGGCATCCACCACGCGGTTGACCCACAGGTTCCCCTGTATGACTCCTGCGTGGTCGGACGGAGAGCGAAGCGCCGCGTGGAAGACCCAGACCAGGGCGGAGCGGAAGTTGCGGCCCTCCCAGGCGACCACCTCGAACCCGTGCGTCTCGACGAGGCGCCGCAGCTCGGGCTTGGTGAAGATGCGCACGTGCGTGGCATTGGCGGCGTAGTCCGGGTGCAGCCGCCAGAACAACAGCTCGGTGAAGCTCGTGGGCACGGAAAGACACACCACCGCCCCCGGGCGCAGCACGCGATGGAGCTCATCCATGGCGGCGTCCGGATCGGCCACGTGCTCGAGCACCTCGGTGCTCACGGCCGCGCCCACCTCGCCGTCACCAAACGGGAGCCGCTCGACCACTCCCTCGACCACACGCGCGGAGTGGGGATCGAGTTCGCGCGCGTTGAAGCGCTCACGCAGGTAGGCGGCCGGCTCGACGCCGGTCACCCGCAACCCGGCCCGCGCAAGCAGCTCGACCAGTCCCCCGTCGCCGCAGCCCACGTCCACCACCTCGCCGCCCGGCCCGGCCCCGAGAAGCTCGAGGTTCACGTTGGCCACGTAGGTGCTCATCGGTGCTCGGCGGCCTGGCGCTCGAGCTTGGCGTAGCTCTCCTCGATCGACTCCCCGCGCTGGCGCTGCCAGAGCATCACCTGGACACAGAACAGCGAGAACGGCTGGTACACCGCTTCGATGAAGCCGGGCATCCCGCCGCGGTATCCGCGGTGGTAGACCAGACGCGAGGCGAGCTCTCGGAGCACGGTCTTCGCGAGGGTGAACCTGGTCACTCGCGGGGCTCCCTGCTCCGCCAGCTCGAGCGCCTGGACCTGGCCGAAGCGGATCGTCTTGGCCAGCATCTCCTCGATCGTGCGGTGTGAGAAATGCCAGATGCCCTCGTCGAGGCGTCCGGTCCGCTCGGGCGGTATCGACAGGCGCTCGTGGATCGCTCCGCTCCAGCGAGCGTGTTCGCGGCGCACGAGGCGCACGTGGTCCTGCAGCCAGCCGCCGGCATCGAGGCGGCCACCGAGAAAGAAGCTCACGATCTCGATGGCGAAGGCCCACTCCGGAGGGTCGCCGCGCAGCCTCTCCTGAATCTCCCGAGCGAGGGCGGGCGTGACCCGCTCATCGGCGTCGAGCATCAGGACCCAATCACCCGTGGCCTGCTCGATGCCCGCATTCTTGTGGGAGGCGAAGTCGCGAAACTCGTTGACGAACACCCGCTCGGTGTAGCGCCGGGCGATCTCCTCGGTGCGGTCGTCGGTGCGGGAATCGACCACGACCACGATCTCGTCACAGAAGGCGAGCAACTGGAGGCCGCGCTCGAGCATCGGCTCCTCGTTGCGCACGGCAAGGACGGCGGACAGAGTCATGGGCTCCTTCCGAAGCGAAGGATTCGGGGCGGGACGTGCGCGGCGACGGCGCTAGGGACGGCCTGCAACGCGATGAGCGCGCCAGCGTAGACGAGCACACCGACCACGCTGCCGCCGACCACCGCCACCAAGGATCCGGCGAGGCCGCTGGGCAAGAGCAGCGCCGGCGCCGCGGCGAGGACCATCGCCGCCCCGGCGACCACCATCCGGATGCTGATCGTGAACGGTGGAGCCGTTCCCACCTCGTTGTACAAACGCCGGAGGATCACCAGGCCGAGCACCTCCGAGATCACCACGGCCACGCCCGCGCCGATCACCCCAAAGGGCGGGATCAGCGCCAGGTTGATGACCAGGTTGACGGCGAGGATCACCAGCGACCAGCGAAAGAGCTGGTTCTGGCGGCCGAGCGCGGTCAGCGCGTGCCCGTAGACACCGCTCAGGTACGAGATCCCGAGCGCCAGCGTGAGGATGCGAAGCACCCACGCCGCGTCCGAGTACTCCGCTCCGGCGATCACCTCGATCACATCGGAGGCGAGGACCGCGGTGATCAGCACCGCGGGCAGCGCCACGGCCTCCATGGTGCTCAGCGCCGCGGCGACGATTCCGTTCACACGCTCGCGCTGCCCCGACAATCGCGCGATCTCCGGGAACAGGGCAAGCATGAAGTACGCCGGGAGCACCATCAGCCCCTCGAGCACGCGATAGGCGAGGCCGTAGAGGCCGACCTCCTCGTCACCCTTGAGCACGGACAGCAGCACGACGTCGAGCCTGAAGTACAGGTAGTTGACGATGAAGGTCGCGCCGAGGGGCAACGAGATCCGAAGCAGCAGCATCCAGGTGTCGCGCTTGATCCCCCAGGCGAGGCGCACGTCGGACCGCACGAACAGCGTCATCACCGCGGCCTGCGCCAGGTACCCGGCGGCGACCGCGGCCGCCATGGCCGTGAAGCCGAGGTCCGCCTCGACCGCGATGAGCGATCCGCCGAAGATGGCCGCCGCCAGGGCAACGTCGCCGACCGCGATGAGCGGTCCTCGCTGGGCGGCCTGGAAGTGCGCCCGTGCCGCTCCGAGGAACGGTGCGGTCAGGAGCTGGAGGCTCAGCACGAGCATCGCGCGCCGTACGTCGGAGTTTCCCGCGTAGGCGACCTCGGCCACCGCGACGAGAAGCACACCCGAAGCCGCGCTGAACGCGAGGCCAAGCGAGAGGACGTTCCCCAGGATCTCGCGCTCGCGCTCGGGGTGCTGAGCGATCTCACGGGCGGCCATGGTCGACATGCCCAAGTCGGTCAGGACCGAGATCAGCGACACCACCGCCATGGCCAGGGTCAGCGCACCGAATGCCTCGAGGCCCAGGTAGCGAGAGGCGAGCGCGGTCGCGCCCACACCGGCCAGCAGCGCGATCATGCGCCCGATCACGAGGCTGACGGTCGTCACGGCGACCTTCTTGGCGAGCGTCATCTCTGGCCTCAGTCTCGGGCGCGAACCCAGCTGATTATCTGGTCTTCCACCTCGGGATGGCCTGCGCGCTCCAGGAGCCATCGCAAGCCGGCGTGCCCCGGGAACCGGAGGGTGATCACGGCTGCGGCCAGGGCAGCGGTGACGACGCGCTGGACGCGGCCCATGGGCGCGTAGGCGGGGGACCCGACGATCTCGCGTGCGAAGCTCGCCGCCACGGCGAAGTGGTGGTGGCGAGCGATCGCCCCACGCAGGCCGAACGACCGCGCAAGGCGCTGGGCGTCGGCGGACAGCCCGTCCATGGACCGATGGATGTGCACGTTCGGCAGCGTGCGCACGCGCCCGCGGGCGGCCAGGCCGGCCACGAGGAGCCAGTCACCGCCCACCTCGTCCGGAAAGGAAAGCTTCTGGACATCCGCCCGGCGGGCGAGCCCGAAGAGGACTCCGTTGACGTTGACTCGCGTCAGGTACTGGAGCACCCGGGTGCCGGGCCGCGCGGACAGCAGCTCGGTGGGACGCTCGTCGACCACGTGCTCGCCGCTCGAGTGATAGCGCGCAAGCCCCGCGACCAGCACGTGCTTGCCTTCTCCGCGGAGCACCTCGAGACAGCTCGAGACATAGCTGGGGTCGACCCAGTCGTCGTCGGAGAGCCACATGAAGTACTCGCCCTCGGCGCGGTCCAGGGCGGCCTGGAAGTTGCGCGCGTGGCCGACGTTGCGGTCCTGGCGCAGGTAGCGCAGGCGCGGCTCGTGCTCTGCCCAGGGCTCGAGCACCTCCGCGGTCTCGTCCGTGGAGGCGTCGTCCAGCACGATGACCTCGAGAGCATCGTGATCTTGACCCAGCGCGGATCCGACCGCCCTTTGCACCAGTTCCGCGCGATTGTAGGTGGGTATCCCGACGGTCACGAGGGGCCCGGTCACGGGCCCGATGCTAGACGCGGTCCCTCTGAGATACACCGACCGCAAGGCCGTTCGCCCAGCGGAAGGGACGGCCGTAGGCGACCCCCTCGACGTCCCGGGCCGCCACCTCGCGCCATCGATTGTCGGCCGAGATGCGTTTGAGGAAACGCAGCTCGTCGAAGGCGATCGTCCTGTCCCGAAGGTGGGTGTCGAGCGACTCGTTGTAGCCCAGCGGCACCGTCACCAGCAGCGTGCCGCCCGGAGCGAGCATGCCAACCATTCGCTCGACGGCGCGTCGCGGCTTGTCGGCATCGCGCTCCTCCTCGTCGAAGCCGACGTGCTCGAGAGTCGAAATCGCCAGGATCAGGTCGTAAGGATGATCCGCCTCCATGTCGAGGATGTCCGCGTTGCGGACACCGGGGTCGGACTCGTACTTGTCCACGACCTCATGACCACGACGGCCGTAGTGGGCCATCACATTGCCCACCTCGAGGACCCGCCCACCGCGTCGCTGATCGAGCTGACCCAGCGCGATCGGGATCTCGACCGCGCGTTCGTTGCGCCACGTCTGGTTGTAGCCGTGAACGAAGTAGCGGTACTCGGTCTCGGCCAGCGTGAACGTACGGGGCCGCACGCGGCGGAGCGCTGAGAGCGCCGTCGCCCTGCCTCTGTCCGCGAGCGCTCGCAGCTGCACGCGAACAGTTTATGGACCGATCCGAGACGTCCCCGGGCACCTCTCGCTAGCCTCACGCCCGCATGAGCGACGGGACCAAGCGACGCGCACTCATCACCGGCATCACCGGACAGGACGGCTCCTACCTCGCCGAGCTCCTGCTCGAGAAGGGCTACGAGGTCCACGGCATGGTCCGCCGCTCCTCGACTGAGACCTTTCAGCGCCTTCAGGGCATCCGCGACGACCTCGTGCTGCACACCGGCGACCTGCTGGACCAGCGCTCGCTGGTCGACGTGCTCCGCGACAGCCAGCCCGAGGAGATCTACAACCTGGCCGCGATGTCGTTCGTCGCGGCGTCGTGGTCCCAGCCCGTGCTCACCGCCGAGTTCACCGCCACGGGCGTCACGCGCATGCTCGAAGCGATGCGCGAGGTCGCGCCCGAGGCGCGCTTCTACCAGGCCTCCTCGTCGGAGATGTTCGGCAAGGTCCTCGAGGTTCCGCAGCGAGAGAGCACGCCCTACTACCCGCGCTCGCCCTACGGAGTGGCCAAGTGCTACGGGCACTTCATCACGGTCAACTACCGCGAGTCCTATGACCTCTTCGCCTGCTCGGGGATCCTCTTCAATCACGAGTCAGAGCGCCGGGGCTCGAGTTCGTCACCCGCAAGGTCACCCACGGCGCGGCCGCCATCAAGCTCGGCCTCCAGGACGAGCTGGCCCTCGGAAACCTCGACGCCGAGCGCGACTGGGGCTACTCCAAGGACTACGTCGAGGCCATGTGGCTGATGCTCCAGCAGGACGAGCCCGATGACTTCGTGATCGCCACGGGCGAGGCGCATTCGGTGCGCGAGCTCGTGCGGGTGGCCTTCGAGTGTGCCGGGATCGACCCCGAGAAGTACGTTCGGATCGACGAGCGGTTCATGCGACCGGCCGAGGTGGAGCACCTGATCGGCGACGCCACCAAGGCCCGGGAGAAGCTGGGCTGGGTGCCGCGGACCTCCTTTAAGGAGATGGTGCGCCTGATGGTCGAGTCCGATCTCGAGATGCTCGCCGCCGGAGTGCCGCAAAAACAGGCGGGCTAGCCTTGGTCGAGCCGCCCGGCGAGTGCGATCTCGCGGTCGTCGGGGCGGGCATCCTCGGCCTGGCCGTGGCCCGCGAGCTCAAGCGCCGCCGCCCGGGCTCGAGCGCCGTCGTGCTCGAGCGCGGACCGCACGTGGCCGGCGGTCAGAGCGGTGCCAACAGCGGGGTGATCCATGCCGGCATCTACTACGAGCCCGGTTCGCTCAAGGCCCGGCTCTGCGTCGCCGGGTCGCGGGAGATGTACGCCTACTGCGAGGAGCACTCCATCCCCCACGAGCGCAGCGGCAAGCTGATCGTGGCGCGCGACGAGAGCGAGCTGGGCCGTCTCGGCGAGCTCGAGCGGCGCGGCCGGGAGAACGGGGTGCGCGGGCTGCGCCGCCTGCACGGTGCGCAGCTCGCCGACGTGGAGCCGCACTGCCGCGGCGTGGCGGCGCTGCACTCGCCCGCCACCGCGATCGTCGACTTCGCGGCCGTTGCGCGCAGGATCTCGGCCGAGCTGGAGGACGACGGCGTACCGGTGGCCACGAGTTGCGGTGTGGACCATGTGACGAACGCGAGCGGGAGAATCGGCCTCCGTCATGAGCGGGGGGAGACGCGGGCCCGCTTCGCGGTCTTCTGCGCCGGCCTCGACTCCGATCGCCTGGCGGTGGCCGCCGGCGCCCCGGCCGAGCCGCGCGTGTTCCCCTTCCGCGGCGCCTACCAGTACCTGCGTCCCGAGCGGCGTCACCTGGTGCGCTCGCTCATCTATCCGGTGCCCGATCCGTCGCTGCCCTTCCTGGGGGTCCACCTGAGCCGCCACATCGACGGGAATGTCTCGCTCGGTCCGACCGCGCTGCCGGCACCGCGGGGGGTGCGCGACCTGGCGTGGCCCGGCGCCTGGCGCATGGCCCGCCGCTGGTGGCGGACCGGCCTGTCCGAGCTGCGTCTGGCCGCTCGGCCTCGCTCGCTGGCCCGCGCCGCGTCGGCCTACGTCCCCGAGATCGGCCCAGGCGACCTGGAGCCGGGCTTCGCCGGCGTCCGCGCCCAGGCGGTGGCCCGCGACGGCCGCCTGGTCGACGACTTCGTCATCTCGCCGGCCGAGCGCGCCCTGCACGTGCGCAACGCGCCATCGCCGGCGGCCACCGCGGCCTTCGCCCTCTCCCGGCTGATCGCCGAGCGCGCTGAGCTAGCGTGGTCGCGGTGAGGCGCCTCGACACCCATCTGGAGGGACCGCTGCTGGTCGCGCCCGTGGTGCACGGCGACAGCCGCGGCTTCTTTCAGGAGACCTACCGCAAGGAGGTCTGGGCCGAGCTCGGCGTGGACGATGACTTCGTGCAGGACAACCACTCCCGCTCGGGGCAAGGCGTACTTCGCGGCATGCACTTCCAGCCTGGCCAGGCCAAGCTGGTTCGCTGCGCGCGGGGCGCGATCCTCGACGTGGTGGTCGACATCAGGTCCGGGTCGCCGGGGTTCGGGCGGTGGGAGGGCTTTCGCCTCGACGACGAGGATCATCACCAGCTGTACGTGCCCGACGGCTTCGCACACGGCTTCTGCGTGCTCTCCGAGGTGGCGGACGTGGTCTACAAGGTTTCGACCTACTACGACCCCGCCCTGGAGCGGGGCTTTCGCTTCGATGACCCTTCGGTCGGGGTCACCTGGCCCGCCGACATGGACCTGGTGGTGTCAGAGCGAGATCGCGGAGCGCCGCTGCTCCGCGACCTCGACCTTTAGGGTGCCGAGCATGGTCTTGTCCGCTCGGGCCCGGGACCGCATCGTTTCGCTTGCCGGCCGGTCCGGCGTCGAGACACCACTCCGGAAGGCCTACCGCGCAGTCAACCGAACGGCGCGACGAGAGGCTCGGGACAACGCCCAGATGCGCGTTCTCCTGGCCGCGTGTCTTGCTCGGGACTCGAACTGCATCGACGTCGGCGCGCACGCCGGCGACGTCCTGGACGAGATGGTCCGGTGCTCGCCCGACGGCCGGCACATCGCCTACGAGCCGTTGCCTCACCTCGCGGCGAACCTGGCCCGCAGGTGCCCGGGGGTCGACGTGAGATCTGCCGCTCTGTCCGACCACGACGGCGAGGCCACCTTTCTCTACGACCACACCCAGCCGGCTCGCAGCACGCTGCACGCACACGCGTTCACCGATGAGCGCAATCTGACCTTCATCCCCGTGCGGCTCGAGCGCCTCGACGGGGCGCTTCCGGAGGGCTACGTGCCCACACTGATCAAGATCGACGTCGAAGGGGCCGAGGCCATGGTGCTGGCCGGCGCCGTCGAAACGCTGAGGCGTCACCGGCCAATCGTCGTGTTCGAGCACGGCGCGGGTGGCAGCTCCACGCCTGACCAGGTCTATTCGGTGCTCGCGGACGACGTCGGGATGCGGATCTACGACATCGACGGGACCGGTCCCTATTCGCGCGCCGAGTTCGAGGCCATGTATTCGCAGCCGACCCTCTGGAACTGGATAGCCCGCGACTGAGTCGAGAGAACCGCCACGCGGCGGAGGAGGGCCACCGTGTCGGCCCTCCTCCGTTCGCGCGCACCCGTCGGTCAGGCGTTGGCCAGCTCGCGCTCGGTGGCCTGGAGCACGCCGGCGCGGTTCTTGTGCCGGGGCTCGTAGCTGCGGACAGCCTTGACCCTCGACTCGTCGCCCTCGGACAGCGCGGCGCGGACCTCGTCCACACTGAGCTCGTCGTACCCCGGCCACGGCTCGTCACCCTGTAGCGAGTCGACCCGGCTGGTTATGGTCGACCGGTTCTGGTTCTTGCGCTCGTAGGCATTGACCTTGGCCAGGTCGATCTGCGACAGCTCCGCGAGCTTGCCCTGCACCTCGTCGGCGCTGAGCGAGTCGTAGTTCGCGATGGCCAGGTCCGAGGCGGAGGCCACGGCGCCCTTGACGGTGCCCTCGGCGCGCGCCACGCCCGGCGCCTTGCGCGCCTGGCGGGCGGTCCGCTTGGCGGTACCGGCCCCCTTGCGCACCGCGTCGGCGGCGCCCGTCTCGGTCACGTCGTACGAACCCTCGCCGTCGAACTCCGCCCGCGCCATCGCGTCGGTTAGGCCCGGGATCTCCTTCAGCAGCCAATCCAGCATGCGCTGCTCGTCCTTGAGCACGGACTCGGCCAGGCGCTGGGTCTTCGCGTCTCCGGCGGTCACGGCCAGCCGGGCCAGCGCGGCGTAGGTGGAGATCTCCAGGGCTTCCGCCGCACAGCTGTCCTTGGCGTTCTTGAGCACCTTCTCCTCCCCACCGGACCCGCGGACCAGGTCGAGCGGAGTCTTGGTCAGCGCCAACGCCTGCCCGACGAGGCTCCCCACGGCCCCCAGCCCGGCCTGGAGCGGGTTGCTGCCCTGCTCCAGCTCGGCGAGCCGCCCCTCGACACGCTCGGCGTGCCGCCGCGTCTCCTCCAGGTGGGTCTCCAACCCGTTGCGATAGCTGCCCTTGGGGGTCATCGCGATCTGGGCCTGCAACTGGCGCACGAGCCCAAGCTCCGCCCCGTGGGCCTCGTTCAGGTACTGCACGATCTTCTGCTGCTGCTGCTTGCTCATGAGGTGAAACTCCTTGTGGGTGATGCGTATGCCCGCTCCAAGAGGAGTCTCCAGTGATGAAACAGACCCGTGCTCCGGGCGGGGGGGTGAGGGGCGGCGCGGCGTCGCTGGCAATGCACCGCCTGTCGACCGAGTGTAGCCCCCTCCGGGCCAACCCTCTTTGCTCAGCCGGCGGTTGGCGCGCGGCCGGCCTTCCGGCGCTGGCGGGCGGGGCTGATTCGCACCACCTGCCAGGCCAGCCCGGTGCGTTCGAGCGCCCGGATGAAGAGACCGCCGAGGTCGAGCTCACGGCCGCGCAGGCCGTGAAAAGCCGAGGTGGGAAACGCGTGGTGGTTGTTGTGCCAGGACTCGCCGAGCGTGGCCAGGGAGAGCCAGGCGACGTTGGTGGAGCGGTCCTCGGTGGCGAAGGGCCGGCGCCCGAAGTAGTGGCAGATCGAGTTGATGCTGAACGTCGCGTGGTGGAGCAGGAAGATGCGCACCAGGCCGCCCCACATCAGCGTGAGCAGCGCACCGGTGAGGGTCCCTTTCACGAGGTAGCCGAGCATGAAGGGGATCGCCAGGCTGGCCAGGATCAGCGGCTTCTCGGCGGCGTCGATCCGGCGCATGCCGGTGTCCTTGAGCAGGTCCCCCGCGTAGCGGCGCCGGTCGGCCTGGCCAACCGAGTTGAACAGCCAGCCCACATGGGCATGCCATAGGCCGGCGAGGGCCCCGACTATTCCAGGCCCAGCGCCGTGAGGGCTGTGCGGGTCGCCGTCCTCGTCGGCGAAGTCGTGGTGCTTGCGGTGATCGGCCACCCACTTGATCACCGAGCCCTCTACCGCCAGCGTTCCCAGCACAGCCATCGTGTAGCGAACTGCGGGATAGGTCTGAAAGGAGCGGTGGGTCAGCAGACGGTGGAAGCCCACCGTGATCCCCAGGCAGGTGGCCACGTAGGCCACGGCCAGCACGACCAGGTCGACCCACTCCACGAGCCGGCCCCACAGCATCACCGCGGCGACCACGAACGCCGCGAGTGGGATCACGATCGCGGCGACGTTCGTGACCTGGTGGGCGAGCGTGTGGCCGCCCGCAGGTGCGTCACTGCCAATCGTCTGCGCTGTCGCGGCCACTAAGGCAGCTCGGGCGACGGCGGCGCAAGGCAGAAGACGAGAACGGCGACGTCGGGCTCGTGGTGCTGGGCGGTGAGGTAGTTGGAGTAGCTGGCCAAGGGTGCCGCCTTTTCGGTCGCGAGATCCTGCGATTCGAAAGTCAGCCGGCGCTGCCCCGACGTGGGCCGGGACCCCTCCTACTGCCCCTCAGTCGGGACCAACACTACCGGAGCGCCTGACCAGCCCGCGGACCAACTCGCGCTCCCCCGGGTCGAGCACGAAGCGATAGAAGGCAAGCCACCACAGCACGGGCCCCAGAGCACCCCCGGCGACCGCCAGGGTCGGGTCCTCGGCGAGCTCGCGCCACGCCAGCAGCACGAGGGCCAGCGCCCCGCCCAGCAGGTAGCTCGGCAGCCACGCGCGGGCCGCCAGGTCCGCGAGCTGCGCCCCGGACGCCCGCAGGCCGAGGGAGACCATGAAGGGGAAGGCCAGAAGGAAGGGCAGCGCGGTGGCCAGTGCCGGTCCCTCGACGCCCAGCGACGGGGTCAACACCAGCGCCAGCACTAGGTTGAGGGCGGCGGCCGCGATCATGATCCGCGCCGCCTCGCGGGCTCGGCCCACGCCCACGAGGAAGCCCGGGGTCACGACGAGGCCGCCGTAGAGCAGCCAGTAGGACACGAGCAGAGCCAGCGCCAGGTCGCCGCCGCGGTAGCGCTCGCCGAGCCACACCTCGAGCAGCGGTCCCGCCAGCACCATCAGGGTCACGCTGACCGGCACGAACAGGGCGAGCGTGTAACGGGTTCCGCGCACGGCCAGCTCGCGCAGGCGGACTTGGTCGCCGCCGGCCACGTAACGCGAGGCAGTCGGCACCACCGGAACGGCGAGCGCGCCGCCGAGCGCGTAGAGCAGGTTGTGGGCGCGCACGGGGCCCTCGTAGAGCCCGACGGTCGCGGGCGTCTTGTAGGCGCCGAGGATCACCCGCCCGGTGGCGTACATGGCCAGGTTGCAGAGCTCGATCACCAGGAGCCAGCCGGCGGTGGGCACGATCGCCATCACGCGGGCTCGCGACGCGCCGCCCACCCGACGAGCCCCGCGCGGCGAGCCACCACCGCGCAGAGCAGGCCGCTGATCAGCGGGATGGTGCCGCTGACCGCGATGATCGCGGCCAGGCCGGCGCCGGCGAAGACGAGCGCGAGCATCAGTGCCAGGTAGAGCGCCACCGCCACGATCTCGGTGCTCGCCGCGCGCACGAACAGGCGCTCGGCGCGCAGCGCGTCGAGGTAGACACTGGCGGCGATGCCCACCGCTGACACAGCCCCCAGGCCGGCCCCGCCGAGGCGCGCGTCGCGGGCCAGCGACCCATCGAGAATGAGTCCCGCGATGGCCAGCGCCGCGGCGGCGATCAGCAGACCGGTGAGCAGGCCGACCACGGCATACAACGCGGCGGCCGCGGCGAACATCCGGCCCCGTGCCTCGCGATCCGTCGCGCCCGCCATCGCCCGCACGGCCGATGCCGCCACGCTGTTGCGCAGCACGAGCAGGTAGCCCGCCAGTGAGGCCACCAGCCCGTAGGCACCGAGCTCGGCCACCGAGAGCCGGCGGGCCAGGACGGTCACGATCACGAGCAGCGCCAGCAGGCCGCTCGCCTGGGCGGCCTGCTGCACGAGAGCACCGGAGGCGAGCAGGCGGGCCTCGCCCGGCTGCGGCGCACCGTCCTCGGACTGCGCAACCCCGGGGCCAGGCACGGGTTGAGACCTTACGTGCGGCCCCGGCCAGTGGGCCGCCGGCCCACTAGGCTCACCGCGCCGCATGCCGCCCTCCTCCCAGCCCCAGGCCTCCAGCGCCGCTCCGCCCGCGGGCGACGTGCGCACGCGAGACGTGCTCGGCGTACCGATCTCGATGATCGACTACGAGGGAGCGGCCGCGACGATGGACCACCTGGTGACCAGCCGCGAGCGCGGCTATGTGTGCGTGGCTCCTGTACACGCCCTGATGGAGGCCCAGGACGACGAGGAGATGCTCGCCGCCCTGCGCGGCGCGACACTGGTGGTGCCCGACGGGATGCCGGTGGTCTGGGCCGCGAACCTGCTGGGCGAAAGCCTCGGTGACCGGGTCTACGGCCCCGAGCTGATGCTGCGCTTCAGCGCGGTGTGTGCGGAGCGCGGCCACCGGGTGTGGCTCTACGGCGGCCGCGACCAGGGCTCGCTGGCCCAGCTGGCCCTGGCCCTGCGCCGGCGCTTTCCCGGCATCGAGATCGTGGGCGGGTACTCGCCTCCGTTCCGCCCCCTGAGCGCGGAGGAGGAGGACGCCGTGGCCGAGCAGATAAACGCGACTGGGGTCGATGTCGTGTGGGTGGGAATCGGGGTGCCCAAGCAGGAGAAGTGGATGGCGCGCATGCGCAATCGCATCGACGCTCCCGTGATGTGCGGCGTGGGCGCGGCCTTCGACTTCCACGCCGGGCGCATCTCGATGGCCCCGGCCTGGATGCAGCGGCGCGGCCTCGAGTGGGTCTACCGAACCGCCCAGGAGCCGCGGCGCCTGCTGGGGCGCTACCTGCGCACGAACCCGCGCTTCGTGGTGGCGCTCGCCCGCCAGTACCTGGGCGAGCGGCACCGCGCCTAGACTCAGGATCATGGAAACGGTGGCCGTCGTCGGCCTGGGCCGGGTGGGCCTGCCGCTCGCTCTCTCCTTTGCCGACCGCGGGGTGCGGGTGATCGGCGTGGAGCGCCAGCCCGCCGTGCTCGACCAGCTCGACGCGGGGCACATGCCCTTCAGCGAAACCGGCACCCAGGAGCTGCTGGACCGGGTGGCGCAGACCGACCGCTTCGAGCGCACCCGCGCCGTGCAGGATGCCGCGCGGGCGGACCACATCGTGCTCACGCTGGGCACGCCCTCGCACGTGCACATCGAGATCGACATGGCGCAGATCCGCCAGGTGGTCGACGATCTGCTCCCGGTCCTGCGCGAGGGCCACTCCCTGATCCTGCGCTCCACCGTCGCGCCCGGCACCACCGAATGGGTGGCCGGCTACATCGAGCAGCGGCGCGGATTTCACGTGGGCGAGGACCTGTTCGTGGCCCACGTGCCCGAGCGCATCGCCGAGAACCACTTCGTGGAGGAGATCGCGACGCTGCCCTGCATCGTCGGGGGCGTTGGCGAGGGATCCGGAGCGAGGGCGGCCGAGCTCTTCGCGGTGTTCGGCACCGAGATCGTGCAGACCACGCCCGTGCAGGCCGAGCTGGCCAAGATCTGGACCAACATCCTGCGCTACGCGCAGTTCGCGCTGCCGAACCTGCTGATGATGGAGGCCGAGCAGTACGGAGCCAACGTGTTCGAGGTGATCGAGCTGATCAATCGCGACTATCCGCGCGGCGGCATCGCCCAGCCGGGGCTGACCGCCGGCGCCTGCCTGCGCAAGGACTTCACGTTCTCCGAGGAGCGCTCGAGCGCGCCGGGGATGCTCTTGGCCGTATCGCGGGTGCACGAGACGGTTCCCCTTTTCCTCGTCAAGGGGCTGAAGGCCCGCCTGGGCGGCTCGCTGCGCGACCGCAAGGTGGCCGTGCTGGGCCTGACCTTCAAGCGCGACTCCGACGACGCGCGCGACTCGCTCTCCTACAAGCTCGTGCGCCTGCTCGAGCGCGAGCTGGCGCACGTGGCCCGCCACGACCCCCACGTGCCGGCCGAGTCCGAGGCGCTGGAGGTGGCTCTCGACGGCGCCGACGCCGTGGTGGTGGCCACCAACCACTCGGAGTTCGAGGATCTGCTCGAGCGGCTTCCCGACGGCACGTTGCTCGTGGACCCGTGGAACGTGAGTGGATCCGGGCGGGTGTTCGGGACCGTGCGCTCCCGCGCCGTCATCGAGCCGGCATGAGCCGCGTGCTGGTGACCGGCGGAGCCGGCACGATCGGCGGAGCGGTGGTGCGGCGGCTGCTGCGCGAGGGAACGCGGGAGGTGCGCGTGTCCGACCAGCGCGAGGCTCCCGCGTGGATCGGCGAGGAGTGCGAGGTGCACACCGGCAACCTGCTCTCTCCCGACGAGGCGCGCGCGGCCGTGAGCGGCTGCGACCACGTGATCCATCTGGCGGCGATCGTCGGCGGCATCGCCAACTTCCATCGGCTTCCGCACACCCTGTTGGAGGTGAACAACGGCCTCTACAACGCGGTGTTTCGCGCGGCCCTCGACGAGGGCGTCGCACGCCTCGTGTACGTGTCCTCCTCGATGGTCTTCGAGCGGGCCACCGAGTTCCCCACCACCGAGGAGCACCTGCTCGACTGCCCGGCCCCGCGCTCGGCATATGGCTTCTCCAAGCTGGCCGGCGAGGTCTACTGCCGCGCGCTGCACGCAGAGCACGGCCTCCCCTACTCGATCTGCCGCCCGTTCAACGCCTACGGGCCGGGCGAGATGCCCGAGGACGAGCCGGGCATCGCCCATATGGTGCCCGACGTGATCCGCAAGGTGCTGGCCGGGATGCGGCCGCTACCCATCTTCGGCTCCGGCGAGCAGACCCGCACGCTCACCCACGTCGACGACATCGCCGACGGGATCGTCACCACGATGGGCCATCCGGCGGGAGAGAACGAGGACTTCAACATCTCGGCCTCCGAGGAACGCACCGTGGCCGAGATCGCGCGGGTGATCTGGGAGGCCTGCGGCGAGGACCCCGAGGCCTTCGAGCTCGAGCACCGCCCCTCGTTCGAGGTCGACGTGCAGCGTCGCTGGCCCTCGGTGGAAAAGGCGGAGCGGCTGCTCGGGTGGCGGGCCCGGATCAGCCTGCCGGAGGGCATCGCCGGGACCGTGGAATGGTTGCGCGGGCAGCAACTCGCAGCCCGCGGCGGGTGACCGGGCGCACCCTCGTCACCGGCGCCGGCGGGTTCGCCGGCGGCCACCTCCTCGATCGTCTCGAGGATCCGGTGGCGCCCACGCGCGAGGAGCTCGACCTGCTCGATCCCGCCGCCACCCGCGCGGCGGTGCGCGATACGGCGCCCGCGGTGGTCTTCCACCTCGCCGCCCTGGCCTCGGTCGGGCGTTCGTGGGACGCGCCGGCCGACACGCTGTCGGCCAACCTCGCGATGACCGCCAATCTGCTCGAGGCGATCCGGCTGGAGGCACCGGGCTGCACGACCGTGCTCATCAGC
This sequence comes from uncultured Thermoleophilaceae bacterium, assembly GCA_963728155.1. Classification (GTDB taxonomy): domain Bacteria; phylum Actinomycetota; class Thermoleophilia; order Solirubrobacterales; family Thermoleophilaceae; genus JACVRW01. The sequence continues at coordinate 331,634 of CAVSJF010000009.1, read as the reverse complement.
TCGGGCGAGATCTACGGGCCGCCCGACCACCTGCCGGTCGACGAGAGCGCCCCCCTGCGCCCGCAGAATCCCTACGCGGTCTCCAAGGCGGCATGCGACCTGCTCGGGGGCCAGTACGCGGACGCCCACGGCACGCGCGTGGTGCGGCTGCGGCCCTTCAACCACGCGGGCCCGGGCCAGAGCGACGACTACGTGGTCGGCACGCTCACCCGCCAGGTGGCCGCCGCCGAGGCCGCCGGCGCCGCGGAATGCACGCTGCACACCGGCAACATCGACTCGGCACGCGATTTCACCGACGTGCGCGACACGGTGCGCGCTTACGCCGACGCCGCTGCGCTCGAGCCGGGGGTGTTCAACGTGGCCAGTGGGCAATCGACGAGCGTGCGGGAGCTGATCGAGCTGGTGCGCGAGGCGGCGTTGATCCCGGTGCGCCAGCAGACCGATCCGGACAAGATCCGCGTGGGCGACGTGCCCGAGATCCGCGGGTCGGCCGAGCGCCTGCGAGCCGCTACGGGGTGGGCGCCCGAGATTCCGCTGCGCCAGACGGTCGCGGACGCCCTCAGTGCCTGGCGCGAGAGCTTGGCCGGCTGACGCGCTCGTAGAGGTCCAGCAGCGCCCGTACGTAGCGCTCCTCGGAGTGGTTTTCCCGAGCGCGGGCGATCAGGGCGTCGCCGTCGGCCGCGCGCGCCGCCGGGTCGTCCCACAGCGCGCGCAGGCGCTCGGCCAGTACGCCGGGATCGCGGGGATCGAGGCAGCGTCCGGGGCCGAGCAGCTCGGGCAGCCCGCCCATCCGCGCAGCCAGGACCGGGACGCCCGCGGCCATGGCCTCCAGCGCGGCGAAGGGTGAGAACTCGTGGTAGCGCGAGGGCATGAGCAGCGCACCGGCTCCGGCGAGCAGCGCCGGCATGCGCTCGCGCTCCACCCGTCCCAGGAACTCCACCGGCGCCCCGGCTCGCGCGGCCCGCTGCCGCAGGTCGCCCTCCGCCGGGCCCTCGCCCGCCACCTTGAGCGCCACCCGGGCGCGCGCGGCGGCCTCGATCGCGATGTCGATCCCCTTCTCCACCGAGAGCCGCGAGGCCACCAGGGCGTAGGAGCCCTCCGCGGCGCGCGAGCGCTCGGCGAAGGCCTCGGCGGGGAGGTAGTGCGGCAGGCTCTCGATCCGGTCCGCGGGCACGCCCAGCCGAGCGAGCTGGCCCACCGCGTAGGCGCTCGGGGCCACGAAGCGGTCGACGGCCTCGTATACCGCGGGCTGATGAAGGGCGAGCCCGGCCGCGTAGGCCGCCGCCTCGGGCAGCGACCCGCGGCAGTTGAGCACGAGCCCGGGAGCGGTGAGCCGGCCGTGACAGCGAAAGCACGGCCCGCCGTCGCGGGAGGCCACGCCGATGGCGCAGAAGAGCCTCAGGTTGTGTAGATGGAGCACCACCCGGGCCCCGGCGGCCCGCGCCGCGGCCAGGCCGCGTGGGCCCACCAGCGGGAGCATGTTGTGCACGTGAGCCACATCGGCGCCCAGGGCGCGGGTGGCGGCGGCCACGTCGCCCTCGGCGCGACCGCCGCGCAGCAGCGCAAGCGCCGCGCCGGCGCGCGTAGCGCCGCCCGAGTGGCGCTCGAGCAGCGCGTTGCCGACCCCCGCCCGGGTCAAGGCTCGCTGCTGCAGCTCCACCGAGCGCTCCTCTCCTCCCGCCACCCGGTAGCGGTTGTGGACCAATAGGACGCGCATCGACCGGGCTACGCTACCCGGCCGGTGTCCGCATGAACGAGCCCGAAGTGACCATCGTTGTGCCCACGCGCGACCGCGCGGCCTATCTGGACGTGACGCTCGGCTCGCTGGGGCGCCAGCGGGGCGATGTCGCGCACGAGATCCTGGTGGTCGACGACGGCGAGGACGAGGCGACCGCCGAGGTGGCGGCCCGCCACGGCGTGCCCCGCGTGCGCTACGGGGAGCGACGCGGCCTCAACGCCGGGCGCAACATCGGGATACGCGAAGCGCGTGCCCCGCTGATCGCCTTCGTGGACGACGACGTGCTGGTACCTCCGGATTGGCTCGCCGCCCTGGCCGAGGGCGTGCGCGCCCACCCCGACGCCGACGCATTCGGAGGGCCGATCCACGCCCGGCTCGAGGGAGGCGGGCCTCGGGCCTGCGGCCGCGAGGACCCGCCGATCACCGTTCTCGACCTGGGCACGCAGGACCGCGAGGCCGACGCCGTGTGGGGGGCCAACTTCGCGGTGCGCCGCTCGGCGGTAGAGCGCGTGGGCCCTTTCGACGAGAGCATCGTGCGCCCGCACGGCGACGAGGAGGAGTGGCTGGAGCGCCTGCGCGCCGGCGGCGGTCGCGTGGTCTACCTCGCGCGGGCGGGCCTCGAGCACCGGCGCACGAAGGCCGACGCCCGGCTGGGACCCCTGTCGCGGGCCGCCTACGCTCGCGGCCGCGCGGCGCGGGCGAGCGACCGCCGGCGTGGCCGTGCGCCGAGCCTCGGCCATGAGCTGCGCGTGCTGGCCGGCTGCGGCTGGCACACGCTGCGCCGCGCGTGTGCCCAGGGGATCGTGATGGCCGCCCACTCGGCGGGGCGGGTGACGGAGTCGCTGCGGCCCCGATGAGCCACGACTTCCTCTCCGGCGACGCCGGCGACGTGACGAGCCTGCGCCGCCGGCTCAAGCGTTCGGCGGGCGAGGTCGTATTCGAGGCGCTCGATCGCGCCGCCCTGGTCACGCGCCGGGCCGACCGGCTGGCGCGCGCCCAGGCGCCGCGCCGGGTGCTGGTGATCGGCGTCTACCGGCCCGCCTCGCTGCTCCCCGAGGCGCTCGAAGCGCTCGCATCGCAGCGGCACGACGTGAGCTTCGCGCTGGGGGCGACCGGCGCCACCGACCCAAGGCTGGCCGCCCACACGGTGGCCCAGGGTCTCGAGGGCGGCAAGTTCGAGAATCTCAACCGCGTGCTGGAGGGGGCGGTGGCCGGCGACCCGGACTGGCTGCTGGTCATCGACGACGACGTGCGCCTACCGGGTCGGTTTCTCGACCGCTTCGTCGCCCTGTGCGAGCGCTTCGGCCTCGATCTCGCCCAGCCCGCGCAGACGCTGCGCTCCCACTCCGCCTGGAAGGTCGCGCGGCGCCGCCCCGCGTCGCTGGTGCGCGAGACGCGCTTCGTGGAGATCGGCCCGGTCACCGCTTTCGGACGCCGCGCTCGAGAGCGGCTGCTGCCCTTCCCCGGGCTGCGCTTCGGCTGGGGGCTCGACCTGCACTGGGCCGCCGTGGCCGCCCAGGCGGGCTGGCGCCTCGGCGTGGTCGACGCCGTGCCGGTGCGTCACGAGTCGCGCCTGGTGGCGGCGGGCTACGCCTCCGGCGATGCGGTCGACGAAGCGGCCCGCTTCCTCGCCGAGCGTCCCTATCTGCCCGCCGCGAGCGCCGGCGACGTGGTGGCCGTCCACCGCCGGGCCTGACGCGATGCGCCTGCTGTTCGTCTGCCCCGACATGCGCACCGGCGGCGCCGAGCGCCACTGGGCCACCCTCCTCCCGCTGCTGCGCGAGCGCGGCGCCGAGGCCGGCGTGCTGTGCCTGTCGGAGGAGGGCGCCCTGTTCGGCGACCTGGCGAGGGCCGGTGTGCCCGCCCGCTGCGTTCACCTGCGTGGCCGCGCCGACGCGCGCGGGCTGAGGGCGGCGCTCGCCTCTGCGCGGCCGCGGCCGGATGTGGTGGTGTCGCGTGGGGTCAGCGGCCTGGTGGTGGCCGGCGCGATCGCCCGGCGGGCCCGCGCTCCACACCTGGTCAACGAGCACACCCCCCTGCTGGCCGGCGGCGAGCTGCTGGCGCCCCGCCGCCACCAGCGGCTGATCACTCGGGCGCTCGCGCCCCGCGTGGACGCGGTGATCGCGGTGGCTCGGCGCCAGGTCGATCCGCTGGTGGGGTGGGGCTACCGGCGCGAGCGCATCCAGGTGATCCCCAACGGCATCCAGCCCGTGGAGGCGAGCGGGAACACGGCGCGGCTGGCCGGCGACGACGGCTTCGCCGTGCTCTGCGTGGCCCGGCTCCAGGCCGAGAAGCGGGTCGAGCGCTTCGTGGCCGCAATGGCCGAGGCGCGGCGCTCGGAGCCGCGCCTGCGCGGCTTCGTGGCCGGCGACGGCGACCGCCGGGCCTACATCGAGCCGCTGGCGCGGGCGAGCGGCGTCGAGCTGCTGGGCGAACGCTCGGACGTGCCCGCCCTGCTCGAGGCCGCCGACGCCTTCGCCCTCTCGAGTAGCGCCGAGGCACTCCCCATGAGCATCCTCGAGGCGATGGCGCACGGGCTGCCCGTTGTGGCGCCGGACCTGGGTGGCAGCTCGGACGCCGTGGTCGACGGGGAGACCGGGGTGCTGGTCGCGCCGGAGGACGAGGCCGCGCTGGCGCGGGCCTTCGTGGACCTGGCACGCGACCCCGAGCGGGCCCGCCGGATGGGCGAGGCCGGGCGCGCCCGCCAGCGCCGGCACTTCGGAGCCGAGGCGATGGCCGACGCCTACCTCGAGGCGTTCGCGCGGGTGGCCCGGTGAGCGATCGCCCCGACGTGCTGCTCCTCTCCCTGGGTACCACCCTGGGCTGGCGCATGGCCGACACCATCTTCTTGGAGCAGCTCGGGCGCGCCGGCGTCTCGACCGCCGCGGTGTCGGTGCGCTTCGGCGCCGCCGGGCGCCTGCGCCGCGCCTATCCGGTGAACGATCTCGTCGAGGCCTCCGCCGCCCGGCGCGCGTTGCACTCGGCGCTGCGCGAGCACGACCCGCGCGCGCTCGTGATCTCCACCACCACGGCGGCCATGCTCGCTTCGACCGGCTCGTTGCCCTTCGCGGTTCGGCTCGACGCCCCCGCGCGGCTCAACCGCCCCGGCGCGCACAACGCGGCTCTGCACGCGCTCGAGGAGCGCGCCCTCGCGCGCGCCACGCTCGTGCTGCCCTGGAGCGGCGCCGCCCGCGCCGCGCTGCCGGCCGGCGCAGCCCCGGCAGTGGTGGTTCCGCCGCCCGTGATGCGCTCCGGTGCGCTCGCGTGGAAGCGCGAGCGCCTGGCCGTGGCCTATACGCCCGATGTGAAGGCCAAGGGCCTGGACATCGTGTGCGGCGCCTGGGCGGCGGCACAGCTCCCCGACGCCCGCCTGCGGGTGTTCGGCGTGGAGCCCGAAACGGCGCTCGGCCACCTGGAGCGCACGGGCACCCCGGTTGCCGCGAGCGTCGAGTTCGCCGGCGTGCGCCCGGCGGAAGAGTTCCGCGCCGCCCTACGGCACGCGCTGGGCCTACGCCGGCGGGGCGCGTTGGGAGGACTTCGGCCAGGCGCCGCTCGAGGCGCTCGCCGACGGCGCCCTGCTGGCCACCGTCCCGTCGGGCGGGCCCTTCGAGGCGCTCGGCCTGGCGCGCCAGCTGGCCGATGATCTCGTGGCTCCCGTCACTCGACGCCGCCGGCCTGGCCGGCGCGCTGCGGCGCGCCTTCGAGATGCCCGACGCCGAAGCCCGCGCCTACCGCGATCGCGCCGCGACCATGTTGAAGCCCTTCGATCCGGGCGCGATTCAGCGCGTGATCGAGCAGGACGTGCTGCCCGTGCTGCTCAATTCCGGCGGCGCCCGACCGCGTTGAGCACGGCCCGCTCCCAGGCCTCCGCGTCGGCCTGGGGCGGGTGGCGCTCGGTCACCGCGCGGCTGCCGGCGGCCAGGCGGGCGCGCAGCGGCTCGTCGCGCACGAGGCGCCGCAAGGCCGCGGCGATCGCGTCGCGGTCTTCGGGATCGACGATCACGGCGTTCTCGCCCTCCACCGCAACGTCGCCCGCGGCCCCGGCCCGCTCGCTGCACAGCAACGCCAGTCCGGCGGCGGCCCCCTCCCGGACGGCCACCCCGAACGGCTCGTAGGTGCTCACCAGCGCCAGCACGTCCGCGCCGGCGTACAGGGGCGGCAGGTCGCCGGGCGCGACGTAGCCGGCGAAGCGGATCGCGGCATCCGTCGCTCCCGCCAGGCCGCGCAGCTCGGCCTCGAGCGGGCCCGTTCCGGCCAGCACCAGCTCCGCCTCGCCGGCGCCAAGGCCCGCCGACGCGAACGCGCCGATCAGCGCCTCCAGGTTCTTGTCGGGCACCAGGCGCCCCACGCACAGCACGCGCACCGGGGGAGCGCCGGGCCCGCGCGCCCGAAGCGCGAGGAACGGATCAAGGTCAGCGCTCTGGAGGGCGACCTCGATCCGCGCGGCGTCCACCCCGAGGCCGCGCAAACGGTCGCGTCCTCCGCTCGAGGCGACGATGAAGCCGTCGAGGCGCGGCGCCAGCGCGCGGTGGATGCGCCGCTGGGCGCCCGACAGCTCGCGATCGCTCCACGGGGTCAGCTCGCTGAACACCACGAGCGGGACGGCCGCGGCGCCGGCACCAGGCCAGGGCGCGCCAGGTGGCCGGCCCGAACTCCCAGGACACCACGCACTTGGCGCCCGAGCGCTCCAGCGCGCTCGGCCAGGCCGGTCGGCAGGAGGATCGGAGTACGGCCCGCGCGCCGCCGCTGGCGGGCGGCGAGGATTTCGTAGGGGTACGAGCCGGTGGGCGAGAACCAGTCCGGGCGCATGTCCCACCCCGGCTGCACCCCCGACAGATAGACCACCCGCGGCTCGATGCGCCCGCGCTCCGCGAGGCGCGCGAAGAGCGGCTCCCGGTAGGGAACGGGTACGGGTGGAACGATCGCGCAGCGCGGCGGCACACCGCAACTCTGCCCTACCGGAGGGGTTCTGCGGGTAGCCGAACCCCCTGCTAGCCTGCCCCGTTCGACTTTGGGGATGCCGGCCCCAAGTCCCTGCCGTCTCCCTCGCCCGTCGTCCCCGCCCTACGAGGAGGGAATCCGCACAGTGATCCGCGTCCTGCGAAATCTGCTCCTGCTGTCCCTGCTCGCGCTGCTGGCCGTGCCCGCGGCCGCCCAGGCCGATGCGGTTCGCGACTGCGCGCGCGACGGTGACCTCGACAAGCGCTACACCAACTCCCAGCTGCGCCAAGCGCTCGACGACATCCCTGGTGAGCTCGACGAGTACAGCAACTGCCGCGAGGTGATCAAGAGCGCTCTCGCGAGCGGCTCGGACGACCGCAACAACCCGTCGGACAACGGATCGGGCGGTGGCGGTGGCGGTGGCGCCGGCGGGGGCGGTGGAGGCACCGGCGCGGTCAGCGCCGAGGAGCAGCAGGCCCGCGCCAACGACAACGCCGAGCTGAACGCGATCACCGGCAGCGCGAACGGCACGCAGCCCGAGGTGAAGGTCGGGGGCGAAGCGGTGGAGCCGGGCACAAATGGCCTCTTCGACCTGGCCAGCATGAGCAATGAAGTCCCGGTGCCGCTGCTGCTCACTCTGATAGCCATCGGGCTGCTCGCCATCGTCGGTGGCTTCGTGACGCTGCGCAACCGGGCGCCGGGAGTCGCGCGGATCCCGCTCGCTTCCAAGATCCCTCGTGTCTCGCTCCCCCGTTTCCGTCGCTAGCCCCTCGCGGCGGGCGCCGAGCCTCTCCCTTCCGAGCGGAGGCGCCGAGCCGCTCGTCGCCCTGATCCTGGGCGTAGCCCTGGCGGGGATCGCCTTCGGAGCGGCGGGAGGCACCGAGCTCACCCGCACCACCATCGTCGAGGTGCTCGCCGTTCTTGGCGGCGCGGCGGTGGTGGCCGCCGCCGTCGTGTGGGGACGGCGCGGGCCGCTCTACGGGGCCACGTCGCTGCTGTGCTTCGCCCTGCTCGCCCTCGTCACCGCGCTGTCGATCACCTGGGCCATCGCGCCCGAGCTGGCGTATATCGAGGCGGGACGCACGTTGGCCTACCTGGCGATCTTCGCCGCGGGCGTGGCGGGCGCCCGGCTGGCCGGCGGCCTTGCCCCCGCCGTGCTCAAGGGCATACTGCTCGCGGCCGTGGCGGCCATCGTCTACGCCCTGCTGGCCCGCGTCTGGCCCGGCTCGCTGGCCGAGGACGAGATCTCGAACCGCATCGGCCAGCCCTTCCAGTACTGGAACGCCGTCGGCGCCACGGCGGCCCTGTCCCTGCCTGGGCTGCTCTGGCTCGGCTCGCGGCGAGGCGGCAGCGTCTGGGGCCGCGCGCTCGCCTACCCCGGGGCCGGGGCGGCCGTGCTCGCGATCCTGCTCACCCAGTCACGCGGGGCGCTCGTCGCCGCCCTGCTGGGCGTGGTGGCCTGGCTTCTGATCGTGCCGCTGCGGCTGCGCACGCTGCCCGTGATCCTCATCCCCGCCGCCGGAGCGGCCCTGGTGGGCGCGTGGGCTCTGTCCAAGGACGCGTTCTCGACCACCGCGCCGTCGCTGGCAGCGAAGGAGAGCGTGGGCTCGGAGTTCGGGCTGCTGCTGCTGCTTATGGCCGTGGTCCTGTTCGGGGCGGGCTTCGCAGTGAACCTGGCGCTCGACCGCGGCGCCGTGCCCGCGCGGATGAGGAGCCGCGCCGGTGTTGTTGCTGTGGCGGCGGTGGGCGCAGTGGCCGTCCTGGCCCTGCTCTCGGTGGCCCTGAGCGACCGTGGCCTGGGGGGAACGATCAGCGACCGGGTCGACGAGCTGACCAGCGAGACCGACACCGCGCCCACCGAGACCGGGGCCGGGCGTTTCGGCGCCGCGTCATCGACCCGCGGGAAGTACTGGAGGGAAGCGCGCCTGGTGTTCGAGGACCGCGAGGCGGTCGGGACCGGAGCGGGCACCTTCCGCGTGGCGCGGCTGCGCCACCGCACCGACCCCAGCGTCACCGGCCACGCTCACGGCTACGTCTCTCAGACCCTCGCCGACCTGGGCCTGGTCGGCCTCGGCGTGAGCATCCTTCTGCTGGTGGCCTGGCTGGTGGCCGCCGCGCGAACCCTTGCGTTCGTCCCGCGCCGTGCGTCCTGGACGCGCGACCGCCAGGCCGTGCCCGCGCGACGCGACTGGACCCCGGAGCGAGCGGCGCTGGTGGGGCTCGCGCTGACCACGGTGGTGTTCGGGCTGCAGTCGGCGATCGATTGGACCTGGTTCATTCCCGGCCCTGCCGCGATGGCTCTGGTGGCCGCGGGCTTCGTGGCGGGCCGCGGGCCGAGCGCCGCCGTGGAGGACCAGGGAGATACGGCCGAGCTTGCCGAGCAGCCTCGCGAGCGCTCCCAGCTGCGGCCGGCGCTGGGCTGCCGGGGTGATGGTGGCGGCGCTGCTCGCGGCGTGGGCCATATGGCAGCCCGAGGCGAGCGACCGCGCCACGGGCGAGGCGCTCACCCTGCTCGACGAGGGCGATTTCGAAGCGGCGCTGGTCAAGACCGAGGACGCGGCCTCGGCCAACCCGCTCAGCGCCGAGCCGCTGCTCGTGCGCGCATCCATCGAGACCCAGGCCAACCGCGAGGCCGACGCTCGGCGCACCCTCGAGGAGTGCGGTCCTGAAGTTCCCGGGCACGTCGGACACCTGGTACCGGCTCGCCGCCTTCCAGCTCGGGACGGTCGACCGCCCCCTGAAGGCCGCCCAGACCGTCCAGGGAGCGCTCTTCCTCGATCCGCTCTCGGCCGTCCGCGCGCCAGCTCTTCCTTGAGGCTCGCGTCCGCGGCCGCGAGAAGGCGGTCGAGGCGGCGGAGCGCCAGGCGCGCCGGCGCGAGCGGGCTCGGGACTAGGGTCGGCTGGCGCTCTGCGCGGCGCCGCGTGGCGTTTGCCGGCGCTGGCTGACAGCAGCCAGAGAGGAGCTGAGTCGAGTGAAGTGGTCGATTTACCCCCGCGGAGGGGTGAAAGCGACCACTCCGCTACGCCACGGGTGGGGTGTCTGACCTTGTGGGGGCTATAGCCCGTCAACCTCAGACACCTGTGAAGCAGCCCGGCAACCTCGGTGACCTGGTGGCTGCCGTTGGAGCGCGGCGCCCGGCGCACGGCAGCTCGCGCAGCGCAGGGTCTCGGCCCTACGGGCGCAGCGCCCGCACCAGCAGCGTCCCTTGCTCCGCCCCACCGACCGCACCTCGAACCCCAGCTCGCCCAGCAGCCTGGCCAGTGAGCGCCGTGTGAAGCGGCGCAGGTGGGGCGAGAGGGGATCAGCGGGCCGGCCGATCGGGCGCGCCGCGGGCGTCGTGAGGGCGAGCTCCCCGCCCGGGCGCAGCACCCGGCGGATCTCGGAGAGCAGGAGCTGGACGTCGCGCACGTGCTCGATCGTCTCGGCGCACAGGACGAGGTCGAAGGCGTTGTCGGCGAGCGGCAGCGGCGCGTCCGGGTCGAGCTCGACGAACCGCGCCGCCGGAAGCCGGCGGCGGGCGCGCTCGAGGGCCACCGCCGACACATCGGCGGCGGTCAGCTCGCGGGCGTCGAGCTCGGCGCGCCAAGCGCCCGTCGCCGCAGCCCAGATCGAGGGCCGCCCCCACCGCGCCCAGCGAGCGCACGAAGGCCGAGAGGTGGGCGGGCGGCGGGCCCGGCTCCTCGGGCACGAGCTCCCACAGCTCGTCGTCGTAGCGGCTCGCCATACCCATATCCTGGCGGGGATGGACACGGCCGGCGGGCGCTGGACGTTTCGAACGGCGTCCCCGGAGGACGCCGCGCAGGTCGCCGCCGTGCTGAAGGAGGGCTTCGAGAGCTACCGCTCCTTCGCGCCGCCGGGCTGGGAGCCGCCCACGGTCAAACTGGGATCACGCCCTCCTGCGCGAGCAACTCGGGGAGTCCGACGTGTGGTGCCTGTTGGCGGAGGCCGAGGGCGCCCCGGCGGGCCACGTGTCCCTCATGCCGGCCGCAAGGCACGCGCGTCACCCGTCATCCGAGCCCGCCCTGGCCCAGCTCTGGCACCTCTTCGTGAGCCCGAGCTGGTGGGGATCCGGTCTTGCGACGCGAGCTCCACGGCGAGGTCCTGCGGGAGGCGGGCCGGCGCGGCTACACCGCGATGCGCCTCTTCACCCCGCTCGCGCAGGAGCGGGCGAGGGGCTTCTACGAGCGCGAGGGCTGGACGCTCACCCGCGCGCCCGTCGAGAGCGGCGCCGGGGTTCGGCATGCCGCTGGCCGAGCTTCGGCCGCGCGATCAACAGCAGCGTGTGACCGAAGGGCGCCGCACGGCGCCGCGAGCCCAGCGGGTCGAGGCGGTGCAGGGCGCGCTGCGCCCGCGCGGGCAGCCGCCGCCAGCTGAAGGTCACGGCGTAGCAGCTCGGGCGTCAAGCCCCGCCGCCCGCGCGTCGGCAAGCAGGTCGCGCGGCGAGAGCGGGATGTCGTCGGGCGTGCCGTGCACCCGGGTGCCCAGGCGGGCTCGGTTGGCCAGCGCCAGCCCGGCTCCCACCGGGTGCCAGAGGCCCGGCTCGACCGCCACCAGGGCGCCCCCGGGGCGCAGCAGGCGCGCCGCCTCGTCGAACACCGGCCCGAGCGGGCCCTGGTAGGCGATGTGGTGGAGCACGAGCCGGTAGAGCACGACGTCGAACGAGGCCGGAGCGAAGTCGAGCTCCCCCGCCCGGCCCCACCACGCCGGCGTCGAGCTCATCCGACTCGACCATGGCCGGATCGAGATCGACCCCCGTCAGCCGCCAGGCCGGTCGCGGAAACAGATGGCGGCCCGGGTGCCAGCCGCAGCCCACCGACAGCACGTCGCCCCCGTCGAGGCCCAGCCGGCGAGCGAGCAGCTCCTGCTCGCGGCGCTCGCCGTGGTCGTAGTGAATCTGCAGGGTCGCCGTCGGTGCGGCGGTCGAGCAGGTTGTCCTCCTGAAAGGAGAGCTCGCTGCGCCGGCCAGGAATCAGCGGGGTCCGGGGCGTGAGCCCCCGGCTGCTCACCAGGCGCCGTGGGAGCGCGCAACGGCGGGAATCGTCTTCAGCAGGATGGTCAGGTCGAGCCAGACCGACCAGCGCTCGAGATAGAGGAAGTCGAGGCGCACCAGCTCGTCGAAGTCGAGCTCCGAGCGGCCGGAGACCTGCCACAGGCCGGTCATCCCCGGCAGCACCAGGTAGCGCTTGCGGTGCCAGGCCTCGAGCCGGTCGTAGTCGCGCTGGGGCAGCGGGCGCGGGCCCACCAGCGACATCTGGCCGCGCAGCACGTTGAACAGCTGGGGCAGCTCGTCGAGCGACCAGCGCCGCAGGAAACGCCCGTCCCGGATCACCCGCGGGTCTTCGCGGATCTTGAAGAGCGCACCGCCGACCTCGTTGCGCACCTCGAGCGGATCCTGCATGTCGTCGGCCCCGGCGACCATGGTGCGGAACTTCAGGCACGGGAAGGCGCGCCCGCCGATCCCCGGGCGCATCGACCGGTAGAAGACCGGCCCGCGCGAGCTGAGCTTGATGGCCAGCGCCGCCAGCAGCATCACCGGCGCGAGGATCAGCAGCAGCAGCGCGGCGCCGACGAGTCGAAGCCGCGCTTGACCGCGAACGTCGACGCCCTCGAGCATCGGCGGCTTGAGCTCGAACAGGGGGAGCGTCTGGCCGGGCACGAACTCCGCCCGGTCCATGAGGATCTCCATCGTCGAGGGCGCCACGCGCACGCGTACGCCGTGCTGGTGACAGCGTTCGACGAGCTCGACCGCCTCCTCCTGGGGAAAGTCTGCGTCGGTGATCAGCACCTCGTCGATCGCGTCGAAGTTCCGCTCCAGCTGCTCGAGCGAGCGGAAGTCGCGCAGCCCGTCGACCAGCGCCACGGGCGTGCGCGCGACGAAGCCGTAGGGCTCGATCACGTTGGAATCTCCGAGCGCGTGGGACACGGCCTGGATGTTGGAGCCCGAGCCGATCAGCACCGCGCGGCGCCGGTAGCCCGCGGCCCTCAACACGACGCCGGAGACGCGTTCGAAGAGCCAGCGCAGGAGCGACACGTAGAGCAGCGCGAAGAACAGCGATGCGTAGAAGATGTAGTAGGACTGGAACGGCTCGCCCTCGATCGCCGCGTAGATCAACACCACGAGCGTGACCTGGAACAGCGAGGAGATCACCCGCGAGAAGCCCGGCCGCTGGCTGCGATCGCGATACAGCCCCGAGCGCGCGAACAGCAGCAGCATCACGAGCGCGGCGAGCGGGAAGTACTCGTTCGCCTGGCTCCACATCTGGTCGAGCTGATCCGGGGAGCGGATCGCCGCCTTCACCACGAGCGCGGTGTAGATGGCGAGGAACAGGCCCATCAGGTCGAGCGCGCCGAGCATCCCGATGCGCACCAGCGCGCGCAGGGTGTCGAAGCGCAGTACGCCCCCCGAGGATCAGGGGCTTGCCCGCGCGCACGTCGCGGTCGGGCAGGGCGACCGGCTCGATCTCCCTCAGCTCTTTGACCAGGCCCTCGGGCACGGGTTCCTTCCGGTGCAAGTGAAACAGCTTGGCCGGGCGAATGTAGCGGCTCTTTTCACAACTCTCGAACCGTCGGGCGCGTTCCGGCGGCGCGATTCGCCTTCCCGCTATCGCTGCTCGCGCTCCTCCCGGCGCTCCTCACGCGCCTCCCGGCGCTCCTCGCGCAGCTCTTCGCGTTGCTCGATCCGCTCCTCCTGGACCTCGCGCTCGGCGGCGCTGGTGGGCCCGAACTGGGCCGTGACCACCGCGATGGCCACGGCGACGATCAGGAGGGCCACGAGCAGTGAGCCGATCATCTGGCCGGTGTGCGATCGCTTTCCATCAGGCGATCCGCAGGAAGTCGCCGGCGGAGGTGAGCCACGTGAGGGCGAGCAGCACCCACACGGAGATTCCGAGCGCGGGAAGGAAGCGCCCCAATCCGTGCCACCAGCGAATCACCGCGATCTTCAGGGCGAGCACCGACAGCAGCGCGATGGCGGCGACCATGTGCAGCGACGCGTCGTCCTCGAACCCGAAGTAGCCGCCGCACATCACCGCGGTGATCACGAGGAGGACCGCGATGGTGTCGCCCACGGCGCGGTGGGTCCTCGCGGCCGGCGCGGCGGCGAGAAAGCGCGGCCGCAGCTTGCCGTAGCCCACCGCGATCAGAACGAGCTGGTAGACGGCGAGCCCGAGCGCTACCGAGGCGAGCAGCACCTTGACCTCGGTGGGGTTTCCCCGCGTCAGCGTGTCGATCAGGTCCTCCACAGCTCGCTCTACCCATACCACCCCGGCGTGCGAAAAACCCGCTCTTTGCGACGTTGCGTTACACGAGGTGGGGAGAAACGTTGCAGGATCCGCAGTTAAAGCTGTGCCAATGCTCCCCAGGAATAGACGGCCGGCTCGGGCGGAGGTCGACCAGGCGGCGCTGGAGCTGCTGACCCGCCACGGCAGCCAGATCCTCGCCACCGCGCGGCGATACGCCGCCACGCCCGAGGATGCGGAGGACGCCTACCAGCGCGCCTTCGAGATCCTGCTCACCAAAGCGCCCACCACCAGCGAGGACGAGCTGGTGCCGTGGCTGAAGACCGTGGTGAAGCACGAGGCGTTCGCGCTGCGCCGCCAGCGCGAACGCCACTCGCCGGTCACCGACGACGGCGAGCTCGGCGACCGCGGCACCCCGGCCGCCGCGACACACGACCGCGCCGAGCGGATGGAGCGCCTGCACCAGGGCGCCGAGGCGCTGAGCCGCCTCAAGCCGCAGGAGATGCGCGCGCTGCTGCTGAAGGCCGAGGGCTACTCGTACGCCGAGATCGGCGAGATCACGGGGTGGTCGTACACGAAGGTGAATCGCGCTTTGACCGAGGGGCGCCAGGCCCGGCGGTCCGGCTGGCGGGGATCGAGGGCGGCGTGGAATGCGGCCGCTTCGCGCCGCTGCTGTCGGCATTGGCCGACGGGGAGGCGAGCGCCGACGACCTGGCGCTGCTGCGGCCGCACATGAAGACGTGCCTGTCGTGTCGCGCGCGCCTCAAGGAGTTCCGGGCGGCGCCCGCGCGCGTGGCGGCGATCGTGCCCCCGGCGGCCCTGGTGGCCACGACCGCGAGCGCGGCGAACGGGCCGCGGGGAATGTGGGAGGGCGTGCTCGGCGCCGTCCAGCAGAAGGCGGCGGCGCTGGGCGAGCGCAGCTACGCCGCGGTGGAGCTGGCCACGGGTCAGAAGATGGCCGCGGTGGCGGCGTCGGCCGCGGCGCTCGCGGGCGGGGGCACCGCGGTCGACCACTTCGCCGGACACGAGGCCCCGCGCCGCGCGCCCGAAGTACGGACGGTGGAGGCCAAGCCCGTGCAGCAGGAGACCCCGGTTGCGCCCACGCCCGACCCGGTGGCCGAGCAGCCGGTGGCGACCACGCCCGCCCCGGCCCCGACACCGGCCCCCGAGCCCGCCCCGGCACCGGCTCCCTCACCACCGCCGCCACCGGACCCGGCGAAGGAGTTCACCCCCGTGGCCCCGGCCGCCCCCGCCGAGCCCGCCCCCGCGCCGCAGCCCGGCAGCACCGAGAGCTTCGCCCCCGCCGGCGGCGGCAGCCCGAGCGGCACCGCCGGCGGGAGCAGTGAGTTCGGGCTGTGAGCGTGTAAGAGGCTCTTGCCACCTGAGCCGGGTGACCGAGACCGGCTCACCCCTGCCGCCCGCGGCGTCGGTCCTGTTCGCGCGGGGTCTGCGCAAGGCGCACGGTGAGGGTCGCGGCGCCGGGCGCCCGCCCTGGGGGTCGAGCAAGGCGAGGACACATTCGAGGTCGACCCCATCGAGCACGACCCCGCGCGCCGCGACCGGAGCCCCGGCGCCCGTTCGCCTTCACGTGCCCCGGCGAAGGCGCCCGAGGTCCCGCTCACCGGCGACGGCCGGCGACCTTGGGCTCGGGCGACGCGCTCAGGTAGCGGTCGTCGCTACCGATACCTAAGGGAATGATGATCGCAACGACCGTTCTCGCCGCGGCAGCCGGCGCCGCGCTGGCGGCGACCTCGGTGCCGGTGGAGGTCTCACCCAAGTCGATACGCACCGCGAGCGCGACCTGCGGGCGGGGAGCGACGGCGGTGTCGAGCGGCTTCGAGGCGCCCGACTTCAGCGCCGGGAACGATTCCGGCGTAGCCCGGATCGGCGTGAAGCAGGGCCGGCGCGGCGTGAAGGTGCGGGCCTACAACTTCGGCGAGGATCGGGGCCGGCTGATCGCCCACGTCTACTGCCTCAAGGGAGCCAGGGCGCCGGTGAGGAGCTTCGAGCGCACCACAGTGGCCCCCGGGAAGGGTGAAGTCGGTCGTCGCGGTATGTCCCCGCGTTTACGGCAATCTCCGGGGGTTCTCCACCGGGGCCTTCGACCAGAGGACCGGCCCGCGCGTCTTGACCTTGAGCTCGAAGCGCGCACGGGGCGCGCCGCTGGAGGGTGCAGGCCATCTACCTGCCGGAGGACGACCCCCACCTACACCGACCCGCTGCGCCGCCCGGGAAGCTGGTCGCCTACGCCAACTGCGCGAGAAGCGGGGTCACCTCTGACCACGGTGGCCAAGCGGGTGAACGTGCCCGCGCAGCCCTCCGGTGGCGAGGGCTCCCCCACCCGGAAGTTCCGGGTGAGCTGCCCGCGCGGAAGCCGAGCGCTGTCGGGCGGCTTTGACGGCAACCTCACCTTCCGTCAACGAGGGGAGCGCGGCAGGGAGCCGTCACCTCGATGCGCTCGCGCGACGGGAGGGGATGGCGCACCGCTGCCCTCAGCATCTCGGACCGGACCGCGTCGAAGGTGACCGCCTATGTGTACTGCCTCAAGCGCGCCGGCTGAGGCCCTCGCTAGAGGATTTGCGCGATGTCGGCCCGCACCCGCTGCTACCAGTCGAGCGGGCGGCCGTCGCGAAAGAAGCCGCCAGTGGGACCGTCGTCGGGCGAGCAGCCACGCCCCACATCACGCTCGCCGCCCCGCCCCCTCGACGGGACGTCCTCCCGCTCCGCCCATATCGGTGGCCACCCAGCCCGGGCACACCGAGTTCACGAGCACGCCGTCGTCCTTGAGCTCAGCGGCGAGCACGCGCGTCATGGCGTTGAACGCGGCCTTGGACACCGAGTAGGCGGGCGTCCCGGCGCCCATCTCGGCGAGGGACCCCGCGCACGCTGGAGACGTTGACCACCCGCGTGGGGTGCGGAGAGCTGCGCAGCAGGGGCAGGCAGGCCTGCGTGGTGCGCCACGCTCCCAGCAGATTCGTGTCGAGTGCCTCGCGGACGACCCTCGAGGTCGGCATCGACCCCACTCTGTCCGGTGTCGTAGTGGATCGCCGCGTTGTTCACGAGCACGTCGAGCCAGCCGAAATCGCTCGTGCCCAGGCTCCCGCGGAGCTGCTCGACGCTCGCCGCGTCGGCAACGTCGAGAGCGAAGGACCTCGACTTCGTCCAGACCTTCCCGCGGCCGCCTCTCCCTTGCTCGCGGTTGCGCGAGCCCATGATCGCCGTGAAGCCTTCCCCGCACCAGCTGGCGCACGACCTCGAGGCCGATGCCACGGTTGGCGCCGGTGACCAGTGCTACGGGTCGCTCGGGAGCCAACCCGCTAGGTGAGGCGCTCCTCGCTCGCGCGCCTGGCGCCGGGCCATCGCCGTGCTCGGCAGCAACCCGGTCCGGCGCAGGCTCGTCCGGGTCGGGGAAGGACCAGCCGTCGCGGACCTCGGTCACGTCCTCGTCCTCGTCCACGTACTCGTCCTCCGGCTCCTCGGCATCCATGGCGCTCACCGCCGGCGCGTCATGGGGCAGGCCGTCCGCCGCCACTGCTGCCGGGGGCACCTGCCGGCGCTTGATGACCACCCGCAGGCGAGCGCCGACCAGCAAGAGCACGAAGCCGAGCAGGGCGAGCTTGAGCGCCTCCAGCCCCGTCCGCGGCAGCCCACCGCCGGTGGCCGGGGCCTCGTCGCCGGGCACCTCCACGGGCTCGTCGCCCGTCGGCGGCTGGGGCTCGCCGCCCGGGTCGCCGGGCTGCTCCTCGCCGGACTCCGGATCGGGCTCGGGCTCCTGGGCCACGGTGGCCACCGGAGCGTCGCTCACGCCGATCGGCACGTCTCCCCCGCCGGCCGGGACCACGGAGGCGGGGTCGCTGTCCGTGATGCCGGCCCGGTGTGCCGCCCGACGAGGACGCGTCGGCAAAGGCCACAGTGGTGGTGGTGCCCGTCGCGTCGCCGGCGGGCAGGTGGCCGGGTCGGCTCGCGCTCGTGGTGGTCGTCTGCCCGTGGGCAAGGGAGGGCAGGGCGAGAAGAAGCGTCGCGGCAGCGAGCGCGCAGAGGCGAACCATGTTCCGGGCATTCGCCCGGCGCGAGCCGCTCGCCCTTCCCGGTGCACGCGATCCTGCGAGCGCTCAGCAGGCGCGCCAACAGCCTCCCCCGCCGGGCGGCGAGCGTGGCCCGCAGGACGCGCGTGCGGCGGTCGTAGCGCCAGCGCGCCAGGCGGCCCCGCCGGGCCGTCACCGCGCACGCGCGAAACGGCCGCCGCAGGGTCGCGAGCGAGGCCTGGATCGTCCAGCGGGTCGGCGCCGGGTCGAGCGAAGCGGAGCGTCCAGCCGCCGCCGCGCTCGCGCGAGCGGGCCACGCCGCCGTCCTCCAGGCGGCGCCGCCGAGCGCCCGCGCGGGAAGGCCAGCAGCTCGCACCGGCCGGCGCGCTCGGGCAGCGACGCCGCCGGCGCCGCGTCGCCGTAGCGCGGCGAGCGTGTCGACGTCGGGCGGCAGCAGCGGCAGCAGCGCGCCGGCGCGGGCCAGCAGCGGCAGCTCGTCGAGCGGCGCGGGCAGCGTCACGCCGCGCCCGCCGCGCAGCATCGCGCGCCCGGCGCCAGCGACAGCCCGCCGTCGCGCTCGCGGTAGCGCGCCGAGCGCCACAGGTCGACCCAGCGCCCGCGCGGCAGGTAGAGCGCGCGCGGCGCCGCGCCCCGGGTCGAGCACCGGCGCGGCCAGCAGGTCGGGGCCGAACATGAACTGCGTCGTCGCGCGCGGCGGCGCGCGGGTCGCCCGGGTAGGCCAGCGCCAGGTGGCGCATGATCGGCAGCCCGGTGCGCCGGTAGCTGCGCGTCGGCCGCCGCGAGGTACGGGTAGAGCTGCGTGCGCAGCTTCGCGCAGCGGCGCCAGTGGCCGGCAGCACGTCGGCGTCCCAGACCTGCGGCCGCGGCGCTGTCCGGGATGCGGATGCCGTTGGCCTGCGTGCGCATCACGCCCGACACCGCGCCGACCTGGATCCAGCGGATCAGCAGCTCGGGCGTCAGCCTGTTCCGAACAGCGCGAAGAAGCCGCCGATGTCCGAGCCCCAGGTGCTGACCCCCGACAGCCCCATGGTCAGCCCGTTGGTGCACGACCGAGCGCAGGCCGTCGAAGCCCCAGTCCACGCGTCGGGTCGCCGCCCCACACGATCGGCGCGCAGCGGGCCGCTGCCGGTCCAGCCCGAGCGCACGAAGCGCGCCAGCGGCCGGCGCGCGGCCGCCGGCGAAGCGCGGCGCAGTGGTACTGGCGCGGGTAGAGGTTGTGCAGCGGCGTGCCCGTCGAGCCCGTTGGCGGAGCGGCGTCGAGCGGCGTGTACTCGCCGAAGTCCTCCATCCAGCCGTCGTAGCCGTCGGCGACCGCCTCGCGCAGCAGGCTCGCCGTAGAAGCCGGCGCCCCGGCGCGCGGTGAAGTCGAACTGCGCCGACGAGGAAGCCCTCGAGCGTCGAGTAGCGGTAGACGTAGGGCCCGCCCGAGCTGGTTGCGGCACCAGCGCGCCGCGGCCGCGGCCGCGGCGTACGCGGCTGTGGCTCGTGCAGACCATCGGGTTGAAGTAGGTGGTCACCGCGAGGCCCGCGCGGTGGAAGCGGCCGAGCCGCGCGCGCTCGGCGTCGCGCGCTGCCCCGCGGTCGCCGCAGGGCAGGTAGTGCGTGTAGGTCTGGGCGACCGACACCGGGCACGTCGCGGCCGCCGCAGGCGGCCAGGATCGCCTGCTCGTCGTCGCCGGTCGGCTGGTACCACGGCCCGAAGCACCAACGGCGCCGCCGGCGGCGGCTGGCGCCCGATCCGCGCGCGGTCAGCCGGCGCAGCACGTCGGCCGGGCGCGGGCCCGCGAACACGCGCAGGCCGCAGCCGCGGCGCCTCGACCTCGACGCTCCAGGCCCGCGGCGCCGTGCCGAGCCGGAAGCAGGCTCGTCTCGGTGTTGTCGACCAGCACGCCGTAGCCGGCGGTCGAGAGCAGCCAGGGCATCGGGAAGTAGGTGGCGTCGTCGCGCGGGCGGAAGCCCCAGGCGGGACGAACGAGCCGGCACCACGCGCGCGCTCGTCGGCCTCGAACGGGCCCTCGGCGACGTAGCTCTCGACCTCGCGGCCGCGCTGGTCGACGGCGTTGGAGCGCTCGCCGAAGCCGAGGTAGCGCTCGCCGCCGCGGGCGCGCGAACGCGATGCCCGTGTGCGTCGACGCCGCGCCGCCCGTCGACCGCGCGCGTCAGCGGATCACGCCCTCGCCGTCGGGCGCGATCCGCACCTCAGCCGCCGGCCGGCGGGATCGTTCGTGGCCAGCGTGGCCTCGAGCGCCGGCCCGCGCGCCGGCTCGAGATCACCCGGGTGGCGCGACCCAGCGAGGCCGGGTGCGGAAGCCGAGCCGCGGTGGGCCGGCGCCAGCCCGGCGCCTCGGCCAGCACCGTGCGGCCGCGGGCGTCCTCGAAGGCCAGCCGCCAGGCTCCCGTGGTGCGGCGCGCAGCGGCCCCGCGTGACTCGGCGGCAGCCGCCGGGGCGAGGACGGCGCGACGCGACGGCCGCCAGGGCGAGCACGCGTGCGACCCGCCACGGGCGCAAGCTATAGCGTGCCGCCGGTGGGCGAGCCCGCCTACACGCGCCTGCAGGTCGACGAGCGCCGGCGGCAGCTGCTCGAGCTGGAGCACCGAGCTGTTCGCGCGCCACTCCTTCGCGGAGCTGTCGATGGCCGCGCATCGCGCGCGAGGCAGGCATCTCGAAGGCGCTGCTCTACCACTACTTCCCGAGCAAGCACGAGCTTCTTCGTCGCCACGCTTCAGCAGGCCGCCGAGGAGGTGGGCCGCCGCACGCAGCCCGACCCCGACCTGTCGCCGGCGCGAGGCCCTGGCCGCCAGCCTCGACGCCTTCCTCGGCTGGATCGAGGAGAACGAGCTGGCCTACCGCAAGCTGATGGAGAGCGCCGGCAGCGTGCCGGAGGTGGGCGACGCTGATCGCCGAGGTGCGCACCGACACGTCAGAGCGCATCCTCGACGGCCTCGGCGCCGGCGCCGACCCGCCGCCGAGCTGCGCGCCGCCGCCCGCGCGTGGCTGTGGTTCATAGACGGCGCCATCCTCGACTGGCTCGACCACCGCGACCTCGAGCGCGTCGAGCTGCGTCGACTTCCTGCTCGGTTCCCTGGCCGGCTCCGCTCGCCGCCGCGGGCTACGAGCTCAGCTCCGGCTGTGTGCCCTCGACCCAGCGCCCCTCGCCACCCTCGACCTCCTTCTTCCAGATCGGCGCCTCGGCCTTCACGCGGTCGATGATCTCGCGCGCGCCGGCGAAGGCCTCGCCGCGGTGCGGCGCCGACGCGGCGACGACCACGCTCGGCTCCGACAGCGGGACCGCGCCGACCCGGTGCTCGACTGCCGCCGCGCACAGCCCGTGGCGCTCGATCGCCTCGGCCGCGATCGCGGCCATCCGCTCCTCGGCCATCTCCACGTAGGCCTCGTACTCGAGCCGCTCGACCTCGCGCGTCACGCCCTAGAAGGTCACCACGGCGCCGGCGCGCGGGTCGCGCACGCGCGCGGCCAGCGCGTCGAGCGACAGCGGCTCGCGGCTCACCCGCACCCAGGGCGCGGCCTCGTCGACCGCCGCTCACCGGCGGGATCAGCGCCAGCTCGTCGCCCGGGTCGAGCACCTGCTCCTCGGCGGCGTACTCGCGGTTGACCGCCATCACCAGCGGCAGGCCGTCGGCCAGCCCGGCGAGCGCGTCGAGCGCGTCGCGCACGCGCGCGCCCTCGGGCAGCTCGAGCGTCACCTCGGCGCGCCGGCGCGCTCGCGCAGCATCGCGAACAGGCGGACGGTGACCTCCACGCGCCGGATGCTACGGGCGGCCGGGTGCGCTTGCGCGGCGAGCCAGCGCGCGGGCGGCCACCACGCCGCCGATCGCGCCGAACAGGTGGCCCTGCCAGGAGATGCCCCGCTGCGGCTCTAGCCCGCCCAGCAGCGCGCCGCCCCAGATCACCGCTACCGCCGCCCCTATCTCCAGCTCCAGCAGCCGGCGATTGAAGACCCCGCGCGCGATCAGGTAGGTCGCGTAGCCGAACACCACGCCGCTCGCGCCCAGATGGATTGGTCGCCCTCGGCGGCGATCAGCCACGTGCCGAGCCCGCTCACGAGCGCGACGATCACGGTCACCGCCGAGCAGCCGCCACGGGCCTTCAAACGCGATCACCACCCCCATCACCACGAACGGAACCGTGTTGCGCGATCAGATGGCCGAAGCCGACGTGCAGGAAGGGGCGCGGTGACCACCCCGTCGAGCCCGTCCACGTCGCGCGGCTCGATGCCGTAGCGGTCGAGACGGTGATCGAGCGCCACGTCAACCATCTCGACCACCCACAAGGCCGCCACCATCGTGATCAGGACCAGCACCCCGTCGCGGCGTCGTGGTCTGACCCCGCTGAGATCGGTTAACCCGAACCTATCCTTGGAGACACGATGGCCACCAAGCCCGAGCAGCAAGCCGAGGATCGCGCCGATCGTCGGCCCCGACGATCCGCGCCGGTTCACCGACTCCGGCATCGAGATCGAGGCCCGACTACGACGAGCCAGACGTCCGCGCCCGGGCTCGAGGAGCGCCTGGGCACCCCGGCGAGTACCCGTTCACGCGCGGCATCCACCCGGACATGTACCGCGGGCGCCGTGGACCATGCGCCAGTACGCCGGCTACGCCACCGCGACGAGACGAACGAGCGCTTCCGCTACCTGATCGAGCACGGCTCGACCGGGCTGTCGATGGCGTTCGACCTGCCCACCCAGCTCGGCCGCGACTCCGACGACCCGCTGTGCAGGCGAGGTGGGCCGCACCGGCGTGGCGATCGACTCGATCGACGACATGCGCCGCGTGTTCGACCAGATCCCGCTGGACGACGTCTCGACCTCGATGACGATCAACGCGCCGGCGGCCGTCCTGCTGCTGCTCTACGAGCTCGTCGGCGAGGAGCAGGGCGTGCGGCGGAGGCACTGCGCGGCACCACCCAGAACGACATGCTCAAGGAGTACATCGCGCGCGGGAACTTCATCTATCCGCCGGGCCGGCGATGCGCCTGACCACGGACCTGTTCGCCTACTGCCGGGAGCGGATCCCGAAGTGGAACACGATCTCGATCTCCGGCTACCACATGCGCGAGAAGGGCTGCGCGGCGGTGCAGGAGGTGGCGTTCACGCTCGCGAACGCGATCGCCTACGTGCAGGCGGCGATCGACGCCGGCCTCGAGGTCGACGAGTTCGGGCCCCGCCTGGCCTTCTTCTTCAACGGCCACAACAACGTCTTCCAGGAGGTCGCCAAGTTCCGCGCCGCCCGGCGGATGTGGGCGCGCATCATGCGCGAGCGCTTCGGCGCCGGACGAGCGCTCGCAGACGATGCGCTTTCACACCCAGACCGGCGGCGTGACGCTCGCGCACAGCAGCCGGAGAACAACATCGTGCGCGTGGCGCTCCAGGGGTTCGCCGCGGTGTGCGGCGGCACCCAGTCGCTGCACACGAACGGCTTCGACGAGGCGCTGGCGCTGCCCACCGAGCGCGCCGCGCGGATCGCGCTCCGCACGCAGCAGATCCTGGCCCACGAGTCGGGCGCGGCCGACACCGTCGACCCGTTCGCCGGCTCCTACTTCGTCGAGGGTCTGACCGACGAGATCGAGGAGCGCGCCCAGGAGCTGATGGACAAGGTCGAGGAGCTCGGCGGCTCGGTCAGGCTATCCCGTTCATCCGCGCGGAGGTCGAGGAGTCCGCCTGGGGCTACACGGAGCGTTACCGGATCAAGCAGGACATCGTGGTCGGCGTGAACGAGTACGTGACTGACCAGATCGACGACGTGGAGATCCTGAAGGTCGACCCCCAGACCGAGCACGACCAGGTCGAGCGGCTGAAGGCGTTCAAGGCCGACCGCGACCAGGACGCCGTGGCGAAGCGGCTCGAGGAGCTGCGCGAGACGGCGCGCGGCACGGAGAACCTGCTCGTGCCGATCCGCGCCGCGCTGGCGGACCACGCCACGATCGGCGAGGTCTCCGGCGTGATGCGCGAGGAGTTCGGGGAGTACCAGGAGGCCTGAGGTGCGGCGGCAGCGCTCGCGCTCTACCGCTCCCCCGGCCCGGCTCGACCCAGATCGGGCTCGACACGGTGTCGATGAGAGTCGCCGCGCTGGAGCTGCAGCCCGCCAGCGCCCGCTACCCAGACCCTGCGAAGCGATAGCGCGAAGTCGGGTCGCCGGTCACCGGGACCGTCGCGATGGTCACGCCGTCCTTGACCACGAGCAGCTCGCGGCCCTCGCCGCCGGTCACGCGCACGCGGAAGCGTGCCCCCGGGCGCGCGCACCAGCGTCGCCGCACGATGGCGCGCCGGGATGCGGCCTCCGTACGGACGGGCGGCTTGAGGCGCAGGTCCGGGCCGTCGTTGCCGAGGAGCTTCACGTACGTGTGGCCGGCCTGGACCGCGTTCCGGACGCCGCGCTCCGAGAGCTCGCGCGCGTAGACGACCGTCGTCGCGTCGCCGATCGGCGCGCCGAAGATCGTCGTCGACGCGGCCGGCGTCGTGCGAGTCGCTGGAGCCCACCGCGGCGATGTGATGGCCGGCGGCGAGCGCGTCCTCCTAGAACGCGATCGCGGTCGCGGTGAACGGATTCGGGACCGTGCCGAGGAGCGCGGCGCCCGGTCTGGATCTCGATCGCGTCGACCAGCGAGAAGTCCGTCTCGCCGTCGTGTAGCTCCCACGCGCAGCCGCGGCAGAGGCGCGCGAAGCCGGGCGTCGACGGCGGGAAGATCGTCGGATGGTTGATCTGCGTCAAGCCGCCGTGCGCGTGGACCTCGGCGAAGAGCTCGCGCGGCGGCGTCGGCGCGCGCACGACGCGTCAGCGTGCCGTCGGCGGCGCGCTCGTACACGGGACCGCGTCGATGATCGACGTAGTGGGCGCTCGCGTGGTTGTTCGTGTGGCCGCGGTAGGTGATCACCTCGGCGCTGCGGACGATGAGCTTGCCCGGGGTAGTCCTTCTGGTAGCGGCCGATCTCTCCCCAGTGGCTGCTCGTGACGTAGTCGGACAGCGTGATGAAATCGAGGCCCGCGCCGCCCGCGTCGAGCGGACGGAACGCGTAGTCGAACATCTCGCGCATGGTCGCGTCGCCGAGGGCGGAGTGCTCGGCGTGGACGTGGCGGTCGCCCGCGTACCAGCCGGCTGCGGTCGCGCGGCTGCCGGTCGTATCGCTTCGGGCGATAGCGCTCGGCGCGAACGCCGGATCGCTCGAGAGCGCGATCTCGACGCGCCAGCGGACCCGCCCGTCGGCGTCGCCTTCCGCCTGCGTGATCGACCGCCGCGACGCCGAGCTCGGCGGCCCATTCGCCGCGGCGGGATCTTGCCCGGGCACGAATCCGCGCTGCGTGCGCCCGGGCACGTGGCCGCGCGGCCTGCGCCAGGTACTGCGCCTCGCTCGAGAAGCCCTGGCGCGTGATCGTGACGTCGGGATGGCTCGAGCCGCCCCAGCCGCGGAACTGCTTCGGGCCCCACGGCCGGCCGGCCGGCCGCGCGTCCCTACAGGCCGAGGTCGATCGTGTGACGGAGCGAGCCGCTCTCGGGCTGGTCCCAGCAATACTTGACGCGCACCTGCGTCGTGCCGGACGGCACGTCGAACGGACCATGACGTAGCTCTTGGCCAGCTCGGCGCCGAAGTCGCCGGTGACGATGCGGTCCGTCTCGATCGGGCGGCCCGGGCACGGGGCGGGCCAGGCCCTGCGCGCTCGCCGCCGGCGCCCGCAAGAGAGCCACGACAAGTCCGCGGGCGGCGAGGCGGAGTGCGCGGCAAAGCGCCGCGGAGCAATTGTGAGCCCGGGCGAAGGCTTGGTCCCGAGGAAGAAGGAAGCCTCCGGCGGATCGCCGGCGAAGCCGAAGGGCGATCCAGACGCTCACCGCCCCGCGCACTCCTGCGTCAAGTCACCCCCTGAGCTCTGGAGCGGGAGCGAGCTGAGCGAGGTGGAGCGGCTGGCCCGCCATCTCGGGGCGTTTGGCGAGATCAAGATCACCAAGCTGGAGCCCGAGCACACGGTCGCCTGGGAGGGCGATGCGGCAAGCGGAACCGTGATGATCGAGCCCTCCGGCTGGGGAACCAAGGTCACGCTGAACGCGCAGGTGGAGGCCGAGCCCGAGCCGCAGCCGCAACCCGAGCCCGAGCCCAGCGCGGAAATCTTCTCCCCGGAGCCCGATCTGCCGCGCAGGACGGGCTTCTTCGCACGGCTTTTCGCGTGGGGTCCGAAGGAGGATGCGGCGGGCGAGGAGCCGGTGGCCGCAGAGCCCGAGGCCCCGGCGCCCGCGCCGGAGGCCGGAGGCGGCCGGTCACGAAGCCCAGGCGGTGCTCGAGGACGCTCTCGAGGCCCTGGGGTCGGCGCACCACCGGCCTCTCTCGCGCGGCTAGCCCGCCCGCGATCGCCTGGGCGCGCTGGACTCGCGCCGCGCTACCACGGACAATCCCTCCGTGGCCGTCTTCCTACGCCGTCGCTTTCTGGAGAGCTCCGCCGGCGTGGCGCTCGGCGGCGTGTTGTCCGAGCTGGGCCAGTTCGCGCAGCGCCCGGACCAGCCGAACGTGCTGGTGGTGATCGTCGACTCCCTTCGGGCCGACGCGGTATACGACAACTGGGTCCGCATGCCCAACATCGAGGCCCTGGCGAGACAGGGCCTGCGCTTCCCCAACGCCTATCCCGAGGCGATGCCCACGGTGCCGGCTCGCAACTCGATCATCAGCGGCCGCCGCCAGTTCCCCTTCCGCGGCTGGCACGACTACCGGGGGCTCGTCCCGGCGCCGGGCTGGGAGCCCCTGCGCAACGTCGACCGCGCGCTGCCGGCGGTGCTGCGCCGGGCGGGCTACTGGACCGCCTACGTGGTTCCGACAACCCGTTCCTGGGCTTCTCGAGGCCGTACGGCCCGCTGCGCCGAAGCGTGAACCGATTCGTGCAAACCGGTGGGCAGATCGGCGGGCTCAAGCCGGTGTCGAGCGTGCCCGACCGGATCCTCAACCACTGGCTCCATCCCGCGAGCTACGACGCCAAGACCCGCCAGCGAGTGGGCTACTACCTGGCCAACAGCCGCTTCTGGGAGGACCCCCGCAAGACCTATGCCGCCCGCGTGTTCCGCGACGCCATGAGAGTGCTCGACGACGCGGCCGAGAAGCGGCCGTTCGCCCTGTTCGTCGACACCTACGAGCCACACGAGCCATGGACACCCCCGCCCAAGTTCCTGAAGCAGTACGGCGATCCCGACTGGCGCGGACCCGAGCCGGGAATGCCGCGCGCTACGGGAAGGCGAGCAACTGGCTGGGCGCCGCGGAGCGCGGCCCGGTGCTGCAGCGCATCCGCGACCTCTACTCCGCCGAGGTGACGATGACCGACCTCTGGCTGGGTCGCCTGCTCGATCGCCTGGAAGGCATGGACCTCGAGCGCGAGACGGTGATCCTGCTGGTGAGCGACCACGGAGTGCTGCTGGGCGAGCACGGCTGGACGGGCAAGGTGCAGGTGGCGCTCTACCCCGCGCTGATCAACGTGCCCTTCATCGTGGTCGACCCCCGGCGCCGCCATGCCGGGCGCGGAAGCGACTTCTTCGCCTCCACCCACGACGTCGCGCCGACCGTGCTCTCCATGGCCGGAGTGCCTGTGCCCGAGGCCATGACCGGAGCCGACCTCTCAAGGGCCTTCGAGGACCGCCCTCTACCCGAGCGTCCCTACGCCTGGGGGGGCTACTCGGACTCCTTCTTCATCCGCAACGAGCGCTGGGCCCTGTGGGCCTACAACCGGCCGAGCAACTTCAGGCTCTTCGACCTGAAGGCCGACCCGGGCCAGAACAACAACGTCGCCGAGCGCCACCCGGCCGTGGTGCGCGAGCTCTACGGCAAGGTCCTGGCCCGCGCCGGCGGCCGGCTGCCGTTCTACGGGGTGTAGGCCGCGCTCCTCAGCGCTTGACCGGCGCCACCGCCTCGCCCTGGTAGAACGGAGGCAGCCCGCCGATCCGCTCGACCGGCCAGGCGTGCATCTCCTCCTGAACCGCGCGCTCCTCGCTCGCCACGTTGTGAAGCTCGGCCGGATCGAGGGTCAGGTCGAACAGCTCCCTGTGGCCGCCGCGGTTGTCGGCCACGTAGGACCAGCCGCCGTTGCGGACGTACATGTGGTTGAAGTAGCCGCCGTAGGCGTAGGGGCGCTCCGACGGCTGCCGCCGTCGAACAGGGGCGATAGGTCCTCGCCCTCCATGTACGCCGGGGGCTGCACGCCAGCCATCGACATCAGCGTCGGGGCGACGTCGTGGGTGGACGCGAAGTAAGAGCTCGTCGTGCCCGCGCCCCGGCCCGCGGGGTCGACCATCACGCACGGAACCTGGATCAGCTCGGGATGCAGCTCCTGCGCGATCTTGCCCGTCCAGCCCCGCTCGCCCAGCAGGATCCCGTGGTCGCTCAGGAACACCACGGCCGTGTTCTCGTGCAGGCCGAGGTCGCGAAAGCGGGCCATGAACTCCCCCAGCCAGCGGTCCGCGTTGGTCAGCGAAGCCCCGTACACGGCGTTCATCTGACGCAGCTCGCCCGGCTCGAGGTAGGTCTCGGCCCGGGTGTAGCGGGCGGTGCCCGGATTGGGGCCGCGTAGGACGGGTCCGCGTACTGGCGGGTGAGCTCGGGGGGCGGCGACCACGGCTCGTACGGATCGAAGGAATCCGCCACGAGCGCGAAGGGCTGTGCTCGGCGGCCTCCCTGAGCAGCTTGGTGCCCTGACGAAGACTCCGCGGCGTTGATCGGTGGCGTCCCTGCCGTACCCGGTGTTGGCCAGGTACTTGCGCATGCCCTCGACGTAGCGGTCGTCGTCGCGCAGGCCGTCGGGCAGCCAGCGCTCGAGCTGGGCGTCGGTCACCGTCGCGGGGTCGTTGCGAAAGCCGCTGTGGCCCTCCACCGACACGTAGCGGTCGAAGCTCAGCCGAAAGGGCCGAAACGACTTGGTAAAGCCGAGGAAGGGGTTGTCGCTGGCCGAGGCGGTCCAGTACCCGGCCCGCGAGAGCTCGCTGGTGAAGACCTGGCGCAGGTCGTCGATTGGCGCCGCTCCCGGCCCGCGCCCGAGATCGGGAGCCCGTTTCCAGCCGCGGAAGGGAAACGTAGCCGGCCGGTCATGATCGTCCGCCGCGCCGGCACGGTGGGCATCGCCTCGGGGAAGAAGCGGGTGAAACGGACCCCCTGCGCGGCGAGGGCGTCGATGCTCAGGTGCGCACGCGCGCGGCGATCCGTAGGCAGCGACGAAGTCGCTACGCACGGGTCGAGGATGACGAGCAGCACGTTCGGCCGGTCGGAGGACCCCTTCGACTCGCTGCGGCAGGCGCTCGAGCCGAGAAGGGTCACACCGGCGGCGGAAGCACCCGCACGCCGATGAAGTGCCGTCGCGTCCGACCTTCTGTGCTGGAGGACGCGTCGAGACGAGCAGGACATTAGCGTTCGCGCGATGACTGGAGGAGGAGGCATCTCGCGTCGTCGCTTCGTGCGCGACGGAGCCGCGCTCGCGGCGGGAACGGCGCTGGGCGTGCCGGCCATGGCAGCGGCGCAGCAACCGGCGCCCGCCGAGATCTTGTTCCGCGGCGGCCATGTGCTCACCATGCGCGGCGACCGGGTGGCCGAGGCGGTGGCGGTCAGCGGCGGGCGGATCGCCTACGTCGGCTCGGACAGCGGAGCCGCCGCTCACATCGGCCCCGCCGCCGAGGTGGTCGCCTGCGCGGCCGCACGCTCATGCCGGGTATTCACGACGGCCACTGCCATCCGCTGGGCGGGGGCCTCGCGCTGACCGAGCCCACGCCTCGACTACCGCAACTCGACCTCAGGACTCGTCGCGGCGATCCGCAAGCTCTCGCCCCTCCGACCAAGAGCCTGACGGCTGGCTGTCGGTCGGACTGTGGGAGCCCTCCGGGCATGGACCGCCAGCCCACCAAGGAGGGCCTCGACCGGTTGCCCACGAGGCGGCCCATCATCGTCGCTGACCTCAGCGGCGATACGGCGGTGGCCAACTGGCGCGCTGGAGATCGCCGGCGGTCACGAAGAATCCACAGCCAACCCCCCGCAGGCGGCAGGATCGAGCGCGGGCCGGAGCCGGGGCCGACGGGGTATTGCGGGACAACGCGATCGGGCTCGTACTCCGACCAAGATCCCGCCGCTCCACCACCGAAACAGAACACCGACGCCCTTCAGGGGCCGGACGACGAGGAAAGATGGCCCAGGCGGGTCACCTCCTACCTCAGACGCGTCGGTGGGCGCCGTCGGGAGCTGGCGGCGCTGGCCGCGGTGGCCGACGCGGCCCGCTGGAAGCATCCGGCACGTCGAGGTGAGCCATCAACGTTCCCGTCGCCAGGCCGCGGGGGACCCCGAGCGTGCTGGCCCGGGCTCGGGGCTGCGATGCGGCCTACGCCCGAGCCGGAGGGTGGACGATCGGCAACGGTCAAGATGTTCTTCGACGGAGTGATCGAGTACCCGACCCAGACCGCGGCGCTGCTCCAGCCCTACCGGGTGAACAAGGGCACGAAGCGAAACCCTCGCTGGGTGGCGGGCAAGAGCCGCGGCCCGACCTACTCTCCGCCAGCGCGTGGCCAACCGCGCGATCGACGCCCCTCGACGCGGCCGGCTGGCAGGTGCACGTGCACGCCATCGGCGACCGGGCCCTCCGCTCCGCCCTCGATGCCTTCGAGCACGCGCGCAATCCCCCGAACCAGGCCACCGACAACCGCCACACGATCACCCACCTGGAGCTGATGGATCCGCAGGACTTCCAAGCGCTTCAAGGAGCTCGGGGTTCTGCGCCGAGCATGCAGATGCACTGGGCCGGACGTGACTCGTACACCGTCGACGCGCTGCGGCCGTACGTGGGTGAGAAGCGCTGGCGCTACACCTATCCGGCCGGGAAGCCTGGCGCAAGCGGGCGCCCGGCTGTGCGGCGGAAGCGACTGGCCGGTCGACCCGCTGCTGCCCTTCCGCCAGATCGAGATCGCGGTCAACCGCAAGGCCGACGAGGTGTACGAGGGCTACGAGAAGCCCCTGTTCGCGCAGGAGGGCCTGAGCCTGCGTGTCCTCGCGATGCACACTCGCAACAGCGCCTTCCAACTCCACCAGGAGAGCCTCACCGGCCAGATCCGGGAGGGCTACGCCGCCGACCTGATCGTGCTCGACCGCGATCTCCTGCGCGTGCGGCTGGAGCGGGTGTCGAAGGCGAAGGTCGCGCTCACGATGGTTGGCGGGGTCGTCCACCGGGCTTGACGCCTACGCGCCGACAATTCCTCGCCGGCGGGGCGGCCGCCGCGGGAATTGCATGGGCGAGCGCCTGCACGCGCGACCCAGCCCGCCGGGCCGGCCCCAACGTCCTGGTGATCATCGTCGACAGCCTGCGGGCCGATCACGCCTACGGCCCGCTCGCGCCCACGCCGACCTTCGACGCCCTGGCGGCTCGCGGCCTGAGCTTCACGCGCGCCTTCCCCGAGGCGATGCCCACGGTGCCGGCGCGCAACTCGATCCTTTCCGGCCGGCGCATGTTTCCCTTTCGCGGCTGGGAGGACCATCGGGGGCTCTCGCCAGCCGGGCTGGCGCCATCGACGACCCCGATAGCGCGTTCACCTCTGTACTGCGCCGGAGTGGATGGTGGACCGGGTACGTGACCGACAACCCGTTCCTCGGCTTCTCGTCTCCTACGAGCCCCTGCGCGACAGCTTCGACCTCTTCGTTCGCCACGGCGGCCAGATCGGTGGCCGCGACGGGCCCGTGGATCCCGAAACGCTGCGCCGATGGTTGCACCCCGCCGTTCGCGACGCGGGCATGAGCGAGCGCGTTCGGCAGTACATCGCCAACGCCGACTACTCGCAGGACGAGCGCCGCTCCTTCGCCGCGCGGGTGTGCACCTCCGCCGTGGATGCCCTGAACACGGCGGCGAAGCAGCGGCCGTTCGCGCTCGTGGTCGACACCTACGAGCCGCACGAGCCCTGGACGCCGCCGCGCACGTACACCGATCCACTCGACGACGGCAGCTGGCGCGGGCCGGAGCCCGCGATGCCGCGCTACGGAAAGGTCGAGGACTGGGTCGGCGAACAGGAGGCCGGGCCGCTGGTGGAGCGCATGCGGGTGCTCTACGCGGCCGAGGTGGCCATGACCGACCGCTGGCTCGGCACGCTCATCGAGCGGCTGCGCCGGCTGGACCTCGAGCGCGAAACGGTGATCGTGCTGACGAGCGACCACGGCATCCAGCTGGGTGAGCACGGCTGGGTGGGGAAGATCTCGACCGCCCTGCATCCCGAGCTGACTCAGGTGCCGATGGTGATCGTCGACCCCGCCGGCCGCGGCGCGGGAAAGAAGTCGAGCTACTTCGCCTCCACGCACGACCTGGCGCCGACGATCCTGGCCATGGCGGGGCTCTCGGTGCCCGCCGAGATGGAGGGGGCCGATCTCTCGCCGCTGCTCGCGGGCTCGGCGCCCGAAAAACGGCCCTTCACCTACGGGGGCTGGTCGAACAATCACTTCCTGCGCGACGAGCGCTGGGCCTACATGGCCGACAACGCCCTGGCCCGCCCTCGGCTCTACGACCTGGCCGCGGATCCCGGCGAGGCGCGCGACGTGGCCGCCGAGCACCCCGACGTGACGGAGGAGCTGGAAGCGCTCATCACGGCCCGCACCGGGGGCTCGCTGCCAGTCTACGTCTCCTGATATGGCCGCCGCCTTCGAACTCTCGCCCAAGCAACTGCTCGCCCTCGAGGCGATCTGCGACACCTTCTGCCCACCTCAGAACGGGAACGGCGTCGCCGGAGTGCACGAGCTCGGGGTGGCGGACGCCATCGCCGGGGCGGTGGCCCTCAACCCGCGTGCCGCCGAACGCAAGCAGCTTCAGCAGCTGCTCGGGGTCTGGGACACCAAGGCGCTCACCGCGCTCGCAGGCGGCGGGTTCAACCGCTTCTCCGAGCTCCCACGGGAGGAGCGCGAGACGGTACTGCTCTCCTGGGCTCACTCGCGGGCGCCCCAGCGCCGCGCGGCCTTCCAGGCCCTGCGCAAGGGCTCCCTCTTGTTCTACTGGGCGCTGCCGGGCCCGGACGGAGCACGCAACCCGGCATGGGACGCAATCGGCTACCCCGGCCCGCTCGGCCGGCTCGAGGAGGCGCCACCCAAGCCGCTACAACCTGTGGAGATCACACGCGACACGGCACTCGACTGCGATGTCGTCGTCGTCGGCTCGGGCGCCGGTGGCGGCCCGGTGGCAGGCGTGCTGTCGGAGGCAGGCCTCGACGTGGTCGTGGTGGAGACAGGCGGCTACTACGACGACGAGGACTTCGACGGCGCGGAGATCACCGCTCTGACTCAGTTCTATTCGGGGGCGCCGAGCGCCTCGCACGACGAGTCGATCGGCCTGGTGGCCGGCTCGTGCCTCGGCGGCGGAACGGTGGTGAACTACACGACCTCGTTCCGCACCCCGG
Organism: uncultured Thermoleophilaceae bacterium; assembly: GCA_963728155.1. Lineage (GTDB taxonomy): Bacteria > Actinomycetota > Thermoleophilia > Solirubrobacterales > Thermoleophilaceae > JACVRW01. The sequence continues at coordinate 298,282 of CAVSJF010000009.1, read as the reverse complement.
GCCCCATTCGCGAGGACTGGGCGGCGCGCGGCGTGCCGGCCTTCACCGGGGCGGAGTTCACCGCGTCGCTGGACGCCGTCGCCGAGCGTCTCGGCGTCAACCAGGAGCACAGTCGCCCGGGCGAGCGGGACCGCATCCTCCAGGAGGCCGCCCAGTCGCTCGGCTGGTCGAGCGGCGCGCAGCCCCGAAACGTGCGCAACTGCGCGCAGGGCAAAGAATGCGGGTACTGCGGATTGGGCTGCCGCGTGGGGGCGAAGCAGTCGACGGTGAAGACGTGGCTCACCGATGCCCACCGGCGGGGCTCGCGCCTGATCGTCCGCACTCGAATCGACCGGGTGATCGTGGAGGGCGGTGCCGCCCGCGGGGTGGAGGGGTTGGCGGTCGGCGGGCACCGCCTCAACGTGCGCGCTCGGGCCGTGGTCGCCGCGTGCGGGGCGATTCACACCCCTGCACTGCTCAAACGCTCCGGAATCGAGAACGAGAATCTCGGCAGGCACCTGAAGGTGCACCCGGTTGCGGCCCTGTTCGGCATCTTCGACGAGGAGGTCAACGGGGTGGACGGGGTGATGCAGGCCCGCTACGTCGACGAGCACGCCGACCTCCGCGACGGCTACGGGGTGATCTACGAGACCGCGCCGCTGCACCCGCATCTGCAGATCCCGCTCATGCCGTGGCAGGGCGGGGCGGCTCACTTCGGCCTGATGGAGGCGTCCCAGAACACCTCTCCGGTGGGCGTCCTGCTGCGTGACCGCGACGGTGGCGAGGTTCGTGTGGGCCGCGACGGAGAGCCCGTGGTCCGCTACAAGCTGTCGCACTTCGATCGCGGCCACCTGCGGCGCGGGATCGACGGAGCGGCCGAGCTACTCGAGGCGGCAGGCGCACGGCGCATCTTCTCCTCGCACGCGAAGTGGGTGGGCTACGACCCTGGCCGGGACGGCGACCGCGCGCGCTTGATGCGCGACGGCGACGCCGCAGGCTATGGCGCCGGTCGCATCCAGCTGCTCGGCTTCCACCTGCAGGGAAGCGCGCGGATGGGCGGCTCGCCAGCCACCTCGGTGTGCGACCCCACCGGGCAGACCTGGCATGCGCGCAACCTCTACGTGTGCGACGGCTCGGTCTTCCCGAGTGCGACGGGGGTCAACCCGCATTTCTCGATCCAGTCCGTCGCCCACCTGAACGCTCGCGGGCTGGCAGCGCGCCTGACGTGACCAATAGGGTGAGGCGGCGTGCGCCAGAAGTCACCCGAGACCTACGAGGAGAAGCTGCAGCGGCTCCACGAGCTGCGCGAGCAGGCTTCGCACACCAATCCCCAGGCGGAGGAGAAGCAGCACGCCAAGGGCAAGCTGACCGCCCGCGAGCGCATCGAGAAGCTCCTCGACCCGGGCTCCTTCGAGGAGCTCGACACCTTCGTGCGCCACCGCACGGCCGAGTTCGACATGCTCAAGAACCGCCCGTGGGGCGACGCGGTGGTGACCGGTCACGGCAAGATCGACGGCCGCCCGGTGTGCGTCTTCTCCCAGGACTTCACGGTGTTCGGGGGCTCGCTGGGCGAGGTGATGGGCGAGAAGATCGTGAAGGTGATGGACCTGGCCGCCCGGATCGGCTGCCCGGTGATCGGGATCAACGACTCCGGCGGCGCGCGCATCCAGGAGGGCGTGGTGTCACTGGGCGCCTACGGCGACGTGTTCGTGCGCAACGTGCAGTGCTCCGGGGTGATCCCGCAGATCTCGCTGGTCATGGGGCCGTGTGCCGGCGGCGCCGTCTACTCCCCCGCCATGACCGACTTCATCTTCATGGTCAAGGAGACCTCGCACATGTTCATCACCGGCCCAGACGTGATCAAGACGGTCACCGGCGAGGAGGTGGAGTTCGAGGAGCTCGGCGGGGCCATGACGCACAACTCGAAGTCCGGGCGTCGCCCACTTCGCCTCCGAGGACGAGGAGAGCTGCCTGGAGGACGCGCGCTACCTCATGTCCTTCTTGCCCCAGAACAACCTCGAGCTGCCCCCGCAGATGGACACGGGCGACGACCCCGATCGCGAGGAGGCCGGGCTCGACTCGATCGTCCCCGACAACCCCAACAAGCCCTACGACATGCGCGACGTGGTAAACCTGCTCGTCGACAACGGCGAGTTCTTCGAGGTCCAGGAGCACTTCGCGCGCAACATCATCGTGGGCTTCTCGCGGCTGAACGGGAGGCCCGTCGGCGTGGTGGGCAACCAGCCCAACCAGCTCGCCGGCGTGCTCGACATCGCCTCCTCGGAGAAGGCGGCGCGCTTCGTGCGCTTCTGCGACGCGTTCAACATCCCTCTGCTGACCTTCATGGACGTGCCCGGGTTCCTGCCGGGCACCGAGCAGGAATGGGGCGGCATCATCCGCCACGGCGCCAAGCTGCTGTACGCCTTCACCGAGGCGACCGTGCCCAAGCTGACCATCATCACTCGCAAGGCCTACGGCGGCGCCTACGACGTGATGAACTCCAAGCACATGCTGGCCGACTTCGTGTTCGCCTGGCCGAGCGCCGAGGTCGCGGTGATGGGTCCCGAGGGGGCGGTGAACATCATCCACCGCCGCGACATCCAGTCCTCCCCCACCCCGGACGAGCGTCGCGAGAAGCTGATCGGCGACTACAAGGCGCGCTTCGCGAACCCCTACTCGGCGGCCGAGCGCGGCTACATCGACGACGTGATCGTGCCCCACGAGACCCGCCCCAAGCTGATCCGCGCCCTCGAGACGCTGCAGACCAAACGCGTCGAGGGTCCGAAGCGAAAGCACGGGAACATCCCGCTCTAATGGCGAGTCGCGTGCGGATGCGAGTCGCGTGCGGGTGACCGGCATCGGCGGATTCTTCTTTCGCTCCCGCGATCCGGGCGCGCTCGCGCTCTGGTACCAGGAGCGGCTCGGTGTGACGACCGTGCCCGAGAGCTACGACGACGAAGCCTGGCACCAGCAGGAGGGCGACACGGTCTTCGCCCCCTTCGCCCAGGACTCCGAGATGATCGGCCCGCCCGAGCACACCTGGATGATCAATTTCCGCGTCGAGGATCTGGACGCGATGGTGGAGCAACTGGTGGCCGCCGGCGAAGCGGTGGAGGTCGATCCGGAGCGCTATCCGAACGGGCGCTTCGCGACGCTGCACGACCCGGAGGGCAACGGAATCCAGCTCTGGCAGCCGATGGCCCCGTAGGCCGGAGATGAGCGAGCGCTACGAGGTCGTGGTCATCGGTGGCGGCCAGGCCGGCCTCGCCATCGGGTATTTCCTCGCCCGGCAGGGCCGGCGCTTCACCATTCTCGAGGCCGCCGCCGAGCCGGGGGCGGCCTGGCGGTCTCGCTGGGACTCGCTCAGGTTGTTCACGCCCACCCGCTACGACAGCCTCCCGGGCCGAGCATTCCCGGGCGACCCCGACAGCTACCCGGGAAGGGATGAGGTGGCGGACTACGTGGCCGATTACGCGGCTCACTTCGAATTGCCGGTCCAGTACTCCAGCCGTGTACGAGCGCTGCGGCGGGGGGATCACGGCTACGCCGTCGAGCTCGACGACCGGACCTACGAGGCCGACCAGGTGGTGGTGGCCACCGGTCCCTTCCAGGTCCCGATCGTGCCGGAGATCGCAAGCGGCCTGGACGACCGGGTCTTTCAGCTCCACAGCGGCGACTACCGCGCGCCGGGACAGGTTCCCTCGGGCGTGGTGCTGGTCGTCGGCGGGGGCAACACGGGCTACCAGATCGCCCAGGAGCTCTCTGGCTCACACGAGGTCCACCTCTCAGTCGGCTCGCGCCAGACGCCGCTCCCTCAGCGGGTGCTGGGGCGCGACCTCTTCCAGATCCTTAAGGCCACTGGCGTGATGACCAAGACCCGGGATTCGCGCATCGGGCGCCGGGCGCGAGAACGCGACGTGCTCGTGGGCTCGAGCCCGCGGAAGCTTGCGCGCCGCCACGGCGTGCGGCTGCTTCCCCGAGCCACCGCCGCTTCAGGCACCGACGTCACGTTCGCCGACGGCACGGCGCTCGGCGTGGGCACCGTGATCTGGGCCACCGGCTTCAGGGTCGACCACTCGTGGATCGACCTGCCCGTGTTCGACGCCCGGGGCGCCGTGTCCCACGAGCGGGGGGTCACGGCGTCGCCCGGGCTCTACTTCCTCGGGCTCACGTGGCAGCACACCAGAGGCTCTGCGCTGCTCGGCTGGGTCAAGGACGACGCCGAGTACATCGCGTCACGGATCGCCGGTCAGGCAGCCCCGATCCCCGTCTCCGCGCGCACTCGCAGCTCGTCGTAGCTGCGTTCGGCGCCGTGCTCGTGGCTGAGCACGGTGCCGAGCCAGCAGGCCAGGAAGCCGGCAGGTATCGAGATGATGGCCGGGTTGGCGAGCGGGATCGGCGAGCCCTCGCCGTCCGGGCCGGGCCATACCGGGGGGCTCAGCAGGATCACGACCAGCGAGACCAAGAGGCCGCCCAGCACTCCGACGATCGCTCCGGTGGTGTTGAAGCGCGGCCAGAACAGGGCCATGAGCAACGCGGGCAGGTTGGCGCTGGCAGCGACGGCGAAGGCTAGGCCGACGAGGATCGACACGTTGAAGGTCTCTCCCGCGAGGATCGAGGCGATGATCGCGGTCACGCCCAGGCCGATCGCCGCCACCCGCGCCACCCGGACCTCGTCGCGCTCATCGGCGCGCCCGCGCCGAACCACGCCGGTCCAGACGTCGTGCGCCACCGCGCCGGAGGCCGCGATCACCAGGCCGGCCACCACCGCGAGGATCGTGGCGAAGGCGACCGCGCTGATGATGGCCAGGAACAGGTCGCCACCCAGCGAGCCCTCTCCGCCCCCGAGCTCCTCGGCCAGCAGTGGAGTGATCAGGTTGCCGCCGGCCGTGTCGTCGGCGGAGAGGTCGCCGAGGACCGCGCGAGCACCCACCCCGACGAGCATGGTCATGATGAAGAAGGCGCCGATCAGCAGCACGCCCCAGGCCACCGACCCGCGCGCCGCCTTGGCGTCGGGCACGGTGAAGAAGCGGATCAGCAGGTGCGGCAGGCCAGCGGTGCCGAGCAGCAACGCGAGCCCGAAGGAGATCGAGTTGATCGCGTTCGGGTGCTGAAGCCCGGAGGCCAGATAGCCATCCTTCTCGGGGTGCGTGGCCGCGGCGCGCTCGAACAGCTCGAAGGGGTTGAAGCCGGTCTTCGACAGCACCAGCACGGTCAGCACGATGCCCGCGGCCATCAGCAGGCCGGCCTTGATGATCTGCACCCACGTGGTGGCGAGCATGCCGCCGAAGATCACGTAGATGAGCATGAACGTGCCGGTGATCGCCACCGAAACCGTGAAGTCGATGCCCGCGAGAGCCTGCAGCAGCACCCCCGCGCCGACCATCTGGGCGATCAGGTAGACGAAGGAGACCACCAGCGTGCCCAGCGCCGCGACGATCCGCGCCGGGCGCTCGCGCAGGCGAAACGACAGGACGTCGGCCATGGTGAACTTGCCCGAGTTGCGCATGCGCTCGGCCAACAGCAGGATCACCGGGAGGAACGAGGCGCCCGCGGCGGCGAGCCCGACCCAGCCGTCGACGCCGAACAGGAAGATCAGCCCGGCGAAGCCGAGGAAGGTCGACGCCGACAGGTAGTCGCCGGCGATCGCGAATCCGTTCTGCAGGCCGGTGATGCCGCGGCTCGCGGCCCAGAACTCGGTCGTGGTGCTTGTCCGCTTGGAGGCCCAGTAGGTGATCAGCAGGGTGCTCGAGAGAACGACCGCGAACACGGCCAGAGCGAGCTCGTTCACGCCCGGCGCGATGGCGAGGACGCTCACGGCGAGACCTCGGCGGGCTCCTCCGAGTGCTGGAAGCGACCACCGCCCGGGGCGTCCTCACGCGCCTGCTCGCGGATGCGCTCCTCGAGCGGGCCCCAGACGCGGTCGGAGCGGCGCATGTAGGCGAACGTGATTACCCACGTCACGAGGATGAGGCCGACCCCGCCCGCGAACCCGAGCGACATCGAGCCGAACAGCTGCGTGCCCATCAGGTCGGGGGCCACCCCCGCCAGCACCACGTAGAGCGCGCCCAGGCCTATGCCGATGGTCCCGTAGGTCCAGGCGAAGCGCCGCCGGCCGTTTACGAGCTCCTGGAAATCCGCTGTGCGCTCGATCGCCTCCCAGTCGACGTTCTGCGCGGCGGCTTCCTCGCTGTCGGCCACGCATCGGTCCTACCCCGTCGAGCGAACTCGTAACGGGCGGGCCGGCCGCGTCGTCAGGCCGCTGCGCAGAGCTGAGACTCGGCGGCTCGGACGATCCGGCCGGTGGCCCCATCGAGCGCCCCGGCCGCGAGGAGCGTCTCGGCCGCGCTCGCCACCAGGCGCCCGGTGAATCCGCGGCCCCGGCGGACGTTCACGCAGGCGGTGAGCTGCGCGCCTCCGGGGTCGGCGGTCAGGTCGTAGCGCACGTCGAGGGCGATCGGGCCGTCGGCCGAGAGCTCGAGCCGGGCCGCATCGGCCGCGTGAACCTCTACGTCGAAGCTGACCGAGACGCCGGCCAGACGGCCCGCGACCTTGGTGCGGGTGCCGACGGCGAGCCGGCGCTCCGCGAGCTCACCGGTCTCGAAGTCGACCGGCGACCAGCGGCGGATCTCCTCGGGATGGGTCAGCACCTCGAGCAGCTGCTCGGGCGTTGCCCTCGCCTTCGCTGTCGCCGTCCATTCGCACATGGCGCAACGGTCCCATCCGCGCCGTGCGCGTTGTGAGCGATCACTCACACCTTGCGACGAGCGCTACTTGACCGTCACTCCGAACGCTGAGCGCAGCTTGTCGCCGTCCTCCTGGGCTCCGCCCACCAGCGCACCCAGCGGCTCGAGGTAGGCCTTTGCCTTCGCCCAGTCGGCGTTGGATCCCGCGCCGGTCGAGTCGACCAGAGCCAGGATCGGCTCCACCGCGAGGTAGAACGAGACGTTGTAGTCGCCGCCGAGGGCGTCCTCGGCCTGGGCGAACTCGGCCGTGTCGGCCAGGGACTGACCCGGCGAGATCGCGTCCGCCGCCGCCGCGTCCCCGTAGGCCAGGACGACCTTGCCGTCCTGCTGGAACAGATGGATCGGCTGCGGCACGTCGGGAGTCCGCAGGGTGACGCCCTCGCCCCCGCCCGGAAGCTCCAGCGGGCCGATCTGCTCGCCCGCGTCGGCGCTCTGGCGGGCGAAGCGGGCGATCGTGTCGATCACGCGACCGGACTTCGCCTCGTCGCTCGTTTCGACGATCACCGCCCCGCCCAGCTCGGAGACGCTGGTGCCGCGAACGAACACCCCCCAGTCGCCCATCCAGGACAGAACGTCGTCCTGCAGGTCGAGTCCGGTGGTGGCCTGGAACTGCTGCTCGACGTTGTCGCGCCCACCCAGCTGCGCGCCGAAGATCTTCACGTAGTAGTCGAGGGTCTTGCCGAGGTCAGGCTGCGCCATGGCCAGCCAGGAGTCGCCCGGTAGCCCGCCGGCCAGGTCCGCGCCCTCGGCGACGATCGGGAAGCCCGTGGCGAGCGACTTGGACACGGTGGCCTCAAAGCGCAGTCCCGCCTCGTCGGCATCCATCGTGGCCAGGAACGGCTCCTTGAAGAACTGCTTGAGCGATCCGAGCTGCATGCCGGCCGCAGGGGACTGCTCGAGCGTCTTGATGAAGGCCGGTGTGTTGACGTAGAGATAGCCGAGCCGCTCCTCGGGAGCGTCCTCGAGCGTCTTCTTGAATTTCTCGTCGTCCTCCAACGCGGGCCCATCGGCGGCCACGTCGACGGCGGACTTGAAGGCGGGCACGGTGCCCACGACGACCATGCCCTCGACCACGCCCGCGGCGCCGTCGTCGTCCACGAAGTAGTCGGTGTCCTTGTAGCTGCGCTTCTTGCCGTCGGCGGCCTTGTCGAGGGCGGCCATGGCCTGCTCCTCGTCGTCGGTGGCCACGAGGAAGGCACCGTCGCCGTCGTCGCCCGTAGCGTTGAGCCGCGACACGAAGAAGGCGGCCTCGCTGCCCAGCCAGGGCTCTACGTCCTTCTTGTAGGAGAGACCGGAGTCAGAGCCGGCGAACGCCTTCTCCATGAGCTTGCGGACGCGATCGCCCGCGCCGCCTTCACCGGGAAACTTCTCCACCAGCGAGTCGATCGCCGCCTTCTGGTCGCCCTCGGGCTCGAGGGTCGCCTCGCCGTACATCACCGATCCGGCCGGCGCCAGGGCCGACGCGGGGGAGGAGGAGGCACCTTCGTTGCCGCATCCCACGGCTACGGCGGCGACGGTGAGCAGGGCGGCGAGGGTGAGAAGGATTCGAGTCATCATCATTCCTATCGGCGGCGGCGCGGGAATCTTCAGAGGTTTTAGAGCTTCACCGTGGCGACGCTGAAACCGCCCGCGCGGTGGGCGCTCAGGAGGGCCAGGCAGATCGCCAGGTCCTGGATCGCCAGCCCGGTGGAGTCGAACATCGTCACGGCCTCCCGGTTCGGGCGGCCCGGGGCGCTGCCGGTGAGCACGTCGCCCAGCTCGGCCACACGACCGCGCGAGACGAGGCCGGCCTCGACCGCGCCGGTCAGCTCGCCGCCGTGGCTGGCCTGAGCCCACTCGTCACAGAACAGCTCGCACCGGGCGACCGCTTCGTGGGTGGCCTCCGCCTTGCCCGGCCCGTCCGCGCCCAGCATGCTCAGGTGCAGGCCGGGCTGCAGGTCGTCCTCGAACACCACGGGCTCGTATCCAGGGGTCACGCAGGTGACTACGTCGCAGGCCACCGCTTCGTCACGGCTGCCCACTTCCCAGCCCAGCTCGCCCGCCAGGCGGCCGGCTCGCTCGGGGTCGGGGTCGTAACACACCCCGGGCCCGTATTCGGAGGCCGCGAGGCAGCGGGCGGCCCACGCGCCGTGAAGCCCGCAGCCGATGATGCCCACCGTCTCGGCGTCCTCGCGCGCCAGCTCCTGCGCCGCGACCGCCGCCACGGCGCCCGTGCGCAGGGCGGTGACCGAGGGCACGTCGACGAGCGCGATCGGCTCTCCGTCGACCGCCGACGACACGCAGATCAACCCCATCACCACCGGCAGGCCCGCGTCCGGATTGCGCGGGAAGGAAGTGACCCACTTGAGGATGGCGATCCCCGCGCCCTTGGCCGGCATCGCCCGGAAATCTCCGTGCGGATAGGACTCGAGGTAGGTCTTGGGCGGCATCTGCCACTCGCCGCCCGCGTACTCCACGAAGCCCTCGCGCACACGCTCGATGGCCTCTCGCGGGGAAATGGTGTTCAGGACGGTGTCCGCATCGAAGACGGGCAGCTCGGGCACCGCGAGTACGCTACCGCCGCGATGAGCCGCAACGGACAACGCCGTTCGTCTCGGCCTCGCATCGAGCTGTCGCGGTGCCGTCGCTTGGCGCGAGGGCCGGCCTGCGCCGGATGTATCCGAGGAGGAGGCCGCGGCCATCGCTGCGGCGATCGAGCAGTTCATGCGCGACACCGCCCCCGCGCCGGCGACCGCGGAGCGCACCCAGAGCCCGTGGCTGCGCGCGGGCCTGCTCGAGGGCACGGGCCACAGGCCCGGCGGGCGGATGCCCTGGGGGCCCTGATGCGCGAGCTGCAGGATCTGGTCGAGCGCCGTGTGCGCGGCAGGGCCGTGCTGACGATCGACTAGAGCTCCGTTCGGGTCAGCGCGGGGCGAGGAGCCGCCTGCCGGGGAACTGCCCGCTCTAACGGCAGCAGCCAGGTCAGGTGGGCGGAGCGTGGCCGATTTTGCATCCAATGGATGCACGAGCTACCAACCGACCGCAGGCACACTCCAGAAGGGTCTATTTCACCCCCGATACGGGGTAAAAGCGACCACTCCGGCGACGCCTGGCGCACGGTGGCGGCACCACCTGCTCGCTTATTAGCTGAAACCCGATCGGGTTTTGGTACTTTGACTGGATGGAACCCGTTTCTGCCCCGCCCGACAAGCCCAAGGGCCGGAAGGGGTCGCTCACGAATCCGGAGGTGGTCGAGAACGTTCCCGGCCACGTGATCCCCATCATCCAGCGCGAGTTCGACGACTTCGACAACGAGGCCGAGAAGTTCCTCGCCGGCGATACGCCCGAGACCGAGTTCATCGGCTTCCGCCTCAAGCAGGGCGTCTACGGCCAGCGCCAGGCCGACGTTCAGATGTGCCGCATCAAGCTCCCCATGGGCGGCGTCACGCCCGAGCAGATGGAGACCTTCGCCGACGTGGTGGAGGAGTACGCGCCGCTCAACAAGGGCCACATCACCACGCGCCAGAACATCCAGATCCACCACATCCCGCTGCGCGAGATGGCGGAGCTGATCCGCAAGGTGTCCGACTCGGGCCTCTCTTCCCGCGAGGGCTGCGGCAACACCGTCCGCAACGTCACCGGCGACCCGTGGGCCGGCGTCACCGACGGCGAGCTCTTCGACATCACTCCCTACGCCGGGGCCTACGTGCGCTACTTCGTGCGCCACCCCACCACGCAGCTGATGCCGCGCAAGGTCAAGACGGCCTTCACCGCCACCGACGAGGACCGCGCGATCACCGGCATCCACGACATCGCCTTCATCCCTCGCGAGCGCGACGGCGTCCGCGGCGTGGAGATCCGGGTGGGCGGCGGCACCTCGATCATGCCCCGGGTCGCGCCCACGCTGTACGAGTTCGTCGAGCTCGACAACGGCGACTACCTGAAGGTCTCCGAGGCCGTGTTCCGCATCTTCGACCGCCAGGACTGGCTGCGGGTCAATCGCGCTCGGGCGCGCATCAAGGTGCTGATCGACAAGATCGGCATCGACGCGTTCCGCGAGCAGGTCGAGGAGGAGCTCGCGGGCGACTGGGTGGCCGAGCGCGACTTCGATCCGACCGATCTCCTGTTCGAGCACGACGAGGAGGCGAATGCCCCGGCGGGCGCCACCACCTACGCCCAGCCCAACGGCGACGGCTCGGCCTTCGAGCGCTTCCGTTCCTCCAACGTCGAGGCCCAGCGCCAGGCCGGCTTCTCCACCGTGCAGGTGCGCGTGATCCGCGGCGACCTCACGCCCGAGCAGTTCCGTGGCCTGGCCCGGATCATGCGCGACTACTCAGGCGGCTACGCCCGTACCACCGTCGAGCAGAACCTGCTGCTGCGCTGGGTGCGCGACGAGTCGGTCTACGAGGTGTGGCGGGCGCTCGGTGAGCTCGGCCTGGGCGGCTCCGGCGCGGGCCAGATCGTGGACACCGTCTCCTGCCCGGGCACCGACTCCTGCAAGCTCGGCATAACGAGCTCGATGGGCCTCAACCGCGCCGTGATGGACCGCGTGGAGGCGATGGAGATCGAGGACCCGCTGACCAAGCGGATCCACATCAAGATGTCCGGCTGCCCCAACGGCTGCAGCCAGCACCACATCGCCAACATCGGCTTCTACGGGGCGTCGATCAAGGTGGGCGGCCACACCGTGCCCGCCTACGTGGCCCACATCGGCGGCCGCTACGAGGGCGGCGAGGTGGTCTACGGCACGCGGCTCAAGGTCCGCCTGGCCGCCAAGCGCGTGCCCGAGGCGGTCGAGCGCTGGCTGCGGATGTACGAGGCCGAACGCGACGAGGGCGAGGAGTTCAACGCCTACGCGGAGCGCGTCGAGGGCAAGCGCTTCGAGGACGAGGTGCGCGACCTCGGCATGGCCATCGAGTTCTCGCTCGAGAACATGAGCCACTTCATCGACTGGCAGCGCAAGGAGCCCTTCCAGGTGGTCCGGGGTGAGGGCGAATGCGCAATCTAGACGCGAGGGAGACCCTCGAGCTGGCGGTCGAGCAGCACCACCCCAGCCTGGTCATGGCCTGCTCCTTTCAGAAGGAGGAGTCGGTGCTGATCGACCTGCTGATGGCGATCGAACCCGCCGCGCGGGTCTTCACCATCGACACCGGCGTGCTGTTCCCCGAGACCTACGCCACCTGGCGCGAGATCGAGGAACGCTACGGACTGAGCATCGAGGTGATGGACGCGACGCCGCCGAACGGCACGCCCTGGAGCGCGTCCGGTTGCTGCGCCGACCGCAAGGTCGAGGCGCTCGGCCGGGCGCTCGGTGGCCACTCGGCCTGGATCACCGGCATTCGCCGCGAGCAGTCGCCGACCAGGGCGCACGCACGGCACGTGGAATGGGACGAAACGCGAGCGGTGTGGAAGTTCAACCCGCTCGTCGACTGGACCGACGACGACGTCTGGGCGTATGTGCGCGAACACGATCTCCCGTACCACCCCCTGCACGACGTCGGCTACAGCTCGATCGGATGCGCTCCCTGCACCGTTCCCGGAAACGGCCGCGATGGCCGCTGGGCGGGGCAGGAGAAGACCGAGTGCGGACTGCACGCTTGATCACCACCGCGCCCGCGAAAGCCGCGTCGACGGATATCCTCCCCGCCGACCCCATGAGCTACGAGGTCTCCCATCTTCGTGCGCTCGAGTCGGAGGCCATCCACATCATGCGTGAGGTGGCGGCCGAGGTTGAGCGCGGTGTGCTGCTGTTTTCCGGCGGCAAGGACTCCGCTGTGCTGTTGCACCTGGCGCGCAAGGCCTTCCACCCCGGCGGGCTTCCCTTCCCCGTGATGCACGTGGATACGGGCCACAACTTCCCCGAGGTGATCGAGTACCGCGACCGCATGGTCGAGGAAACGGGCTCGAAGCTGATCGTGGCCCACGTTCAGGACTCGATCGACCAGGGCCGGGTGACCGAGGAGAAGGGCCCGCGCGCCTCGCGCAACCGCCTGCAGTCGGTGACCCTCCTGGACGCCATCGAGAAGGGCGGCTTTCGCGGCGTGTTCGGCGGCGCCCGCCGCGACGAGGAGCGCGCCCGCGCCAAGGAGCGCATCTTCTCCTTCCGCGACGACTTCGGGCAGTGGGACCCCAAGGTCCAGCGCCCGGAGCTGTGGAACATCTACAACGGGTTCGTCAAGCCCGGAGAGCACGTGCGCGTGTTCCCGCTCTCCAACTGGACCGAGCTCGACGTGTGGCAGTACATCCACGAGGAGAAGATCGCGCTGCCCTCGATCTACTTCTCCCATCGCCGCGACGTCTTCAAGCGCGACGGGATGCTCTACGCGGTGTCCGACTTCGTCGAGCTGTTCCCCGACGAGAGCCCCTTCGAGGAGTCGGTGCGCTTTCGCACCGTGGGCGACATGAGCTGCACCGGCGCCGTGGCCTCCACGGCGGAGACGCTCGAGGCCGTGGTGGCCGAGATCGCCGCCACGCGGATCACCGAGCGCGGCGAGACGCGCGCCGACGACCGCGTGTCGGAGGCGGCCATGGAGGACCGCAAGAAGGAGGGGTACTTCTAGGTGGCCAACGGGGCGGCTGCCACCAACGGGACCCCGCTGCCGAGCCCGCGCACCTCGGAGCTCGTCCGCTTCGCCACCGCCGGCTCGGTCGACGACGGCAAGTCGACCCTGATCGGCCGGCTGCTCTACGACACCAAGTCGATCTTCGAGGACCAGCTCGAGCACGTCGAGGAGACCTCCAAGCGCCGCGGCGATGGCTACGTGAACCTGGCGCTGCTCACCGACGGGCTGCGCGCCGAGCGCGAGCAGGGCATCACGATCGACGTGGCCTACCGCTACTTCCACACCCCCCGGCGCAAGTTCATCATCGCCGACACGCCCGGCCACGAGCAGTACACGCGCAACATGGTCACCGGCGCCTCTACCGCCGACCTCGCGCTGATCCTGGTCGACGCGCGCAAGGGCGTGCTCGAGCAGTCGCGCCGCCACGCGTTCATCGCCTCGCTGCTGCGCATCCCCCATCTCGTGGTGTGCGTGAACAAGATGGACCTGGTCGACTACGACCAGGAGGTCTTCGACGAGATCGCCGCCGAGTTCGCCGGCTGGGCCGCGAAGCTCGACGTGCACGACCTCACCTTCGTCCCGATCTCGGCTCTGCGCGGCGACAACGTCGTCAGCCGTTCGGAGCACATGGACTGGTACGAGGGGCCCTCGCTGCTCTACCACCTCGAGCACGTGCACGTGGCCTCCGACCGCAATCTCCAGGACGCCCGCTTCCCCGTCCAGTGGGTGGTGCGGCCGATGACCGACGAGCACCACGACTACCGCGGCTACGCCGGCGAGGTGGCCTCGGGAGTGTTCCGCGCCGGCGACGACGTGGTGGTGATGCCATCGGGCCGCACCTCGAAGATCGCCGCGATCGATACCTTCGACGGCGAGCTCGAGGAGGCCTACCCGCCCCTGTCGGTGACCGTCCGCCTCGAGGACGACGTCGACGTCTCGCGTGGCGACATGATCTGCCGGCCCCAGAACAAGCCGAGCGAGACGCGCCAGATCGACGCCATGGTGTGCTGGATGGCCGAGCGCCCGCTTTCGGCATCGGGCCGCTACCGGATCAAGCACACCTCTCGCACCGCGCTGGCCAAGGTCGACGACGTGCGCTACGCGCTCGACGTGAACACCCTCCACCGCGACGAGGAGGCCACGAGCCTCGAGCTCAACGAAATCGGCCGCCTGAGCCTGCGCCTCTCCGCGCCGCTGCTGGTGGACGAGTACCGCCGCAACCGGGTCACCGGCAGCTTCATCCTGATCGACGAGTCGACCAACGACACCGTCGGTGCGGGCATGGTTCTCTGATACTCAGCCGGGGGCCGCCGCCCCCGGACCCCCGTTGATTCCTGGCCGCGCGCATCGGGCGCGGCGCGACTAGTCTCCGCGCGTGGACTTCGCGCTCATCGCGTTCGGCTTGGGCGTCGGCGTGCTCGTGGGGATGACCGGCATCGGTGGCGGCTCGCTCATGACGCCCATGCTGATCCTCGTGTTCGGGGTCACCCCCGTCACGGCGATCGGTACCGACCTCGCCTACGCAGCCGTGACCAAGACGGTCGGCGGCTACAAGCACTGGAGCCAGAAGACGGTCGACCTGAAGCTCTCGACGTGGATGGCCTTCGGCTCGGTGCCCGCGGCGATCTGCGGCGTGTACGTGCTCACCCTGCTCGAGGACGTCGCCGGCCGCGACTTCGACGATCTCCTTCTCACCGTCCTGGCCGTCACTCTGCTGCTCACCGGCGCGGCTACGTTCATCCGCTCGTTCCTGAAGAGCATGCACGCACGCGAACGGGAGACGCTCGAGCTGGAGCGCCGGCACAAGATCGCCGCGGTGATGCTCGGAGTGTGCGTCGGCTTCGTGCTCGGGATCACCTCCGCGGGATCCGGCGCTCTGATCGCGATCGGGTTGATCCTGCTGTTCAGGCTCGTGCCCACCCGAGTCGTGGGTACAGATGTCTTCCACGCCGCCATCCTGCTCTGGGCCGCCGGCATGGCCCACATCGTGGCCGGGAACGTCGACTTCCTTCTGGCGGCCAACATCCTGATCGGGTCGATCCCCGGAGTGTGGCTGGGAAGCCACTGGTCGGTTCGGGTCGAGCCGGCAGTGCTGCGCACCACGCTCTCGGTGGTGCTCGTCGGCGCCGGGCTGGCGCTCCTCATCAAGGCCGGCCTGGACCTTCCCGTGGCCGTGCTGGTGCCCTTCCCGCTGGCGGTGGTCGCGCTACTGGGGTACACGATCGTGCGTGAGCAGCGGGCCAAGGCCGCGCGGCTGCTGGCCGAGCGGGCCGACGGGGCCGCCGAGCCGTTGCCCGACTAAATTTTCCGCGCGCCGGCCCGATTAGCGGGGCATGACACGCCTACTGCCGGTCCTCACCGCCACCCTGTTCGTCCTGATTGTCCCCTCGGCGAGCGCGGCCACGATATGCGTCCCCACCGGCACGGGCTGCGATCAGACCTCGCCCACGCTCCCGGGCGCAATATCCCTTGCGGCAGGCACGCCGACGGTTCGCGACACCATCCGGCTGACCGCGGGCGACTTCACCCAGAACGCCCTCGTCTCGGGGGCGAACCCGGTCGACATCGTCGGCGCGGGTCAGGGAACGGGCGGCACGATCCTGCGCTCTCCCGACACCAGCTTCTCGCTCGACATCCAGTCGCCCGGCAGCACCGTGTCGAACCTGCGGGTCCGCGTGGAGAACCAGCCCGGCAGCTTCGAAGCGGGCATCTTCCTGAGCGGCGCCGGCACGGTGGCAAGCGACGTCACCGTCCTCGGCGAGCCCGGGGTCGACAACGCGGTCGGAGTGATCGTGCGAACGGGGGCCATCCTGCGCAACTCGCTCGTGCAGGTGCCGGTCACGGACAACGCCAATCTGGCGATCAGCGCCGAGGAGGGAGCGCTCATCGAGAACGTGGCCGCGGCCGGCGACACCATGGTGGACGCGCGAAATGCCGGCGATCCGGTGGTTATTCGCCGACTGCGCTCTTCGACCCCGTCCCACACCGGCATCAGCGCCTTCGGTACGGGATCGGTGAACGTCAGCGACACCCTGATCCGCCTCAACGGCGGCTCCACCGGCGGCGGCCTGCTGGCCGAGGCGACGTCCGGTGGCGACCCCTCGATCGTCGCCCGCCACGTGACCGTGGTGGGCACCGGGGATGCCGTCAACGCCGGCCGGGGTGCAGTTGCGAGCGGCTTCAGCACGGGCGAGCACGCGACGGTGGACATCCGCGATTCGATCTTCCACGCGCTCAGCACCGACCTCGAGGTCGAGGCGTTCACGGGAGCCGTGGCCCGCATCCCCATCAGCTACTCCGACTACAACCCCGTCAAGGTCGTCGACACGAGCCCCGGCGATGCCGCGGTGGTGCCCGGCGCGGGCAATCTCTTCGCCAATCCCGGCTTCGTGGACGGGGCAGCAGCCGACTTCCGGCTGCGAGCCGACTCGCCGCTCATCGACCGCGGCTCCCCCGAGGCGGGATCCACGGCCGACCTCGACGGCCAGCCGCGACCCAACGACGGCAACGGCGACGGCCTCGCGGTGCGCGACATGGGCGCCTACGAGTACCAGCGCCCGGCCTCGCCGCCGCCCGGTCCTCCGGCCGACACCTCGGCGCCCCTGTTCCGGATCCTCTCCAAGCGGCTGCGCCTCGACCGGCGCGGCCGGGTCGCGGTGGTGCTCCGCGGGCCCGCCAACGAGACGGCCGCGTCGCGCGCCTCGGTTGGCCTGCGTCGCAAGGGCCGCAAGCTGAGTGGCAAGAGCCTGTCGCTGCGCCCGTCGGTGCGCACCGTGGCACGGGTCAAGCTGTCGCGGAGCGTGGCTCGCCGCGTACGCAACGCGCAGAGGATGCGCATCGTGCTGGCGGTGACCGCGCGCGACTCCGCCGGCAACGCCCGCACCGTACGCAAGCGGCTCAACCTCGTCGCGTCGCACTAGGCGCGGGGCTTCCCACTGGCGCCGGCAGGCGGGCGCAATGGGTTCGCGAGCTCCCACTCGATGGGCCGCTCGCCCGGCTGGGCGGGCCCGCGTAGGCTTGCGGGCCGGATGATGGTCGTGATGACACCCGAGGCCACCGCGGCCCAGATCGACGCGGTGGTGGCGAAGCTCGAGGCCCGTGGCGTACACGCAAAGGTCATGCCCGGCGAGCTGACCACGGCCATCGGGGCCATCGGCGATCCCCAGGGAGTGCGCGAGCTGGGCCTGGAGGGCCTCCCCGGAGTGGACCAGGTGATTCCCATCTCCCGGCCCTACAAGCTGGCGTCGTCCGAGCTCTCCCACCACGAGCCCACCTCGTTCGCCGTCGACGGACGCCCGGTGGGCGGCGGCGAGCGCTTCTGCCTGATCGCCGGGCCGTGCACCGTCGAGAGCCTCGAGCAGACCGCCGGGGTGGCCCGCACGGTCGCCGCCGGTGGGGCGGCGATGCTGCGCGGCGGCGCGTTCAAGCCACGTACGTCGCCCTTTTCGTTCCAGGGCCTGGGCTACGACGCCCTGGACATCCTGCGTACGGTGCGCGAGGAGACCGGGTTGCCCGTGGTCAGCGAGCTCACCTCGGCCGAGCACGCGGAGCGCCTGGCCGAGGCCGTCGACGTGGTCCAGGTGGGCGCCCGCAACATGCAGAACTACGGGCTACTCGAGATCGTGGGCAAGCTGGGCAAGCCGGTGCTGCTCAAGCGCGGGCTCTCGTCCACCCTCGACGAGCTGCTCATGGCCGCCGACTACGTGCTCAAGGAGGGCAACGAGCGGGTGATCCTGTGCGAGCGCGGTATACGCACCTTCGAGACCGCGCTGCGCTTCACGCTCGACCTGGGCGCCGTGCCCTGGCTCAAGCTCCACACCCATCTGCCGGTGATCGTGGACCCGAGCCACGCGGCGGGCGACCGGCGCCTGGTGGCCCCGCTGGCGCGCGCGGCCGCGGCGGTGGGCGCCGACGGCATCATCGTCGAGGTGGCCGAGGATCCAGAGGCCGCGTTGTGCGACGGCCCGCAGCAGCTCTACGCGCGCGACTTCGCCGGCTTCGCCGCCGACGTGGCCGCGCACGCACGGCTGGCGGGCAAGAGCCTCAGCTGAGCCCTGCCGGAGATTCAGATACCCTGCGGTATGTGAACTCTCCCTCGCTGCCTCCCGGCCCCACCTCCCCCCGCGCCCTGCAGACCGCCCGTTGGCTCATCCGGCCCTGGGCCATGATGGAGGAGCTCCACCGTCGCCACGGCGACATGTTCACCGTGCAGATCGCAAACGAGGGGACGTGGGTGTTCCTGGCTCACCCGGACGCGGTGAAGCAGGTGTTCACCGGCGACCCGCGATTGCTCCACGCGGGCGAGGCGAACCGGATCCTGCTGCCGCTGCTGGGCCACAACTCCGTCCTGCTGCTGGACGACGCGGCCCACATGCGCCAACGCAAGCTCCTGCTGCCCCCCTTCCACGGGGAGCGCATGCGCCGCTACCAGGAGGTCATGGCCGAGGCGGCGCGCGAGGAGGTCGAGCGCTGGCCGATCGGCGAGCCCTACGCCGTTGCGCGAGGCCACCCAGCGCATCACCCTTGAGGTGATCATGCGCACCGTGTTCGGGGTACAGGACGAGGCTCGTCGCACGCGGCTGATGGCGATTCTCGGACACGTGCTCGAATGGGGTGGCGACCCCAAGCGAATGGCCATGCTCGCCGTTCTCGGTCCCCACAGCGCCGCCAACGCTCGCCTGTTTCGCAACGTGCGGGGTCCGGCCGACGAGCTCATCTACCAGGAGATCCGCGAGCGCCGCCACGCGCCCGATCTCGACCAGCGCGACGACATCCTCTCGATGCTGCTTGGGTCGCGCCACGACGACGGCAGCCCGATGTCCGACGAGGAGCTGCGCGACGAGCTGATGACGCTCTTGGTGGCCGGCCACGAGACCACGGCCAGCTCGATCGCCTGGGCCGTCGAGCGCCTGGTTCGCCACCCGCATGCGCTGGAGCGCCTGCGCGAGGAGGCCCGCGAGGGCGGGAGCGATTACGCCGACGCCGTCGGCAAGGAGACGCTGCGGCTGCGGCCGATCCTCTCGCTCGTGGTGCGCAGGCTCAAGGAGCCGATGGAGATCGGCAGCCGGCTGCTCCCCGCCGGCGCGACCGTGGCGCCCTGCATCTATCTGGTGCACCGCCGCCCAGACGTGTACCCCGACCCGCTCGCCTTCAGGCCCGAGCGGTTCCTCGACGAGGCGGCCGGCACCTACACCTGGTTCCCCTTCGGAGGCGGCGTGCGACGCTGCCTCGGCGCGAGCTTCGCGCTCCTTGAGATGCGCATCGTGCTGCAGGAGCTGGTGATGGGACTCGATCTGAGGGCGTCGGACCCGCAGCCGGAGCGCTTCGTGCGGCGGGCCATCACCAACGCCCCGCGGCGCGGCGGGGAGGTCGTGGCCCAACGGCGGGTGGCCCGCAGCGCGCCGCCCGTGGGTGCGGCCGCCGCATGAGCGAGCGCGCCTCGCGCAGCTCGCGCAAGGAGCGCCAGGCCCACACCCGCGCCCGGCTGATGCACTCGGCCGCCTCGGTGGCCGCCGAGCGCGGCCTGGAACGAGCCTCGCTCGATGCGGTGGCCCGGCACGCGGGATTCACCAAGGGCGCGGTGTACGCGAACTTCGCGAGCAAGGAGGACCTCTTCCTCTCGATGCTCGACACCCGCTTCGCTCAGCGGCTGGAGGAGCTCGACACCATCCTCTCGAGCGAGGACGATCCCGACACGCAGGCCCGCGCGGCGGCGGCGGGCTTCATCGCGGCGATCGCCTCGGAGCCCGAATGGGAGCGCTTGTTCTTCGAGTTCATGGTCTACGCGGCTCGCAACGAGGGCTTCCGCGTGGAGCTCGTGGCGCGTTACCGGACGATGCGCGAGCGCATCGGAGAGCTGCTGGCCGAGCGCGCGGCCCGGCTGGGGATCGAGCCGGCGATCCCACCCGACCAGGTGGCCACCATGACCTTCGCCATGGCCAACGGGATCGCCCTCGAGCGCATGATCGAGCCCGAGGCGGTGCCGGAGCACCTCTATCCAGAGATGATGGCGGTGTTCTTCAGCGGCCTGCGGGCGCGGGCAGGCGAGCGGCCGTCGCGCGCGCCGGCGGGTCGGCCTCCAGAACCGCGCTGACCCGCACTCCGCCCAGCCGGCCGCTGACGCGGCGCCCGCGCAGGGCGAGCCGGCCGTCCGGCGAGGCCGGCCCCGACACCTGCAGCACCCCGGTCTGGCGGCGCTCGCCGAAGCGCCGCACCAACCCGCTCACCCGCACGCCGGGGACGAACTCCACGGCCCGCAGGGTCAGCGTGTTATCCGCGCTGATGCGGTAGCGCCCGCCGCGCATCCCGCCGCCGCGGGCGAGGTCGCTGTCCTTTCCGGCGATGAACCGGGTAAGCGAGTCCTCGGCGACGTCGCGCAGGGTCAGCGCGACCGCGCCGAGCGCCCGGCCGCGCGGCCCGGCCGAGCCGCGCGCCGGCGTGACCGCCGAGAGCGTCAGCGGCGGCGGCGGGGTGGCCGGGTAGCGGCGCTTTTGGCTCGGGCAGCCGACCACCGGGCGATCGGCGAAGAAGCGGGTCAGTGCGCGCGAGGTGCAGCCGGAGCGATCGGAACCCAGTGCCGAGTGGCCGGTCGCCGGCGCCACCACGAGCTGCGCGCGCGGCAGGAGCGCGGCCACGCGCTGGGCGTTCTCGACCGGTGTGCGCAGGTCGTCCTCGCCCTCCAGGATCAGCGTGGGCACGTCGGGCAGTGACCCGGGCCCGAACGCGGGGGCGGTGGGCGCGGCGGGCCAGCGGTCGCACAGCTGGAGCAGGTCGCTCTCCAGAATCGACTCGGCGTCGAAGGGGAAGAACGAGCCGGGGGGCAGCGCGGAGGCCGCCGCCTCGACCTGCCGGCGGCGCTCGAGCGGGTCGGGAGGCGTGGTCCGCGCCCAGGGGAACCTGCCCTCCTCGCACGTGGTCGCCGCGAACAGGCCGGTGCTGATCAGGGCCGCCGGGGGCGGCCTGGCGTCGACGACGATCGCCCGCCGCTTCAGGCGCAGCAGGGGCACCGGGTCGCCGTCGAGCGCGGCGCGCACGGCGCCGGGCGTGGCGGCCCGCAGTGCGGGATCGAAGTCCCCGGCGAGGAGGATCAGCAGCAGCTCGCCGCGGGTGAGCGAGGCGGAGCGGCGCCGGCCGCGGCGGTCGACCAGGATTCCGCGCAGCGGGCCGGGCCCCAAGCGAGCAACCAGCGCGCTCAGGTCGGCCACCGGATCGGCCGTGAAGGCCGCGCAGCCCGCGCGGCACAGCGAGCCCAGCACCCGGGGAACCGCGGCCAGCGTGTCGCGGTAGAGGCTGTCCGGGCCGTCGGCCTCGACCACCGAGTCGAGCACGAGACGCTCCACGTTGGCGGGATAGGTGAGCGCATAGCCGAGGGCGACCTTCACGCCATAGGAGGTGCCGTACAGGGTGATCCGCCCGGCGCCGAGCTCTCGCCGTAGCGCCTCGATGTCCTCGACCGAGTCCCGGCTCGTGTAGTGGAAGCGGCGAGCGCCCAACTGCTCGGCGCAGCGCCCGGCCTCCGGCCCCGCGTCGTACAGGTTCGAACGCTGCAGGGCGGGGCAGCGCAGGGCGCCCGACCGCCCGGTGCCCCGCTGGTCGAACACGATCAGGTCGCGGCGGCGAAATGCCGGGCCGAACGACGCCCGGGAATCTCCCTCGAACGAGAAGGTGGCCGACTGCCCGGGCCCGCCGGCCAGGGCGAAGACGACGCCGCGGCTGGGCCGCTCGAGCGCCCGCATGCGCTGGACGTAGAGCGAGACGCGCCCGGGCACCGCCCCGGAGCGATCGAGCGGCACGCTCAGACGCGCGCACGGCGACAGCGAGTTCTTGCAGCGCTTGAAGCGAAGCTCGGCCTGCGCCGCCGGCGCCACCCCTAGGAGGAGCGCAGCAGCCGCGGCGAGGGCTCTAGCGCTGGCGCGGCCGCCCGGCCAGCTCACGCGCCGCCCGCATCATCTCGGCCAGGGAGGGCCGCAGCGGCGCGCTCGCCGCGCTCGCGTCCTCGACCACGCCGATGCCGATCCTCGCGCGGACAGGGCGACCGCCCAGCTCGCCCTCGACCCTCTGCCCGGTGAGCCGGAGCTCGCCGTCGGGCGTGGCCGGGCCGGACAGGCGCAGCCGCGCGCTCTGGCGCGGGCGCCCGAAGTCGCGTAGCACTCCGCTGATCCGTACGCCGGGCACAACCATCACTCCGCGCAGCACGAGCGGAGCCCGGCGCGACTCCAGGTCGATCGACCAGCGCCCGCCGCGCAGCCCGCCGCCGCGCAGCTGCAGGCTGCCGCTCGTGAGCAGGGTCCCGAGCACATCCTCGGCCACGTCGAACAGCGTGGCCTCGATCGCGCGCACGGCCCGGCCGCGCAGGCCCGGCACACCACTCACGGGCCGAAGCTCGCCGAGCGAGGCGGGCGGCGGAGCGGAGGCGGGGAACGGGGTGCGAATGCTTCGGCAGCGCGCCGGCGGGCGCCCGCCGCGCAGGAAGCGCCGGCCCGCGCGCACGATGCAGCCGCTCAGATCGGCCGAGAGGGTGGAGTGCCCTGTGTTGGGCGCCACCAGCAGGCGCGCGCTGGGCCAGTCGCCGAGCGCCCCCCGTGCGGCCTCCACCGGGGTGCGGAGGTCCAGCTCGCCCGACACCATGAGCACGGGCACGTCGGGCAGGCCTCCCGGGGGTGGCGGCCCGGCCGGGGCCGGGAGGCTTCGGGCCAGCGCCGGCACTGCCGGATGAAGTCGTTGCCCGCCGTGGTGGCGGTGTCGAAGGGGTACAGCTCGGCCGCCGGGATCTGGGCGGCGGCGGCCGAGATCTGAGCGAAGCGGGTCTCCGGCGCGGAGAAGCGCGTCCAGGGGAAGGGGATCTCCTCGCAGGTGGTGGCCGCGTAGAGCGCGGTGCTGAAGTCGCGTGGGCTGCCGGCCCCCTCGGACGCGAGCGCGCGCCGCTTGAGCCGCAGTATGGGCGCGAGATCACCGCGCAGCGCGGCGCTCACGGCCCCGGGGAAGGCGGCGCGAGCCACGTCGTCCAGGTCGCCCGCCAGCAGGGTGAAGAAGAGCTCCTGGCGCGTGAGCGACGAACGCCGGCGCCGGCCGTCGGGCAGCGTCACGCGGCCGCGCAGCGCGCTCTGGCTCAGTCTCTCGACCAGTCGGCCGAGGTCACCCACGGGGTCGCGGGTGAAGCTCTCGCAGCCGCTGCGGCACACCGCGCGCAGCACTCGCGGAACCGCGCGGAAGATGTCGCGGTAGAAGGGATCCCAGCCCGACACGTCGAGCACGGAGTCGAGCAGCACGCGCTCGACTCGGGTCGGGTAGCGGGCCGCGTAGGCCTGGGCGACGAAGGTGCCGTAGGACACACCGAGCAGGGTCAGGCGCTCCACGCCGAGCTCGACGCGCAGGGCTTCGATGTCGTCGACGGTGTCGCTCGTGCGATAGAAGCCGCGCCGCGCGCCGAGGCGCCGCGCGCACTGGGCGGCCTCGCGCCCGGAGTCGACGAGCGTGCTGCGCTCCAGCGCGGGACAGCGCAGCAGGCCCGACCGCCCGGTGCCGCGCCCGTCGAAGGCCACGATGTCGTTGCGCGGCGTGTAATCGGCGAAGTCGCGGTAGCTGTCGGGCGAGCGGAAGCCTCCGTAGGCGCTGGTTGCCGGCTGGCCCGGTCCACCGGCCAGCAGGAGCGTGACCCCACGGCGCGGACGACGCGCGGCGCGGCGCCTTTCCACGTACAGCGAGACTTTGCCCGCGACGCCGCCCGCTCGGTCGAGCGGCACCGACAGGCGCGCGCAGTCGACGCCCTCGCAGTCGCGAAAGCGAAGCTCGGCCTGGGCCGTGGCGGGCAGCGCCAATGCCGAGGCCACGGCCACCAGGGCAAGAACCGGACGGCCATGACTCACCCGACTACCTTCGCCTATAACCTCAGCCCGCGCAATGTTCGACAAGGTTCTGGTCGCCAATCGCGGGGAAATCGCGGTACGGGTCATGCGCACGCTCGAGGAGCTGGGCGTGGCGAGCGTGGCTGTGTATTCGGAGCCCGATCGCGACGCGCCCCACGTGCGGCGCGCGGGCGAGGCGTATCTGCTCGGCCCGGGGCCGGCGAGTGAGAGCTACCTGGTGGTGGACAAGATCATCGAGGTGGCCGGCCAGGCGGGGGCGCAGGCGATCCACCCGGGCTACGGCTTTCTGGCCGAGAACGCGGCCTTCGCGCGGGCCTGCGAGGAGGCGGGGATCGTGTTCATCGGCCCGCCGGCCGACGCGATCGACGCGATGGGCTCCAAGACCAGGGCCCGCGAGCTCATGCAGGAGGCCGGCGTGCCGATCGTGCCCGGCACCACCGACCCGGTGGAGACGGTGGAGGACGCCCGCCGGGTGATCGACGAGTCGATCGGCTACCCCGTGGCCGTGAAGGCGGCGGGCGGCGGCGGCGGCAAGGGCTTTCGTGTGGCGGAGTCCGAGGACAAGCTCGAGGAGGCCTTCGAGGGTGCGGCGCGCGAGGGCGAGAAGTTCTTCTCCGACGCCACCGTCTACATCGAGCGCTACCTGCCCGACCCGCGGCACGTGGAGGTACAGGTCCTGGCCGACGGGCAGGACAACGTGATCCATCTCTTCGAGCGCGACTGCTCGGTCCAGCGCCGCCACCAGAAGCTGATCGAGGAGAGCCCCGCCCCCGCCGTGGACCCCGAGTTGCGCGAGCGCATCGGCGGGATCGCCACCGAGGCCGCGCGGGCGGTGGGCTACCGCTCGGCGGGCACGATCGAGGGGCTGCTGGCCGACGGCGAGTACTTCTTCCTGGAGATGAACACCCGTGTGCAGGTCGAGCACTGCGTGACCGAGATGGTCACCGGCATCGACATCGTGCGCGAGCAGCTCAAGATCGCCGCGGGCGAGCCGCTGGCCTACACCCAGGACGACGTCGTCCTGCGGGGCCACGCCATCGAGTGCCGCATCAACGCCGAGGACGCCTCCAAGAACTTCGCCCCCGCCCCGGGCACGGTGGGCAGCTACCGCGAGCCCGCCGGGCCGTTCGTGCGCGTCGACTCGGGAGCCGAGGAGGGCTACGAGGTCCTGCCCTTGTACGACCCGATGATCGCGAAGCTGATCGTGTGGGACGTCGACCGCGAGGCGTCCACTCGGCGCATGCTGCGCGCGCTGGGCGAGTACGAGATCGGCGGGCTCAAGACACTCGTTCCCTTCCACCAGGCGCTGCTGGCCACCGACCAGTGGCGAAACGGCGAGACCTGCCGCGACCTGGTCGAGGACAAGGAGTGGTTGAAGGAGCTCGCCTTCGCCCCCGTGGAGGAGAAGGCCGAGGAGGGCGACGAGGAGGAAGAGAAGGTCGAGCGCGACTACGCCGTCGAGGTGTCGGGTCGCAAGTTCGAGGTCAAGGTCATCGGCGCCGCGTTCACCTCCAACGGCGCGAGTGCGGGCGCGGCCAAGCAGGCGCCGCGCCGCGAGCGCAAGTCCGGCGGGGGCGGCGGCGCCCCGGGCCAGCTCGTGTCACCCATCCAGGGCACGGTGCTGAAGGTCGCGGTCGAGCAGGGCGCGGAGGTCGAGGAGGGCGCGCTCATCTGCGTGGTGGAGGCCATGAAGATGGAGAACGAGATCACCGCCCCGTCCGCCGGGACGGTCGAGGAGCTCGGGGTCAGCGAGGGTGGGTCGGTGGCCACCGGCGACACGATCGCGGTGATCAAGTAGGCAGCAAAGCTCGGCTGCTGCCGCTGGTCCTCGCGACCATCGCGACGCAGGCCTCCATAGTCGTACTCGCTCCGCTGATCGTGGCCATCGGCCGCGATCTGGACGCCTCGCTCAGCGCTGTGGGACTGGCCCGGTCGGTGATGGCCGGCACAGCGGTGCTGGTGTCGCTGTCGATCGGGTCGCTGATCGACCGGATCGGGGTCGCGCCTCTGATCCAGGCCGGCGCCCTGCTGGCGATGGCCGGCGCCGGCCTCTCGGCGCTGGCTCCCTCACTGGCGTTCTTCTACGCCGCCCACGTGGTCACCGGCGCGGGGGTGGGCTGCCTGCTCTCGGCCGGCTTTGCCGGCGTGGCGGCCTATTTCGACGACGAACACGCCGCCTGGGCGGTGGGCTGGGTGGTGGGAGCCCAGGCGATCGCCTGGATCGCGGGCAACCCGCTGATCGGCCTGCTCGCGGAGGAGGGCTCCTGGCGGCTCGGATTCCTCGTTCCCGCGGCGGTGGCCGCGCTCGCCTTTGTCGCCGGCCTCCTGGCACCGCGCGGGCGCACCACCGCCGATGCGCGCGGCGGCCTGGGCGCGGTGTTTCGCGACCGCTCGGCGCGCCGCTGGACGGTGGCCGAGCTGGTGGCCTACTCGGCCTGGACGGCGGAGATCACCTACGCCGGCGCCTTCTACATCGAGAGCTACGGCCTCGACGAGAGCGAGGTGGGGCTGCTCCTGGCCGCGGGCTCGATCGTGTTCCTGGTCAGCTCGACCAACGCGGCCCGGCTCAGCCGGCGGCTCCCGCGCCGGCCGCTGATCGTGGTGGCCGCGCTGGGCATGGGCGTGCTCCTCATCCCCCTGCTGAACCTCACGCCGTCGGTGTGGTTCACGCTCGCGATCTTCGGCGCGATGGCCCTCTGCGCATCGCTTCGCTCGACCACGGCCAGCACCCTGGGGCTCGACCAGCTGCCCGGGCAGCCGGGGGCGATGATGGGCGCGCGCACGGCGAGCGCCCAGCTGGGCTACATGATCGGTGCGGGCGCCGGCGGGGCGGTGCTCGCGCTCGCCGACTTCGGTGCGCTCGGCTTCGTGCTGTTTGCCGGCATGGCCCTGTCTGCCCTTCTGATCGCGCGGGTCAACGACCCTCAGCCCGCGCCGGGATAAAATTCCGCGATGACCACCGCTGCTCCTCCCGTCGACGTGTCGAACGCCGAACTGGTCCGCTGGGCCTTCGACGCCATCAACAAGCGCGACACCTCGTTGCTGAGGCAGGTGTGGACCGCCGATACCGTCGTGCGATTGCCGGACCGAACCTGCCGCGGCGCCGACGAGATCGCCGCGTACTTCGACGAGGCGTTCGCCGCCATGCCCGACTGGCACATGGACGTCGTCTCCGTCGTGGCCGAGGGCGACGACGTGTTCGTGCACTGGCACCTCACCGGCACCCACACCGGCCCGCTACTGGGCATCGAGCCGACCGGAAAGCCCCTCGCCGTGGACGGCATGGACCACTTCGTTATGCGCGACGGGAAGGTCGCCACGAACTTCGTGATCTTCGACCAGATGCAGTACGCGCGCCAGATCGGGATGATGCCGCCGGACGGCTCGGCGGCTGACAAGGCGGTCAAGAGCGCGTTCAATCTGCGGACGAAGGTGGCGGAGCGAATTCGCCGCGGGCGCGGCTGAGCTAGCGGGTCCGCACCACCAGTACGTGCCGGCCACCGAGGCCGCCGCGCACGCGGGCGCTCACCTCGAGGCCACGGTGGGTCAGCCGCAGCCGCGGACGGCGCACGCGCCGCCCGTCCAGCGTCACGCCGCCTATGCGCGCGCCGCGCGGCACCGTGTGGCCGAGCGTGAGCCGGTCCAGCCGCCGCACGGTGGTGGCCACGATCGTCCGGTAGCGCCGGCCGCTGCGAGTCGCCGACACGTCGGTCGAGCCGTCGCCCATCAGGATCGAGCCGGCGCCGATGCGGCGCTGGCCGGCCGGTAGCTGGGGCACCACCGCGAGCCGGCGGCGGCCCAGGTCC
Organism: uncultured Thermoleophilaceae bacterium; assembly: GCA_963728155.1. Classification (GTDB taxonomy): domain Bacteria; phylum Actinomycetota; class Thermoleophilia; order Solirubrobacterales; family Thermoleophilaceae; genus JACVRW01. The sequence continues at coordinate 270,344 of CAVSJF010000009.1, read as the reverse complement.
GGGCGCACGCCGAGCTGCTGGTGGACCACCGGCCACGCCGTGCCGTAGGCGCCCCAGGCCTGCAGGACCATCGGGCGCTCCAGCAGTGAGCGGTCGATCGTGCGCCCCTCGAGCGGCGACGGGGCGATCTCCGGCATCGCGCCGGGCTGCTCGTCGAAGTTCGGCAGCTGCAGCCGACGATTGGCTCGCGTGAAGCGCCGCTGGGCGCCCAGCCGCCCGTAGTTGCCCTCGGCCACGGCCATCACCGCGGTGTTGAGCGTGAAGGCCTGCTTCTCCGAGGGCGACCGGCCCGCCCCGTCGCAACCCGGGCCGCCGGTGTGAAAGAGCCCGAAGCGATCGGCGTAGCAGCGCCTCTCGTGCACCCGCAGCGAGGCGCGCCCCCGCCCGAAGGTCGCCAGACCGGGCAGGGTCACGCCGCGCATCACGAGCTCGGCCTCCATGGGCAGCACACCGGTCCAGTGCCGCTGGTAGAGGCGCCGGTTGCGCGGGCCCTTCAGCGAGTCCGCGAAGCCCGGCACTCCCGGCATCCACCAATCGCGCTCGAAGGCGGCGCGCAGCCGCGCGGCACGGCGGGCCGCCCAGCTCACCGTCCGCCGGTCGCCCTTGGAGCGGGCGAGGTCGGCCAGGTCGAGCAGTCCGCGGATGGCGTACACGGCCACGTCGAGCTTCTCCTCCCCCATTCCCTCGCGCTCGACGTTGCCGAGGCCCTCGGGCCAGCCGTCGCGGTCGGAGTCGAGCTCACTCCACACGGTCCGCATGCCCCGCCGGGTGAACGCATAGAGCTGGTCGCGAAAGCGATCGTTGCCGGTCCAGCGCCATAGCAGCGCCACCGCGCTCGGGAACTTCACAGTCTCGTCGGTGTTGCCGTCGTCGGCGTCGGAGCCGAAGTAGACGCTGCCGTCACTCACCACCTCGTGCACCACCTTGCCGCTGCGCGGATTGTCGATCACGCTGATGTCGCGTAGGGCGCGCAGGTGATCCATCACCGGAGCGAACTGCCCCACGGCCACGCTCGCAAACGCCGTGTACTCGCCGTCGGTGGCGAAGAGCCAGGGATAGTCGGGCCAGCCGGCGCCGAGGAAGCGAATACGATCGAGGCGGCCCTCCGGCGCGGGGTAGCGCGTACCGGCGCGCGTCTCGCGGATCTCGAGGTCCCTCGCCACCTGGACCGAGTCGGCCAGGTTCTGCTTGCTCCAGTTGATCCCGCGGGCCAGCAGGCGGTCGCCGGGGAGGAACAGGCGGGTGAAGCGCGACAGGTTGCGCCGGCGTTCGATCTTCCGGCGCAGCAGACCCTCCGCGCCAGCCAGCGCCGAGTCGGCCGAGCGGCTCGCGGACTCGGCCCCCCTCTGCGATCCAGCCACCGCGATCCAGAGCGTGGTCGCGCCGCCCGCCGGCACGGTCACCCGGTAGCGCAGCCGCCCGCCGGCTCCCTTGCCGTAGGCCGTGTCGTCGCAGCGGTCGGGCACCTCCGCCTCCTCGTCGGTGGAGGGCGGGCAGACCACGGGGGGCTCCTGTGGGCCGCGGAAGCCGCTCCCGGTCTCTCCGCCGATCGCGGTTCCGCGCGCTCCCACCACGGCGGCCCAGTCGCGTCCCGGCTCGCGGAACACGAGCCGGCCGCCTTCGAGCGCCGCCGTGTCCGGCCGGTTGAAGGTGAGCTGGTCGGGCGTCGAGTCGCCCCAGGGGTAGGCGCTCATCAGCTCCGAGTGGGCTTCGATCGAGACCTCCGCCTCTCGCGCCGCGCCGGCCGAGGTCAGGCGCAGGCCGATCAGCATCGCCCGCCGGCCGTCGGGGGCGAACTCCGTCCTTCGCACGCCCAGCCCGGCGGCGTCGGGCAGCTCCATCTCGACGTAGCCGTACCCGCTGGTGAAGCGGGTGGCGGCGCCGAGCGGCTGGCCGTCGACCGACAGCCAGATCCCGTCGAGCAGCTTGAGCGGAGGCGCCCAGATGCCACCCATCTCACCCCGCGTGTGAAAGCCGATGGCCGGCCAGCGCCCGTCCTGGGTGCCCACGGCGTAGGCGCGCGTGCCCACCGCGGCGTAGCGGCGGTCCTCGAGGCGGTTCGAGGTCGAGAGCTCCGGCGCGGCCACGGCGGCGGGCGCGCAGCACAGCGCCACCCCCAGGCCGATAAGGACCTTGCGAACCACCCTCACCAGGTGCCGTGCCCGGCCCCCGGGGGCGCTAAACGCGAGTCAGGTTCTCCGCGTGGATGCCCCGCTGCTCCTTGCTGTCGCGGCCCTTGGGCAGACGGGGCCGCTCCTCACCGCGCTCGACGGCGTCGAGGTAGTCGGAATCCTCCTCGAGCAGACGCAGCGCGGTGTCGCGATCGTTGGGCGAGCCGTGTCCGGGCACGATCGTGTCCGCCGCCTCGACCAGCGGAGCCAGGCGCGCAAGCGTGGCGCGGTAATCGGCCAGCGAGCCGCCCTCGGAGATCCACGGCACCTCCACCCGGGAGAGATAGTCCCCCACCGCCAGGACTCCGCACCAGCGGGCGAACACCGCCATCCCGTCTGGGGTGTGGCCCTCGGCCGGATGGAGCTCGAGCTCCTGGTCGCCCAGCTCGACCGACCCGGGCACGGGCAGCGCCTGGACCTCGCCGAGCGCCAGCGGCCGGGGCCGCTCGACGTAGAGCTCGTCGTCCTTGTCGCGCAGCTCGCGCTGCGCGGCGCCCGGCGCGAGGCGCAGGCGCTCCGCGCTCGACTCGGCCACGCCGAGGGCGTAGCCGGGGAAGGCCACCCTTCCGAGGAGATGGTCGAAGTCGGCGTGGGTCGCGATCAGCGCGTCGGGCTCGAACCCGGCGCCGGCGAGCACGCCGGCCAGTGCGTCGAGCTCCTCGGGGTAGTAGGGCGAGTCGACCAGCATCGCCTCACCGCCCGCCCGCAGGGCCAGGGCGTTGGTCTGCCACATGAGGCTGGTGATGACCACGGCGTCGCGGTGAACCGCGACGGTTCTCATGCCGCGTTGAGCAGCTTGCCCGCGTCGCGGAAGCTCTTGACCTCACCGTCGGGCTTCTTGAGGCCGGGCTCGAGCTCCTCGCCGTGACGGTTGACCCAGATCACCGGGATCTTCGACTTGAGACAGGGGTCGACGTCGGTGGGATAGCCCGACGCGATGTGCACCCAGTTCTTCTTCGTGCCCTCGATCCGCCGCGCGCACTCCTTGAAGTGGGCCGGATCGGGCTTGTAGGAACGCACCTGCTGCGCGGTGACCACGAGGTCGAAATCGGCGCGAAAGTGGCGGCGTGTGGCGCCGAGCAGCTTGTCGTCGATGTTCGAGAGGATGCCGAGCTCGTACTTCTTGGCAAAGCGCTCGAGCTGGGCGTTGGTCTCGCGAAAGGCCGGCCAGGAGGGCACGCTGTTGGGCAGGAAGTTCGAGCGCGAGGGCTCGAGGTCCCAGCTCAGCTCGCTCGCCACGCGTACCGCCGTGCGCCGCAGCACCTCGGCGTAGAGCTCGTAGGAGCCGCGCTGGATGTCCCGCTGGACCTCGATGAAACGGGGGATCAGCGCATCGCGGTCGATGGTGAACCCGTCGCGGTCGGCCTCCTTCTGAAAGGCGTCGTACACCCCGGCCTCCCAGTCGATGAGCGTGCCGTAGCAGTCGAACGTGACGAACTTGACTTCTTTGGGAAGGGCCATATGACTTTCGATAGGGTGGCGCGCCCGCGGCGCGCCGGTATTCAGCGGCGCAGCATCCTATCTACCCCATGGATCTCCTCGAGTATCAGGGCAAGCAGTTGTTTAAGAAGCGCGGCGTCCCCGTGCCGGACGGCCGGCATGCCGCAACGGTCCCCGAAGCCACCGAGGCGGCCGAGGAATTGGGCTTCCCGGTGGTGATCAAGGCCCAGGTCCAGATCGGCGGGCGCGGCAAGGCGGGCGGGATCAAGCTCGCCGCCGACCGCGCCGAGGCGCAGGCGCACGCCGAGGCGATTCTGGGCATGGACATTCGCGGGTTCACGGTCCACGAGCTGTACGTGGAGCGCGCGAGCGAGATCGACGAGGAGTACTACGCGGCGATCGTGTTCGACCGCTCAGCCAAGAAGCCGATGGCGATGCTCTCGCGCATGGGCGGGATGGACGTCGAGGCGGTGGTCGACACCGACCCCGAGGCGATGCGCATGCTGCACGTCGACCCGCTGCTCGGCTTCCAGGAGTTCCACGGCCGGCGCCTCGCGTTCGAGGCCGGCATCGCCGCGGACGTGATCCGCCCGGTGGGAGCGATGCTGGCCAAGCTCTACGAGGTCTTCGAGGCCGACGACGCCACGCTCGTCGAGGTCAATCCATTGCTCGTGACGAAGAGTCGTGAGGTGGTGGCCCTCGACGCCAAGGTCACGATCGATGCCAACGCCCTCTACCGCCACCCCGACATCGCCGCCCTGCGCGACGCCTCGGCGGAGGACCCGCAGGAGAAGATGGCCAAGGAGCGCGGCCTGACCTACGTGAAGCTCGACGGCAACGTGGGCATCCTCGGCAACGGCGCGGGCCTCGTGATGTCGACGCTCGACGTGGTGGCCCAGGCCGGCGGCAGCCCGGCCAACTTCCTCGACGCCGGCGGCGGGTCGAAGGCCGAGGCCATCACGAGCGCCGTGGAGGTGATCCTCTCCGACGAGAAGGTCACGGCCGTCCTCTTCAACATCTTCGGCGGCATCACCCGCTGCGACGAGGTGGCCCGCGGGCTGATCGAAGCCTTCGAGCAGGTGAAGCCCGACGTGCCCTTCGTGGTGCGCCTCGACGGGACCAACGACAAGGAGGGCCGCGCGCTGCTGGCCGAGGCGAAGCTGCCCAACGTGCACACCGAGGCGACCATGCTCGGCGCGGCAGAGCGCGTGGTGGAGCTGGCGGGGCAGAGCGGCTGATGGCGATCCTGGTCGACAAGGCCACCAAGCTCTGCGTGGCCGGCATCACCGGCCGCGAGGGCACGTTCCACACGCTGCGAAACCGCGACTACGGCACCGACGTGGTGGCCGGGGTCACGCCGGCTAAGGGCGGCCAGGACGTCGACGGGATCCCCGTGTTCGACACGTTCCACGAGGCGGTCGCCGAGCGCGGCGCCAACACCGCGATGATCTTCGTGCCCCCGCGCTTCGCCGCCGATTCCATCCTCGAGGCCGAGGACGCGGGCGTTGAGCTGATCATCGCCATCACCGAGGGCATCCCCGCCCACGACGAGCTGCGCGTCTACAACCACCTGCTCCGCGGGTCCTCGCGCCTGATCGGCCCCAACTGCCCGGGCATCCTCTCGCCGGGCAAGGCCAACGTCGGGATCATCCCGGCCCAGTTCTTCAAGGAGGGCAACGTCGGCCTGGTGTCACGGTCGGGCACGCTGACCTACCAGATCGGCAACGAGCTGGCCCAGCAGGGCTTCGGCAACTCGTCGATCGTCGGCATCGGCGGCGACCCGGTGCCGGGCTCGAGCTTCATCGACATCATCGAGCTCTTCGAGGCCGACGCCCAGACCGAGCTGATCGTGATGTGCGGCGAGATCGGCGGCTCGGCCGAGGAGGAGGCGGCCGAGTACATCGCTGAGAACGTCTCCAAGCCGGTGCTGGCCTACATCGCCGGCTTCACCGCGCCGCCGGGCAAGACCATGGGCCACGCCGGGGCGATCGTGTCCGGCTCGCACGGCACCGCCGCGGCCAAGGCGGAGGCGCTCGAGGCCAAGGGCGTGCGCGTGGGGCGCAATCCCACCGAGGTCTCGGAGATCGCGGTGGAGATCCTGGGCGAGCGGGTCTAGGGCGCGCTCCCGGCCGGCGCGTCTACGGCGGCAACCAGGGGTGGACGCGGCCGAGTTGTCACCTTCGTCACGCTGCGGTAACGCGCACCGTGACCCTTGGCAGATTCGGCATCCATTGGATGCGTGAGCTGCCAGGCTCGCCCGAAACGGGCGCAGGACGCCCGCAAAGCGAGCGATCGGGAGAAATAACCGCTCGAGCTCAGAATCCGTGAGGGTGAAGGTCTGTCGGTCGAGCAGCCGTCCGAGGGGCCCACCCCTGGGCGGCCTGCGCGGGCTTTCAGAGCGTGTCGCAGCGTTTCCGGATCCACCAGGTCCAGCCTGTCCGCCTCGTTTACGACCGCTTCCAGGTGCCGGGAGTGCAGGCGCGGGGCCAGGTCGATGATCGTGCACACGGGACTGGTCACGGGTATCGCTCGATGTAGCGCGCTATCGGCGCTTTCCGAGTCCGCTACGGCGGTGCACGACGATTCGTGCCCGGCGACGCCCAACACCGTTGGGCACGGAAACCTCGATGGGGCGGTCGCCCGCCGCGCGGATGCCCCACAGGGCCGCCGCGCTCTCGTGGCTGAGCAGCGCTCGCGGGCCGCAGCTGAGCACCGCCGCCAGCCACCCGCCCAGCCGGCTCACCTCCGGCCGGCCGATCGCGTAGACGCCTGGTTGGACCGGATGAAGGCGTCCCTTGCGAATGCGGTGCCGGATGGCCTCAGAGCCGTACCCGAGATCGATCAGCTGCGCGCGCGTGACCACGCCGTGCTGCTCCCGGGCCAGCGCCCACGCGGATGACTGAAGCTTTGCTGGGGCCATAGCCCCGTTAAGGGTTCAGTCGCCGGGTTTCGCCCCGGTCGTCCCGCTTGGGTCTTTGTGCGTTTTGCGTCATGATCCGGCCGTGGATGAGCGGCTCGAGGTGGTTCGCGCGCTGCTGGACGACCTACCGCGAAGCGGGAGTCGACGAAGCCATAGCGCTGCTACATCCCGACGTCGAGTTCGTCGACCAGGAGGGGCGGCGTTCCACGGGCGCAAGGGCGTCAAGCGCTTCTTCGACGGAGTTCGAGGAGCGCGGCGAGAGCTTCATGGCCTCGATCTACACGTTCGAGCTGCACGAGCCCGACCTGATTGTGATCGGGCACCGCCGCATCCGCTCCGAGGAGGGCATCCGCGGCTCTTACATGTACTTCGTGCACGGCTTTCGCGACGGCCTGGTGTGCCGTCTGACCGCCCACACCGACCGCGAGGCGGCCCTGGCGGATATCGAGGCGCGTGCCGCGCGCCGAGCTCAGCCGGGCGTCTCGTAGGCCTCGCTCATCCCGGCCGCCACCGCGCCGACCTCCTCGCGCAGCGCGCGCACGTCCCCCGCCAGGCGCTCCTGGTTGGCCGCCTCGGACGAGGCCGACACCGAGACCAGGTTGCCGCGCACCGTGTCGAGCTCCACCAGCACGCGCTCCATCTCGTCGTAGAACCGCTGCAGCTGGCCCTCCATCCGCCGCAAGACGGCGAGCTGATTCTCGAGCGCGGCCGTCAACTCGGCCTTGGAGGGATCGTCCCTCACCTCGGCCAGGCGCTGCTCGACCGAGGACGGGGGCGACTCCGTACAGTGCCTCGTAGAGCAGTTGCGCCCGCCCCGCACCGTCCTCCATGGCCCGGATGAAGCGGTCGACCTCCGACGACACCTCGTCGTAGGGCAGCTCCGCGCGGTCGATCGCGTCGCGGATGCGCGCCTCGCGCTGGCGCGCCGCACTCAGCAGCTGGGCGATCGGCTCCGCCAGGCTGCTGGTGTCGAGGCGCCCGGCCTCGACCGCCTCGCGCCGCTTTCCTTTCTCGCGCTCCAGGACCTTGTTGGCCTCCTCGGAGTCGAAGTAGGTGCGCGCCGCGGCGATCCCGTACACCACGAGCCCCACCGCCAGCACCGGCAGGAAGGCGTTGAGCAGCAGCCCGGCGATCAGCACGGCGGCCAGCAGAAGGACGTTGAACGGCTGGGTCAGCGGCGTTGACGATCAGCGCACGGTTGAACTCCGAGCGCGAGTACGGGCGCCGCGGCTCGGCCATCAGAAGAAGCTCGAGATGCTTCGGTAGACCGTCTCGATGTCCTCGGTGCCGCCCTCGTAGGGCTGGCCGCCCGAGGCCTCGGCGATGGCCGCGAGAGCCTCCGCGGCGCCCGGCGGCGCCGGCGCTGTAGGCGATCGTGAACACGCGCACCTGGTTGTCCGAGTCGCCCTGAGCCCGCACCGCCTGTATCGCCTGCTCCGCGGTCGCGGCCGAGTCGGTGTCCTCGCCGTCGGTGAGCAACACGACGGCAGTGATGCGCTCAGGCGAGGCCTGCGAGCGCACCTGATCGAAGCCGTTGATCGTGGCGTCGTATATGGCCGTGCCCCCGTCGGCGATCAGGTTCCCGACCGTCTCGCGCAGCTGGCCCTCGTTCTCCACGAAGGGAGACACCGGGATGAGCGGCTGGATGCGGTCGGAGAAGATCGTCAGCCCCACGCTGTCCTGGCGGCCGACCTGGTCGAAGAAGACCTTCAGGCCCTGCTTGGCCCGCACGAGCCGGTCCTCGTCGTTCATGGAGCCCGAGGTGTCGACGATCAGCAGCACGTTGGCCGGCTTGCGGTCCTCGCGCCAGGTCTGCTTGAGGCGATCGAGCACCCGCGGCTCCGGGAGCCCGAGCACCCGCTCGGGCTGTGCGGGGTCGACCCCGTTCTCCTTGGACACGGGCGCCACCGGCTCCTGCTCGAGGTCGGCGGGCCGGAAGCCCGAGCGCGCCGCCACCTCGGGCGTGACCCTCTCCGCCAGGAAGTCCCCGAAGCGCCGCGCGGCCTCGCGCTGGGCCGAGCTGACCCACGGCGCGTTCAGCACGATGAAGGGGTTGTCCGAGTAGAAGGTGCCCTCGGGCGGATAGAGCGCGACCAGCTTGGGCTGCGGGCCGCGGCGCTTGTTGAAGTCGAGCAGCGTGACCTCCTCCATGGCCACCGCGGACGCGTAGCCCGGGCCGTTGGCGCGCATCTGGTCGGCGATGAAGAGCGTGGTATCGCCGTAGTGGACGATCGAGCGCTCGATGTCGCGCACGATCTTGCGGGCCTTGGAGCTGCGCACGTCCGCTTCGGTCAGCCCCTCCTTCTTACCCGTGGCCGCGTAGTACTCCGCCACCACCGCGGACAGGCCCGAGGTGGAGAAGTCGGGGTTGGTGTGCACGTACTTGAAGGTGCCGAACTCGGGATGGCCGAACTCGGCGAAGCCCTGGTTGGAGCGGGCCAGGCGGATCACCTGCTCGAATCCGATCGGCTTGCGCGGCCACCCGAGCGCACGGGCGAACGGCTCCCACATGGCGATCACGAGCGGCGTGCGCACGATGGAGGGGCTTTCGTCGGGGGCCAGCGGGCGGTCGGCGTCGAAGTTGAGCAGCCGCCCCCAGAGGGAGGAGGCCGGCGACCAGATGACCGGCTCGAGCCGGCCGTCGGCGATCTTCGACTCGGCCTCGCCGCTGGCCACCACCTCGCCCTCCACGAAGGCCTCGCCGTCCTCGCGGTTGAACTCGCGGATCAGCGGGGTGAGCAGCTTCTCCTTCTCCGGCGAGTAGGCGAACGGGAGCCGGACCGCGTTGGCGGGCGCCGAAGGCCCGCCGGTGCCGGTGTCCGGCGAGTCGCCGCCGTCACCGCCCCCGCCGGCGGAGATCACTGCCACGGCCGCGACGGCGATCGCGGCGAGGACGGCAATCAGTATTTGTCCGGGCTTCACTGCATGGCGTATCTTGGCGGGCCATGCCGGAATACACCAACATCTCGCTGGCGCGCGGGGCGCCCTCGCTCGACATCATCGCCGTCGATGAGCTGCGGGCCTGCGCCCAGCGGGCCTTCGAGCACGATCCCGCGGGCACGTTTGCCTACGGCACGTCGGCCGGCTACCCCCGCCTCCTCGAGTGGCTTGCGGCCAAGCATGAGGTCGAGCCCACCCGGCTGTTGGCCACCAACGGGTCGATGCAGGCGGACGCCTTCCTGTTCGACGAGCTGGTCGAGCCCGGCGATCTCGTGGTGGTCGAGGCGCCGACCTACGATCGCACCCTGCTCGCGCTGAGCAAGCTGGGCGCCGACATCCTGGCCATCCCGCTGGAGGCCGACGGCATCGACGTGGGGGCGCTCGCGACCGCGCTCGATGCGGGCGCGCGACCCAAGCTCGCCCACATCATCCCCAACTTCCAGAATCCGGCGGGGTGCACGCTGTCGCTGGAGAAGCGCCGGCGCCTGATCGAGCTGGCGCAAGCGCACGACTTCCTGATCTTCGAGGACGACCCCTACGTCGAGCTGCGCTTCGAGGGCGAGCAGCACCCGCGGATGCTGGAGTTGGAGGAGACCGGAGAGAGCGTGGTCTACGCGTCGTCGTTCTCCAAAACGGTGTGTCCCGGGATCCGGGTGGGCTATCTGGTCGGGCCGCAGGAGCTGATCAAGCGGCTGCGCAAGCGAGCCACCGAGACCTACATCTCGCCCAACATGGTGGCCCAGTCGATCGTGGCCGAGTTCTGCCACTCCGGCGCGATCGGGCGCTCCATCGCCGTGGTGAAGGATGCGCTGCGCGACCGTCGAGACGCCACCAGCGAAGCCCTCGCGCGTCATCTCCCCGACGCCCGTTTCGTGTCTCCGGAGGGCGGCTACTTCCTCTGGGTCGATCTGCCCGAAGGCAGCGACGTGGCCGCGCTCGAGCGCGCCTCGGCCGAGCGCGGAGTGGTGTTCGTCAAGGGCGCCGACTTCCTGCTCGAGGGCGGCGACAGCTCGCTGCGCGTGGCCTACTCCGCCGTGCCTCCCGACCAGATCGACGAGGGCATAGGCCGCGTGGCCGAGGCGTACCGGGAATTGAGCCCCACCGCGGCGTGATCGAGCTCGAGCGCCCACGCGATGTGGGCGCTCTGCTTCGCGACACGTTCTCGGTCTACCGGCGCCACTTCTGGACCTTCCTGGCCATCGGTGCGGTGGTGATCGTGCCTTCCGAGCTGATCGTGAGCGGCGTGGGGCTCGAGCAGCTGACCGGGGACTACGACGCCACGCCCAGCTTCGCCGAGGCGGCGATACCCGGCGCCGTGTCCTTCCTGGTGGTGGCGCCCCTGATCAGCGCGATCTGCGTGTTCGCGCTGCGCGCGGTGGCCTCCGGGAGCTCCCCGCGCGCACGGGAGTCGCTGGTCAAGGGCTTCGAGCAGTTCACGCCGCTGTTCTTCGCCGTCGTCCTGGCCGCCCTGGGGATCGCCGTTGGCCTGCTCCTGATCGTCCCCGGCCTGTACCTGTTCGTGCGCTGGTACTTCGTGCCGCAGGTCGTGGTGCTCGAGGACGCGCGGGGCGTCGCTGCCCTGCGGTCGAGCGGTCGCCTGATCGAGGGGGCGTGGTGGCGGACCTTCGGGCTGATCATCCTCGTCAACGTGCTCGCCCTGCTGGCGGCGCTCGTGATCGGCGCCCCGTTCTCCGCCGCCGCCGCAGTCGAGCGACCTCGCCCTCTGGTCGCTGATCGGCCAGATGCTTGCGGGCGCGATCACCCAGCCCTTCGGGGCGCTGTACTCGACCTTTCTGTACTTCGACCTGCGCGAGCGCAGGCGCGGGGCGCACAGCCAGAGCTAGCGGCCGTAGCGCTCCTTGCCGAGCACCAGCTGATCGGGCAGGGCGACCCGGACCGCCGGTGAGGGATCGGCCACCACCGAGACGGTCTCCGCCACGCTGCGCGTGACGGTGTACTGCTCGTCGTCGCCGTCGAGCACGATCTCGTCGGAGCCGGCGCGGTCGAGCTTGGCCTGAAGTCCCGGCGTGAGCCCCGTGGTCTTCAGATAGTGGAGCAGGTCCTCGGCCTCGTTCTCGAAGCGCAGGATGCGCACGCTGGCCCCCTCCTCGACATCGGCCAGAGGCACGCCCTCCTCGCGCTCGCCCTCGAAGATGGGATGGCCGTGAGGGCAGGTCTTGGCGTCGCCGATCGCCCGCATCATGCGCTCCTCCACCACCGGTGACATCCAATGCTCCAGGCGCTCCGCCTCCTCGTGGACCTGATCCCAGGGGATGTCGAACACGTCGGTGAGAAAGCGCTCGATCAGGCGGTGGCGGCGCACGATCTGGCTGGCGTGCTCGCGGCCCGTGGCGGTGAACTCGAGCGACTTGTTGGGCGCGCGCGTGACGTATCCGTCACCCTCGAGACGCCCGATCATCTCGTGCACCGTGGGCGCGGACACCTGCATCGCACGAGCGATGTTCGCGCCGGTGATGGCCAGCCCCGCCTCCTGCAACCAGTAGATGATCTGGAGGTATTCCTCCTCGGCGACGGTGGCCTGATCGTGGGTCATCGCTCTGCATCCTAACTACGATGCGCCCTTCGCCATGGACCTCAACCCCGGAACTCGCGTTGTCGTGACCGGCGCGAGCCGCGGGATCGGCGCGACCGTCGCCGACGCCTTCGCGGCACGCGGGTGCGAGGTGGGCCGCGTCTCGCGCTCGGGTGAGATCAGCGCCGACGTGGGCTGACCCCGAGTCGATCGCCCGCGCCCTCGAGCAGTTCGGCGAGATCGACGTGCTCGTGGCCAACGCCGGCATCGCCCACTACCTGCCCTTCGCAGAGATGCCGCTGGAGACCATCGAAGAGCTGACGCGCGTGAACTGGCTGGGCACGGCCTACTCGGTCCGCGCGGCGCTGCCCGGAATGCTGGCGCGCCGGCGCGGCCACATCGCGATCGTCTCCTCGGGTGCCGGGCTGCGCTCCTTCCCCGGAGCGGCGGTGTACGGCGCAACCAAGGCGGCGCAGCGCGGCTTCGGCGAGGCGCTGCGCCATGAGCTCAAGGGCACGGGTGTTGGGCTGACCATGGTCTATCCCGGTCAGATCCGCAGCACGCTTCACGATCACGAGAAGGAGCGGCTGCCGCAGCTGGTACCGGCTCGAGCGCTCGGTCGACCCCGCTCCGCTGGCCGAAGCGATAGTGAACGCCGTGGATGTAAACGCGCGCGAGGTATTCCATCCCCGCAACGTTCGTCTGTTGCGAGTGTTCCACGGTCTGCACCCCGGGCTGGCCGACGCCATGCTCCGACGCCTGATGGGACCCAGCGCCGCCCCATGAAGCTGCCTCTCTCCGTCCCCCTGAAACCCCAGCTCGCCAAGAGCAAGCGCGACCTCCCGGAAGGGGAGGGCTGGTGCTACGAGCCCAAGTGGGACGGCTTTCGCACGATCGTCTTTCGCGACGGCGAAGAGGTGCAGCTCCAGAGCCGTAACGGCAAGCCGATGAACCGCTACTTCCCCGAGATCGTCGAGCAGGCGCTCGCCCTGCCGGCCCAGCGATTCGTGCTCGACGGGGAGATGGTGGTGACCGTCGACGGCGTGCAGGAGTTCGACCTGCTCTCGCAGCGCATCCACCCCGCCGCCTCGCGCGTCGAGCGCCTGCGGCAGGAGACTCCCGCCGCGCTCGTGGCCTTCGACCTGCTGGCCGAGGGCGACGAGACGCTGCTCGAGCTGCCCTACACCGAGCGGCGCAAGCGGCTGGCCGCACTGGTCACCGACCCCGTCGAGCTGACCCCGTCCACCGATGACGCGGAGGCCGCGGGCCAATGGCTGGCCGGCACCGGCGAGGGCGTGATCGCCAAGGAGGCCGGCGCCCCCTACCTCCCCGGGCGAGCGCACGGGCATGGTGAAGGTCAAGCGCGTGCGCACGGCCGACACCGTGGTCGTCGCCTTTCGCTTCGGCAAGGAGGAGGGCACGGTCGGGTCGCTGATCCTGGGCCTCTACAACGACGACCAGGACCTGCGCGTGGTCGGCCACACGTCGAGCTTCCGGGTCAAGCAGAAGCGCGAGCTGGTCGAGCTGCTTGAGCCCTACCGCACCGGCGAGCGCGGCTCGGGCGAGCCCAGTAGATGGAAATCGGATGAGGATCTGATCTGGGAGGGGCTGCGACCCGAACTCGTCTGCGAGGTGGCCTTCGACCACATAACCGGGGACCGGATACGTCACGGAGCGAAGTTCCTGCGCTGGCGCGAGACAAGGAGCCAGGGGAATGCTCGCTCGAGCAACTGCGGCCCTGATCGGCGCCGCTCACCCTGGCCGTCCCGGCGGTCGCCCAGGCCGCCCCGCGCCTGGAGAAGGTGGGCGACTTCGAGCAGCCGGTTCACGTGACCGGCGCCCCGGGCGACTACGAGGGCCTCTACGTAGTCGAGCAGGCCGGCACGATCCGAGTGGTCCGCCACGGCCGCGCGCAGCTGTTCGCCGACCTATCCGGCGGCGGTCCAGTACGGAGGGGAGCAGGGCCTGCTGTCCATGGCCTTCGCGCCCGACTTCGCCCAGAGCCGGCTGCTCTACGTCTACTACACCGACCGCCAGGGCAACAACCGCGTCGAGGAGCTGCGTGCGCCCTCGGCCGACGCCACCGAGGCCGGGTACCGGCGCCAGGTGATCGTGCTCGAGCATCCGGGCGCGAGCAACCACAACGGGGGCCAGATCCAGTTCGGGCGCGACGGCATGCTCTACCTCGCTCCCGGCGACGGCGGCGGCAGCAACGATCCCGGCGGCGACGCTCAGCGCCTGGACTCCGAGCTCGGCAAGATCCTGCGCATCAACCCGCGCCAGTCGGGATCGGCGCCCTACACGATTCCGCCCGGCAATCCCTTCGCGGGCGGCCCCGTGCCCGAGATCTGGTCCTACGGGCTGCGCAATCCGTTCCGGTTCTCCTTCGACCGCCTGACCGGCAGCCTCACGATCGGCGACGTCGGCCAGGGGCGGACGGAGGAGATCGATTACGTCCCTGCCGCTGAGGGCGCGGGCCGGGGCGTGAACTTCGGGTGGGCCCCCTGCGAGGGCAGCTTCGCGCAAGGATCCTCGAGCGCAGCCTGCTCGCTGGCCGGGGCGCGGCCTCCCGTGATCGACGCGTCGCAGAGCGACGGCTGGAAGGCGATCATCGGCGGCTACGTGGTCAATGACCCCACGGTTCCCTCCCTGCTCGGCCGCTACGTCTACTCCGACGCGATCAAGGGCGAGCTGTGGTCGGCGCGTCTCGCGGTCCCGGCGGCGGGCGATGTCGGCGCCACGGGGGTGGCCACGCCGGGAGCGTCGTCGTTCGGCGAGGACGCGGAGGGCTGCCTGTACGTGACCCAGCTCGGCGGCCAGGTCAGCCGCATCGTCGAGAACGACGTTCGCATCCCCTGTGCGGCCGGGACGCTGGCACAGGGATCGGGGCCCGACGGTGTTGCGCCCGCGCTGCGGCTTCGCGTCCGGCGCCTCCAGCGTGTGCTGCGCCTCCGCGGAGCGGTGGCCTACGCGCGTTGCAGCGAGCGCTGCTCGGTGGCGGCGGGAGGCGAGCTGCAGATCAAGAAGCGCAGCTACAAGATGAAGCGGGTGGTGGCAAACGCGGCCCGGGCCGGAGGGGGCAAGCGCCTGGCCATCAGGCTCACCCAGCGGGGCCGGCGCGCGCTGCGCCGGGCACTGGGACGCAGCACCAAGGCCCGCGTGCGGCTCAGCGTGCGCGCACGCGACCGCGCGGGCAACCGCTCGCCGCTGGCGCGGCGAATGGTGCGAGTCAAGCGCTGAGCTCGCCCAGGCGCTGCTCCAAGAAGGCCTGCTCGGCCGGGTTGTCCGTCAGCTCCCGCGCCCGGCGGTAGGCCGCGATCGACTCCTCGGTGCGGTCGAGGCGACGCAACAGATCCGCTCGAGCGGCATGGAAGAGGTGGTAGCCCTCGAGCCTGCGGTCGTCGAGGGCGTCGATCTCGCTCAGGCCCGCACCGGGACCCTCCGACATCGCCACGGCCACCGCGCGGTTGAGCTCGACCACCGGAGAGGGCGAGAGGGCGGCCAGGCTCGCGTAGAGCTCCGCCACCCGGTCCCAGCGGGTGCGGGGGGCGACGTGCTCGGCCGCTATTGCCGCCTGCAGGGCGTAGCGGCCGGGCCACCGGCTGGCGGCCACGAGGGCCACGCCCTCCTCGATCTCGCCGCTGTGCCACAGCGAGCGATCCTGCTCGTCGAGCAAAACCAGCTCGCCGCGCTCGTTCACCCGGGCGTCGCGGCGGGAGTGGTGCAGGAGCATGAGGGCCAGCAGACCGCGCACCTCGCTCTCGTCGGGCATGAGCATGCGCAGCAGGCGCGTCAGGCGGATCGCCTCGTCGCACAGGTCACGGCGCACGACCGCGTCGGCGCTCGTGGCGAGGTAGCCCTCGTTGAAGATCAGGTAGAGCGCGGCCAGCACCGAGCCCAGGCGGTCGGGCAACTCGTGATCGGCGGGCACCTCGTAGGGGATGCGCGCGGCGCGGATCTTGCGCTTGGCCCGTACCAGGCGCTGCTGCATGGCGCCTTCGCCCGACAGGAAGGCGCGCGCCACCTCCGGCGTGCTCAAGCCGCCCAGCGTGCGCAGCGTGAGGGCCACGCGCGTCTCGGTGGCCAGCGCAGGGTGACAGCAGGTGAAGAAGAGCCGCAGCCGGTCGTCCGGCAGCGAGCTGTCGGACGTGTCCTCCTCGGGCTCTCCGGGCATCAGACGCTCCAGCTCACGCAGCTTCTCCGTATGGACCCGCTCGCGGCGGAGGCGATCGATCGCCCGGTTTCGGGCCGTGCGCACGATCCAGGCCGCCGGGTTGCGCGGCAGCCCGTCGCGCGGCCAACGCTCGAGCGCGGCCACGAACGCCTCCTGAACCACCTCCTCGGCCAGGTCGAAGTCGCCGAGGATGCGGATCAGGGTCGCGACCGCCCGCCCCGACTCGTGGCGGAACAGGCGGCCGACGACCTCCTCAGTGGCCCCTAGGCCGTGCGCGAGGCCTCCTTGGGCTGCTGGGTGTCCTCGTTGCCGAACTCCGAGAAGTCCATAATGGGCCGGACCTCGATGTTGCCGCTCCGGAGCGGGATCTTCCTGCCCCACTCGAGCGCGTCATCGAGGTCCTTGCAGTCGAGCACGTAGTAGCCACCCAGCTGCTCCTTGGTCTCGACGAAGGGACCGTCGGACACCAGGTGATCACCCTGTTCCTGAATCCTCAAGATGGTGGCCGTGGAGGACTCCTGCAGCGCGTCACCGCCCACCAGCACGCCGGCCTCGGTGGCCTCCGTCCAGAAAGCGTCCCAGCGGTCCAGCTCGGCCCTCATGTCCTCCGGGCTCACGTCCTCCATGCCGCCCTCCTCGGAAAACAGGTTGAACATGTACCTCATCGTGCTCCTTTCGTCGGGCAGCGCCTTTCGCTGCGTTCAACCCTACGACGAATGGGAATGAACAAGACAGACATGGCGCAGCTCGAAGTGATGCAGGCCGACGTCACACAGCTCGAGGTCGACGCGATAGCCAACGCGGCGAACACTCAGCTGGCCCACGGCGGCGGGGTCGCGGCCGCCATCGCGCGCGCCGGGGGGCCCCAGGTGCAGCGCGAATCGGACGAGCGGGCGCCGATCGGGCTGGGCGACGCCGTGGAGACAACGGCCGGGGATATGCCGGCGCGCTGGGTGATCCACGCCGCGACCATGGAGTTGGGCGGTCCTACGTCGGCCGAGATCATCGAGCGGGCCACACGCTCCACGCTGGACAAGGCGGAGGAGCTCGGCTGCCGTTCGGTGGCGCTCGTGGCCTTCGGCACCGGTGTGGGCGGCTTTCCACTCGACGAGGCGGCTCGCCTCATGACCACCGCCGCCGGCGAGCACTCCGGCGAGCTCGAGCGCATCGTGTTCTGCGTTCACGGCGACGCCGCGGAGCAGGCGTTCCGCGAGGCCGTTGGCTGAGCTCGCGGCGCTGGTGGCGCCGGACTCCTTCAAGGGCACCTTCTCCGCGCGCGAGGTGGCCGCCGCCATCGCGGAGGGGCTGCGCGCCGGGGGTCGCGAGGCTCACGAGATGCCGGTGGCCGACGGCGGCGAGGGCACCATGGAGGCGATCGTCTCCAGCGCCGGGGGCGAGCTGCGCAGCCTGCGAGTGAGCGATCCGCTGGGACGGCCGGTGGAGGCGTCGTTTGCGCTGCTGGAGGACGGGCGGGCGATCGTCGAGACCGCCCAGGCCAGCGGGTTGGGCCTGGTGGACGAGGGCGAGCGTGACGCCTGGGCCGCGTCCACGCGCGGCACTGGGGAGCTGATCGCTGCCGCGGCTGAGGCGGGCGCCGAGCGGGTGATCGTGACCGTGGGCGGGTCGGCCACCACGGACGGCGGAGCCGGAGCGCTCGAGGCGCTCGAGGAAGCAGGCGTGACGATCGAGCTCGACGTGCTGTGCGACGTCCGGGTGCCCTTCGAGCAGGCGCCGAGCGTGTTCGGCCCGCAGAAGGGAGCCGACCCGGAGATGGTCGAGCGCCTCGAGAAGCGCCTGGACGAGCTGGCCGCCACGTTCGAGCGCGACCCTCGTGGCGAGCCCATGACCGGCGCAGCCGGTGGCCTGTCGGGCGGCCTCTGGGGCCGGCGCGGAGCGCGGCTCCAGCACGGCGCCTCGTTCGTGCTCGACCTGCTCGGCTTCGACGAGCGCATGCGAGGGTCGGCCTTCGTCGTGACCGGCGAGGGTCGAATCGACAGCCAGACCATGAAGGGCAAGATCGTGGGCGAGCTGGCCACCCGCTGCCGGCAGGGCGGCGTGGCCTGCCACGCCCTGGTCGGAAAGAACGAGCTGGACGAGTTCGCGGCCCGGATCCTCGACCTGGCGTCGCTGGAGGAGGCGACGACGCTGGCGGAGCTGCGCGACGGGGGGCGGCGACTGGCGGGTTGAGGCGCATCCAGTCCGCCGCCGCGCCGACTGGGCGGCGGTGGTCGGCGGGGTGCTTACGACAGCAAAGAGGGGTTGGCCGGGGGCTCGAGGCAATTCGACCTGGCGCCGGGATCGGATCGCTGCGCAATCCGCCACTCGAGGTACGCCGCCGCCGGGCTTGGCAGCTCATGCATCCAATGGATGCAAAACCAGCCCGCGCCGAGCGTCGGGGCGCGGGGGGTGGCGATTGATACATCCTCCGGGTGCACAATCTACCGCCGCGCCGTCGGCGCGCATCCCCGGCTTACCGCTGCCGTTGGCCCCGGCCCTCATGCTCCGCCAATCGACGCGGGAACCCCCCAAGCGACGGGCGCCCCCTCAGGAGCGCCCGTGCTGCCTCACCCGTGCGACGGCCGGTCGACCGTCGCGGTGACGGAAGAATACACCGGCTTGTGCCTTCCGGCACGAGTCAGCGTGCCTCGGCCAGCGCCCGCACCACGGCCTCGTAGAAGCCCTCGCTCATCGGGGCCTCCGTGCGCTCCACGTTGGCGGGCAGCGGGGCGTCGCCGGTGACAGCGTTGGCCACCAGGAAGAAGCGCCCCACCACCTCGGCCACATCGACGTCCTCGCGCGAGTCGCCGACGGCGATGCACTGCTCGGCGGAGTACTCCCGCGCGCGCATGTGCGCCGCCACGGCCGCGGCCTTGGAGCAGACTGCCGGGATCAGGTGAAAGCCGTGGGTATCGGGTCCGATCTCGCCGTTGTCCACCAGCCTCAGGTCCCCGTGGCCCTCGTCGGCCAGCATCCGGTTGACCTCGCTGGCGTCGACCCGGCCCCGGAACAGATGCGAGACCTCGCGGTCGAGGTGCCAGGGGCTGTGGTGCTCGAGGCTCCCCGCGTAGCGCTCGAGCAGCAGAGCCGGCGCTCCGCTCGCGGCGATCTGGTGGTGCACCGTGCTGCCTTCGCTCGGCTGGAGGTTGCCGGTGAGAAACGTGAGCTCGCCGTCGATCACCAAGCCCGAGCCGACCTCGAAGATGTAGGAGGTCTGGCCGAGCAGGCGCGCGTCCTCCATCACCTGCGCCCGGCGGCGCCCCGACTTGATCACCACCTCCGCGCCCGCCCGGTGGCAGGCCTCGAGCGCCCGCGCGGCGAGCAGCGTGAAGTCGCCCTCCGCCGTGCGGAAGAGCGAGGCCCCCTGGCCCAGCAGAGTGCCGTCGAGATCGGTGTAGACGCAGCGGATCGTCACGCGTGAGCGCGCAGTGTGGCGTACGGCGGGCGCTCGATCAGCTCCACCTGGACCAGGCCGCCGTCGGCGGTCTGAAAAGGCGGCGCGTGATCGTCGAGCAGGCGCCCCTCGGCGCGCAGGCGCTCCAGGATCACCCGGAGCACCGCATAGGCCATCGGACCAAGTTCGCGCAGGGACTTGTGGGCGTTGTAGCGCACATCGAGATCGACCTGGGCCATCGCCTCCGTCCCGCCCAACACGCGGCGGGCGTGCAGGAGCATCGACGTCTCGATCGCGTAGCCGCAGGCGAAGGGCAGCCGCTCGAGCAGATCGCGCCGGGCGGCCACCTCGCCGGCCAGGGGCTGAGCGAATGCGGCCAGCTCGGGATAGAAGGCCGACAGGAGCGGCCGCGCTGTTAGCTCGGTCACCCGGCCCCCGTCGGCCGGCAGCTCGCGCCCGTCGGCGGCGCTGAACGGACGGCGAAAGTGGCCCTTCACGAACTGGACCCCGTCCTCGCACACCAGAGGGCCGAGCAGACCGCACGCGAAGTGAGCCGAGAACTGGCGCGTGTCGGAATCGAGGTAGACGATCAGATCGCCCCGTGCGACCGCAAGCGCCCGCCACATGGCGTCGCCCTTGCCGAGCGCCGGGCCGAACTCGGGCAGGAGCTCCGACTCCTGATGGACCTCCGCGCCCAGCCCGGCCGCGATCGCCGCCGTGCCATCCCGCGAGGCGGCGTCGATCACCAGGATCTGGTCGATCAGGTCCCCCAGCGCGAGCAGCCTCTCCACGATCGACCCGATCGTGTCGGCCACCTCGCGCGTGGGCAGCACCACGGTGACGCTCTCCCGCTTGCGCTCGCGCAGCAACTCGACGGGGACCTGCGAGTGGTGAAAGGAGCGAATCACTCGGGCGTACTATCGGGAGGGTGAGTCAGGTCCAGACGAAGTACCCCTGGGACGAGCTGCTGAAAACTGCGGACGAGGACCAAATCGTGGCCACCTCGGTCGCCGAGCCGCAAGCGGGTGTCAGCACCCCGCTGCCCGCTGACCTGCATCCGTCGCTGCGCGCGGCGCTCGAGAGCACCGGGATCGACAGGCTCTGGTCCCACCAGGCCGATGCCTTCGAGGAAGCCCGGCGAGGGCACACGATCGTCACCACGGGAACGGCGAGCGGCAAGTCGCTGGCCTTCAACCTGCCCGTGCTCGACACGCTGGCGGGCGACATCGCGGCCCGGGCCTTCTACCTCTACCCCACCAAGGCGCTCGCGCAGGACCAGGCGCGCAAGCTCAGCGCGCTCGGCGGGAAGTTCCTGCGCCACGCCATCTACGACGGCGACACGCCGCGCGAGGAGCGGCGCGCCGTCCGCGCGCGCTCGAACCTGATCCTGACCAACCCCGACATGCTTCATGTGGGCGTCCTTCCCAACCACCGCTCCTGGGGGGACGTGCTGGCCAACCTGGCCTGGGTGGTCGTCGACGAAGCCCATGTGTACCGCGGCGTGTTCGGCTCGCATGTGGCCAACGTATTGCGGCGGCTGCGGCGGCTCGCTCGCGCCTACGGCGCCGAGCCGCGCTTCGTGCTGACGAGCGCCACCATCGCCAATCCGCTGGAGCTCGCGGAGAACCTCACCGGGGTCGACATGCGGCTGGTCGACCGCGACGGCGCCCCCCACGCCGAACGCCAGACGGTGATGTGGAACCCGCCGCTGGTGGACGAGAAGCTCGGTAAGCGGGCGTCCGCGCTCTCGGAGGCCGCCGCGCTGCTCGCGGGCCTCGTGGAGCGCGACGTGCGCACGATCTGCTTTCTGCGCTCGCGCCGCGGAGTGGAGCTGATCCAGCGCTTCGCCCGCCTGCGCCTGGAGGACGCGGGGCGACCCGACCTGGCGGAGCGGATCGCGCCCTACCGGGCGGGCTACACCGCCACCCAGCGCCGCGAGATCGAACGCCGCCTGGCCGAGGGCGAGCTGCTGGCCGTGGTGGCCACCAACGCGCTCGAGCTGGGCATCGACGTGGGCGATCTCGACGCCGCCATCTGCGTGACCTTCCCCGGCACCGTGGCCTCGCTGCGGCAGATGTGGGGGCGCGCGGGCCGGCGCCGCACCGGCCTCGCCCTCTACGTGGCGGGCGAGGACGCCCTCGACCAGTTCTTCTGCCGCCACCCGGACGAGTTCCTCGAGCGGCCCGTGGAGCGCGCGATCCTCGACCACGAGTCTGAGGAGATCCACCTCGCCCATCTGGCGGCCGCGGCCTACGAGCTGCCGCTGACGCCCGAGGACGAGGACGTCTTCGGGCCGCGCTGGGAGGCGGCGGCCCAACGGCTGGTCAAGCAGGGCAGGCTGCGCGAGCGCGGCGGGCGCTACCTGCCCCGGGGGCCCGGCTATCCGGCGTCGGAGATAGCGCTGCGCTCGGCCTCGCCCGACTCGGTGGCGATCGTCGAGGCCACGGACGGCGAGCTGATCGGCACGGTGGAGGCGGCCCGCGCGCACTCGGCGGTTCACCCGGGGGCGGTCTATCTGCACATGGGCGCCGCCTTCGAGGTCGAGGATCTCGACCTGAGTGCCCGCCGGGCGGCGGTGCGGCCGTTCGAGGGAGACTGGTACACCCAGCCCAAGAAGGACTCCGAGACCTGGATCGAGTCGATCCGCGAGCAGCGCGAGGCCTGCGGGGTGATCCTCTCCTACGGCATCGTCTCGGTGACCGAGCAGGTCGTGGCCTACCAGAAGAAGCGCACCGCCGACCACTCGGTGCTCGACCTGCTGGCCCTCGACCTGCCCGAGCAGGAGTTCGTGACCCAGGCGCTCTGGTACGAGCTGCCCGACGAGCTGCTGCGCGAGGAGTTCCCGCTCGACGTGCTGCAGGGCTCCCTGCACGCGACCGAGCACGGGCAGATCGCCGTGCTGCCGCTGATCGCCATGTGCGACCGCTGGGACATCGGTGGGCTCTCGACGGCCCTGCACCGCCAGACGGGGCGGGCGACGATCTTCATCTACGACGGCCACCCCGGCGGCGTGGGAATCACCCGCGTTGGCTACGCGCGCTTCGAGGCCCTGGTCGACGATGCGCTGCGGTTGATCTCGGAATGCGCCTGTCGCGACGGTTGCCCGTCGTGTGTGCAGTCACCCAAGTGCGGCAACCTCAACGAGCCGCTGAACAAGCGGGGCGCGATCGAGATGCTCAGCCGCATGGCGTCGCGCTAGCTGCAAGAACGCATTCAGGAGAAGGAGATCGCTGGCGGACCTCAAGGTCGCGCGGGACACTCCGATTCCCTGGCTACGGTGCGTCACCGCTCGACCCTCATGGCCGGCGTCGCGACTCTCGTCGCGCTCGCCCTCTCACCGCCTGCCATCGCTCAGGATGGCGGCGGCGTGACGGCTCCCGAGAAGCCCGCCGTGGAGGGCAAGCCGCTCAAGAAGCGCACTCCCAAGCCGAGCCCGTCGGGCGGCGCCCGGCGCACGCGGGCCACGTTGCTGACCTCGTTCGAGGTGCGCCGTAAACACCTGTTTCTGCTGGGACGATCGGCCAGCGTGGCGTTCACCCTGAGCGGGAGCCGCGCCGCCAGGGTCCGGCTTCACGTGCTGAACGCGACCGACCGCTCGCGGCTCGCCACGATCGACCTCGGCGAGCGCAAGGCGGGCAGCTACTCGGTGCCCTTCACCGGCCTCGAGACCGGCACCGCGCTGCCGGAGGGCAACTATCTGCTTCACATCGCGGGCCGCAACCTGCGCCGGGGACCCGGTGCGGTCAGTACCGCGGCCATCGAGTTTCGCCACCACACCTTCCCCGTCGCCGGCGTCTTCGGCTGGGGCGGGGTCGACTCGCGCTTCGGCGCTCCGCGCAAGCGCCACACACATCAGGGTCAGGACCTCGCGGCCGACGAGGGCACCCCGCTGGTGGCCCCGCGCGGGGGAGTGGTCGAGGTGGTCGAGTTCCAGGCCGGTGGCGCGGGCCACTACGTGGTGCTCGACGGCGAGGGCGAGGACCACGACTACGTGTTCATGCACATGCGGGAGGGCTCGATCCCGGTGGTAGCCGGCCAGCGGGTGCGCACCGGCCAGCTCATCGGCGAGGTGGGCACCACCGGGAGCTCGTCCGGACCCCACCTCCATTTCGAGATCTGGGTGGGCGGCTGGTACGCCGGCGGCGCACCCCATCGACCCCCTCCCGCTGCTGCAGAGCTGGGCCCCGCCCGGGACTACTGGTCCAGCGTCACGCTGAAACGCCCGCGCATGCCGTCGGTGCTCGAGGTGACCGAGCCGGTCATCTCGTCCAGGGGACGCGCGAACAGGCCACCGCCCAACAGGCCGCCCACCCCGAGCTGGGGGCCCAACTGCTCGATCACCTGGAGCGCCAGCTCCTCGGCGTCGGCGGACATCACCAACGAGCCCTCGGCGCCCTCGACGGCCTCCGGCTCCTGCGCGGCGAGCTGCTCGGCCTTCGCCGCGTCGGTCGCGACCACGAGCACCTCATTGCTCATCCCGAAGAAGAAGCGGCCCCCGTCGGCCAGCTGGGCCTCGTAGAGGTCTCCCGCGCGGCGCACGGCGGTCACACCGAGTCCCGAGCCGAGCTCGGGTAGCGCGTCGGCCACCTTGTCGACCGTGCCGGCGAAGGCCGAGGGTGACTTCACCTCCGCGCGCGCACCGAACGAGCCGTCCAGCGCCAGCGACACCGACATGTCACCGGTGAGCTGGCCGAAGAGATCCTCGTCCACGTCCACGCCGAGCCGCTGGGAGATGGCCTGCTTGCCGGTCTCATAGTCGCCGAACGTCTCGGGCTCGACGGCCTGCAGGGCGGCCTCGACGAAGGTCACGATCTGGCTCGGGTCACGAACGCCTATCCCGATCTCGCCCTCGTCGCGCACGATCGAGGGAGCCTCGTCGCCGGCGGCGAGGGGCAGGTCCTCCTCGGTCAGCTCGCCCTCGGCCTTCAGGTTGAACTCGACGTCCGCGGAGTCGTCCTCGGCCGCCACGGTCATGCCGAGGGTCCGCAGCGCACCCACCCACTCGATCTTGCGGGCTTCCTCGGTATCGGGGTCCTGGGCGAGCAGGGCCTGGACGTCGAAGTAGGCCCGGGCCAGCGCCTCCTCGGGCAGGCCGTCCAGTCCCTCCTCGAAGCGGTCGGTTTCCATCCCCTCACCGGCGTCGGAGCGCTCGAGCGCGGCTTCGAGGAGGCGCCGCGAGCCGCCGAAGATCACGGTGTCGTCCTTGACGGCGAAGACCGTGCCATCGTCGTCGTACACGGTTGCCCCCGCCACCTCGCCCCCTTCGCGCGGCTTGGTCTTCTCGATCAGCCGGTCGAGCGCCTCGGAGTCCTCCACCTGCAGCACGCCGACGAAGTCGTCCTCGGTGTCGGAGAGAAAGGAGGTCACGTCCGTGGCGCTGACCACGAAGGGGTTGCCGAGCAACGGCTTGACGTCCTTGGCGAAGCTCACTCCCTCGTCGCCTCCCTCGAGGGCGCCGCCCAGGAGGGTCTCGATCTTCACGCCACCCGGAAAGCGGTCGAGGATCTCCTGCATCGCCTTGTACTGGCCGCCTTCGAGGTCGGTGTCGATGGCCACCACGAAGGGCGTCTGCTCGGGCACGTAGGAGAGGGCGGATTCGAGCGGGCCGCTCGAGCTGTCCTCGCCGCCACAGGCCGGGGCGGCGGCCAACACACATAGACAGACCGCCGCTGCGAGGAGGCGCCGCATCGACGGTCCACTGTAGCTGGAGGATGTAACCCCCGGGCGAGCAGACCTGTCCTGGCGGTGTGGCACTTGTAAAAGCGCCTCGACGCCGCGCAGCGATAGCGTTTTCGGTGATGACCGAGGACGACAGCCCGCTGGTCAAGCGCGCCCGCGGCGGCGACATCGACGCGTTCGAAGAGCTGGTCGAGCGCCACCGGGCGGTGGTGTTCCGGGTGGCGGCGCGGGTGGTCGGGCCGGACAGCGCCGACGACGTGAGCCAGGACGCGCTGCTGCGCGCCTACCACCGCCTCGACAGCTACCGCGGCGAGGGAAGCTTCCGGGCGTGGCTCCTGCGCATCGTTCACAACACCGCGCTCAACCAGCTGGAGCGCCGCGTTCCCGAGCCGGTGGGGGGCAGCGACGAGGTCGAGCAGGCCGCACCTGCCCGCGCGGGGGGCGGGAGCCGGCGAGCAGGCTCGAGGAGCGCGAGCGAGCCGAGCGTCTCGAGCTCAAGCTGCGAGTCCTCCGGCCCGAGCACCGCACCGTGCTGGTGCTCCGCGATCTCGAGGGCATGGCCTACGAAGAGATCGCCGAGATCACCGACTCTCCCCTGGGAAGCGTCAAGGGGCGCCTGCATCGCGCGCGAAACGAGCTGATCGACATTCTGCGCAACAACACCTACGACTGGGAGCTCCCGCAATGAATCCAGAGCCGGACGCGCCCGCCGCCGAGCGGCGGCTCGACGAGCACCTCGAGCTGCTGCGGGCCTCGCCCCCGGCGCCCGGCACCGACCTGGTGCCGCACGTGATGCGCCGCGCCCGCTGGCAAGGATTGGTGCGCGCTCCCCTGCGCGTGGTCGGCATGATCGGCGTGGCCTTCGTTCAGGGGCTGGCCACGCTGCTCGGCACCGAGCGCAAGGCACCGTGAGCCCCGTCGCGGTGACCGTGCTCGAGACCGCCCAGGAGGAGCTGGGAGGGTTCCTTCCGCGCCTCGGCGGCGCGCTCGTTCTGCTGATCGTCGGCCTCATCGTGGCCGCTCTGCTGGGGCGCCTGGCCCGGCGGGCGCTGGAGAAGCTGGGCGCGGACGATCTCGCCGAGCGGTGGGGCGTCCGGAGGGTGCTCGAGCGAGCCGGGCTGGGGCCGTCGATATCGAAGCTTCTCGGGCGGGTGCTGAGGATCACGCTGAGCCTCATCGTGCTCTTCGCGTCGCTGTCGCTGATCGGCCTGGAGTTCCTCAGCGACGCGCTCAACCAAGCGGTGCTGTTCCTGCCCAACCTCCTGGCCGCCGGCGCGCTGATCCTGGCCGGCGTGGTGCTGGGCGGCTTTGCCCGCGAGTGGGTCGACCGCGTTGCGTATCAGATGGACCTTCCACTGCCGCTGGGGCGCATCGCCCAGATCGCGGTGGTGGCCGTGTTCGTGATCACCGCCGCCGCCCAGGTGTCGGTGTCATCGGCCATCCTGATGGTTCTGGTGGCGCTGATCGTGGCCGCCGTGGGCGCCACGTTCGCCTTGGCCTTCGGGCTCGGCGGCCGGGAGGTGGCGCGTGAGCTGAGCGCCGGACGCTATCTCCGGACGGCCTACAAGACCGGGCAGGAGATCAGCTTCGGCGACGTTCGCGGGCGCATCGAATCGATCGACACCGCGGCCACGGTGCTGCGCACCGAGAACGGCACGGTCCGGGTTCCGAACAACCTGCTGCTCGGCTCGGTGGTCACGGTTCACGAGGACGATTCGACGTAACTTTTCGCCGCCGCAGACCTGTCTCAAAGGCATGACCACGGCACAGGCCCGAAGCGCACTTCACGAGGAAGCCATCGCGATCATCAACCGGGAGTTTGGGACCGTGCTGCGGCTGCCCGACGTGGCGCGCCGCATCGGCGCGTCGGAGCGAGCGCTGCAGCGCGCGTTCGCCGAGCACGGCGGCCTTTCGTTCAGTGAGGAGCTCCGCACTCGCCGGTTGGCCGTGGCCGCTCGCTTGCTCCGGGGAACTGACCTTCCGGTGGGCGCCGTGGCGCGGCGCGTCGGCTACGGCGATCACGCGCCGTTCACCAAGGCCTTCCACCGCGAGTACGGGATGTCGCCGCGGGAGTACGCGGCCCGCGGGCTCTCGCTCGCTTCTTGACTAGCCCCCTGCTCTGAGCGAGGCTGGCTCGATGCTGGAGCGCGAATCGGCGGCTCTTGACGAGCGCACGCCCACGTCGGCGGCGATGTTCGGGCGCGCGCGGCAGGTCCTGGTCGGCGGCGTCGCGTCCTCCTACCAGGCGCGCAAGCCGTGGCCGGTCTTCATCGCCCGAGGGCAGGGCCCACGCGTGTGGGACGTGGACGGCAACGAGTACTTCGACTTTCACAACGGCTTCAGCACGATGCTGGCCGGGCACGCACACCCCGCCATCGGGGCCGCGGTGGCCGACCGCTACGGCCAGGGGACTCATTTCGCCGCCCCCACGGAGGACGCGATCGTGGTGGCCGAGGAACTGGCCCGGCGCTTCGCCCTGCCGCGCTGGCGCTTCACCAACTCGGGCACGGAGTCGGCGATGGCCGCGATCCGGGCGGCCCGCGCGATCACCGGGCGTGACGACGTGATCAAGGTCCAGGGCACCTACCACGGCCACTACGACGCGCTGATGGTGGGCGTCGGCGAGGGCTACGAGCAGGGCATTCCGACCGCCACGGCCGGCCGTGTGCACCCCGTCTCCTTCAACGACGCCGAGGCACTGGAGCGCCGGATCGGCGAGCTCCAGCGCGACGGACGGCCGCCGGCCTGCGTGATCCTCGAGGCGGCGATGACCCACGTCGGGCTCGCGCTGCCGCTGGACGGCTACCTCGAGGCGGTGCGCGACATCAGCCGCCGCCACGGCCTGTTGATGATCTTCGACGAGGTCAAGACCGGGCTGTCGATCGCGCCCGGCGGCGCGGTGGAGCGCTTCGGCGTGGAACCCGACATGGTCACCCTGGCGAAGACGCTCGGAGGCGGGCTGCCGATGGGGGCGATCGGCATGTCGGCCGAGGTGGCGCGCGCGGCCGAGGAGCGGGCCGTGCTGCACTTCGGCACGTTCAACGGCAACCCGTTGGGCATGGCCGCCGCGCGGGCCAACCTGCTCGAGGTGCTCACGCCCGCGGCCTACGAGCGGGTCTTCGCGCTCAACGACCGCCTGCTGGCCGGGTGCGATGAGGTGATCGCCGGCGCCGGGCTCAAGGCCCACACCGTCGGCCTCGCCTCCAAGGGCTGCATCTTCGGGGGCCTCGATCCGGTGATCGACCACCGGTCCTACCGGGCCGGCCACGACCCGGAGCTCTCGCGGCTGACCTGGCTGTGGTTGATGAACCGGGGCGTGTACATCGACCCCCGGGCGGGGGCAGGAATGGAACCTCTCGGTCACGCACACCGAGGAGGCCGTCGACCGCTACATCGAGGTGTTCGCCGAGCTGGCGGGCGAGGTCGGCGTCAGTTCACGACTGTCCGGCTCTGCTCGCGCATGAACTGAGGCAGGTACCAGGGGCCCGAGCCCGCCCTTGCCGGTGGAGCCGCTCGACTTCCAGCCGCAGAAGGTCTGGGTTCCCGGCCACGCCCCTGTGGTGGCGCCCGCGCGGCGGTTGACGTAGACCACGCCGGCCTCGATCTCGTCGAGGAAGCGCTCCTGCTCGCCGGCGTCCTCGCTGTAGATCCCGGCCGTGAGCCCGTAGGCCGGGAGCGTTGGCCTCGGCCAGCGCCTCGTCGAGGGAATCGACCCGGGTGACGGTGACGAAGGGCAGGAAGAGCTCCTCGCGCTCCAGATCGTGCCCGCGCGGCAGGTCGCAGACCACCGTGGGCTCGACGAAAAGGCCCGGGCGCTCGGGGCGGCCGCCGCCGGCGGCCACGCGACCGTCGCGGCCGGCTCGGGCCGCGGCATCCTCGAAACGGGCCACGCTCGCCTCATTGATCACCGGGCCCACGAAGGCCTCGGCGTCGGCGGGATCGCCGGCCCGAGGCCGGCGGTGAAACGAGCGAGCAGGTCCACGAACTCGTCGTGGACGGAGTCCTCGACGATCGCGCGCGAACAGGCGCTGCACTTCTGGCCCGACAGCCCGAAGGCCGCCTTGGCCACCCCCTCGGCCGCCTTCTCGAGATCGGCGTGCGCGGTCATGATGGCCGGGTTCTTGCCGCCCATCTCGGTGAGCGCGGGCCGCGCGTAGGGCCCGTCGTGCATCGCCCGCACGATCGCCCGCCCAACCTCGGCGGAGCCGGTGAAGGCCACCCCGTCCACTCGCTCCGCCACCAGCGCCCGGCCGGTGTCCGGGCCGCCGTGGACGAGGTTGAACGCTCCGGGCGGAAGCCCGGCCGCGAGCATGATCTCGCCGAGGATCGCCGCCCGTCCAGGGCGTCTCCTCCGAGGGCTTGAACACCACCGTGTTGCCGGCGATCAGCGCGGCCGAGGACATGCCGATCGAGAGGGCGGCGGGGAAGTTGAACGGCGCGATCACGGCGAAGACCCCGTAGGGGCGCAGCACGTCGGTGTTGCGCTCGCCCTCCACGAAGCTGTCGAGCGGCTTGGTGTAGCCCTCGTTCTCCTCCATGTGGCCGGCGTACGCGGTGATCAGGTCCACCGCCTCCTGCACCTCGAGGATCGACTCCGTGCGCGTCTTGCCCGTCTCGAGGCTGACCACCGCGGCGAGCTCGAGGTGGCGCTCCTCGATGCCGCGGGCGGCGGCGCGCAGCAGCTCGCAGCGCTCGCCGTAGGGGGTCGCCCGCCAGGACGCGGCGGCCGAGCGCGCCGCCTCGACCGCCCTGGTCACGATCTCCGGTCGCGCCTCGCACGCGCGGCTGGCCACCGCGCTCGTCGGTGGTCGGGATCGATGCGCTCGAAGGGCTCGCCCTCGGCCAGCTGCTCGCCCGCCACCAGGTGGGGCAGCGGATCGGGCGTGGCGGCGCGCGCCTCGCTCGAGCCGCTGCTCGAACTCACGGTCGGTGTCGCTGCCGAGAGCGCCGCTGGTGTAGGTGAGGCGAGTGCTCATCGGCGCGACGCTAACACTCCTCATAGAGTGCCGCCCGTGGGCGTCCGCACCGACTTCCCCCGCCGCGTGCGGACGCATCGAGCATCTGTGGATCCCGATGTCCGACGGCACGCGCCTGGCGGCGCGGATGTGGCTGCCCGAGGACGCCGAGGACGATCCGGTGCCGGCCATCCTCGAGTACGTGCCCTACCGCAAGGGCGACGCGTTCGCCGTGCGCGACACCCACCACCATCCCTACTTTGCCGGCCACGGCTACGCCTCGGTGCGCCTTGACCTTCGCGGGAGCGGCGACTCCGAGGGGATCATGCTCGACGAGTACCTGCCGCTTGAGCAGGAGGACGGTCTCGAGGCGATCGCGTGGCTGGCCGAGCAGCCTTGGTGCACCGGCAAGGTGGGCATGATCGGCATCTCCTGGGGCGGCTTCAACGGCCTCCAGATCGCGGCCCGCCGCCCTCCCGCGCTGGGCGCCGTGATCTCCATGTGCGCGAGCGACGACCGCTACAGCGACGACGTCCACTACGTGGGCGGGTGCGTGCTTGGAGTCGACATGCTCGCCTGGGCGGCCACCATGCTCACGCTGTGCGCGATGCCGCCCGATCCCGCGGCGATGGGCCCCAACTGGCGGGCCACGTGGATGGAGCGGATGGAGGGCACGCCCTCGATGGTCGAGGCCTGGCTCACCCATCAGCGCCGGGACGACTTCTGGCGCCAGGGCTCGGTTTGCGAGGACTACGCCGCGATCGAGGCGCCGGTCTACGCCGTCGGGGGCTGGCCCGACGGATACACCAACGCCGTTCCGCGCCTGGTCGAGGGCCTGCCCGGACCGAAGAAGGGCCTGATCGGCCCCTGGTCGCACGCCTTCCCCCAGGACGGCGAGCCGGGGCCGGCGATCGGCTTCCTGCAGGAGTGCCTGCGCTGGTTCGACCACTGGTTGAAGGGGGCGGATTCTGGGATCATGGAGGAGCCGGCGCTACGTGCATGGATGCAGGACCCGGTGGCGCCGGCCACCTACTACGCCGAGCGCCCGGGGCGCTGGGTGACCGAGCCGGCGTGGCCGCCGCCCGGCAACGAGGAGCAGGTGTGGCCGCTCGAGGGCGACTTCCCGCTCGAGCACCGCAGCGATGAGTCGACCGGCGCCGACGGCGGCGCGTGGTGCGCAGAAGGGGGCGAGGGCGATTGGCCCGACGATCAGCGCGCCGAGGACGAGCGCTCGCTGGCGTTCACCTTCGATGAGCTCGAGCAGGACCTCGAGATCCTCGGCTTCCCGGAGGTCGAGCTGGAGCTGTCGGCCGACCGCCCCCAGGCGCTGATCGCGGTGCGCCTGTGTGCCGTGGACGGCGACGGCGCGTCGCTGCTCGTCACCCGGGGAATGCTCAACCTCACGCACCGCGACGATCACGCCGCGGCCGAGCCCCTTGAGCCGGGACAGTGCTACCAGGTGAGGGTGCGCCTCGACGCCATCGGCCAGAGGGTCCCAGCCGGACAGCGGCTGCGCGTGTCGGTGTCCACCGTCTACTGGCCGTGGCTGTGGCCCTCGCCCGAGCCGGTGACCCTGACCGTGTACGAGGGCCGGCTCCTACTGCCGGTGCGCCCGGCGCGCGAGGAGCCCGAGCCGGCGCCCTTCGGCCCGCCGGAGTGGGCGCGGCCGCTCGAGGTGGAGACGATCGAGCCGGGGCGCACGCGGCGCGAGCATCGCGAGGACCCCGACACCGGCCTGCGCGAGATCGAGTTCGAGTGGAACGTGGGCGGTCACCGGCGCCTGGCGGAGGCGGGCACCGAGATGCTCGACACTCACGTCACCACCTACCGCATCACCGAGGGCGATCCCACCTCCGCGGAGGTGGAGGTGAGCTGCGTGAGCGGCCTGGGCCGCGCCGAATGGCAGACGCGGATCGAGACCGAGAGCCGAATGCGCTCCACGGACAAGGAGTTCCTGGTGAGTCAGCGGCTCAACGCCTTCGAGGGGGAGGAGCAGGTCTACTCGCGCGTGTGGGAGCTGACGCTTCCCGCGCGACGGGGTGTAGAGACGCCTCACGCCTGGCCGCGAGGGCCGTGCGAGCCGACCGAAGGGGTGGGACGACCTGTCGGCACCTGCGGGGTCCAAGTCGTCCCGCCCCCTCGGAGGCCGGCCGGACTAGGACGCCGGTTCGGCTGCTGAGCCGTTTAGGTTGCGCGCCACCCAGCCCTGGAACTCGCCGATCAGGTCCTCGCTGGGCAGCATCAGCTGACCCTTCTCAAAGGCTCCGGAGCGCATCCCGCTCTGGACCGACTCCACCAGCACGCGGTCCTCGACTCCGACCTGCGTGTCGAGCGCGAGGAAGTCTTCGATCCACGCCGGGTCGGCGTCGCCGCCGAAGAAGTAGTCGAGAAAGCCGTGGGTGCGCTCGGCCCCGTCGGGAACGAGCGGGCCGATCGACAGGTTGGGCCGGCCGGGCATCACGTTGACCTTGATGTTGGGCCAGACGAGGTGGAACTGGCCCTGCACGTCGCCGCTCGTGTCGTAGTGGCCGTTGCGCCCGTTCTCTCGCAGTCGGGCGTAGTGGCTGCCGAAGGTCTCGGTGGCATCGAGGCGGTAGCCGTTCGCGCTCACGTCGATCACGTCGCTGAAGCTCGGGTGGGCGACCTGGCAGTGGTAGCACTCGAGGAAGTTCTCCACCGCGATCTTCCAGTTGGCCTCGAGCGTGAACGGAGCGCGCGAGTGGAAGGTCAGCGCGTCGACGTCGAGGCCCGCACCGGCCACGATCTCCGGCAGCTCACCCAGCGTGTCGGCGAGCGGCGCGGCCTCGGAGTCGGCGTTGACGAAGATGAACGGGCCCCAGGTGTCGACCTGAGCCGGCCTGAGCCCCAGCGCCGCGCGGTCGAAGTCGGGATCGGATTCCGAGCGCGGAGCCGCGCGCAGGGCGCCGTCGAGATCGTAGGTCCAGGCGTGGTAGTGGCACTGCAAGGTCGAGCAGCGGCCCTCGCCGGACACCACCTCGGCGCCGCGGTGGCGGCATACGTTCACGTGGGCGTGGAGCTCGCCCTGACGGTCGCGCACCACCACCAGCGGGATGTCGGCCACACGCATCGTGAAGTACGAGCCCGGCTCGGCCAGCTGGCCCATGTGCCCGGCGTACTGCCAGCGGTGGGCGAAGAGCCGCTCGCGTTCTTCGGCCAGCACGTCGGTGTCGGTGTACCAGCGGTAGGGAAGCGTCTCGGTCATTGGCTCTCCGTTGCGACGGCGGCGGGCGGCCCAACAGCATGGCAGGCGGGCAGCATCTGCGGATCATCGCTGCGGCAGCTCTCCTCGATGCCCAGGCGCGCCGCCTCGCCCGATTCCACGAGCGGACAGCGCGGGTGGAAGCGGCAACCCGATGGGATTCGGGTCGGATCGGGTGCCTCGCCGGTGAGGATCCGCTGCTCCACCTGCTCGATCTCGGGCACCACCGACAGAAGCGCCTGCGTATAGGGGTGCTTGGGGTCGGTGAGGATTTCCTCCGTGGGGCCCTCCTCGACGATGCGGCCCAGGTACATCACGGCCACGCGATCGGCGATGTTCCAAGCCAGGCCGAGGTCGTGGGTGACCACGAGGATGCCCACGCCTGTCTCGCGCGCGAGCTTGAGCATGAGGGCCAGGATCTCGCCGCGCACCGAGGCGTCGAGGCTCGACACCGGCTCGTCGGCCACCAGCAGCTCGGGATTGAGGACCATTGCCCCGGCGATGATCACGCGCTGGCGCTGGCCACCGGAGAGCTCGTAGGGGTAGCGGGTCACGAAGCGCTCGGGCGGGCGCAAGCCGGCGTTGGCCAGCGCCTCGGCCACGAGCTGCTCCTCGCGCCCCGGCACCTTCTGGATGCGCACGCCCTCCGCCACCGCCTCGTAGATCGTCTGGCGTGCATTGAGCGCGCCGGTGGGGTCCTGGAAGATCAGCTGCGCGGTGCGCCGGTGCTCGCGCAGGGCGCTCCGGCCGTGCGTCAGGGGCTTGCCCCGGACCAGCACCTCCCCGGACTTGGGCAGCTGAAGACCGGCAATTGTGCGGGCCAGCGTGGTTTTGCCGCAGCCGGACTCGCCGACAAGTGCGACGACCTCGCCCGTATTCATGCGGAGGTTGACGCCATCGACGGCGCGAGCGGTGCCGCGCCGGGTGGGAAACTCGACGTACACGTCGCGCACCTCCAGCAGCTGTGCGTCGTTCATGTCGAAACCGGTGAGCCGGAGACGTGCACGCACGCGGCCGAGCGATCCGGACCCGCCGGCCAGAGCTCCACCTGAGTGGACGGGCAGATCTCGATCGCGCGCGGGCAGCGAGGGTGGAACGGGCAGCCGCTCGGCAGGTCACGAGGATCGGGCGGATCACCGGGCAGGCCGGAGGGATGCATCCGGTAGGTGGGGTCGCCGATGATCGGGAAGGCGGACGCGAGGCCCGTCGTGTACGGGTGAGCGGGCTCGGCAAAGACGTCCTTGCTCGGCCCGCGCTCGACGATTCGCCCGGCGTACATGACGGCGATCCGCTCGCACGCGGATGCGAGCGTCGACAGGTCGTGGGTGATGAAGATCACCGCTAGGCCGAGCCGCTCCTGGAGATCCTCGAGCAGCCTCAGCACCTGGGCCTGGACCATCACGTCGAGGGCCGTCGTGGGCTCATCGGCGATCAGCAGCTTCGGATCGCAGGCCAGCGAGAGAGCGATGAGCACGCGCTGGCGCTGACCGCCGGAAAGCTGATGTGGATAATCTTGCGCGCGGCGCGCGGGCATGCCGACGAGCTCGAGCAGCTCGCCCACCTGCTTCGCGACCTTGCCCTCCCCGGTGCCGTGCACACGGATCGCCTCGCCGATCTGGGCGCCCACGCGCTGCACCGGGTTCAGGGTGTGCAAAGCGCCCTGGAAGACAATCGCCAGGCTGGTCCAGCGCACGGCCCGCAGCTTGCCGGGCTTCATCTTCAGCACGTCCTTGCCATCGAGAAGCACCTCGCCGGTGACCTCGGTGCCCTTGGGCAACAGGCGCAGCAGCGCCCCGCCCAGAGTCGATTTGCCACAGCCCGACTCGCCGGCCAGCCCGAGCGTCTGGCCCGCCTCGAGCTCGAGGTCCACACCGCGCACCGCCGGAACGCCGCCACTGCGCGACTGGTAGGTCACGTGCAGGTCGCGGACCGAGAGCAGGGGGCGTTCTCGGTGGCCGGCTCGGCGGGCTGAGACTCGGACGCTCATCCGCGCTGGTCTCGCAGCCGGGGATCGAGGATCTCCTCCAGCGCCTGTCCGACCAGGGTGAAGGCCAGCACCACGGCCATGATTCCGAGGCCCGGGCGGCACGATGTACCACCACGCCTCGAGGGTGACCGCACCCGCCTCGAAGGCGTCGGAGAGCATCTGGCCCCAGGAGGCACTCGAGGGATCGCCCAGGCCGAGGAACGACAGCGTCGCCTCCGACAGGATCACGATCGGCACGGTGAGCGTCGTGTTGGCGAGGATCAGGGGCGAGACGTTCGGCAGGATGTGGCGCGTCATCAGGTGCCAGTTCGAGCCGCCGAGCGCGCGGCTGCGGTCGACGTAGTCGCGCCGCTTGAGCGTGAGCACCTGTGCGTGGATCAGGCGAGTCGTGGACGGCCACGAGGTGATCCCGATGACGATGATGATGTTCTGGATCGACGGACCGAGGATCGCCGCGAGCACGATCGCCAGCGGGAGGAAGGGGATCACGAGAAACCACTCGGTGATCCGCATCAGGATCGACTCGATGCGACCGCCGAGGAAGCCGGCCGCGATGCCCACCACCGAGCCGATCAGCATGGCGATGATCGTGGCCGCCAGCCCACCAGCAGGCTGATCCGCGAGCCCCAGATGAACTGAGTCATCACGTCGCGGCCGAGACCGTCGGTGCCAAGCGGTCCGAACTCCGATGGGCTGGCGAACGTGGGGTTGTCGGTGCTGTTGATGGCCCGAAGGCCGGACTCGTCGGCCAGCAGCGGCGCCGCCAGCGCCATCGCCACCAGCGCGATCAGGCACAACCAGGCCGATCATCCCCGGCGCGGTGGTGGCGAAATTCCTCCCAGATCCCGGCAAGCGCGCGCCGCCGCCGCAGCCAGGCGACCCGGCGAGCGGAGGGGAGGGCGGCGGTGCTCATGCGGTCC
The DNA here is from genome assembly GCA_963728155.1 of uncultured Thermoleophilaceae bacterium. Taxonomy (GTDB): domain Bacteria; phylum Actinomycetota; class Thermoleophilia; order Solirubrobacterales; family Thermoleophilaceae; genus JACVRW01. Next base: position 234,014 of record CAVSJF010000009.1, on the reverse strand, counting down.
GCACCCGCGGATCGAGGTACGCGTAGAGGAGGTCGGCGATCAGGTTGAACAGGATGACCGACGCGCTGAACACGAGGAACAGCCCCTGGAGCATGGGCAGGTCGGGACCCTTGAGGGCCTCGTAGGTGGCGAGGCCGAGACCGGGCCAGGAGAAGATCGCCTCCACCGCGATCGCCCCGGAGAGCACGAAGCCGAAGTTGATGGCCATCAGCGCCACCACGGGCAGCAGCGCGTTGGGCACCGCGTGGCGGTTGCGAACCAGTACGTCGCGCAGGCCCTTGGCGCGCGCGAGGATCAGGTAGTCCTCGCGCATCGTGTCGAGCAATGACGAGCGCATGACGATCGCGTACTCGCCCAGGTAGGCGAGCGTGAGCGTCAGGGCCGGGAGGAACATGTGCTGGCCTTGGTCCACCAGCTTGCCGAATCCGGTGGCGTTGGAGGCCGGGTCCACGATGCCCCCCACCGGGAACCAGCCCAGCCCGACCGCAAACACGGTCAGCAGGATCATTCCCAGCCAGAAGTCGGGCATGGAGTAGGTGGCCATGGTGAACCCGGTGACCGAGTAGTCGGCGGCCGTGCGTCTTCGCCAGGCAGCGGCAATGCCGAGCATCACGCCGAGCACCGCGGAGAGCACCGCCGCGATGCCCACGAGCGCGATCGTGGCCCACGCCTTGTTCTTGATCTCCTCCACGACGGGCTGGTTGCTCGTGTACGAGCGCCCGAAGTTGAGCGTGGCCGTCTGCTTCACGTAGCTCCAGAACTGCTCCGCCTGGGAGCCATCCAGCCCGAACTCCTTGGTGAGCTCGGCGCGCTGCTTCTGCGTCATCTCCTTGCCACGAAACAGGGTCGCCACGGGGTCGGTCTCGACGACCCGGAACAGGAAGAAGTTGAAGATGACCACGAAGAGCAGCGTGGCCAGCGACCCCAGTACCTTCCCCGTGATGAAGCGAGCGGTCACTCCCGCTCGTCTGCGCTCCTCCGGCGGGTCACTACCACGAGCGCAATGCCCATCGCCACGACGGCGATCGCGAGGATCGCGATGATCCCCCCGCTGCCGCCGCCCGTCATCGTCGCCACCGCCGCCGCCCACCGCCGCGGTCACCGGCTTGAGGCGCGCGTAGGTCGGCGAGGTGTTGGAGTAGAGGACCGGACCGGTCTTCGCGGGCTGTGCACCCAGCCGGTGAAGCGGTCCTTGACGTAGGCGATGGTGTCGGGCTCCTCCCTAGAGGACGTTGTAGACGGCCGTCTGCTGCCAGAGGGTGAGCATCTCGTGGACGATCTCCCTGCGCTTCTCGGGGTCGAGCTCGACCTTCTGCTGCTTGTAGAGGCGGTCGTACTCCTTGTCGCAGAGGTTGGCGTCGTTGTAGTAGTTGGTGGGATCCTCCGGATCGGCGCTGACCTGGTCGCACGTCATGTAGTCGAGCATCGTGTCCGGGTCCGCGTAAGGCGTCCAGCCCCAGGCGAACATGTCGTAATCGCCCTTGCCGATGATGTTGGTGAGCTGGCCGTCATCGACCACCTTCACCGTCGTGGCGATGCCGATCTCATCCAGCCAGGCCGTGACGAACTCCGCGATCTCCGAACCGGTCTCGCCGTCTGACCGCGCCATGTAGCGGAAGTTGAGCGGGCGCCCACCGCCGGGCATCTCGCGCACGCCGTCGTCGTCGGTGTCCTTGTAGCCCGCCTCTTCGAGGATCGAGCGCGCCTTGTCGAGGTCGAACTCGTAGACCTGATCCTCGCTGAGCTCCGGGACCCAACTCGGGTCGGGCGAGGGGATGATGGTCTCTGCCTTCTTGCCCACCCCGGCGAGCACGCGATCGACGAGCGTGTCCTTGTCTATGGCATGCGCCATCGCCTTGCGCACCTCGGGGTCCAGCAGCGCCGGGTGGGGCTTCGCCAGGCCGTCACCGCCGTTGACCGCCGACCTCGGCGAAGCCGCCCTGGTAGCCCTCGTTGGTCACGATGTTCGGGTCCTTCTTGAGCTCGAGGAACGCGGCGCCGGGAATATCCCAAGCCGCGTCGAGCTCGCCGGTCTTGAGCGCAGCGACCATGGCATCGGGGTTGTTGAACTTCCGCAGCACGACCTTGTCGACGGCCGGCTTGCCGCCCCAGTAGTTGGGGTTGGCCCTGAAGCGAGCGAACTGACCTCGCTCGAACTTCTCGAGGACGAAGGGACCCGAGCCGACCCCGTCCTCACCCTCGTACTTGTCGCGCTCCGACGGCGCTCATCTTGCCCCAGATGTGCTTCGGAAGGATGTAGATGTCCATCGTGGGAAGCTTGGGGTCGGGCACCGAGCTCTTGATCACCACCGTTTGCGGGTCCGGCGCAGTCGCGGTGAGGTTCGCGGTTGCGGCCGAGTGGTTGAGCCACCCCTCCTTGCGCGCGGTGTTCACGTTCCAGACGATGTCCTCGGAGGTGAGCGGCTTGCCGTCGGACCACTTCAGCCCATCGCGCAGCTTGTAGGTCCAGGTGAGCTTGTCGTCGGAGCCCGTCCAGGACTCCGCCAGGCCGGGAATCACCGAGAAGTCCTTGGCCGACTTGTCGGTGAGCGTCGCGTACTGCATGTTCCACGCCTCGAAGTCTGGAACCTGCACGCCGATCAGCGGGCTCATGCTCTCGATGCCCTGTGGATCTCCCAAGTCGAGCGTCACCGGCCCGTCCTGCCCCTGAGCCGAAACCGCCGACAACCCCACCCCGAATGCCACAAGCAGGATCATTCCGGCCAGCAGCCGTGCCTTGATGCTCAACGCGAGTCCTCTCCTAGTTCCCTCTTGTGCCCGACTATTTCATTGGTTTACATCAAATACCAGTCCAAAAAGCGCTCGAGCCGTTGGTAGAAGTGGAGTGCCGGCCCCGCACGGAGCAGTCCGTGGGCCTCCGTGGGGTAGGTCAGGTACTCGAATGTCTTGCCCAGGCGGCGCAGCTCGGCCGACCAGTTGCTCGGACTGCTTGGGGCTCACGCGCAGGTCGAGCTCGCCGTGCGCGACGAAAACCGGCACCTCCACGTTGGCCAGGCGGCCGTAGGCCGATCCCGCCCGGTACTCCTCTCGCGCCTGCGCGGGCGTGCCCATCATGCGCTCGAGGTCCTGCACCCCCTCGCGGTCGCCCTGGGCCCACGAGCTGGTTAAGTCGCAGTCGCCGTACTTGGCCACCGCGCAGCGATAGCGGCGCTCCGGGTCGTCGGTCACCGCCAGCAGCGACATGTAGGACCCGTAGCTGGCGCCGAAGATCCCGAGCCGCTCGCCGTCGACCCAGTCCAGGGTGCGCAGGTAGTCGGCGGCGGCCAGGCAGTCCTTGGTGTCGTCGACCCCCCAGACACCGTGGTTGGCGCGCTCGAAGTCGCGCCCGTAGCCAGTGGAGCCGCGGAAGTTGATGGCCAGCCAGGCGTACCCCTTGTCGACGAAGTACTGCGCGTGGCCGTCCCACTCGTCTCCGTAGAAGGAGGTGGGTCCGCCGTGCGGATAGACCACCGCCGCCACCGGCGCCTGCGCCGAGGCGTTGCGCGGGCGCATCAGGAAGGCCGGGATCTCGAGGCCGTCGAAGGACGCGAAGGTCACGTCCTCGAGCTCGGCGTGGGGAGCGCTTCTGATTGCCAGCGGAGACGGCGAGCGCAGCGCCGCGCCGCCGGCGAGACGCAACTCGGGCGCGGTGGCGTGGTCCTCATAGGCGCCGACGATCGCGCCCGACGCGGTCCAGTGGGGGGAGCTCCAGGTGCCGCCCTCCTCGACCACCTCCGTTGCCCCGGTGTCCGCGTCCACGCGCACGAGGTCGAAGCGGTTGCCCCGGCCACGGACCGCGAGCACGCTCGTCCCGTCGGGATGCCAGTCGGTCTCGGCGTGGTCGGCGCCGGCGCTCGTGAGCTGGCGCTCACCGGAGCCGTCGGCGTTCACCAGATGCAGCTCGTAGAAGCCGGGGTGCTCGGAGGCGAACAGCAGGCGCCCGCCGTCGGGTGACCAGCTCGGCTCGCGGTCGTGCATCCCCGCCGTGCCGGTGAGCGCACGCACCTCCCCTGTCGCCAGTGAGGCCACGCGGATCTCGCTGCGGTTGAGGTCCTCGCGCGGCGTGAACGTGTAGGCCACCTCGGTGCCGTCCGGTGATACCGCGGCCTCCCCCTCGTCGCCGTGCTCCACCAGGTCGCCGAGCTCGCTCGCGAGCCGCCGCGGCCAGGCGTCAGGGGTGTCGACCACGGCCAGCCGCGTGGTGTCTTCGCGCTCCACGGAGATCACCAGGCGTGTGTCGTCGATCCAGACCGGGCTGCCCCCCTCGGCGAGCCGGCGCGCCGGGCCGCCGGCGGTGGGGGCGAGCCATACGGCGCCGTCGTCGCCGTAGGCCACCGTGGAGCCGTCGGGCGACAGCCGCGGCTCGATGTCCTCCCAGAATGGAGCGGGAGCGCGGCCGGTGGTCAGGCGATCGACCGCACCGTCCTCCAGGTCGAGCAGCCACACGTCAGAGCTCTCCGCGTCCTCGATGAACACGCCCTGACGACGGTCGGAGCTCACGGTCAGCGAGCGCGGCCGCGCGGTGTGGATCACGGCTTCGAGGCGCCAGTGGGGCGGCGGCTTCACGTCCGAGCGCGGCTCGGACGGAATGCCGTTGTGCTCGTCGTGCCCCACCCAGATCGATGCTTCCTCAGCCATTGGCCTCCTCTTCGATTCCCAGTAGAGCCTCGCGCACGAGGCCCCCGATTGCGCTCAGGTCGTAGCCGCCCTCCTGCACGACCACCGTGGGCAGACCCAGCGCTCCCAGCGCGCGCCCGGCAGCTCGAAAGCCGGCCGGGCTGACCGTGAGCGGGCTCTCGGGATCGCCGCCCGCGGCATCCACGCCGAGCGCCACGACGAGCCCTCGGGCCCCCCGCCCGCCGGCCCAGGACGCAAGCTCGCGCACGGCCTCCAGCCAGCCCTCGTCGCCCGTGCCCGGCGAGAGCGGGAGGTTGAGGTTGGCGCCCCGTGCCTCGCCGCTTCCGGTCTCGTCGGCGAAGCCGAGGAAGTGGGGAAACCAACCGGCGCCGGGATCCACGTGGACGGAGGCCACCAGCACCTCGGCGTCGTCATAGAAGATCGCCTGGGTGCCGTTGCCGTGGTGGGCGTCGATGTCGAGCACGGCCACCGGCGCGTCCAGGCCGCCCCTCAGCCGGGCCGCGGCCGCGGCGGTGTTGTTGAGATAGCAGGAACCTCCGAAGCAGCGGCGGGTGGCGTGATGGCCCGGCGGGCGAACGCAGGCGTAGGCGGCCGGAGCGCCGGCCAGCACGAGATCCGCGGCCGTGACCGCTGCATCGACGGCGGCCCGGGCCGCATGCCCTGTGCCCGGCCCGAGCAGAGTCATCGTGTCGTAGGCAAAGAGGCCGGCCCGGGCGGTGATGTTTGCGGGCGTGGCCGGCGGGCGGTCGGAGATCAGGTCGGGGTGGGGGAACAGGTACGGGACCACCCGATCCTGGCCCGGGTCGACCGTCAAGCCCGCCTGCTCCCAGTCGTCCCAGGCCCGCGCGAGGTGTTCGGTGAGGACCGGATCGTGGACCGCATGGACGGCGTCGTCGGGCTGCGGCTGAGCAGTCACCAAGGAGGCGCCCTCGGCCTCGAGGGCCTCGCGGATTCGTTCCACCCGCGCGGGTAGTTCGGTGCCCGGCGTGCGGACGCCGACCCAGATCTCACCGCCCGGGTCGTGGAGCCGGTGATCGTCGGTCCAGACGACGGGCATCGCGAGCGGCATCGGCGCGAGGCTATTCTGTCCGCCCGTGGCCGACACCCTGCGCGAACACGGACTTCGCATCGGCGCGCTCGAACCCGGGCCCACCAATTCAATCGCCGACGTCGGCGAGATTCGCGTCGGCCACGTGACCGTCGTGCGCGACGAGCCCGACCCCCCAGAGGGCCGGGGCGTCTCGCGTAGCGGAGTCACGGCCATCGTCCCGCGCGACCCTGCCCGGCTGTGCGCAGAGCCGGTGGTGGCCGGGACGGCGGTGCTCAACGGGGCCGGAGAGATGACCGGCTCGCTGGAGATCGCCGAATGGGGCACGTTCGAGACGCCCGTCTACCTCACGGCGACCATGTCGGTGGGGCGGGTGTACGACGGCGCGATCGCCGCCGCCGTGGCCGCCGACCCGGGGGTCGGGGTGGACAACGTGGTGATTCCCGTGGTGGGCGAGTGCGACGACAGCTGGCTCAACGACGCGCGCGTGGTGCAGGTGGAGGCGGCCGACGCGGGCCGCGCGGTGGAGGCCGCGGGCGGCGAGATCGCCCAGGGCGCCGTGGGCGCCGGCACCGGGATGGTCTGCTTCGACTTCAAGGGGGGCATAGGCACGGCCAGCCGTATCGCGGCGAACAGCGGTGCCGCGGTGGGCGTGCTCGTGCTGGCCAACTTCGGCTCCCAACCCGAGCTGCGCGTGGACGGCGTGCCGGTGGGGCGGCTGCTCGCCGCCAAGCACCCGGCGCGCGGACCGGCGGGCAGCTGCATAGCCGTGGTGGCCACCGATGCTCCGCTGAACTCCCATCAGCTCTCGAGCCTCGCCCGCCGCTGCGGTCTGGGGCTGGCGCGCACCGGGTCGGTGGCCCACCACGGCAGCGGAGAGATCTTCCTCGGCTTCTCCACCTCGTCGCGCAGCCCGGCGCCGGAGTACGGCGAGGACCTGGACCCGCTCTACGCGGCGACCGTCGACGCCACGGAGGAGGCGGTGCTCAACGCGCTCTGGAGTGCGCGGAGCACCCAGGGCCGCGAGGGGCGTGTGATCGAGGCGCTGCCCCACGACGACGTGCTCGGGCTGCTGTCGGACCACCGGCGACTGGAGAGCTAACGTGACCGACCTGCCCGATTCTTCTCTGTCCCTCGTCGAGTTCCCGGCCGACGATCCCGAGCGCGCGCGGCGCTTCTGGGCCGGGCTGCTCGACATCGATCTGCAGAGCCGCGCACCGGACCAGGGCGAGGGCTGGCAGAGCGCCGGCGACGGTCCCGCCGTCGGCCTCCACGCCCGTGGCCGTGGACCCGGTGACACGTTCTCGCTGCCCTACTTCAGGGTGAGCGACATGGCCGACGCGCTCGCTCGAGTCGAGGCCCTGGACGGCACGGTCATCCACCCGGGCGAGCGCTGGGCCATCTGCAGGGACTCGGAGGGCAGCCCGTTCGGGCTGGCAACCGAGCCCCTGCCCAGCTGACGGCTACCTCTCGAGCGTCTCCGCCCAGGTCGTGTCGGGCGAAGCGCCGCTCAGGACGGTCCAGCCACCGGCGGCCGCGGTCGGCCACACGTGGTACTCGTTGTACGGGTTGTTGGTGACCGTACGGTCGGCTCCGAGCGGAGCGAGACCTTCCTTGCGGGTGACCTCCCACCAGTCCTGCGAGCTCTTGTCCAGCTCATCGGTCGGCTGACCGAACGCAGACGCGACGAAGCGCATCTCCGCCGTTCCCTCGAACCAGAGAACGTCAGGGGTGTCCTTGCCCAGGTAGGGGCGATATCCGGTGAACGGTCCCTTGGCCTCATAGGTCATGTTGTAGGTGGCGGGATCGCTCGACCGCTCGATCGATCGCCCGCTCAGCCGGAAGTTCTCCTCGGCAAAGGTGTAGAGCTGCTTGCCCAGGTCCCCGTTGTCGCGCATGAAGGCGTAGATGACTCCCAGAGCCTGGACGTCGAGGGGCAGGATGTCGTCGTCGAGGCCTTGGCGGAAGTGCAGCAGGCCGCCGTCTTGGACCAACAGCTGCGTGTCGATCGCCTTAGCGAGCTCCTCGGCGGCCCCGCGATAGGCGTTCGCTCCCTCCTCATCGCCCCGCTGCTGGAGCGAGTCGGACAGAATCGTCAGGAAGACGTAGGTGAGCAGGTTGTGCTGAGTGGAGACCCACTTGACATCCGGGCCTCCTCGCACCAGCCCCTGGTCGTTGCGAAGCGACAGCAGGTACCTGGCGGCGAGGCGAGCGTTGTCGAGATAGCGCTTGTCCTGGAAGATCTGGTCGTAGTCGGCGAAGCCGATCCCGGCGAACGCGATCGACCCCGAGCGGATCTGCTTACTGCTCTCGCCGCTCCGGACGTCGAACGCGAACTCGATCGCGCCGTTCTTGTGCTGGAGCGCTGCGAGCTGGTCCAGCAGGCGGGCGGCCTGCGCGTCGAGGCCCGCAGCGGAGAACGCCGTCGCGGCGAGCGCCGAGTCGTAGGTCCACGACCAGTTGAGCAGGCGTGCGTAGGACGGATCGTCCACGGGAATGTCGAACGAGCGGATGAGCTGGAGCCTGGCTCTGCCGGTCTCCCTGCCGACCCGGACCTGCTCGGTGGGCCGTCCGGCCGCCGCGGCCGCACTGGCCACCGTTGCCGCCTGGCTGCTCGCCGACGCGCCACAGTTCCTGCGCGCCCTCTTCGGCCGCTTCTTGCAGGGAACCACCCGCTGCGGGCCGACCTGGCGCGCAAGCCAGCGTGTGAGCGGTGTCTTCGGACGCCCCTTGGCGCCCGGGGCCGGCCAGGCGCGCCTCACCTTGCCCCCCACGCGTTTGACGGCTGGCTTCTTGCCGGCCTTGGCCTTCGAGGCCACCGTAGGTGTCTGGGTGTCGGGTGCCGAGGCCATGGCCGGTGGGGCCAGGGCAACGGTCATGGCGGTCACCGCAACGATGGTGACCATGAGGTTCCTACGGGGCATGCGATTCCTTCGGTATCGATGGCGGGGCGTCCCCTTTGATCGGCCCCCAGTGGCGAGACTTGAGCCGCGTCCCCCGGTACTGGCCTCTTAATTCCGGCGGCGGCGCGCCGATATCAAGGCTGAATGTCCTCGCTCACAGGTCTGATGGTCCTCGCTGGATTCACGCTGCTTCTGTGGCTTTCGCTGTGTGCCCTGGTGGTGGGGCGCAAGCTGCGCCGTGACCGAAGAGAGCAGCGCTCGATGACTCGGCGCGAGCGCTACGAGACCACGCTTCGCAATGGCGATCACGCGGAGATGGTCGAGATCAACCGCGAGGCGCGCGGGGTCGACGCACAGGTCGATCTGGCCGGCGCGATCGATGCCGCACATCCATCCCTGTCCGGTTCGCGACTGGCGGAGATCCGGGAAGCCGCCCAGGAGTCCGGCCTGTTCCCGATCCTGGTGGAGGAGCTCACGGCGCGCAATCCCGTCATCCGGGCGCGGGCCGCCCTGCTGTTGACGCGAACTGGCGTTCCGACGGTCGTCGATCACATCGCGCCCCTGCTTGGAGACCCAGATCCCGACGTGCAGCTCGTCGCCTGTTCGGGCCTCGCCCGGATTGGCACCGAAGCGGCCGCCGAGACCCTCCTCCTGGGGCTGGTCACAAGAGCGCTTCCTCCCGAACGCATCATCGAGAGGCTCGGCGCGCCGTGGGCGGTCGAGACGATGCTCCGCACCCTCCAAAGCGGACCTCCCCCCGTCCCGGACTTTCTCGCCGGAGTCCGGCCGCGGGGCCGGCAAGCCGCGCTCGAGGCGAGCCTGGCGCGGGCACTCGGCGTGGCCGGCGATCCGAGGGCCGAGGCGGACCTGATCGTCCTGCTCGGCGCGGAGGCCGAGGAGGTACAGGTGTCCGCCGCTCGAGCGCTCGGGCGGGCGGGAGGCCGGGCCGGTGTGCCGGCGCTGATCGGGAAGCTCGAGTCCGCCTGCTGGCCCGTGCGGGCTCAGGCCGCCAAGTCGCTGGGGGCGCTGAGGGCGGTCGAAGCGACCGGACCGCTGGTGCGCTGCCTGTCAGACAGCGCATGGTGGGTCCGCGGGAACTCGGCACGAGCGCTGCGCGAGCTGGGCCCTCCCGGCGTCGAGGCCCTTCGGCGCGCCACTCACCACGAGGACCCCTACGCCCGCGACCGGGCCAGCGAGCAGCTCGCGCTCCTGGCGGCCGCCGAGGGGAACGCCGCATGATCGACGTGCTCGAGCAGCTCATCTTTGGCTTCAACATCTTCGTGCTCGGCTACTTCGTCGTGCTTCAACTCACCTACACCGCGCTGGCCGCGTTCGGCTGGCGGGCGATCGAGGACTACGTCAATCGCCGGCCGATGCGGGACTACGACGCGGTCGGGCGGTCGGAGATGAGCATGCCGGTCTCGATCCTCGTGCCGGCCTACAACGAGGCCCCGACGATCGTGGCCTCGGTGAATGCGCTGATCCGCTCGCAGTTCCTGGAACTGGAGGTCGTGACGATCAACGACGGCTCGACCGACTCCACGCTCGACACGCTCATCGAGGCTTTCGACCTGGTGCAGGTGGATCGCGTTCCGCGCTCCAGGATCCCGACAGAAAGGATCCGAGCCGTCTACTCGTGCCCCACCGATCCGCGGATCGTCGTAATCGACAAGGACAACGGGGGCAAGGCCGACTCTCTGAACGTCGGCATCAAGTACGCGACCTACCCTCTGTTCTGCGCCGTCGACGCCGACACGATGCTCGATGCCGGCGCGCTGTCGCGCCTCGTCTGGGAGTTCCAGGCTTCGCCGGAAACCGTGGCTGTCGGGGGCATCGTGCGGATCGTCAACGGCTCGACGTTCGTCGACGGCCGCCTGGATCAGGTCCGAACGCCCACGAACCTGCTCGCCAACCTCCAGATCCTCGAGTACCTGCGCGCGTTCCTCGGCGGGCGGATCGGCTGGTCGAAGACAGGGATGCTGCTGATCGTCTCCGGCGCCTTCGGGCTCTTTCGCCGTGACGTCGTGGTCGAGGTCGGTGGGTACGACCCGAAACAGGTCGGCGAGGACGCGGAGCTGATCCTGCGTCTCCACCGCCATCATCGCAAGCGCTCGGAGCAGTGCCGGATCACGTTCTTTCCCGATCCGATCTGCTGGACCGAGTGTCCCGAGGACCTGGGCGCGCTGATCCGGCAGCGGGATCGGTGGCAGCGCGGGCTGATCGGGATGATGGTGCGCCACAGGGACATGATCGGGCGGCCGCGGTATGGGCGCATCGGGATGGCTGCGATGCCCTACTACCTGTTCTTCGAGCTGCTCGGCCCGACCATCGAGTGCGTGGGCTATGTGATGTTCGTGCTGGCACTGAGTCTCGGCCTGCTGTCGGTTCCCTTCGCGCTCGCATTCATCGTCCTGTCCCTGAGCTACGGGCTGGTGCTCACCTTCCTGGCGATCCTCATGGAGGAGCGAGCCTTCCGCCGGTATCCCAGCTGGCGCGATCTCGGACGGCTCGTCCTCTGCTCGGTGGTCGAGAACTTCGGTTACCGCCAGCTCCTGTCGCTCGTCCGCGTGCGCGCCTGGTACACGATGGGCCGCAGCCACCACTGGGGCGAGATGACCCGCAAGGGCTTCGGCCTGAACGAGCCCGGCGACCCCCTGCCGGTCGACGGGACGGCCGAGCCCGCGATCGCCGGCGAGACGCCCGCTGTACGGTGAGGTCATGACCACGGGAACGATGTTGTGGGCGGGCAAGCAGCTCTCCGAGGACGAGGAGCTGAGAACTAGGCGGCTGGTGGCCCTCCTGCACCGGGTGGGCGACGGCGACGTGGCCGAGACCTTCGAGCGCTTCCTGCCCGAGAACGACCACCGCTGGACGCCCGATCAGCTGGAGACGGGCGCCCACGCCGGGCCATGGATGTCGCTGGAGGCACCGCAGCTCGACCGGGAATAATCGGCTGCTCCTGACGTCGTAAGCACCGGCAGGAAAACGTCGGCGAAAGGAGCAGTAATGCCCTTGGAGTTCACCCCCCTCGCAGGTGCGGGGCCAGACGTAACGGTGCTCGATCCGGGTGGAGCCCCGGAGACCATCATCGACACCGGCGACACGTTCACCCTTCGGGTGCGGTGGTCGGTCGAGGAGCCCGGAGCCGCAGTGCTCGGCGGGCGCTGGCTCGTCCGGGCCTACGCCGAGTCGATCGGCCCGGGCCAGGAACAGCAGCTGGGCCAGATAAGGCGAATCAACGTCGCCAACTTCACGCCCCTCGCCGGCCCGCCGGCCGCGCGCGGGTACGAGGCCAACGTGGACGTGCCCGCGGGCACGCTCGATGCCGAAAACGCCGCGAGCTCTGGCGTCTACAAGCTCGCGGTGATCGTGACCCACGAGAACCCGAACGGCTCACCCACCGAGCTCGCCGGATTCACCGAGGGCCCGGTCGTCCAGATGCGCAACCCCTAGGGGTCAAGTACCGGGATCGCGGGGCCTGCGTCGAGAGGTGCGGGCCCCGCTTCCTTCGCTCTTCGCGTCGCGCCTGCTCGGTCGAGGTCGATTTGTTCCCTGCGCACCTCGTCGCTGATCACCTGGTGCTCGGTGATCGTCTCCGTGCGCACGCTCACCCGCTCTCTGGGCACCACGCGCTTCTCGATCACCAGCTGCTCCTCGTAGAGGGTCATCTCAATGGGCCCCTCGGCTGACCGGGGCTCGTCCGCCGAGGGGACCGCGTCGTCCGGCGGGATCGGCTCGTACTCGATGCGCAACTCCTCACGGCGGACCGGAACAGTCTTGGTGACCATCTCGGTCACGACGTACTTGCGCACCCGGACTCTGGTCCGCGGGCGCCAGACCGTGCTGAGCCGCAGCTCTTCTTCGGAGCGAATCATGTCACCGGACCAGCCGACGCGAGGGGACGAAGAGAGACCGGGTTCCGAAGAACCCGGTCTCCACGAGCGCCCACTCCGGGACTAGAGCCCCGGAATCTTCCCGCCGAGCTTGCCCATCAGCTCCGAGGGGTCGATGCCGAACTTCGACAGCAGCCCCGAGTCGCGCTCGGTGTCGACCTTGTCGGGTAGCTCCTTGTCGGCCTGGTCGGCCTTGTCATTGTCTCCACGGCTGCGCAGCAGCTCGAGGATCTGATCCTTGGGAATCTCCATCGTTGCCTCCTCTATCCAGAGAGCTGAGCGCCTAGCGGCGCTCGCCCTCGAGTTGGTCGTCTGCGCCGTCGGTCTCGATCTGCTCCTTGCGGATCTCCTCCGAGACGGTCTGCTCATCGGTCACCGTCTCCTTGCCGAGACGTACGCGCTCCTTGGGCACGGTGCGCTTCTCGGTCACGACCTCCTCCTCGTGGAGGGTCACCTCGTGCTCCTCCTCGGAGATCTCCGGGCCCTCTGTGGCATCGCCCGCGTTGGCGTCGGTGATCGGCTCGCGCTCCAGCGTGACCTGCTCGCGCTTGACCGGCACGGTCTCCTCGACCTGCTCGGTGGTCACGTACTTGCGCAGACGGGCCCGGCCCGACTCGCGGCTGGTGGTGCCCACGCGCAGCTCCTCTTCGGAGCGGGTCATGGCGTCGTCGGTGGTGGGGCCGCTGGTGTCGCGGCCGACCGCGTCGCTGTCGCCGGCGCCCGAGTAACTGAGCCCGTAGTGGCTGTAGAGCGCGGACTCCTCGTCCTGAGAGAGCTCGCCGTCTGCCTCCGCCGTCGGGGCGTCCTTCACCTGCTCCTTGTCGTAAGGCACCCGAACCTCATCGCCGGTCTCACTGGCCTCGGCGATCGGGATGAAGCTCACCTTCGAGCCGAACATCCCCGTGGTCACCGCAAGCCACTCCGGCTTGCTTGATTCGTAGTCCATGTAGATCTCGTCGATCGTGCCGATCTTGTCGCCGTCGGCATCGACCGCGTTGCGACCGCGCCAGTCGGCCACTGCTGCCTCGGTGTGGGTCATCTCTGCTCCTGTGTCTCGTTCGTTGATGTGGTGCTGCTACCGGCGTTGGTTCTTTCTTGTCGTTCGTCGAGCGGGACGCTCAGCGCGTCCCGTGTGTGTCGAGAGCCGAGCTCTCGCCCTGGTCCTTGCCCGACACCTCGCTGCGGCCCTGCGCGCCCGGCGCCCGATCGAGCCCGTCACTGGGGTGCTCGTCGATCCCGCTGCCACGACGGGTGTAGAAGCCGAAGGCGACCGCGAAGAAGATGACCACGACAACGGCCACGAATATGAAGCTGCCGTTCGCCAGAGCGGACAGTGGGGCGTAGCTCTCAAAGGCGTAGTGCACGCCGTGGACCCTCTCGTCGGGGATCGACCTAAGGCGACAGAAGTCCGACCACCCGGCAGCCGTCCGGCCCCAGGCGCCCCCTTCGATGCGGCGCCGGTCGCCCTCCAAATCAGAGGAGCGACCTGTCTGTCCGGTACCCCCGCCAGGTGCTCTGACGCCCGGTTGGCGCACAGAGTGAAGGGCCGCCCGAGGCGTAACCCCAGGCCCGTCGGTGCTGTCAGATAAACGGGATGGCGAGCGATCCGCACGAGAGGCCGCAGGGCGGTCGAGCTGCTCGTAGCCGTGTGCGCGGCGATGGTGACCATCTATCGCGAGGCCACCGGCAAGGGCCCGGACCACTGCAAGACCTACTGGGCGGGCAGCGACACCCTCGTGATTCTGCTCAGCGGGGGCTACACCGTGGCCGAGCAAACCCTGTTCGAGGCAGGACGCGGCAGCCTCGTGCAGGACTCGCGCAGAGCCATCCAGCAGGCTCTCGCTGATCAGATGACGGAGAAGGTCGAGGACCTCACCGGCCGCAAGGTCGTGGCCTTCATGTCCGCCTCACACCAGCACCCCGACCTCTCGGCCGAGATCCTCGTGTTCGCGCCCTGACCTCTCTCCGCTACTTCTCCGCCTTCTTCTCCAGCTTGCTGGTGTCGCGCGGCTCCAGGAACGGCTCGTCCAGCGGAGCCGCCTCGCCGGCCTCGCGCTGCTGGCTGCGCTGCAGCTCGGCGTTGAACTCGGCGCCGAACAGGATCGCGATGTTGGTGATCCACAGCCACACCAGGAAGACGATCACGCCGCCCAGCGACCCGTAGGTCTTGTTGTAGGAGGCGAAGTTGGCCACGTAGAAGGCGAACAGCAGCGAGGCGATGATCCAGATCACCAGCGCCACCACGCCGCCCGGGCTGATGAACTTGAAGCCCGGCTGCTTGACGTTCGGCGCCGACCAGTAGAGGAAGGCGATCATGAACGACACCAGCAGCAGGATCAGCGGGATCTTGGCGAAGTCCCAGATCGTCGACCGCCGTGTCGCCGACGCCCGACGACCTTGCCGACCTCCTCGGCCAGCGGGCCGGAGACCGTCACGGCCACGGCGATCGAGCACGAGCATGCAGGATCAGCACCAGCGCGATGCCGATCTGCTGCGGCTTGAGCTTCCAGATCGGCCGCCCCTCCTCGACGTCGTAGATCGAGTTGGACGCGCGGCGTGAAGGCCGAGATGTAGCTCGAGGCCGAGTTCAGCGCCAGCGCGAGGCCGATGATGAACGCGATGCCCGCCGCGCCCTGGTTGCCCGCCAGGTTCTCGATGGTGCTGGTGAGGATCTCCTTGGCCGGACCGGGGGCCAGGCTGCCGACGTTCTCCAGCAGCGTGTCGGTGGCCGACGAGCCGAGCAGCCCGACGATCGACACGAGCGCGATCAGCGCCGGGAACATCGCCAGCACGCCGTAGTAGGTGAGCGCCGCCGCCCAGTCGGTGATGTTGTCGGCCGAGAACTCCTTGAAGGTGCGCTTGAGCGTGGCCATCAGCCCGGTGCCTCCGAGGTCGGTGGGGCTGTCGGGCGCGCGCCCGTTGTCGGCTCCCCGGTCCTCGCGCTTGGCGGCGACCGTCTCGCGCTCGTCTTCGTGTTCGAGTGGCATTGGTTCCTCCGTCTGTTGTCAGTCGCCCGGCCAGACGCCGGTCACCTTCTCGAAGGCCTGCGCGCCCTCGCGGTCCAGCGTGGCCTTGACCACGCGCGAAGATCGCGCCCTGGAGCGCGGCCGCCGGCAGCACCTCCTTCCAGCCGTACTCGCTCTGGCGGGCGCCGGGCGCGTCCTCCTCGTCGGACACGAGCTTCCACACCTGCTTGAAGATCTGGCCGCCGATGAGGCCGCCGATCACGCCGAAGAGGATCCCGAAGGGCGTGTAGAGGGCCTTCACGGCTAGCGCCTCTTTCCTCAGCCGCCGAACGATCAGAAGCCAGGGCGACCACGCCCGGCCGCGGCCGCCGCGAAGGGGGCCGGGTTGCTCTTGGCCTGCGCGCTGACCTCTTGGGCCTTGGCCTTGGCCTGTGCCTGCTGGTCGCGCAGCTTGGCCTTGCCCTCGTCGACCTTCTCCTTGGCCTGCGCCTTCACGTCGGCCTTGGCGCTGAGCGCCTCGACGGTCTCGCCGAGCTCCGGCGCGCGTCTGCTCGATCTGCGCCCGAAGCGCCTCCTGGTCCTCGGGATCTCGGCCGCCCTCGCCCGGCGCTACAGCCGCGGGCGTGTCGGGCTCGCCCCGGGAACGTCGGGCTCCTTGTCCTGTGCACTCATCAGCTGCCTGCCCTTCTCTTGACCTCGTCGACGTCTCTCTTGGTGCTCGCGATCGCCTGCTCGGGCGCCGCGGGGGTGGCCTGATCGACCTGCTTCTTCCCGGTCAGCGCGAGCACTCCGGCGACCGCGAACAGCGACCACGGCCACGATGAGCGCGGCGATCCAGGGCTCGAGCGCGGTGGCCAGCACGAGCACGATCGCGGCGATCAGTACGCCGCCGCCGTAGAACGCCACGGCTCCGGCGCCACCGAAGAGCCCCGCGCCCATGCCGGCGCGCTTGCCCTTCTCCTTCATCTCCAGCTGGGCCAGCGCCAGCTCCTGGCGCACCAGCAAGGCGGTCTGCTGAGACGCCTCCTGGATCAACTCGCCCACCGGTCTGTCTTCGGTCGTCTGGTCAGATGGAGCCCTCTCATAAATCGTCGTTTGCCGTGGCCGACGAATCCTCATCGCGTCCCGTGGGTGTCGAAGGCCGACCTTCGCCGGTCCTTGCCGGATACCTCGCTGCGGCCTTCGGCACCTGGCGCACCCTGGCCCCCGTCGCTCGGATGCTCGTCGATGCCGCTTCCGCGGCGGGTATAGAAGCCAATGACCACGGAAGCAGGATCCGACGACGATCGT
Organism: uncultured Thermoleophilaceae bacterium; assembly: GCA_963728155.1. GTDB lineage: Bacteria > Actinomycetota > Thermoleophilia > Solirubrobacterales > Thermoleophilaceae > JACVRW01. Next base: position 217,276 of record CAVSJF010000009.1, on the reverse strand, counting down.
GGGTGTAGCTGCCGGAGGCAATGGCCATGCATGCGGGCGTACCCGCGCGGTGGCACCTCGACACCGCGTTGGCGCATAGGAACAAGCCTTGCGGTGGAATAGGCCCCCCGGATCGCGGTCTTCACTGTGAGGAGGAGCACACAATGCGAAAGTCTCTCTACAGGTCCATGTCCCTCGACCAGACGATCACCGCGCTCGCGGACGACACCCTGCGCGGCCGGCGCAGAAAGGCGGCCGCCGCCTTGGTGGCCGAACGGCCCGGTCTCGTCGGTCTCATTCGAGCGCCAACGTCAGGCCGTGGCCGTGATGCGTGAGCTGGCCCCACAGCTTCCGCCGAGGCTGCGCACCCGGATCGAGGAGGAGCGCCGGCGGGCGGGGAACTTCCCCCGGCACCGGTTTCCGTGAGCGCGCCGGCTACCGCGACCGCGCCGGACATCGGCCAGACGACGCCGGCCATGCGCCGGATGCTCTACGTGGCCGGCGTCTTCGTGCTCATCGCGGGCTTTCAGCTGTTCGTGCTGAGCGGCCAGACCGAGGACTTCTTCGCCTGGACCATCGACGTCCCGCTCACCGCGGCTTTCCTCGGAGCGGGCTATTGGTCCTCGGCGATCCTCGAGCTGGGATCGGCGCGGCGACCCACATGGTCGGGCGCGCGGCTGGCCATGCCCACGGTGCTGTTCTTCACCACGATCACGCTGATCCTGAGCCTCGTACACATCGACCTGTTCCACACCGACAGCCTGTTCGGCATCGCGTGGCTCGTGGTGTACGCCTGCTTCCCGATCGCGATGGGCACGATCCTGTTCCTCCAGCTGCGCGCGCCGGGCCGCGACGTGCCGCGGCGCTCGGCCCTGCCCGGTTGGACGCGCTGGGCCCTGGTGGCGCAGGCCGTGATCCTGATTGCGCTGGGAGCGGCGCTGTACGCGGCTCCGGTGGACGCCGCGTCGCTGTGGCCCTGGCCGCTCACCCCGCTCACCGGCCGCGCCGTCGGAGCGTGGCTGCTTGGCACCGGGGTCATCGCCGCCCACGTGGCGATCGAGAATGCCCGCGAGCGGGTCGACATAGCGATGCTCAGCTATGCGGCGTTCGGCGCTCTCTGCAGCTGGTGGCCGTGGCGCGCTACGCGAGCACGCCGGAATGGAGCACGCTGGGCGCCGTGGCCTATCTGGGGTTCCTGGCCGCCATGGCGGCCCTCGGCCTCTACGGCTGGTTCACGCGCGGGGTCGGAGCTCAGAGCTCCAGCGCCAGCGCCGACGCGCTCCCGCGCGCGGTAGAGGCGGCTCATCACCGTCCCCGCCGGCATGCCCAGCAGCGACGCCGTCTCGGCGTACGTCATGCCGGCGAGATCGACTGCCGCCACCACGTTGCGCTGGTCCTCGGGCAGCTCGGCGATGGTCCGGTAGAGCGCCCTGTTCAGAGCGACGGTGGGCGGGTCGGCGGTCGGGCGGGGGTCCGGCGGGTCGAGCTCCTCCGGCGCCGGCACCTGGCCGCGCCGCTTCTCGGCCCGCACGTGGTTGATGAACACGTTGCGCAGGGCGCGAGCGAGATAGGAGAACTCGTCGCCGTGCACCAGGCGCGGGCGCGCCAGCACCCGGACGTAGGTCTCCTGGACCAGGTCTTCGGCGAGCACGCGCGATCCGCACATGCCGACGGCCAGGCGATAAAGGCGAGTGAGGTGGTCGGCGGCCGCCTGGGGCTCGAGCTGCCGGGGGGCGCGCGGGGGGCCGGGCGGGGCAACTGGCGGGGCTGATGCTTCGCGAACTTCGGGGGCGATCGTCACTGGCTGACTCCGTGTCTTGGGAACACGAAGAACGTTCGATCAGACAGCGACCCCCGGCCAACCCGGGAAACCCCTGGATCGACCACGGGGTGCCCTCTAGACTGCGAGGCGTGAAGCTGGTCGGGCGCGAGAAGGAGCTCGTCGCCGCCACGCAGGCCGTGGCGGACGTCCGACAGGGGTCGAGCGGTGCGCTGGGGGTCTTCGGCGAGGCCGGCATCGGCAAGAGCGCATTGCTGGCTTCCGTTCGCGACTCGGCCCGCGATCAGGGCATGCTGGTACTGGCATCGCGAGCCGCCGAGCACGAGCGCGACGTGCCGTTCGGCGTGGTGGTCGACGCTCTCGACGACCACGTGGCGACCATGCATCCACGCCGGGTGGCGGCGCTCGGAACCGACCTCGGCGCGGTGCTGCCCGCCGCGGCCGCCCACTCGGGCTCGGAGGCCCGCAGCGAGGCCGGCGCCGCCGAGCGCTTCCGCTACCACCGCGCCCTGCGCAGCCTGCTGGAGCTGCTCGGGCGCGAGCAGCCGGTGGTGCTGATGCTCGACGACCTGCACTGGGCCGACGACGCTTCGGTCGAGCTGGTGCTCCACCTTCTGCGGCGGCCCCCACGGGGAGCGCATCTGCTGGCCTTCGCGCTACGCCCCGTCGAACCGGCGCCCCGGCTCCTCGAGGCGGCTCGCCATGGCCCGGGGCTGACCCACCTGTCGCTGAGCCCGCTCGAGCACCAGGCCGCCCTCGCGCTGCTGGCCGAGCTGCCCGATCCTGGGCTGCGCGAGCGGGTGGCCGCCGAGGCGGCCGGCAATCCGTTGTTCCTGGGAGAGCTGGCCCGCGCCGCCCGGCAACCGGCGGCCGGCCTGCCGGCGACCCTGGTTTCCGGGGTGCGCCTGGAGGTGGATGCGCTGGAGCCCGTGCCGCGCACGCTGGTCGAAGGAGCCGCGGTGTGCGGCGACCCGTTCGACCCCGAGCTGGCCGGCGCCGCCGCGGACCTTGAGCTCGCCGGCGCCCTGACGGCGCTCGACGAGCTGGTGGCGGCCGACCTCGTGCACCCCACCGGCGACGGGCGGGCGTTTCGCTTCCGCCACCCGCTGGTTCGCCGGGCGGTCTACGACACGACCCCACCTGCGTGGCGCCTCGGCGCCCACGAGCGAGCCGCGGCCGCGCTCGAGGCCCGGGGTGCCACCGCCTCGCTGCGGGCCTACCACGTGGAGCAGTACGCGCGCCCCGGCGACGACACGTCGATCGCCCTGCTGGCCGAGGCCGGGGCCGCGGCCAGCGACACCTCGCCCGCCACCGCCGCGCGCTGGTTCGCCGCGGCGCACCGACTGCTGCCCGGCGACGACACGGAGCGCAGCGCGGCGCTGCTGGCGCCAATGGCGCTCGCGCTCGCCAGCGCCGGAAGACTCGAGGAGAGCCGCAATGCGCTGGCCGAGGTGATCGATCTCCTCCCGCCCGAGCCCACGCCTCAGCGGCTGGCGCTGGAGGCGGCCTGTGCCGCGATCGAGGGCGTCCTGGGTCGTCATGCCGAGGCCCGCCGCCGTTTGCTCGGGGCGCTCGAGAACGCGCCCGACGAGGCCCGCGCAGGCCTGGCGCTCGAGATGGCGGTAGCTGCCTTCTGGCGCGGTCACGCCGCCGACATGCGCGAGTGGGCGAGCCGAGCCGAGCGCGAGGCGGATCACGATCCGGTGGTCTGCGCCAGCGCGGGCGGACTGGGCGCCCTGGGAGCGCTGTGGGAGGGCGACGCCGACGCCGCCTACTCGTCACTCGACCGCGCCGCCGGGCTGTTCGCCGGCGTCGACGACCACGCGCTGGGCGCGCGGCTGGGCTGCGCGCGCGACCTGGGCGTGATGCAGCTGCACGCCGAGCGTTTCGCCGACGCGGCGGCCACGGCGGCCCGCGGCGCCGACATCGCGCGGCGCACCGGCCAGGGGCACGCGATCGTGCCGCTCGTGATCGTCCAGGCCATGGCCGCCGTGAACCTGCTCGACCTGGGCGCCGCGGCGCGTGAGGGCGAGAGCGCCGAGGAGGGCGCGCGGCTGCAGGGGGTCCCCCACCTGCTCCAGTACGCGCTGTGGGAGCTGGCGCTGGTGCGCCACCTGCGCGGCGAGACGCGGGAGGCAGCTCGGGCGGCCGCCGAGTTCAGCGAGCTGGTGCCCCACCTCGAGCCGAGCGACCTGACGCGCACGGGCAGCTGCACCGTGGCGGCGATCAGCGTCGACGAGGACCCCGAGCGCTGCATCTTCGAGATGCAGAGGGTGGCCGGTCCGCGCATCGAGGACGCCAACCCCACCTGGTCCACGTGGCTGCTGCTGGTGCTCACTCGGGCCGGGATCGCCCTCGGCCAGATCGATGATGCTGCCGTGTGGGCCGAACGCGCGACCCGCCAGGCCGCCGCGCTGCGGCTCCCGGCCGGGGCGGTCCGCGGTGCCTGCGCGCGCGGAGAGGTGATGCTCGCGCGCGGCGAGGCGGACGCGGCGGTGAAGCTCGCCCTCGGCGCGGTCGCCGCCGGAACGGGTGCCGGCGCCCCGCGCGACACCGTTGATGCGCGCCTGCTCGCGGGACGCGCGCTCGCCTCGGTGGGCCGCCGCGAGGAGGCGATGGAGGCGCTCAAGCGGGCCGCGGCGGACGCGGCCGAGGGGTGCGGCTTCCGCATGCGCGACGAAGCGGCGCTGCAGCTTCGCGCCCTCGGCGAGGACCTGCCCGCCCGCTCGCGCCGTATCACTGGCGGGGGCGACGGCGAGCTGAGCCCGCGCGAGCGCGAGATCGCCGATCTCGTGGCCGAGGGTCGCTCCAACAAGCAGGTGGCCGCCGCGCTGTTCCTGAGCGACCGGACGGTGGAGTACCACCTCTCCGCGGTCTACCGAAAGCTCGGCGTGCGGTCGCGTACCGAGCTGGCCGCGACGCTGGCCCGGCGCTGACGTTTCGGAATATCTCCCGCGCCGAGGCGTCCCAGGTGATGTGGACGTTGCAAACACCCAAACCACTGACACCGAGACCCTCCAACCGCTGACCCTCTCCGAGCAGCTCGACGCGATGCTGCTGGGCTGGCTCGAACACCACGCCGATCATCACGCTCCGGGGCCGGCCGAACGCCGTGCCGCGGCCTTCGTGACCGTGGCCGAGAAATGTGTGGCCGAGGTCGAGCGCTTCTGCGCCGGCTGGGGCATGACCGCAGAACGGACGTCGCTCAGCAACGATCGCCGCGCCGTGCTGCGCGTGGACGGCCCGCTGCTGCCCGTGACCGGGTTCGCCGCCATCACCGACATGTACCGCAGCGCAGGCAAGTGCTGAGAAGCGCGCGGCTCTGGGCGGGCCTGCTGTGCGCGGCGGCCGCCGGACTGATCGTCCCCGCGGGGGCGGCGGGGGACGTGACCTGCGATTCGCAGGCAGAGGCGGGCAGCACATACGTCCAGGGGGTCAACTGCCGCACCGTCGCGATTGACGGGCACCCGCGCCAGTACATCGTGTACGTGCCGCGCGGCCCGAGACACGATCCTGATCGCAGGCGCCCGCTCGTCCTGATGCATCACGGCACCGGGGGCGACGGAGGGCAGTTCCTGAGGATCTCGGGGTGGCGCGAGCAGGCCGAGCGCCACGACCTGATCGCGGTGTTCCCCACCGGCCTCCGCTACCGCGTGCTCGACGGCTCGCCGTTCAAGAAGACGAAGTGGAACAGCTTCGACCTGGCGGAGAACGTCGATCTGAGCGACAAGCCGCCCGGGTATCCCGAAGATGCGCCCTGGCCCGCGGACGACGTGGCCTTCACCCGCGCGATCCTCGAGGACGTCGAGGACGGGCTGGAGATCAACCGCAGGCGCATCTACGCCTCCGGCTTCTCCAACGGCGCGGAGTACACCGCGCGCCTGGCCGTGGAGCTGTCTGACCGCCTGGCCGCGGTCGGGTACGCGGCGGGCGGGCTCTTCGAGGCCCATCAGCCGGTGCGGCCGATTCCGGTGGCCGCGATCATCGGGACCCTCGACGACCGCGTACAGGCGAGGCTCGGCCTGGGCGGATCCCCGCTTCCACTCGAGCCCGAGCCGCTGCTGCGGCTGCTCGGCGAGCCGTTCGTCGCGCCGCACCTGGAGAGCCTGGGGCTCACACCGCTGCCCTTCGACCTGAGACGAAGCCCGGCCTCGACCTCGTTCCGCTGGAGCGAGACGGCCCCGGGCCGCGAAGCCGGGTCGAGCTTCAGCTTCTCAGTACTGGCCGGGCTGGAGCACAAGTACCCCAACGGGCGCAACAACCCGGAGGGCTTCGAGGCCGCTCCGCACTTCCTGGAGTTCTTCTCGCGGCACCGGCTGCCGTGAGTCAGTCCGGCACGTGCACGATCTCGAGCTTGAGCCCGTCCGGGTCGTAGAAGAAGCCGGCGTAGTAGCCGGGCCGGTAGTCGTACTCACGCGGCTCGCTCTCGATCTCGAGCCCGGCGGCCCGCGCCCACCGCAGCCGCTCGTCGACCACCTCGCGCGAGGGCGCCTCGAAGGCCACGTGGTGAAGGCCGACGCGATAGCGGTCGTGCCCGCCCGGGGGATTGCGACTCCCGAAGGCTGAAGGGCACGACGCCCGGCCCACCCAGGTACACGACCCGCTCGCCTCGCTCCCCCACGATCTCGGAGGCGTCGGGGTAGCCGAGCGGAGCGAGCAGCTCGCGGTAGATGATCAGACTGGCATCGAGAGAGGAGACGACCAGGTCGAAGTGGTCGACTCCGGTGCGCCTCATCGGTCGGCCGCCCGCAGATAGCGTGCCCGCCGATGGCCACCGCATGCTTCTCGCCGCCGACGCCCACTGGCGCCGATCGAATCAGAAGGCGTGCTCAACACCGATCTGGCCAAGCAGCTCGAGACCGATTCGCTCGGGGCGCGCTTCTGGCGCCTGCGGCCCGGACAGGCCTCGACCAAGCATCGCCACTTTGAGCAGACGGAGCTGTACGTGGTGATCGAGGGCACCGGGCGAATCCGCATCGGAGGCGAATCGATGACGATGCCCATGCTCTCGTCGCTCGTCGTCGAGCCCGAGACCGTCCGCCAGCTCTTCAACGACACCGACACGGAGACACTCTGGCTCGTGGTCGGCGCACCCGCCGAGGCGGCGAACACGCTCGAGATGACGGACGAGCAGCTGCGGCGCTCTACCCGGACGGGCCGAAGGCGCTGCCGCCGGAGCTGATGCGCCCCAGCCACTCTTCGAGGAGACCGCCTTCCTGAGCGCTGAGAACCGTGATCTGCGGCAGCAGCGCGCGCAGGGTGACCGCAGCCCCGGCCGGGCCGGGTTCGGGCGTTGAGGCGGCATCGGTGGCTATCGCGGCGATGACCGCCTCCCGCGCGAGCTCCGAGAGGCCCGGGTCGCGCTGGCGAGCCGGCATGATGATCAGGGTCATCGTCGTTCCCGAGCCGGCGGCATGGACGAGGTTCACCGCGCGCTCTTCGGACACGCGCAGCCGGCCGGCCTCCGCGATTCGGTGGATGTGCCCGCCGAGGATCTCCAGGCCCTCCTCTACGGCGGCCGGCGGCGGCTCGCTCGGCCGGCGCCCGCTGTACATCAGCGAGAACAGGTCGGGGTTCTCGAGGCCGAAGCCGACGTGACGGTCCCAACCGGCTCGGAGGTCGTCGACCGGGTCGGCCGTGGCCTGGAGCCCGGTCTTGCCGCCCAGATGGTCGGCGCCTGGACGCCGGCCGCGGCGCTGACCGCCCGAGTTGAGACAGCCTTCGGCCACCCTCGGAGAGAAGCTCGACGGCAGCCTCGACGATGCGAGCTCGGGTGGTGCTCGCCGGGGTGGCGACGGGTTCCATGGTGGCGATGATATGGGCGCAGCGTTAACACCGGCATCCGTCGATCCGCTTCGGCTAGTCGCCCGTACCGGAGTAGCGCAGCGAGCCCGGTGTGGTCAGCTCCTCGCCCGTCTCGAGCAGGGTCTTCAGGCCTGACAAGATCATCGGCCAACCGCCGTAGAGCTCTGCGTTCGCGCCCGCGGGCAGGTGATCGTGGGTGTCGGTGAGCCGGCACGAGTCCGCGACCTGCTCGATCTCCCATGTGACCCTGGTAGGGCCCTCGATCCTTGATCTCGTCGCTCCACAGCGCGTTGAAGCTCTGAACGAGGAGGCGGGGAGGGTCGACCTCGAGGTTCTCGCCGGCGGCGATGTCGAACGCGCCGGGGACCGACGCCTTGTACTCGGAGCCGGGCGTCCAGTCGGAGTTGGTCTGAACGCCGAAGCTGTACCTCGCTCGCTGCTCCGGATCCGTGATGGCCTCCCAGATGCGCTCGGGGGTGGCCTTGATGTAGATCTCGAAGACGGCGATCCCGCTGACGGGAGCCGTCCCCTCGGCAAACGAAACGGTTGCGACGTTGTCCATGGTGTCGTCCTCCAGTTGGTTCTTGAGGCCGCTGAGCGTCGCCGCCCAGGGCTCGGCGTACTTGCTCACCCACCGGTCGTGGGCGAGCCGGATCGGGACCGGGTTGAGGAAGTGGTGCTTCTCGCGACCGCGCCGCTGCGTGACCACGAGACCCGCGTCCTCTAGAACCCTCAGGTGCTTCATGACGCCGAATCGCGTCATCGGCAGCCGCTGCCTCCAGCGCGGTGAGCGTCTGGCCGTCCTGCCGGAACAACTCGTCGAGCAGTTCGCGGCGCGTCGGGTCGGCGAGTGCCTTGAAGACCGCGTCCATGTCCCAGACAATACGTGACCTAATGGTCACGTGTCAACACTGATCGGCCTCGTCCTCTATTCATCTGCGCCGCTGGCGCCCACCTGCGTGTCCGCCACCCGTTTGGCCTGGCAGCGACGTTTCTCTTACTTGCCGTGGCCGCGTTATCGGTGAGCCCGGCCCACCGCGGGCTCGCCTGAACGCAGCGGCGAGACCGCAGGTCTCGTCATCTGCCGAGCGAGGCGCCAGCCTGGCAAGGAAGAGGAAGCGAAGCCTGCTGAGCAGGCGAGCGCCCGATGACGCAGCCAGGCGATGCGCCGCAGCCGGCAGATGGCGAGACCCGGAATCGAACCGGGGACACCACGATTTTCAGTCGTGTGCTCTACCAACTGAGCTATCTCGCCGAACAGCCAGGCGATGGTAGCGACGCATATACCCTCTGGGGGTATACTCTCGACGGAGTATGGAAGCCTCCGCAGAGCACCATCATCACCATGCCGACGCGAGTTGGGGCGTGGCCCTGTCGGCCACCCTCCACTGCCTCACGGGCTGCGCGATCGGCGAGGTGGCAGGGATGGTGATCGGCACGGCGCTCGGATTCTCCGACTGGGGCACCGTCGCGCTGGCCGTGGCCCTGGCCTTCTTCTTCGGCTATTTGCTCACCAGCCTGCCGCTGTTCCGCGCCGGCTTTGCCCTGGCCGCGGTCGTGCCCATCGCGCTGGCCTCCGACACGGTCTCGATCGCCGTGATGGAGATCGTCGACAACGCGATCATGCTCGCTATCCCCGGTGCGATCGAGGCCGGAGTGGGTGACCTGCTGTTCTGGGGCAGCCTGTCGGTAGCGCTGGTGATCGCGGGGGCGTTCGCGGTGCCGGTGAACCTGTGGCTGATCGAGCGCGGCCGCGGCCACGCCGTGGTCCACGAGACGGGTGTGCACGGCGGCCCGTCGCCGCGCCTGGTGGGCGCGATCGCCGCGGTCGCGGCGGTGTTCGGCACCGTCGTCCTCCTGAGCGAGCTCCTCTCCTAGCCCAGCGCCGGCTCGCTCATGCGGGCGGCCACCTCGACCATCACCGACTTCTCGACGTCCGGGTTGTCGATCCACCACAGCGCGAGGCCCGCCAGGCCACTCACCAGCAGCTCGGCCGTGGGACGTATCTGATCGCCGGGAACGGCGCCCCCGGCGCGCTCGGCGATGAAGCCCGCCAGCACCTCCCGGGCGCGCGCGCTCACGCGTAGGCGCACGGCCTGGATCTCCTGATCGCCCGAGTTGTCGCGAAAGAGCATGAGCCAGGCGTGCTGGTTCTCGCGCACGTAGTCGAGCCAGCGCTCGAGGATGGCCCGGGCCAGCCGGTCGGGTTGAGCGAGGTGGCCCACGCCTTCGAAGAACGTCGGCAGGTCGTCCTCATGCTTCTGCAGGAGGGCGAGGTAGAGGGCCTTCTTGGAGTGGAAGTGCCGGTACACGATCGGCTTGGTCACATTAGCCGCGGCCGCAATGTCGTCCAAGCGGGCCCCCGCGTACCCGCGCTCCGCGAACAAGCGACCCGCGGATCGGACGATCAGGTCGCGCCGCTCGGTCGCCGGCATTCGGGCCACCGTGCTATGTTACCGGCGAGTAACAACGGAACAGGAGCCCTCGCATGTCCACCGTCCACGACCCGGTCCACCGCGCTCGCTATCGCTTCGAGCCCGACGGAGAGAACGTGATCGTCGACTGCTGGATCGAGCCCGGCGGGGTGCTGCCCGAGCACCTGCACCCGCGCCAGGAAGAGCGCTGGTCGGTGGTCGAGGGCCAGGTCCGCTTCGGCCTCGGCTCCACCAAGCGGGTGATCGGCCCGGCCGACGGAGAGATGGTGGTTAGGGCCGGCGACCAAACACTCGCTCGCCAGCGTGAGCGACGAGGAAGCGCACCTGCGCTGCCACGCGATTCCCGCGCTCGGCCTCCAGCCCTTCCTCGAGGAGAGCGCCGCGGCGGCACGCGAAGGACTGTTCATGCGCGGCGGGCTCCCCGAAGCCTGAAGGGGGCCCGCTGGGCGGCGCGATTCCTGAAGCGCTACCGGGCCGACGTGGTGATGTCGTTCCCGCCGCGGCCCGTGCAATCCGCGATGGTCGCGCTTTTGGGCCGCTCTTGAGCGCTCGCTTGACCTGACCTCGGCCGCGACGTAGCGTCGGCCGCGGTGACGCCGGCCGCTTCCGCATCGTCGCAACCCGAGCGACCGGACGCATTCATCTCCTATTCGCGCCAGGACGGCGAGTTCGTTCGCGGCCTGGTGCGTGCGCTCGAGGCGCGCGGCAAGGACGTCTGGGTCGACCTCGACGACATTCCTAAGAGCGCGGACTGGATGGCCAGGGTCGAGCAGGGCATCGAGAGCGCCAAGGCGGTTGTGGTGGTGCTCTCGCCGGCGCTCGCCGCGTCGCAGATCTGCGGGCAGGAGATCCACCACGCGATCGAGCACCACAAGCGGCTCATCCCGATCCTCCGAACCGACGTCGAGCCCGAGCAGCTCTTCCCCGAGCTCAACGCCCCCAACTGGATCCTGGCCCGCGCGCAGGATGACGGCGAGGCGGCGTTCGAAGAGCTGGTCGGGGCGCTGGAAACCGACCTGGCGTGGCTCGAGGCGCACGCGCGCCTGGTATCCCGCTCCGTCGAATGGGATCGCCAGAACCGCGACGGCAGCCTTCTGCTGCGCGGCGACGACCTGGGCACGGCGCGACGATGGCTGGCCTCCCGCGCCGAACACCGCGAGCAGCCGACCGACCTGCAGGCCGAGTACATCGGCGCGAGCAGGCGTCGCGCCCTCGTCCGCCGCGTGGGCGTGGGCGTGGCCGCCCTGGGCGTCGTTGCCCTGGGGGGCTTCCTGCTGGTGCAGCGCGACCGTGCTCGAGACGAGAGCGAAAGGGCGGACCTCCAAGAGCGGCTGGCCGAGTCGCGGAGGCTGTCGGCACACGCGATCACGCAGCTAGACATCGACACGCGCAGTGGGCTGAAGACCGCCCTCGCGGCTCACGCCAGGGCGCCAACGCCGGAAGCTGTTCGGGCCTTGCGGCAGGGGTTGATGCGTCCACAACGGGAGGCGACCGTTCGCGTGCCGGGCAGCGCGATCTGGTCGGCCAAATTCGTCGACGCCAACACCGTTCGGGCTCGTACCAACGACGGCAAGATCCTGCGCTGGCCGCTCGACGGCAGGGAGCCTCTCGTGCTCAGTGGTCGACCACCCCCGCTGGGATCAGGGACTCGCCCCCCAGCCGCGCGGCGAACCTGGTTGTGCGCCCCGATTCCGACAGCGTTCGCTTGGCCACCAGGCGCAACGGCACTGTGGCCGTGCTCGACGAGCTCGCGGAGGGGCCATCGGACAACGCGCTCACGGCGGTGCTCAGTCCCGATGGGCGCCGGATTCTTACCGCCGGCTACCGGGATGCTGCCGACGTCTGGCGAGTACCGGCGCACGTGATCCGACCACCGGGGAGACGGCGTTTTCGATGTGCAGCCCAAGCGCGGTCGCACACGGTCACGTGTGACAATCGCGGGCGCGTGGCGCTGTGGTCCCGGGACCTGCGGAGCTCTCGTCAGACGGAGTTCGACAAGCGTGGTAACGGCTTCTACGACGCCCTCCTGGACCTCGATCTCGACGTCAGCGCAGACGGCACGCAGATCTTCGTCACCTCGCAACACGAGAGAACGGTCACGGTGCTCGACTCCGCCCGTGGGGAAATCGTCACCACCCACGCTGCAAAGGGCTATCCACCTGTTCTCAGCGGCAACGGCCAGCGGCTCTACGCGGGGAGCACGGTCAGCGACGCGGAATCCGGGGCGTCCATCGGCAAACTGCCTTTTCGCGACGGCGACCTCTTCAGTCGTCCGGTCTTCAACTCAACCGGCGAGCGCATCGCCATGTACCCGGGCGACGGCGCGCGGGTCTGGAATGTCGCCCGCGAGGGCGTCGAGCGGATTGCCGGACCGCTGCCGCGCCCGAAGAAACAACTCGGTCCCTACGCGATCTCCCCGTCGGGGCGGTACGTCGCGACAGTCGGAATTACCAGAGTGCGAATCTACGAATCCGACGGCGGCTCAGCAGTCGAGAGCTACGCCGTGAGCGAGCAAGTCAAAGAGGTGGAGTTCAGCCGCAATGACGCGTTCGTATTGACGGTGGGCAACAGGACCGCCCGAGTGACCGACCTCAGCACAGGGCGGCCCGTAGCGAGCTTCGGCGGGCACCAGGACGACCTACTCAAAGCCTCGTTTGGCCCGGGTGCACGCACGGTCGCGACCCTGGGTTATGACGGCTTGGTCATCGTCCACGACTGCCCGGCCTGCGCGCCGCCGGCCACGCTCGTCAAGCGTGCCCGCGCGGCGCTCCGGGTCCACCCGTAGCCCCTAGGCCTTGCCCTCCGCCTTGTACTCGCGCAGGAAGCCCTCGAACAGCCGGCGATGGCCCTCTTCGTCGCGGAGGATGGCGATGACCATGTCCTGGGTCACCGGGTCGGTGCCCTCGCAGAACTCGATGACCTTGTTGTAGTGCTCGATCGCGCCCGACTCGGCCTCGATCACGCCCTTGATCACGTGGACGATGTCCGTCTGCTCGTCGGGGGGCTGGAGGAAGGACTGCTCGGCGCTGAAGTCGAGTGAGCCGGGGACCACGCCGTAGAGCTCCTTGATGCGGGCGCCGAACTGGCGCGCGTGGCCAAGCTCCTCCATGATGTCTTCCTCGAGCGACTCGATGATCTCTTGGGCGCGAACGCCGTCCGGATTGATCGAGTTGGCGATGTAGCTCATCACCGTCTCGATCTCCATCCAGTAGGCCTTCTGCAGCAGCTCAACGAGCTGCTCGCGCTCCTCGCGGAGCTCCTCGCCGAGGATTCCCTGTCCTGGTGCGGTGCTGGTGTCTGCCATCTTCTTCATCTACCTCCGTGACAACGTCTGAAACCGAACATATAGAGCATCTGGCACGTCCCCCGAAGTCGCTTTGGCGACAGCGTGCTGGCCCAGCCCGAGCGCGCGCCCGAGCTGATCGCTCTCTCCGCTGCCGACCGTTTCGGGCCACAGGCTGCGGAGTGGGTGCGGGATAGCCGGCCCGGGGCACACACCGGAGCGAGCTGGCTCAAGGTCGCCTACCGCAAGCATGTGCGCATAGCGCGGATCGAAGGTGGCGCACTCGGCATAGGCGGTGTGTTCACGGCCGCGCCGGACATGGTCGCGCCTGCTGTGGATCCAGAGCCGGATGATCTTCTACATCGCCGCCGCCCACGGATACGACCCTCACCATCCGATGCGCCCGGCTGAGCTGCTTGGCGCTGCAGGGTGTCTACGAGACGCCGGCCGAGGCCCGCGCGGCTCTCGACGGCATGGGCAAGCTGATGGCTCAGGCCATGGTCGAGAAGGCCATCGAGGGACGGAGCACCGAGGGCCTGCAGATCCGTCTGGCCAAGTACCTCGCCAAGCGCGTCGCGCGGCGCTACGCGGGACGGTGGATCCCCTTCATCGGCGCTCCGCTGGGGGCTCTGCAGAACGCCGGGGCCACTAAGGACGTCGGGAAGCTCGCGATGTCCTTCTACTCGCGCTCGTAGCTCGCCCTGTCAGAAACTCGCGCGGGGGGCGACTTCACCGCTGTGCAGGCTATCCCGTCCGAACACCGGTCTACTTTGGCAACCCCGATGGAGCAGCCGACCCTGATGCCCACGAAGTGCTTCGTGCGCGACCTGGCCAACGGCCAGGAGGTCAACTCGTTCTTCGTCGTCCGGTCGCATGCGCTGCGTCACCGGCGCAACGGTGAGCCCTTCCTCAAGCTTCAACTGGGGGACGTGAGCGGCTGGTCGAGGCCGTCGTCTGGGACAACGTGGAGCAGCTGGCTCCGGTGTGCGGGAGCGGCTCCGTGGTGCGGGTGCTCGGGCGCTTCGCGGTCGACGACCGCTACGGAGCCTCGATCACCGTCCAGCGCATGCGCGCCGCCGTCAAGGGCGAGTACGACCTGGCCGATCTCGCTGAGGTCGCCCGATTCCCTACGCGCAGATGGCGGCCGACCTCCACGCGCTGGTGCAGACGATCCAGCGGCCCCACCTCCGCGAGCTGCTGTGCCGGCTCGTCGATCCGGCCTGCGACAGCGGGAGGATCTACCACGAGGCTCCGGCGGCGAAGTACTACCACCAGGCCTACCGCCACGGCCTGCTCGAGCATTGCCTCTCGGTGGCCCAGGGCGTGAGCGCGCTGGCCGCCACCTTCCCGGCGCTCGACCGCGACGTCGCGGTGAGCGGCGCTCTCCTCCACGACATCGGCAAGGTCGAGGCGTACCGCTCGACCAACGGCGCGATCGAGCTGACCGACGCGGGCAAGCTGCTCGGCGAGATCCCCCTCGGCTATTACGCCGTGCGGCGTGAGATCGAGCGCATCGACGGCTTCCCTGCGGCCGACGCCGCGGCTCTGCTGCACATCATCCTGAGCCACCACGGGCGCCTCGAGCACGGCAGCCCGGTCGTGCCCTGCACCCGCGAGGCCACGCTTGTCCACTTCATCGACAACCTGGGCGGCAACCTCGGGAGCTTCGACCGCATCGAGAAGTCGCTGGCCGAGGGGGCCAGCTGGTCGGACTTCGACCGCGGCCTGTCGACGTCGGCCTACTTCGGGCGCCGCGAGCGCGCCGACGGGCGCGAAGCGGCGTAGCGGAGCGCGCTCAGCCGCCGCTGAGGATCTTGACCTTCTCCGCCTCGAACTCGGCGTCAGTCAGCACGCCGGAATCGCGCAGGGAGGCCAGCTGCTCGAGCTGTGCGAGCCGCTTGGTCACCATGTTCTCGGTCGGATCCGGAGTCGTATTGGCCGCAGGCGGCGTGCATGCGCGGCGGCATTGCCCTGTTTCTGCATCGTCTGCTGGGCTATCTGCATCGCCTGCTGAATCCGCTCGTTGAGGTCTCCGCTGAGGCCCGCGTTGCGAAGGTCGATCACCTGGGGCTGTCCCATCGCCATGTTCCCCACCCCGGGAATCTGACCCGGGCTGGCCATCGCGCATAGAGCTCGTCGACCGTCTTGACCTGGTCCCACTGGATGTCGATCCGTTCCTTGTTCTCACGGTCGACGATGACGGGCAGGGTCTCGCCCGGCTGGGGGTGCTTGGAGATCTTCACGACGCAGTTGTGCTCCACGCGGTAGGGCTCCCACCCCTCCACATAGACGTCGAGCCACATCATCACGTTGGTAGGAGGTGGCATCGTCGGGCGGATGGCTGGCCGACTGCACGAAGGCCTTGCCCTCAACGCCATCCTTGATGTCGACGTTCCAGAAGTTCTTGAACTTGTCGAAGCCCATATCGCACCCGGTTATCGGCCTGCGGCACCAGAACTTTTGGTCCGGGCGCGGCGCGGCGCCGCTACCAAACTTCGCAAATAGCGGGGCGCCACCTCCGAACCGGCGAGCTTTGGGGGCTTCCTGCTTATCCTCGTAGGCCCCCGGACCGAACACAAGTACATGGCCAAGGACACCGAGAAGCTCATCCGTCAGCTCAGCCTGATCTCGTTCCTGATGGCGGAGCGGCGGCCGGTCACCGCGCTCGAGATCAAGCAGGACGTCGAGGGCTACTCGCAGATGAACGACGAGGCGTTCGCGCGGCGCTTCTACGCCGATCGGGCCGAGCTCGAGTCGCTCGGCATCCACCTCAAGGTCGACAAGCCGGCCGAGGGCTACTACGAGGCCGAGAACTACTCGCTGCCCCCCGAGAACTTCTACCTCAAGGCGATCGAGTTCACCGACGAGGAGCTGGGCGCGCTGCGCATGGCGCTGCACCTGCTCGACGGCGAGTTCGCCTACGCCGAGCCGCTGCGGCTCGCACTGCAGCAGCTCTCGTGGGGCAAGCCCAATCCGCTCGAGGCGCCCGAGGAGAACTCGGTTACCCTGGCCGTGAAGCCCGGCGGCGGTGGGCGTGAGCTCTCCCAGCGGCTGTCGAAGATCGAGACCGCGATCTTCCGCCGCAAGACGATCGTGTTCGACTACTACACGATCGGCCGCGACTCGATCGAGAGCCGCAAGGTGGATCCCTACCACCTGCTCTACAAGGGCGGGCAGTTCTACCTGATCGGCCACTCCCACGAGCGCGAGGACCTGCGTGTGTTTCGCGTATCGCGCATCCGCGGCAAGGTCGGCTATTCGTCGAAGGCCGAGCACGACTTCAACCGCCCCGAGGACTTCAACCCGCGCGAGTACGCCACGCGCACGGACTGGCAGCTCGGCGACCCGGTTGGGCGCGCGAGAATCTGGCTCTCGGACCGCATCGACTGGCTGGCCCTGCGCCACTTCGGCCACGCCGGCGACGTGACCGAGACCGAGGATGGCGGCGTGACGTTCGAGACCGACTACGCGAACTCGCGGCAGATGGTCTCCTGGGTCCTGGGCCTGGGTGAGCACGCGCGTATCGAGGGCCCGCCCGAGCTGATCGATGAGGCGCGGGGAGCGCCTCGAACAGGTGATCGACCTGCCACGCCGACCCACCCGAGCTCGCCGATCCGATCGAGCGCCTGGCGCCGGAGCACGAGGAGGAATCCGATCGCGAGGCCTCGCCCATACGCCCCGAGCGTTTCGCTCGCCTGGTGACCCTGGCCGGCATGCTCATCGACGCCGCCCGCGAGAGCCGCAAGATCGACGTGGCCGACCTCTGCGCGCAGCTGCAGGTGTCGAGCAGGAGCTGCGCCAGGACATCGACGTGCTGAACGTCGTGAACTTCGGTGGCGGCTCCTACGTGCTCTACGCGGAGGTGACCGGGGGTCAGATCGAGGTCGATCCCGAGCCCTACGGCGACAACTTCGCCCGGCCCGCGCGCCTGCTCCCCCTCGAGGCCAAGGCGCTGGTGGCGGCCATCGACCTCATCGGCGAGCACCTGCCCGAGGGCTGGCTTGGAAGCGCGCGCCAGAAGATCGTCGACGCGCTGGGCCAGGACCCCGCCCAGGAGGGCCTGCGGATCACCACGGCCAAGGGCGACGACTCGGAGATCGCCCGCGTGGTGAGCGGGGCGATCGCCGCCGGCCGCATGCTCGAGATCGAGTACTACAAGGAGGAGCTCGACGAGTTCACCGAGCGCAGGGTGGAGCCCTACAAGCTGACCAACGGCCGCGAGGGCTGGTACGTGCACGTCGTGCGACCCCGAGAAGGACGACGCCCGCTCCTACCGCCTCGACCGCATCCGCTCGGCCCAGTCACTGGACGAGACCTTCGAGCCGCGCCCCGGCATCGAGCCGGACATTGAGGGCTGGCCGCGCACGGGCGAGGTGGCGGACTCGCGCATCGCCCGCGTGTGGATGTGCCCGAGCGTGCGCGCTGGGCGCGGGAGGACCGGCGCGTGGTGGAGGAGCTCGCCGACGGTTCCGTGGTGGTGGAGCTGCCCTTCGCCGGTCACCGCTAGCTGGCCCGTGAGGTCCTGAAGGAAGCGGGCGACGCCGTGGTGCTCGAGCCCGAGGACGCCCGCCCAGCCGTCCTCGAGGCTGCCGAGGCCCTGGCGGGCGCCGTCAAACGCTGACTCGGGTCGCCCGCCCTAGGCAGGATGGCGGCGACCGGGTCCCTCACCCGAGGGTCCGTCCTGTCCTATCCCATCCCGCTTTGCGCGGTCGAACTTGCGCCGCTACGGACAATCGCCGGCCGGCTCGCTGCCGCGGTGCACAAGCAGGCGCGCCGCCCGAGGGCGGCGCGTCCGTTGTCTCCTCCTCAGCCTCGAGCTATGCCTCTTGGCCTTGGCGCCGCTGCGCCGCTGCACACGTCGACCGACGTTCACCCTCTCGCCTCGGTCCACCACCAGCTTGCGGGCGGCCTGCAGCCGCCCCTCGTGGTCCTCGCAGGTGAGGTTCCACGCCTCCCTGGCGTTCACGCCTCGCGGCCTCGGGCTCTGGAAACGGACCTCGCCGGCCTGTCCAGTCGTCTACCGGCGCGCCGTCCACCTGGTCGTAGTTCACGACGTGGGCCGTGTACTTGCCCGGGGGCGGATCCAACAGCGTCGGCGTCCTCGGTGGTGTCGCCGAACGATGCCGACGGGTCACGATCTCGCCGCGGCGTCGGTGACGTAGAGGTCCCAGTCGGTCTCCGGGTTGGTCCACTCGATGTGCACGGTCATCCTCCCGTTGTCCACCGCGGGCGGGCCCTGGACCGTGAACGGAAGGTCTCCTGCGGCCGCTCCGGGAGTTCGCCCGTGTTCTCCGCGGGCACGCCCGCCGGGTTGGCCAGCGGGATCGCGGCCTGCGGCGGCCCCGTGGCGTCGCGGCCGTAGCGCCCGGCCACGAGCGGCCGCGTCGACGGGTTCACGTCCCACGTGAACCGCCCGCCGTCCGAGCGCAGCGTCGCTCTCGAGCGAGTCGGGGAACAGCATTCGCGGCGCCGATCTCGGTGCCGAGGCTGTTCTGCCACACCGGCGAGGTGGAGGTCATGAAGGACTTGTTGATCTTCAGCGTCCAGCCCCTCGGCGCCCCGCCCTTGACCACCGAGTGGTCGCGGCCTTGGCGGTGGCCTCGAGCATCTCGTAGTAGGCCTCGCGGTTGCCGCCCTTGCCGGCCCCATCCGCCGGGGCCTGTCCGAGGTACTCGGCCACCACGCCCTCTCGTACGGCGGGTGGAACTCACGTCGCCGATCTCGAACGTGTAGCCCAGGCCTCCGGCGGTCCAGAACGTCCAGTCCTCGGTGCCGCCGGTGGTGTCGTAGAGCCCGTAGCCAGGGCTCGTTGGCGTAGCCGTTGTGGCCGCCATCCGCGCTCCGAGGGCCTCCAGCAGGGGCTCGTCGAGCGGCGCTCCCACGTCCGCCACTCCCGGGCGGACGCAGCAGCAGGTTCGAGTAGGTGTGGTTGGTGATCAGGTTGGTGACCTGGCGCTCGGAGAAGAGCTCGCGGATGTTCTGCGTCTCCGGCTCGGAGAACGGGCCGGTCCGCGGAACGTCTCGTCCGGCGGATCCACGCTCGGCGCCCGGGCCGCCCCAGAATCCGCCGTAGTTGCGGTTCGGGTCGACGCCCTGGTAGGCAGCCGGCGGTCGGGTTGTTCGTCGCACGGGCCCGGGTTGTCCGGGTCGGGCCAGCAGTTCTTGCGCTTCATCTCGTAGTCGAACTGCGTGTCGAACTCGGTCTCGGGGGGACGTCAGGCGCCTCGCGCGAGATGTTGAACCCGTCGGGGTTCACGATCGGGACCACGATGTTGCGGGTGGCGTTCCGACCAGGCGCGTGGTGCGGCGCGACTTGCCGTAGTTGCGCAGCAGGTCGTACGCCCACTCCAGTGGCGTGCTCGGCGGCGGGCCACTCGCGTGCGTGATGCACGCCGATGTTGGCGAAGATCGGCTTGCCGTCGTTCACGTCGTAGGCGTTCGGGCGATCTCGACGCCCATCACGTCGCGCCCCAGATGGGTGCGGTAGGGCAGCGTGAACGGCCTGACCAGCTCGGATACCGCCGCGCCGAGCTGCTTCAGCTCCAGCTCGTAGTCGGCGAGCCGCCGGTAGGCGGTGCGGCCGCTCGGCAGCGCGGTGCCGCCGGCCTTGGCCGCCGGGCGGCGATAGCCGCGGCGCGCTTCTGGTTCAGCCGCGCCTGCGGCGTCCAGGTCGGCGATCCGCACCGGTAGCGGAACTTCGCCCCGCGCAGCTTCGCGGCGTCCCGCGTCTCCGGTGACGAGCACGACCTCGACCGACTCGGCGTCACCGCTCTCGGTGAGGTCGAGGCCCAGGCCCTGGAGGCGGTTCTTGTCCGCGCGGGTGGGCGTGGACACGTCCACGATCTGCGTCCGCTGTGCCGGACCGGCGTGAGAGGTCACGAAGTTCACCGCCACCCGGGCGCTTGAGCGCGGCCCCGGAAGCGGCAGGCCTGCACGATCACCGCTGGCCCTTGGTTACGAAGCCCTCGGCCAGCTCGTTGCCGCCCAGGGCGGCTGAGCCGGCCACGAAGCGCTTGCTCTTGGCGTCGAAGACCCCGAGGTCCAAGTCGCCGCGGCTCCTGCAGGCGGGCGCGCACAAGGCCGGTGGCAGGCGCGGTGGCCCGCACCACGGCGGTGCGCTTGGTGGCCCGACGTAATGGGTGTGACACGCCCTTGGCCTGGGCCTTGGCCACAGTGACGTGGGCCCGCTTGACGGCGGCTGAGAGGCACCGGCGGCGACTGACCTAGGAGAAAAGTGAGCGCTAGGACGCCGGTGGCACGCCCCACGCGAGTCTTCCGTGAACGCATCGAACCCCTCCCTTTGAGGTCGAAAACGCGAAGGATGCGTGGGGTGATACCCGATTCCGGCCCCAACAATGCGGCCGGGTCTCCCGGGGGCGCTCCCTCCGGGTACTGTGCCGCCCGGATTCCTTGCCCTCCCGACGCGAACAGATTCAGATGACGGACGCCGAGCTCGCCGCGTTCCTCGAGGAGAAGATGGTGATGCAGTGCGCGACCGTGGGCGCCACCGGTTTCCCGCACATGGTGCCGCTCTGGTTCGTCGCGAAGGCACGGACCTATCCGGCTGGACGTACGCGAAATCGCAGAAGGCGAAGAACCTGGAGCGCGACCCGCGCGCGACGCTCGGGCTCGAGGCGGGAGTGGAGTACCAGGAGCTGCGCGGCGTGACATTCGAGTGCGACGTGGCGCTGGAGCACGACCCGGAGAGGGTGGAGGAGCTGGGCCTGGACCTGTTCGAGCCGCTACGCGGGCGACTTCGGGCCGGAGCTGCGCCAGATGGTCGCCGCCCAGGCCCGCAAGCGAGTGGGGCTCCGCTTCGTTCCCTCCCGTGTGGTGACCTGGGACCACCGGAAGCTCGGGGGCTGTACCTGATGGACGCGCTGAAGGGCCTGATCCTCTCGGGCGGCACGGGCACGCGCCTGCGCCCGCTGACCCATACGAGCGCGAAGCAGCTCGTGCCGGTGGCCAACAAGCCCGTGCTCTTCTACGGGATGGAGGCGATGGCCGCGGCCGGCATCGACGCAGATGGGGATCATCATCGCCCCGGAGACCGGCGGCGAGATCCGCGGCGCCGCCGGCGACGGCTCGCCTTCGGACTCGAGTCGAGTACATCGAGCAGGACGCCCCGCCGGGCTGGCGCACGCGGTGCTCACCGCGGAGCCCTATCCTGGGCTCGTCCTCGTTCGTCATGTACCTGGGCGACAACCTCCTGCGCGACGGCATCGTGCAGCTGGTCGCCAGTTCCGCACCGAGCGCCCGGACGCGCTGATCCTGCTTACGCCGGTGCCCGACCCCGAGAGCTACGGGGTGGCCGAGCTAACGAGGACGGCGGGGTGTGCCGGCTGGTGGAGAAGCCGAAGGAGCCCAAGACCGACCTCGCGCTGGTGGGCGTCTACATGTTCACGCCGGCGATCTTCGCGGCGGCGCGCTCGATCGAGCCCTCGTCGCGCGATGAGCTCGAGATCACCGACGCCATCCAGGGCCTGGTGGAGCGGGGCCTGCGGGTCGACCCGCACATCGTGCACGGCTGGTGGAAGGACACCGGGCCAGGTGCAGGACATGCTGGAGGCCAACCGGCTGATCCTGGACGACCTGGCCGAGCGTCTCGACGGCGAGCTCGTCGACTCGCGGGTGGAGGGCCGGGTGGTGGTCGAGGAGGGGGCGCGGCTCGAGCGCTCACCGTCCGGGGACCCGCGGTGATCGGCCGCGATTCGCGCGTCGACCGACGCCTACATCGGCCCCTACACGGCGGTCGGCGACGACGTGACGATCGAGAAGGCCGAGCTCGAGCACTCGATCGTGCTGTCCGGCTCCTCGATCCCCGACCTCGAGTACGCGTATGGAGGCCAGCCTTATCGGCAAGAACGTGACCATCAGGAGAGGGCCGGCGCTGCCCAAGGCCTACCGCTTCGTGGTGGGCGACAACGCGGACGTTCAGATCCTGTGAGGGCGGTGGTGCTGGGGGCGGGCGGCATGCTCGGCCAGGATCTGTCAGGGTGCTGGGCGACGGCGGCGTGGGCCTCGCGCGGGCCGAGCTGGACGTGACCGACGCCGAGGCGGTCGGGCCGCGTGCGCCGGCCCCGTCGACCTGGCGATCAACTGCGCGGCGTAGACCGACGTCGACGGCGCCGAGGAGGACGCCGAGGAGGCGCTGCGGGTGAACGCTGAGGGCGCGGGGAACGTCGCCGCCGCGGCGCCGGCGGTGCTCTACGTGTCAACCGATTACGTGTTCGACGGGCGAAAGGGCGCGCCCTACCTGGAGTCGGATCCCGCCGGCCCGGTCTCGAGCTACGGGCGCTCGAAGCTCGCGGGAGAGCGCGCCACCGCCGAGGCCAACCCGCGCCACTTCATGGTGCGCACGGCCTGGCTGTTCGGTGCCGGGGGCCGAACTTCGTGGACACCATGCTGCGGGTGGGCGGCGAGCTGCAGCCCGCGTGGTCGGCGGACCAGGTGGGCTCCCCCACCTTCACCGGGCACCTGGCGCGAGGCGCTGGCGGAGATCGGTCCGGCGAGGAATTCGGCGTGCACCACCTCGCCGCGTCGGGCCGGTGCTCGTGGTAGGAGTTCGCTGCCGCGAGTCTTCGCGAGCGCCCGCGAGGATGCGAGCTCTCGCCGATGCACCACGGAGGAGTTCCCGCTGCCCGGCGCCGCGCCCCGCGTATTCGGTGCTCGGGAGCGGAGCGCGGCCCGCGCTGCCGTACTGGCGGGACGGGCTGGATGCCTATCTGGGGGAACGCGAGGTGAGGGCATGAAGCTGCTGGTGACCGGAGCGGCCGGGTTCATCGGCTCCACCTACGTCCGCCTGGTCTCGGGCGAGCACGACGTGGCGGTGCTCGACAAGCTCACCTACGCCGGGCGGCGCGAGAACCTGCCCGAGGGCGTGGAGCTGGTGGTGGGCGGGATCGAGGACCCCGAAGGCCGTGCGCGAGGCCGATGGAGGGCGTGGACGCCGTGGTCAACTTCGCCGCCGAGTCGCACGTGGACCGCTCCATCGCCGACCAGGCCGCCTTCGCCCGTACGCACCTGATCGGCACCGGGATGTTGCTGGACGCGGCTCGGGAGCTGCGGCGTGGGGCGCTTCCTGCAGGTGTCCACCGACGAGGTCTACGGCTCGATCGCCTCGGGCTCGTTCACCGAGGCGCTCGCCGCTCGACCCCTCCTCCCCGTACTCCGCCACCAAGGCCGGCGGCGACCTGCTGGTCTCCGCCCACGCGCACACCCACGGCATCGAGGCCGTGATCTGCCGTGGGTCGAACAACTACGGGCCGCGGCAGTACCCGGAGAAGCTGATCCCGCTGACGATCCTCAACGCGCTGCACGGCGACCCCCTGCCCGTGTACGGCGACGGGCGCCAGGTGCGCAACTGGCTGTTACGTGGAGGACTTCTGCCGCGGCATCCACGCGGTGCTCGAGCGTGGCCGGCCGGGCGAGGCCTACAACGTGGGCGGCCCCGACGAGTGCGAGAATCATCGAGGTGGTCCGGCGGATCCTGGAGCTGGCCGGACGCGACGAGGCGCTGATCGAACACGTGAAGGACCGGCCCGGGCACGACCGCCGCTACTCGCTGTCCTAGCGACAAGATGAAGGGTGAGCTCGGCTGGGAGGCGGAGGTCCGCTTCGCGGAGGGCCTCGCGCGCACGTTCGCGTGGTACCGCGACAACGAGGCCTGGTGGGCGCCGATCCGCTCTGGCGAGTACCGCGACGTACTACGAGAAGCAGTACGGGCGAGCCCTGAGTTGAGCGCCGTAGGACTTGCCGTCCACCATTGATGGAGCGACCGGGGTCGTTGGAGGCAGTCGGCCAGCACCGGCCTGCCCTGCGAAGCCTTGCGAAATCGTGCGCCGCCGGTGGGATCGGCTCGTCGTACTTGAACTGCGCGAGGCCGTGCGCCCCCATGTGCCCCGCGGCGAACTGCTCCCGATGGACGTGGCCCGCGGTCCCGAGCTCCTACGTGGCCGAGGTGCTGGACGTGGCGGGGACCGAAGAAGTCGGAGGCGGGCCCGCCAGACCGCAGGCCGAGCCAGGCGAGCCCGGCGGGCGGGTTCGGCGCGAGGCGCCGAAGGCGCGAAGCCACAACGTCGGCGAAGCACGCGGCCGCCGCCACGCTTGCCCCGCGGTAGGTGCCGACGCCGGCGCGCGGGCCGCCGAGCTCAGCGTAGGTGCTCGAGAGTGTCCTCGCGTGACCGCGGAACCCCGCGGAGATCCCCACGCCCATCGGGTGAACGCGCCGCGCAGGATGTTCTCGCGGTGGCCTGGGCTGTGCATCCAGCCTCACGATCCCACGGCGAGGCCTCCAGGCCGGTGCCCCAGGCCAGGTTCTCGCCCGACCAGTAGTGCTTGGCGGATAGCCCGCGTTCAGCGCGCGGTCCTCGGGCCTGAGGCCGGCTCGGGCGTGTCGTGGGGAAGAACCGGCGCTCCACCATGTCCTCGCGTGGCCCTGAGCGGCGGCTCGAGCCGCGTTCTCGTACTCGAGCCCGGCCAGGCCTCCTGGGCGCGCCCTCGTTGCGCAGGCAGAGAATGAGCTCCCGGATGCGCGGCGGCGCAGCTCGCGCGGGCGCAGGCCTCCGTCGCGCCCGCAGCCCGACCCTGTCGCTTAGCGTCGAGGCTTCCGGCTCGCCGGCCTTGCCCTGGCGCAGCGCGAGCACCGGCCACGATCAGGCGACCCACGGCCGATCAGCACCGGGACTGCCATGCCTCTTATTCGGCGGCCCTGCGCGCCGTCGATAGCCTCGAAGGGGTGTTCCGCGACGATGCTCCCGCCCTCGAACTGCGTGGCCTGACCAAGCGCTACGACGACGGCACGCTCGCGCTCGAGGACTTCGACCTGGAGATCCCGGCGGGCGCCTTCTTCGGCCTGCTCGGCCCCAACGGCGCGGGCAAGACCACGCTGATCAGCGCGGTCTGCAACCTGATCCGCGTCACCGCCGGGCGAGGTCCGCGTGTTCGGCGAGCCCGCACGACTCGCTGCACGCGCGGTCGTGGATCGGGCTGGCCGAGCAGGACATCAACCTCGACCGCTTCCTCACCGTGCGCGAGACGCTCATCTACCACGGCGGCTACTTCGGGATGCAGCGACGCCGGAGGAGCGCGCCGACGAGATGATCGACGTGTTCGGCCTGAGCACAAGCGCGACACGCGCGCGCCGCAAGCTCTCCGGCGGCCAGCGGCGGCGCCTGCTGCTGGCCCGCGCGCTCATGCACCGCCCGCGCCTGGTGATCCTCGACGAGCCCACCGCCGGCGTGGACTTCGAGCTGCGCACGGAGCTGTGGCGCTACATCCGCCGGCTGCACGCCGAGGGCACCACGATCCTGCTCACCACGCACTACCTCGAGGAGGCCGAGGCGCTGTGCGAGGAGATCGGGCTGATCCGCGACGGCCGCCTGATCGCCCGCGACAGCGCCGGGGCCTGCGCGACCACTTCGGCGCGACCGCCTCGCAGGACGTCTACGTGAAGGCGATGGCCAGCTCGTGACCGGCGCTCGTCTGGCTCTGCCGCCGCGAGACGCTGCGGGTGTCGAAGCTCTGGACCCAGACCGTGCTCGCGCCGGTCGTCTCCTCGCTGCTGTTCATCCTCGTGTTCGGGCTCTCGCTGGGCGGGCGCATCAAGCAGGTGGGCGACGTCGACTACGAGGTGTTCATCGTGCCCGGGCTGATCGCGATGGCGATGGTCGCAGGCCGCCTACGCCAACAACGCGTCGACGATCTTCCAGGCGCGCTTCGACCGCTACATCAACGACGTGCTCTCCGCGCCCATGCACCCCTGGCAGATGACGCTCGGCTTCACCGTCGGCGGCGTCTTCCGGGCGCTGGCCATCGGCGGCTCGCTGCTCGTGCTGTCGGTGCGTCCTCGTGGGCGTGCCGGTGGAGCAGCCGCTCGCGCTGATCGCCGCGGTGGCGCTCGGCCTCGTGCTGTTCGCGCGCTCGGAATGGTGGTGGGCATCTACGCGGAGACCTGGGACCACACCACGTTCATCGCCAACATCGTGATCCTGCCGCTGGCCTTCGTCGGCGGGGTCTTCTACTCGGTCGACGTGCTGCCCTCCCCGTGGGAGGAGCTGTCGCACTTCAACCCCGTCTTCTACCTCGTGAACGCGGTGCGCTTCGGCTTCCTGGGCGAGAGCGACGTGTCGATCTGGCTGTCGCTCGGCGTGACCGCCGCGCTGGCGGTGCCGGCGTACCCGTGGGCGCAGTGGCTGTTCACGACCGGCAGGCGCTTGAAGGACTAGAGCAGACGCTGGAGGCGCGTCGTCGCCTGCCGCCGCTGCCCGCGGCTGGTCGAGTGGCGCGAGCGGGTGGCGCGCGAGAAGCGGGCGGCGTTCCGCGACGAGGACTACTGGGGCCGCCCGGTGCCCGGCTTCGGCGACCCGACGCGCGCGGTGTACGTGCTCGGCCTGGCGCCCGGCGGCGCACGGCGGCAACCGCACCGGCCGGGTGTTCACCGGCGACCGCTCGGGCGACTGGCTGTTCGCCTCCATGCACCGCACCGGCTTCGCCAACCAGCCGACCTCGGTCGCGCCGGACGACGGGCTGCGGCTGACGGCGCCTTCGTGGCCGCCGCGGTGCGCTGCGCGCCGCCGGCCAACAAGCCGCTGCCGGCCGAGCGCGACAACTGCCTGCCCTACGCGGCCGAGGAGCTCGAGCTGCTGAGCCCGCGGGTGATCGTGTGCCTGGGCGCGTTCGCCTGGGACGCCGCGTGCCGCCTGCTCGGGCTGCGGCCGCGGCCGCGGTTCGGCCACGGCGCCGAGCACACGGTCGAGGGCGGGCCGGTGCTGCTCGGCTGCTTCCACCCCAGCCAGCAGAACACGTTCACCGGCAAGCTGACCGAGCCGATGATCGACGCGGTGTTCTGCGGGCGCGGGAGCTCGGACCGCTCGTGCCTCGCCTCCAGGGCCATAGCCCGTCTCGCACCGCACGGGTCGGGAGCGAGGTCGATCGTCCAATCGCGGGCGCATCGCGCCCCGGCGCGTGCGCGGCTCCTCCAGCTCGTGCCCGTCAGCACCCGTAGCGCTGGATCACACGCGGACGCTCCTCCGCTCGCTGGCCGATCGCCGCGGACGCTGCGCTCGTTGAGGTGTCGCGGATCGGCCGGTAGCGGCGGCCGCGCCGTACGCAGCCGCACGTTCGCAAGGGCAACAGCGGCACGACGTGCCCTGACGCGCGAGCCGCGAGCTCCGGCGTTCTCCACGCGGCCGCACGAGTGGGCGCCGGCGAGGTCTGGCGCGCCTAGCTCCCTCCGGCCGGCAGGCTCCGTGGCGTCGATGTCGTTGACGCCGCCCTGGACGAATCGAGGAGCCTACAAGTTCGGCGGCGCCCACGGCCGCCCGAGTCGCTCGATGCTTCGGGCTCGATCCCGTACGTTCGGCGCCGGCCGTTCGAATCGCCGCTAGACTCGACGACTTCATAGCTCGGCGTGCCGGGCAGGCGATGCGCGACTCGGCAAGCCCACGTACCTGGCCGTAGCCGGGCTGCGCGTCGACACCAGTTCGAGCGCGCTCCGCGACCGCTGGAGCGAAACGACGCGGCGAGGCGGGTAGCCGGGCCGTCATCCCGACGGACTCGACGGCTCGTCGCCCGCTGGCTGATGCCGGCTCGTGCCCACGGCGGCGATCGCCTCTGCGGCGCGCCGGCTTCGCTGGCCGGGCGCTCCCTCCCGGCCGCCGCAACCGGCAGCCGAGCGCAATGGCTAGCGGTGAACGCATGGGCGGCGCCGGCCGGCGTCATCGCGCCACGCGGCGGGCGCGGTGGCCGCGCCGGCTAGCGGCAGGTGCGGCGCTTCTTGTCGATCGTGACCGAGCGGCCGTCGTCGAGGCGCACCCGGGCCCGAAGCAGGAAGCGCCGGCCGGGCAGCACGCCGGCCGCTCGCACGACCTTGCGGACGGGGGGCTTGACGTCGCGGGCCAGGCGGCGGAAGCTCGCCGGCTCGTCCGCGGCGCCGCGGCTGGGCCGACGGCGAACCAGGAACTCCACCCGCTCGACCACGCGCGCGTCGTCGCCGCGAACGGCGACGTTGAAGCGGCAGCTGCGGCGAGCGGCGTCGAGACGCAGTGCCGGCTTGGCCCGGCACGAGCTGCCCGCGCACTTGCGCAGCGCGGCGAGCCGTGCGGCCATGGCGAACCGGACCGAGGCGAGCGCCGGGTCGATGGACCGGTTGGTGAGCTCGTCGGGATCGGTCTCGAGGTCGTAGAGCTCGCGCTCGCCGTTGGCGTGCTCGACCCACTTGTAGCGGTAGTTGCGCAGCGCGGTGTAGGTGAGCCCGGCGTTGGTGCCGCCCTCGAGCAGCAGCTCGCGGCCCCACTGCACTCCTGGGTCGTCGACCAGGTCGAGCAGCGAGCGGCCGTCGGGCGCGCGGCCGGACGTGGCGTCCGCGGCGTCGACGATCGTCGGCGCGAGGTCGGCGTTGGTCACGAGCTGCGACTGGCGCTCGCCGGCCGGCACTCCCGGTCCGCGCATGAGCAGCGGCAGCCGGATCGAGGGCTCGTACACCAGCAGCTTGCCCTGCCGCACGCGGTGCTCGCCGTGGAAGAAGCCGTTGTCGCTGGTGAACAGGATCAGCGTGTCGTCCAACTCGCCGGTGGCCTCGAGACCGCCGACGATCGAGGCGACCGCGTCGTCCACCGCCAACAGCGACTCGAGGCGCTGCTGGTAGTTCTCCTGGATCGCGCCGAACACCTGCGGTGTGATCAGCGGCCGGCGCTGCATGAGCGCGGTCTTGTCGCTCACGTCGGCCTCGTTGAACGATGCGGGCTGGGGCAGCGCGACGGTGGAGAACGCGTTCACGTGGCGCGGCGCCACGGCGGGCGTCGACTGGCCGGCGGGATCGTCGGACTCTCGTGGCTGGCCCGCGTGAGGGGCGAGGAACGCGACCGACATGAAGAAGGGCTGGTCCGACGGCGCGGCCGCGGCGATCAGCTCGTTGGCGCGCCGCGCGAAGAAGTCGGTGGAGTAGAACTCGGGCTCGTTGGCCGCACCGTAGGTGCGAAGCGTCCCGTTCTCGTTGACCGTGTAGTTCCAGAACGAGTAGGTCGACGGATCGACCGTGCCGTGCCAGTCGTTGAATCCCAGCGGGACCTCGGTCGGCGACGACAGGCGGCCGTAGCCGTTGAGGAACTTGCCCACGTGCATGGTCCGGTAGCCCGCGGCCTGCAGCCAGAGCGGCAGCCAGTTCGTCTTGTCGAGGCGGGTGTACCCGCCGAGCGGTGGCCCGTTGCCGAGCACGCCGTGGTTGTGCGCGTACTGACCGGTGTACAGCGTTGCGCGCGAGGGACAGCAGAGCGAGTAGTTGACGAAGCTGCGCGTGAAGGTGGTGCCCTGCTCGCCGAGCAGCCTGTTGGTCTGCGCCATCACCGACATCGAGTCGAGCGTCTGGTCGTCGGTCATCAGCACAACGATGTTCGGCTTCGCCGCGGCCACCGGCGCCAGGGCGAGCGTGAGGACGGCGGTCAGGGCGGCCAGCGAAATGCGCATGCCTCCTCAACACGCGCCTCGGCCAAAGGGTGCGGCCGGAGGCACGCTCAGGGAAGCTCGCTCTCGAGGTCCTTCCTGAGCTGCTCGGCGTCGCGCTCGGCCGCCCCGCCCTCATCGCGCGCGTCTCTCCACGAGGTCGTCCAGCTTCTTTCGGATCTCTTCCTCCGAGGCGCCCTGCTTGATGTCCTCGCGCAGCTCCCGGCCCTGCTTCTTGATATCGCCGGCGGCCTCCTCCACCTGGTTCTGCAGGTTCTCGCCGCGTCGTTGACGTCGTCCTCCCCACAGCCGGCGAGGACAAGAGCGAAGCCGGTGGCGGCGAGGACCGCTGGGCGCCTGAGATTCATGAAGCCGAGGGTACCCACACGGTACGCTCGTGGGTCGCGTGGCTTCCGATCCGCTCGCATCGTTCACCCCCCAGGTACGTGACTGGTTCACGCGCTCGTTCGAGCGCCCGACCGAGGCCCAGGAGCAGGCGTGGCCGGCCATCGCGAGCGGCGAGAACGTGCTGGTGTCCGCGCCCACCGGATCGGGCAAGACGCTGGCCGCCTTCCTGTGGGGCCTCGACCGCCTGGTGGCCGATCCGAGCCGCGGGCGCCTGGTCTACGTCTCGCCGCTGAAGGCCCTCTCCTACGACGTCGAGAAGAACCTGCGCGCGCCGCTCAAGGGCATCGGCGGCGACATCTCGGTGGCCATTCGCACCGGCGACACGCCGCAGAAGGAGCGCCAGGCCATGCTGCGCACGCCGCCCGACGTGCTCATCACCACGCCCGAGTCGCTCTACCTGATGCTCACCTCGAAGGCGCGCGAGTTCCTGGTCGATACCGACTCGGTGATCGTGGACGAGATCCACGCCGTGGCGCGCACCAAGCGCGGCGCTCATCTCGCGCTGACGCTGGAGCGCCTCGAGCACGTGGCCGACCGGCCAGCTGCAGCGCATCGGGCTGTCGGCCACCCAGCGCCCGCTCGAGGAGGTCGGACGGTTTCTCGTGGGCACCGGCCGCAAGTGCAGGATCGTGGACGCCGGCGTGCGCAAGCCGCTCGACCTGCAGATCGTGGTGCCGGTGGAGGACATGCGCGAGCCCGACAGTCGGCGAGGGAGAAGCGCTCCAGGAGATCGTCGGCGACAGCGCCGCCACCTCGCGATCGATCTGGCCCGCCATCTACCCCGAGCTGCTCGAGCTGGTCAAGCAGCACCGCTCGACGATCATCTTCGTCAACAGCCGGCGCGGCGCGGAGCGCCTGGCCGTGCGGCTCAACGAGCTGGCGAGCGAAGGCGGGATGAGCCGGTCTACATGGCCCGCGCCCACCACGGCTCGCTGGCGCGTGAGGAGCGCCTGGTGGTCGAGGACCTGCTCAAGTCGGGCGAGCTGCCCTGCCTGGTCGCCACCTCGTCGCTCGAGCTGGGCATCGACATGGGCGCGGTCGACCTCGTGATCCAGGTGGAGTCGCCCAAGTCGGTCACCGCCGGGCTGCAGCGCATCGGCCGCGCCGGCCACAACGTGGGCGATGTGTCGCGCGGCGCATCTTCCCCAAGTTCCGCGCCGACCTGCTCGAGTGCGCCGTGGTGGTCGAAGCGCATGCGCGACGGCGACATCGAGCCCACCGTGGTGCCGCGCAACCCGCTCGACGTGCTGGCCCAGCAGATCGTGGCCATGACCGCCACCGGCGACGAGTGGAAGGTGCCCGAGCTGCACGACGTGGTGCGCCGCGCCTACCCGTTCGCCGAGCTCGGCCGCCCGACTGCTCGACTCGGTGCTCGACATGCTCGACGGCCGCTACCCCTCGGAGGAGTTCGCCGAGCTGCGCCCGCGCATCGTGTGGGACCGCGTCGAGGACACCGTCCGCGCGCGCAAGGGCGCGCTTCAGCTGGCGGTGACCAACGCGGGCACGATCCCCGACCGCGGCCTCTACGGAGTGCACCTCCCCGACGGCCGGCGCGTGGGCGAGCTCGACGAGGAGATGGTCTACGAGGCGCGCCCCGGCCAGACCTTCCTGCTGGGCGCGTCCACCTGGCGGATCGAGGAGATCACCCGCGACCGCGTGATCGTGACCCCGGCGCCCGGCGCCCCTGGGGCCGTGCCGTTCTGGCGCGGCGACGGCATCGGGCGGCCCAAGGAGCTGGGCGAGGCGATCGGCGCCTTCTCGCGCGAGTCGGTCGAGCGCGACCCGGCGAGCTGGCGGCCGAGTACGACCTCGATCAGCGCGCCGCCAACAACCTCTCGACCTACCTGCGCGAGCAGCGCGACGCCACGCGCGTGGTGCCGAGCGACCGCACGATCGTGATCGAGCGCTTCCGCGACGAGATCGGCGACTGGCGCCTGTGCGTGCTCTCGCCCTACGGCGGCCGCGTGCACGCCGCCTGGGCGCTGGCGCTGTCGGCGCGCATCCGCGACGAGTTCGGCCTCGAGTCGGACGCCATCTGGTCCGACGACGGCATCATCGTCCACCTGCCCGACGCCGACGAGCCGCCCGGCGCCGAGCTCGTGCTGGTGGCCCCCGACGAGCTGGAGGAGCTCGTGGTGCGCGAGCTGTCGGGATCGGCCCTGTTCGGCGCGCGCTTCCGCGAGAACGCCGCCCGCGCGCTGCTGCTCCCGCGCGCGCGGCCGGGCAAGCGCACCCCGCTGTGGCAGCAGCGCCTCAAGGCGCAGTCGCTGCTCGAGGTGGCCAAGCGCTACGGCCAGTTCCCGATCGTGCTCGAGACCTACCGCGAGTGCCTGCGCGACGTGTTCGACCTGCCCGGGCTCGAGGAGCTGCTGCGCGGCCTGCACACCCGCGAGCTCTCGCTGGTCGAGGTCGAGACGCAGCGTGCTTCTCCCTTCGCCTCCTCGCTGCTCTTCGACTACGTCGCCACCTACATGTACGAGGGCGACACGCCCAACGCCGAGCGACGCGCAGCCGCGCTCTCGCTCGACCGCGACCTGTTGCGCGAGCTGCTGGGTCAGGAGGAGCTGCGCGAGCTGATCGACGCCGCCGCCCTGGCCGAGGTCGAGGAGGACCTGCAGCGGGTGAGCGAGCGCACCCGGGCGGCCAACGCCGACGGCCTGCACGACGCGCTGCGAGCGGTCGGCGACCTGACCGCCGACGAGGCCCAGGCGCGCTGCCTGAGCGCGGTGTCGGCCGCGCGGATGCTGGCCGAGCTCGAGAAGGAGCGGCGCGCGGTGCGGATGCGCATAGGCGGCGAGGAGCGCTGGATCGCCTCCGAGGACGCCGGGCTCTACCGCGACGCCCTGGGAGCCGTGCCCCCCGGAGGGCTGCCCGCGGTGTTCCTGGAGGAGGTCGAGGAACCGCTCACCCGTATCGCCCGCCGCTATGCGCGCACCCACGGGCCCTTCACCACCGCGGACGCGTCGGGGCGCTACGGCGTCGACCTGGGGCCCGTGCTGCGCGAGCTCGAGACGGCCGGCGACCTCGTGCGCGGCGAGATCCGGCCCGGCGGCAGCGAGCGCGAGTGGTGCGACACGGAGGTCCTGCGCCGGCTGCGGCGCGCCTCGCTGGCCACGCTGCGCAAGGAGGTCGAGCCCGCCGAGCAGCGCGCGCTGGCACGCTTCCTGCCCGCCTGGCAGGGGGTCGATGCCGCCCCGCCCGGCGGAGCCGGGGTCGACCGCCTGCGCGAGCTGCTCGTTCCCCTCCAGGGCCTGGCCCTCGCTCCCGAGGTGTGGGAGCGCGATGTGCTGCCGCGCCGCGTGGGCGCCTACTCGCCGGCCTGGATGGACCAGCTCTGCGCGGGCGGGGAGCTGGTGTGGGTGGGCGCCGGCGCGCTGGGCCGGCGCTCGGGTCGCGTGGCCCTCTACTTCCGCGATGACGCGCGCTGGCTCGGCCCGCCTCCGTTCAAGGGCGACGCGCCGGCCGAGCCGCTGCACGACCGGCTGCGCGAGCGCCTGGCCGAGGGCGCCGCGTTCTGGGCCGACCTGCTCGCCGACATCGGAGACACCGAGCCCGCGGAGCTGCAGGAGGCACTGTGGGACCTCGCCTGGGCGGGTGAGGTGACCAACGACGCCTTCGCTCCCCTGCGGGCTCCGCGCCTCTCGCTGGCCAAGGGAAGCCGCGACAACGCGCGGCGCTTCGCCCGGCGCCGGCGCCCCGGCGCGCCCCAGGTGCAGGGACGCTGGTCGCTCACCACGCCGCTGTTCGCCGAGGCGCCCGCCCACGGGCCGCGGCTGCGCGCGCTGTCCGAGCTGCTGCTCGAGCGCTACGGGATCGTGGCGCGCGAGACCGTGCTGGCCGAGGGCATCCCCGGCGGCTTCGCGAGCCTGTACGGCGAGCTCGCGAACCTGGAGACGCTGGGCACCGCGCGGCGCGGCTACTTCGTGGAGGGCCTGGGCGGCGCCCAGTTCGCGCTGGGCGCGGCGATCGAGCGCCTGCGCGGCCTGCGCTCCGACGAGCCCGCCGGCCCGCTGGTGCTGGCCGCGACTGATCCCGCCAACCCGTGGGGCGCCACGCTGGCGTGGCCCAAGCGCGACGAGGAGACGTCGACCCGCCGCCCGGCTCGCGTGCCCGGCGCCTACGTGATCTCACTCGACGCCGAGCCGGTGCTCTACGTCGAGCGCGGCGGCAAGGGCCTGGTCGCCCTGCGCGAGCCCGAGGAGGAGTGGCTGCGGCGTGGCGCTCGAGGCGCTGGCCGACGCGGTCAAGCGCGGACGGGTGCCGCGGCTCGGCATCGAGCGCTTCGACGGCGAGCCGGTGGTGGGCAGCGAGGTGGGCGCCCGGCTGATCGAGCTGGGCTTCCGCCAGAGCCCGCGGCGCTTGACGCTGTCGGCGTAGCACGCGCTCTGCGACCACGGAAAGTCAGGGGTTATCCCCCGTTTCGGGCGGGGTGAGGTGGGCGTAGCGTCGCCGTCATGTCCAAAAGAAACACAGTCATTCCGTTTGTCGCCGCTCTGGCGTTCGCCACTGGTTGTGGCGCCGACGGCTCCACCGACTCGTCCAATGATGAGGTGAACACGCCCAAGCCATCGCCGGCAGAGCGCCAAGCACAGCTCGAGAGGGACCCGTATGACCTGCGCTGCCGAGACCTGAACGACACGGCCGCCAGCGCCCGGGCGACCAGGATCGTGCAGTACGCGCTGGCCGATGACGCCAAGATTCAGGGCCTGAACCGCCTCCAAGCATCACAGAGCATCTACTACGCCATCACCGAAATTTGCACGGGCAAGCCGGGTGGCTTTCTACCGGCCGCGCCGGCGATCGCAAGCGTTCGCACCGGGGAGTACCGCGCCGACCTCGGCACCCCGTAGCCGCGTTGGGCCCTCGGAAGGGGGAGTAACCTCGACGGGAGGTAATGGCTGTCGAACTCGTCGGAAGGGAGGACGAGCTCCGCCGCGCGGAGCTCTTCCTCTCTTCGGCACGCACGGGGGCGCGGGCCCTGGTGATCGAGGGCGAAGCCGGCGCCGGCAAGACGGCGCTCTGGGACGCCGCACTCGAGCGAGCCCGGGCCCGGGGCTTCGAAGTGCTGGTGGCTCGCCCCGTCGAGACAGAGACTGCCTTCGCCTTCGCAGGACTCGCGGATGCATTCGGCGGCCACCTTGACCTGCTCGAGCAGCTCCCCGCGCGCCAGCGCCACGCACTCGAGGCCGCGCTCATGCTGGGAGTCCAAGACGGCGGCCCGACCGACCGCCATGCGGTGTCTCTCGGCACGCTCGGGCTTCTTCGGCTCCTCGCCGCCGATCGACCCCTGGTTCTCGGCGTCGATGACGTGCAATGGCTCGATCCGGCGTCCGCGGCGGCATTCGCCTTCACCGCGCGCCGGCTGAGCAGCCTGGCCGTTGGGCTGCTGGTAGCACTGCGCGCCAAGGGCACGGTCGCGGCTCCGCTCGAGCTCGATCGCGGCTTGGGACCCGAGCGCGTCGAGCGGGTCACGCTTACCCCGCTGAGCCTCGGCGCTACGGAGCGCCTGCTCGGCGCACGGCTCGGCCTGACTCCGCCACGGCCTGTGATGGGCCGGCTGCACAAGCTCTCGGGCGGGAACCCGTTCTATGCGCTCGAGCTGGGGCGCGCAGTCGAGGCGGGCCGACTGCGGATCGAGCAGGGCGAGCGGCTGCCGGTCACCCTCGAACTGCTGGTACAGCGCCGGCTCGAGGAACTGTCGGCGGACGGCCGGCGTGCCCTGGCGGCCGCGGCGGCGCTCCCGTATCCCACTCTGGACCTCGTGACGGAGATCGCCGGCGGTGGGCCGGAGGCGATCGGCGAAGCCGAGCGCGAGGGCATCGTCGAGATCCGGGCCGGGAGGGTTCGCTTCACGCACCCCCTGCTCGCCTCGGGCGCATACACGTCAGCGGATGCCCGAGCGCGGCGCGAGCTCCATAGGCGAGCTGCGACTGCCGTGAACGATCCGGAGGAGCGAGCCCGGCACCTCGCTCTCGCCGCGACCGGCCCAAGCGAGGAGATCGCGGTGACGCTGGAGGACGCCGCCCGGCGTGCCGAAGGTCGCGGCGCTGCGGCAGCAGCCGCGGAGCTCTACGAGCGCGCGGAGCAGCTCACGCCAGTGGAGATCCCGTCGAAGTCGCACTTCCGCCGGGTGCGTCGCGCCTGGTGCCTCTTCGAGTCCGGCGACAGTCGCCAGGCCCGGGCGCTGCTCGACGAAGTCGTTGCCGACGCTGGACCCGGACCTGAGCGCGCGCGTGCATTGATCCGCCTGGCGAGGGTTCGTTCGTACGACGATGATCTGCGCGCTTCCGAAGCGCTACTCCGCCAAGCGGTCGACGAAGCAGGTGACGACAGGAGGCTGCGCGGCGAAGCCCGCGAGGGCATCTCGACTGTGCTCTTTCGCCTGCGAGAGCGCTTGACCGATGCCGTGGAGGAAGCGAAGGGGGCCATCGGGGATGCCCAGGCGGTCGGTGATGAGACTCTGATGCTCGAGGCGCACAGCACCCTGCTCCTGTCGGAGGCGGCGTTGGGCGAGCCGCAAGCCCGGAAGAGCCTTGCCCGCGCGATGGAACTCGATTCGGGCTCCGACCGTCTACGAGTCCTGTCGCGACCGCTCAACTCTGCAGCCGTGGTCTGGCTCTGGATGGACGAGGTCGATCGCGCGCATACGGCCTACCGCGAGCTTCTGCGCCAAGCGCGAACGATCGGCGACGAGGGGTCGATGCCCTACCTGCTCGTCCTGCAGGCGCAGGTCGAGTGTGTGCGCGGCGACTTCGACAGCGCAGCTCGGCTGAGCGACGAGGGGTACGGACTCGCGGAGCTCGGGGGTCAGGAGACCGTGGGTGCCTATCTGCTGGCGCTGCGGGCGCTGGCCGACGCCATGGCCGGCCGTGTGAAGAGCGCCCGTGTAACCGGCCAGCGGGCGCTGGCAGCAGCGTCGCGGACGAACGGCCGCCCGGCCGAGCATTTCGCCGTCGCCGCACTGGGCCTGGCCGAGCTTTCCGTCGGGCGTCCGCAGAGCGCGGCCGAGGTGCTGGGTCCCGTCGTCGCCTTCGTGCGGGCGCAGAACATTCGCGAGCCGGGCACCGCGCGCTTCGTGCCCGATCACCTCGAGGCGCTCATCGAGCTGGGAAGGACGGACGAGGCGGAGGATCTCCTCGAGTGGTACAGCGGAAATGCCGTGCGCCTGCGACGGGTCTCCGCGCTCGCCATTGCCTGCCGCGGCCGCGGGCTGCTTGCTGCGGCGAAGGGAGAGCTCGATGCGGCTCTGGGCCACCTGGAGGCCGCGGCGAAACACTCGAGCACGGTCCCGATTCCGCTTGAACGCGGGCGCTGTCTGCTCGCCCTGGGCATCGCTCACCGTCGCGTCAAGCACAAACGCGCCGCCCGGGAGAATCTGCAGCGGGCCGCGGAGATATTCGCCGACGTCGGTGCGGTCAGCTGGGTGGCACGGGCGAACCGCGAGGTCGCGCGCGTCGGCGGCCGCGCACCGTCGTCGGGAGGGCCTCACCCCGACGGAGGAACGCGTGGCCGAACTGGTGGCCGAGGGGCTACAGACCAAGCAGGTGGCGTCCGCACTCTTCGTATCGGCAAAGACAGTGGAAGGACATCTCACGAGGATCTACGCCAAGCTCGGAGTGTCCTCGCGTACCGAGCTGGCCCGCCGCCACCCCCGCGGCGGCTGACGCTGAGCGCTTGAACCCTATAGCTAGCGTTAGGCCCATGCTGCGGCTAGTCGCCGGCGTCGTGATCGTGCTGGCACTGACCGCGCCGGCCGCGAGCGCCCAATCGGTGGAGATCCGCGGCGCCGACCCGGAGGCCTACACGCTCGACCTGCGCTACGTCGATCGCGGGGCGGGAAAGCTGGAGGGCCGGGAGCGCATCGACTTCGTCAACCGCGGCCCCGTCGCCCTCGACCGGGTGTGGCTGCGCCTGTGGGCCAACGGGCCCGACCGCTGCCGCCCTCGCCGCATTGGGGTGGAGGTCGACGCGCCGGCCGTGGCCGGAAGCGAGGGCGTGAGCTGCTCGGCGCTGGAGGTTCGCCTCGGCTCGCCGGTGGCGCCGGGCGCGGTGGGCTCGATCTCGCTGCGCTTCACGGTGCGCGGCCGCCGGAACGCCGATCGCTTCGGCCGCATCGGCACCACGGCCCTGCTCGGCAACGTCATTCCCGTGCTCGCGGTGGAGGACGCCGACGGTCTGCACCTCGACCGGTACACCGATCTGGGCGAGAGCTTCTACTCCCTCTCCGCAAGCTGGGATGCCACCCTGCGCCTCCCCGCCCGGCTGCGCGCGGCCACCACCGGAGCGGTGATCTCGGACCGCGTGGCGGGCGCCAAGCGGACGCTCCGGGTACGCAGCGACCAGGCGCGCGACTTCGCCCTGGCCGTCGGGAGGCTGCGTGAGCGTGAAGCGACGGTGGCCGGCGTGAAGGTGCGCGTGCGTTTCGGCCCGAGCACCGGCGGGGTACGGGGCAGCCTGCGCGCGGCCCGCCGGGCGGTGCGCGCCCTCGAGCAAGCGGCTCGGCCCCTACGGCTCGAGCGAGCTCGACGTCGTGCTCCTCCCCGAGGGCCTCAGCGAAGGGCCTGTTCGCCGGGATGGAGTACCCCGAGCTGGTTTTCTCCCTGCCGATCGGCGAGGTGGTGAGCCACGAGGTGGCCCACCAGTGGTGGTACGGGCTCGTGGGCAACAACCAGTTCGAGGAGCCCTGGCTCGACGAGAGCTTCGCGCAGTACTCCCACGAGCGCCTGCATCCGCGGGTCAACCTGTGCCGGCCCGGCCGCCCCTACGAGCTGGTGTTGAGGCGCTGGCGCTCGTTGTCGCTCGATACCTCGATGGGGGTGTTCGAGTCGCCGCGCTCCGGCGGCGGTGGGTGACGTGATCTACCTGGCGGGCTCGTGCTCGCTGCAGACGCTGGAGAAGGGCATCGGCCGAGATCGCATGACCGCGATGCTGCGCCTGCTGCAGTCCCGCTTTCGCCACGGCGTGATGACCAAGGCCGACGTGCTGGCGGCCATACGCGAAGTCGCGCCAAGCTTCGACCTCGCGCGCTGGCAGCGGGTCGCGCGCCTACGCTGAATCCATGCCCGAGGGCGACACGATCCACAGCGCCGCCCGCCGCGTGGGGGCGGCCCTCGTCGGGCACGAGATCGAGGAGATCGCGACGCCCCAGCGCCGCCACGCCATGGACCGCTGGCCCGAGCGCCTCGCCGGGCGCGAGGTGCGCGCGGTCGACGCCCACGGCAAGCACCTCTTCATCCGCTTCGACGGCGAGCTCACCCTGCATTCGCACCTGCGCATGACGGGCAAGTGGGGCGTCTACCGCCGCGGCGAGCGCTGGCGGCGCTCTCCGCGGCGCGCCTGGCTCGTGATCCGCACCGCCGAGCACGAGGTGGTGGAGTTCGACGGCCCGGTGCTCGAGCTGATGACCGAGTCGCGCACCCGCTTCGACCGCCGGCTGGCCATGCTCGGCCCCGACGTGCTGGCCGAGGAGTTCGACGAGGGTCAGTTCCTCGCCCGGCTGCGCCGAGACGACTCCACCCGTGGGATCGGCGACGCCCTGCTCGACCAGCGCACGCTGGCCGGCATCGGCAACGTGTGGAAGTCCGAGGGCTGCTTCCTGGCCGGGCTCGATCCCTGGCGGCGCACCGGCGAGGTGTCCGACGAGGAGGTGCTCGAGCGTGGTGCGCGGGATCCGGCCGCTCATGCGCCTGTCGGTAGAGCGCGGCGGGCGGATCGTGACCTACGAGCCGAGCCGGCAGAGATCCGCGCGGTGACACGAGGATGTGGGTCTTCGAGCGGACCGGCCTGCCCTGCCGGCGCTGCGGCACCCGGATCCGCGCGCGCGGCCAGGGCGACGACAACCGCACGACCTACTGGTGCCCGTCGTGCCAGCGCTGATTCGCGTGGGCCACAAGGGCGCCGACCACGTGGCTCCCGGCAACACCATCGAGAGCTTCGACGCCGCGCTCGAGCACGGGGTGGACATGATCGAGTTCGACGTGCTGCGCACGGCCGACGGCCGGCTCGTGCTGGCCCACGACGGCGAGGATGCCGCGGGCCGGAAACCGCTCACTCTCGCGGAGGGACTCGACCACTTCGCGGGCGACGCCTACGCCGGCGTGGAGCTCGACGTCGACCTCAAGCTGCCGGGCTACGAGCAGGAGGTCGTCGAGGGCCTGGCCGAACGCGGGCTGGCCGAGCGCTCGCTGGTATCGACCATGTTCACCGAGAGCCTGGATCGCCTCGGCGAGCTCGCTCCCGGCCTGCGCAGGGGCTGGTCGGTCCCCCGGGTGAAGCGCAACTGGGTGCGCTCACCCTTCGCCGTTCCCGCCTACGCGGTCGCCCGCGTGATGAGGGCTCGCCTGCCCGGTCAGGCCGCCGCGCGGATCCGGGCCGGGGGCTGCGAGGCGATCATGGCCCATCAGATCCTCGTAAGCCGCGGCCTGGTGCGGGCGGTGCACGACGCCGGCGGGCAGGTCTACGTGTGGACCGTCGACAACGCGGACCGGATAGCCGCGCTGGAGAGCATGGGCGTGGACGGCGTGATCACCAACGACCCGCGGCTCTTCGGCTGACGCTGCGGCTCAGCCGACGGCACAGGTGCCGGTGACCAGCGTCTGGCTGCGGCCGCCGGCCCACTGGAGCTCGGCCACCGCGCGCAGCTGATAGGAGAAGCCCGCCGGCACCGAGATGTCGAAGGTCCAGCCCGCCTGGCCCCAGGTGTACTCGGCCGATCCCGCGGCCTGCCAGGGAGAGGTGGCGGCTCCGCCGAGCGGCACCCAGCCGCTCGGACTCAGCCACTGGGCGGTGAAGCGCACCGACATCGCCGCCGTCGAACCGTCGCCGGCCATCTGCGCCCGGGCGCCGAGCTGGGTCGGCGAGCAGACGTTCACCTGAGCCCACGACTGCGCCAGCTGCTCCTGCGCACTGGCCATGCCCGGGCCTACGCCGGCCAACGCCACGCAGATCGCGGTCGCAATGAGGGTCTTCCGAAGCACCGGCTTATGTATCGGCGAGCGACGATTGCCGCTCAAGCTGCAGCCTAGCGGCTACCGGTGCTTTCCGGGAAGCATGAAGGCGTCTAGTAGATGAGGC
The DNA here is from genome assembly GCA_963728155.1 of uncultured Thermoleophilaceae bacterium. Taxonomy (GTDB): domain Bacteria; phylum Actinomycetota; class Thermoleophilia; order Solirubrobacterales; family Thermoleophilaceae; genus JACVRW01. The sequence goes on along the minus strand of CAVSJF010000009.1, from coordinate 176,073 downwards.
AGGCGGCCTTCGACGTGCCGGCCGGATCGCCGCCGTCCACTCCCGGTATCCCGGTCTCGGTGGCCCGGATCACTGAGCGGACGACCCGCCCGCCTCCGGCCGCGCCGAGCACTCCGTGGCGCCGCGGCCGCCCTGGCCCGCCACTCGAACTCCACGTGGGCCCGCATGGTGAAGGTCACGCCCTCGGGCGGCGGCGCGAAGGAGAAGGTCCAGCCCACCTGGCGGCGCGCGTGGTTCGCCGACCCCGCTTGCACCCACGGGGAGACACCCGAGCCACCCACCGCCGTCCAGGCCTGGCGCGACCGGCTCCAATACTCGGCGGTGAAGCGCACCCACATGCGCTGGTCGGTGCCGTTGCCCGGCATGCTGGCGCGGATGCCCATGGAGTCGGGATTGGCGGTGGTGTCGCAGATGTTCACCGTCGCCCACAGCGCCGGCGCGCGCGACGCTCGGGCCACTCCGTAGGACGGGCCGGTGGTCACCGCCTGAGGCTCCGCCACCGCTATGTCGGGCACCTCCGCGGCAGGATCCTGCGCAAGGGCGCTCGAGGGCAGCGCGAGCACGCCCGCGCATGCGAGCATGGCCAGAATTGTGATGGGGCGGGCCACGCCCCCTTAATCGGGCGGGCCGGCCCCTTCCTTGAACCCCACCCCGAATCGGGCGTGATGAACTGGACGCTGGTTCGTAGTGGGTAGGTGAACGAGGCTGTCGCGGAGCGGATGCCGGTCGTGAGCGGGACGGAAACGGAGAGCTTCGCCGCGCTCTACGAGCGGACGTTCCCGCGCGTGTACGCCTACGTGGCGTCGCTGCTGCGCGACCGCTCGGCCGCCGAGGACGTGACCGCGCAGGCCTTCGAGCGCGCCTACCGCAAGCGCTCGAGCTACCGCTCCCGCCGCGGCAGCATGGAGGCGTGGCTCTTCGGCATCGCCCGCAACGCCGCGCTCGACGAGCTGCGCCGCCACAAGCGCCGGGCCAGCCTCGAGAGCGACCCCGAGGACACCGCCGCGCGCTCCCTGGAAGACCACGCCGAGCTGGCCCTGCGCCGCGAGGTGGTGCGCGCGGCGATGGCCACGCTCGACGGCAAGGAACGCGACCTGATCGCCCTCAAGTTCTCCGGCGGCCTGTCCAACGCGGAGATCGCACGGGTGCTCGGCATGTCCGAGACCAACGCCGGAACACGACTGCACCGCGCCCTGACGAAGCTGCGAAAGGCCTGCCATGACCCCTCCTGACGACACCGCGACGATCGCGCGCGAGCTGCACGCCGTCGACGCCGCGCTCGACAGCGGCGCGGTCGCGCACGACGATCCCGCGCGCCCGCGAGCTGCAGGAGCTGGCGCTGGCGCTGCGGGCCGACTCGCCCGTACCCGACGCGTCGTTCGCGCGGGAGCTGGAGCGGCGGGTGGAGCTCGGCTTCCCGCGTAACGCGCGAGCGCGTCCGTCGCGCTTTCGGCTGCCGCGGGTGAAACTGCTTCCGGTGGCCGGCGCGGTGGCACCGCTACTGCTGATCGTCGTGATCGTGTTCGCGGCCGACGGAGGGAACAGCGACGAGTCCTCCGGCGGCGGCGGCGGGGGCGGCGGAGCGCTGCAGACCGAATCGGCCCCCGACGCGAGCGCGGCGGATTCCGCCGGCGGCGACGGCGCCGCCGAGGGTGCCCTCGCCGCTCCGGCGCAGGAGGCGCCGCGCTTCGCGCCCAGTCAGCGCCAGCGCCGGATCGAGCGCTCCATCGCCATGACGCTCACCGCACCCGACGACGAGATCCCCTCGCTGGCCGACGGCGTGAACCGCGTGGCGGCCCGCAACGGCGGCTTCGTCCTTCGCTCGGATCTCGACACCGGCGACGCCGGAGCGAGCGGCTCGTACGAGCTGCGCATTCCCACGGGCCGGCTGCAGAATGCGCTGCGCGGGCTGGCCGCGCTCGGCACGGTCAGCTCTCAGAGCCAGAGCGGGCAGGACGTGACGCGCGATTTCGTCACGGCCGCGGATCGCCTGGAGGCGGCCCGGGCCGAGCGCCGCAGCCTCCTGCGCCGCCTCGAGGAGGCCGATACCGACGCGCAGGCCGAAGCCATCCGCGCGCGCCTCGACCTGGTGGCGGGCGAGATCAACGGCCTGCGCTCCCAGCTGCGCGACCTGCGCCTGCGCACCGACTACGCGATCGTGTCCGTGGACCTGATCGGCGACGAGGGCGATGATGGCTCGGGCGGCGGAGCCGCCGGCTCCTTCGACGACGCGGTGGGCGACGCCGGCGACCTCCTGGTGGGCTTCGCGGGCGTGCTCATCCGCGCGCTGGCGGTGGCACTGCCGCTCGGCCTGATCGGGGCCCTGGGGTGGATGGTCACCGTCGGCCTGCGCCGTCGCCGCCGCGAGTCCGCGCTGGCCTGACCGGGCGCGCTCCGGCGCATCCCCACGGCGCGGGCCGCCAGCCGGCAGCCGGCGGCAAGCGCCTCGGGCGGCTCCGCGCCGTCCAGGCGCGCGGCTATCAGGCCGGCCGCGAAGGCGTCCCCCGCGCCGGTGGTGTCCGTGACGGACGGGACGGGCTCGGCACTCACGCGGTGCAGCGAGCGCCCGTCGGTCCACAGCGCACCCTCCTCCCCGAGGGTCACCACGATCTCGGCGAAGCGATCGCACAGGCGGCGGGCGGCGCGCTCGGGATCCTCTTCGCCGGTGAGCGCGCAGGCCTCGTCGGCGTTCGGCACCAGCAGACCGGCCCCCGAAGCGAGCTCGAGAAAGGCGGGCGAGAGCAGCGCCGCCGACGACGGATCGACGGAGACCGTCATCCGCTTGTCGCAGGCCATGGAGATGGCGGACGACGCGGCGGCACGCGAGCCCTCGCGCAGCAGCGCATATCCGGGCACGTGCAGATGATCGCCGCGCGCGAAGAGCTCGGGAGGAAGGTCGGCGAGCGAGAGCGCGTCGTTCGCGCCGGGATCGGGCAGCATCGTGCGCTCGCCGCCGGACTCGACGATGACCACGCAGGTCCCGGTGGCGCGGTCGGGATCGACGGCAAGCCGAGCGTCCACCCCGGCGGCCACCAGCGCGGCGCGGGCCTCGCGCCCTCGCGAATCGTCCCCCACGCGGGCCGCGAGCACCGGCGCCGCCCCCGCCTCGGCCAGCCATGCGGCCGTGTTCGCGGCCGAGCCGCCGCCGCTGAAGGAGATCTGCGCCGGGGCGTCGCTCCCGCGGGCGATCGGGGTCTTTAGCCGCGCGACCACGTCGACCATCACGTCCCCCACCACGACCACGCGGCTCACGTCGCGGCGACGGCGATCTGCGCGGCCAGCCGGGCGTTGGCCACCACCAGGCGGACGTTGGCCTCGAGGCTCGCGCCCGAGGTCTCGCGACGGAAGTGGTCGAGCAGGAACGGGGTCACGTCCTTCCCGCGCACGCCCTCACGCTCCGCCGCCTCGAGGCCCGAGCGCAGCGCGGCGTCGTGGAGCTCGAGGTCGAGCTGGTCCTCGCGCGCGATCGGATTGGCCACCACGATCGCGCCCGCCGCCGCCCAGCTGGACCTGGGCCGACATCACCGCCGCCACCTCCTCGGGCGAATCCACCCGCCACGCCACCGGATGCTCGGACTCGGACCGATAGAAGCCGGCGAAGCGATCGCTGCCGTAGCCCAGCACCACCACGTTCAGCGTCTCGAGGCGCTCGAGCGTCGCTCCCACGTCGAGGATCGACTTGACCCCGGAGCACACGACCGCGATCGGCGTGCGGGCCAGCGCCTCGAGGTCGGCCGACTCGTCCCAGGTCTCGCGGGCGCCGCGGTGCACGCCACCCAGGCCGCCGGTGGCGAACAGCCGGATGCCGGCGCCCGCCGCGAGGTGAGCGGTGGCGCCGACCGTGGTGGCTCCGTCCGCGCCGCGCGCGGCCGCGGGGGCCAGGTCGCGCAGGCCGCACTTCACCACCTCGTGCCCTACCGCGATCGCCTCCAGGCCCTCGGCGTCGAGGCCCACGCGGGCCTCGCCTGCCAGCACCGCCACCGTCGCCGGCACCGCCCCGCCCTCGCGCACGGCGCCCTCCACCTGGCGGGCCACCTCGAGATTGCGGGGCCGCGGCAGGCCGTGGCTGATCAGCGTGCTCTCGAGGGCCACCACGGGACGGCCCTGGGCGAGCGCCTGCGCGACCTCGGGCTCGACGCGCATCTCTACCGCACGCCCGGGAAGCCGGCGAAGGTGTTCCAGACCGGCCGCGGCGCCCCGCCGGCCAGCCGGTTCTCACGCAGGCCCGAGTCGGCGACCGGGTTCTCGTGAAGCAGGTAGTTGGTCCACATCTCGATGCCGGGAGCCGCGGTCATCCGCGCCCAGTTGAGCGCCACGAGCTGCGCCTGGGCGACGGGGTCGGTCGCGTCGCCCGAGCCGAGCCGCGCGCCGCCCTCGGTCAGCCAGAGCTTGGGGTCGGCGCTGCCGCCGCGACCGTCCCAGCGGTCGACGAGCAGGCCGCGCACCGCGTCCGCCCGCGTTGGTGAGGCCATGTTCTCCTCCACGTCGATGTAGTTGTGGTGGGTCCACACGAAGTTGTCCGGCCAGCCGCCCGGCGGGAGCCCGGCCAGAGTGTCAGACACCGCGGTGCGGAAGTTGGTCTCGGCCCGCGAGTCGACACCGAAATGGTCGGACAGGGCCGGCGCCGCCATGAGGATGGGGTCGCCGTCGCGCCGCCGACACCGACCTCGCCGTGGCCATCATCTCGGCGATGTAGGAACCGATCACCGGCCGGCCCGGGCCGAACGGGTCCGCGGTGGGGCTCGGCGCCTGCTGGGGCCACATCTGCAGGTTGGGCTCGTTCATGATCTCGAGCGCCAGGTTGCGGCCGTAGCCCGCGTAGCGCCCGACGAGCCAGTCGATCCAGCGCCCGTAGTGCCCGCCGGGCCCGAGCTGGCCCACCGGCACACGGGTCTCCATCGACTTCAGCCGCTCCAGCGGCGCCCCGGGCGTACCGCGGTCCTCCAGCGCCCAGTCGGCCGGCCTCGCCTGCCGTCCCGTTCGCCCAGCGCGGGAAGAGCCAGCTCACCAGCACCACGTTGAGGCCCGCCGCGCGCGCCGCGGCGATCTGGGCGTCGAGCGAGGCGATGTAGCGATATCCGCACCCGGTCCCGCAGCCGGCAAGGTCGTTGACCGGCGAGTCGAGCGCGGACCAGGGCACGAAGGCGGGCGGCAGCGGCTGGGCCTTGTCCCAGCGGATCCAGAGCCGCACCCAGCGGGCGCCGGTCTGCTCCACCAGCTCGAGGTTGTCGAGCGCGGTGAGATCGTCGGCGTCGCCGCCCTCGTTGATCGAAGTCATCGACAGCGATTTGCGCAGATCCGGCTCTCCGCGGGCCGGATCGGCGGGCAGCGCGAAGGTGAGCATCGCCAGCAGGCAGGTGAGCCAGAAGCGCGCCCTAGGCGCCCTAGACAGCGTCCTTCTCCACTCGCAGCGCGAAGCCATCGCCGCGGGCCGCGTCGAGGATCGCCTCGTTGCAGTCCGGTCCGCTGGTCTGCAGCACCAGCTTGATGGCCGTCTCGCGCACGTGGAGGTCGATCCCGTCGCGCAGGTGCTCCACGTCGACCACGTTGCCTCCGTGGTCGGCCACGATCGCCAGCAGCCCGGCCAGCGCGCCGGGGCGGTCGGGGACCACCGTGGAGATGACCATCCGCCGACCCGCGTAGGTCTCTCCCAGCCGGACGGCCTCGGAGAGCAGCGACGCGTCGACGTTGCCGCCCGACAGCACGGCACAGACCTCGCCTTCGTCCGGCGCCTTCACGCAGCCGTGCATGAGTGCGGCCACCGCCACCGCGCCGGCGCCCTCCACCACGAGCTTCGAGCGCTCCAGCAGCAGCACCATCGCCTCCGCCACCTGGTCGTCGGACACCGTCACGACCTCGTCCACGTAGCGCTCGACCAGCGGCAGGGTGAAGTCGCCGGGGCGCTTGACGGCGATGCCGTCGCAGATGGTGTTGGCGGAGCGCGCGCCGATGGGCTTGTGCGCGGCGAGCGAATCGATGTAGGGCGCGCACGCCTCGGCCTGCACTCCCACCACGCGCGCCCGCGGAAGCCGCGCGGCCAGCGCGAGCCCGATCCCCGCGATCAGCCCACCGCCGCCCAGCGGCACCACCACCAGGCTCACCTCCGGGCCCTGCCGCGCGATCTCGAGGCCGGCCGTCCCCTGCCCCGCCACCACGGGCGGCTGGTCGAAGGCGTGCACCATGGTCAGGCCCTCGTCCTCGGCCAGGCGCTTGGCCTCGGTGCCCGCCTCGTCGAAGCCGCCCTCGACGAAGCGCACCTCGCCGCCGTACTGGCGCACCGCCGCCACCTTGGCCAGCGGAGCCTGTGCCGGCATCACCAGTACCGAGCGTGCCCCGGCGTCGCGCGCCGCCCACGCCACCGCCTGGGCGTGGTTGCCCGCGCTGGCCGCCACCACTCCGCAACCGAGCGCCTCCGCGGAGAGCTGGGCGATCATGTTGGTGGCGCCGCGGGCCTTGAACGACCCCGTCACCTGGAGGTTCTCTGCCTTCAGCAGCACCCGCGCGCCGACGCGGCGCGACAGCTCGCCCGCCGACAGCATCGGCGTTTCGCGCACCTTTCCGGCGATGCGGGCCTCGGCGGCCTCGACGTCCTCGACGCTCACGGCTTGGGAAGCCACGCTCATGAGACCATTATGCGCGCATGGCCGCCCGTGACCAGGGAGACGAGACCGCGCGCCTGCTCGCACGGACCGAGGTCTTCGCCGACCTCGAGCCCCGCGAGCTGGCCGCCGTGGCCCAGGTGGCCGTTCCCCGCCGCTGGGATCGCGGTCACGTGATCTTCCGCGAGGGCGACGAGGGCGACACCTGCTATCTGCTGCGCACCGGTGCGGTGGTGCTGACCCGCGAGCACCAGGACGGGCGCATGGTGGCGCTGGCCGAGCTGCGCGCCGGCTCCATCTTCGGCGAACTGGCGATGTTCCGCGGCGAGACGAGATCGGCCACCGCGGAGGCGGCCGAGCCCTCCACCGCCGTGGCCCTGCTCGCGGCCGACATGCAGCGCCTCATTCGCCGCAACCCCGATCTCGCCCTCAAGCTGCTGGCCGCGCTCGCCGAGCGGGTCAGCCGCACCAACGAGCGGCTGCTTCAGCAGTCCTTCCAGACGGTGGCCGGGCGCGTGGCCGGCGCGCTCCTGGCCCAGACGATCTCCCGCCAAGCGGAGGGAGCGCCCGAAGCGGACGTTCTGATCCGGGCCACTCAGGCGGAGATCGCCCACCTGGCCGGCACCTCGCGCGAGAGCGCGAGCCGTTTCCTGGCCACGCTGGAGCGGGCGGAAGTGGTCACCCTCGGCAGGGGCAAGGTGACCGTGCATGACCCGGGACGACTCCGAAACTACATTCACTGAGAAGCGCCGGCGCATGGTGGCACGGCAGCTGCGCGACCGTGGGATCACCGACCCGCGCACCCTGGCGGCGATGGCGGAGGTCCCGCGTCACCGTTTCGTGCCCGGCGACCAGCGTCGCCGCGCCTACCGCGACGGCGCGCTGCGGATCGGCGAAGGGCAGACCATCTCCCAGCCCTGGATCGTGGCCTGCATGGCCCAGCAGCTCGAATTGCACGGGGGGGAGACGGTGCTCGAGGTGGGGACCGGCTCGGGGTACGCCGCGGCCGTGCTCTCGCGGCTGTGCGCCTCGGTGGTCACGATCGAGCGCGTCGCGAGCCTCGGCCGGCGTGCGGCCGACACCCTGGCTGAGCTGGGCTACGACAACGTCGAGGTGAGGGTCGGCGACGGAGCACTCGGGGCGCCCGACCGGGCTCCGTTCGGCGGCATCTCGGTGACCGCCGCGGCCGTCGACGAGCCACCCCCCGCGCTGGTCGGCCAGCTCGGCCCGGATGCGGCGCTCGTCTGCCCGGTCGCGCGCGGGCGCCACGAGCAGCTTCTCCGCTTCCGCGCCGGAGAGGTGAAGGCGGTGGCCTCCGTGCGCTTCGTGCCCCTGGTGAGCGAGCCGCATGATTCGTGAGTTCTCCGCCGGCGGCGTGGTGGTGCGCCGGATGCGCGGGCGCCCCTTCGTGGCGGTGGTGCGCGTGCGCGACGCCGTGCTCGCCCTGCCCAAGGGACACCCCGACGGGGACGAGTCCGCCGCCGAGGCCGCGCGCCGGGAGGTGCGCGAGGAGACCGGCCTGGAGGCCGACCTGGTCGAGAAGCTCGACGACATCCGCTACTGGTACGCGCGCGACGGCGAGCGCGTGATGAAGATCGTCTCCTTCTTTCTCTTTCGCTATCGCGGCGGCAGCGTCGAGAACCACGATCACGAGGTCGAGGAGGCTCTCTGGATTCCCCTGGAGGAGGCACCCGGGCGCCTCGCCTACAAGGGCGAGAAGGACGATGGCCGCGATTGCCTTGTCGCGGATATCCGAGGTCGTCTAGGCTCCGCGCGTCGTGTTCGTCCTCAACTTCTACTCGCCGATCTTCATCGACCAGCTCAAGCGCGGCCGCAAGACCGCCACCATCCGGCTGGGCGACAAGGGCAACAAGTACCGCAAGGGCGAGGTCGTGCTGGTGACCGTGGGCTTCCAGCACTCCCCGCGCGAGAAGATCTTCGAGGCCGTGATCGACTCGGTAGAGGTCAAGCAGGTGCGCGATCTCTCGCCCCGCGACATCGAGCACGACAACCCGGAGTTCCGGCGCCTCGACGAGATGGTGCACTTCCTGGAGCAGATCTACGGCCGCAAGGTGGAGATGGAGGACGCCGTGACGGTTGTGCGCTTCTCCCAGATCTCCGAGCGCCCTTCCGAGATCCGGGACCGCCTGCGCCCCTCTGCGCCCCAACAAAACTAAGCCCCGGGCGACAGTTCGACTTGGCACTCTGACTGCTAGAGTGCCAAGCGCTGGCACTCGCACCCTGTGAGTGCCAAGAGAAACTGCACCCGATGGAGGTATGCCCATGAATCTCAAGCCTCTGGGAGACCGCCTGATCGTTCAGGCGATTGAAGAGGAAGAGACCACTGCCAGCGGCATCGTCCTTCCCGACACGGCCAAGGAGAAGCCGCAGCGCGGCAAGGTTCTCGCGGTCGGCGACGGCAAGTGGGACGAGGACGGCGACAAGCGGATCCCGCTCGACGTATCCGAGGGCGACGAGGTCCTGTATTCGAAGTACGGCGGCACCGAGGTCCAGGTCGAAGGCGATGACCTGCTGGTCCTGCGGGAGTCGGACGTGCTCGCCAAGGTAGCGGGCTAGAGAGAGGACAGACGAATATGGCTCACAAGGAGCTCAAGTACGACGTGGAGGCTCGGCGCGCGCTCGAAGAGGGCGTCGACGCGGTAGCCAACGCGGTAAAGGTCACCCTCGGCCCCAAGGGCCGCTACGTGGTGATCGACAAGAAGTTCGGCGCCCCGACCATCACCAACGACGGCGTCTCGATCGCTCGTGAGATCGAGCTCGAGGAGCCGTTCTCCAACCAGGGCGCCCAGCTCGTGCGTGAAGTGGCCACCGCCACCAACGACGTCGCGGGCGACGGCACCACCACCGCCACCGTTCTCGCCCAGCGCATCGTGCGCGACGGCCTCAAGAACGTGGCCGCCGGCGCGAACCCGCTTGCTCTCAAGCGCGGTATCGAGAAGGCCGTCGACCAGGTGGTCGATCACATCGGCAAGATCTCCACTGAGATCTCCGGCAAGGAGCAGATCGCCCGCGTGGCGGCCATCTCCGCGGCCGACGATGACATCGGCGACGTAATTGCCGACGCGATCGACAAGGTCGGCAAGGACGGCGTGGTCAACGTCGAGGAGGGCCAGACCTTCGGCATGGACCTCGAGTTCACCGAGGGCATGCAGTTCGACAAGGGCTACATCTCGCCCTACATGGTCACCGACCAGGACCGCATGGAGGCCACCCTCGAGGATCCGTACATCCTCATCGCCAACCAGAAGATCGGTTCGGTGCGGGACGTGCTGCCGGTGCTGGAGCAGGTAATCCAGTCGGGCAAGCCGATCGTCGTCGTGGCCGAGGACGTGGAGGGCGAGTCGCTCGCCACCTTCGTGGTCAACAAGCTGCGCGGCACCTTCACCGGTGTGGCGGTCAAGGCGCCGGGCTTCGGCGACCGCCGCAAGCGCATGCTCGAGGACATCGCGATCCTCACGGGCGGCGAGGTCATCACCGAGGAGATGGGCCTCAAGCTCGAGAACACCCAGCTCTCGCAGCTGGGCCGCGCCCGCCGCGTGGTGGTCACCAAGGACACGACCACGATCGTGGACGGCGCCGGTGAGTCCGACGCCATCAAGGGCCGCATCAACCAGATCAAGAACGAGATCGAGAACACCGACTCGGACTTCGATCGCGAGAAGCTGCAGGAGCGGCTGGCCAAGCTGGCCGGCGGCGTTGCGGTGGTCAAGGTCGGCGCAGCCACCGAGACCGAGATGAAGGAGAAGAAGCACCGCGTCGAGGACGCGCTGCAGGCCACCCGGGCCGCCCTCGAGGAGGGCATCGTCCCGGGCGGCGGCGTGGCGCTCCTGCGTGCGCAGGACGCGATCAAGCTCGACGCCTTCGAGGGCGACGAGAAGACCGGCGCGCAGATCATCCGGCGTTCGCTGGAGGAGCCGCTGCGTCAGATCGCCGACAACTCGGGCCTCGAGGGCTCGGTCGTCGTGAACGACGTGCGCAAGGCCAAGGGCAAGAACCAGGGCCTCAACGCCGACACGGGCGAGATCGTCGATCTCGTCGCGGGCGGCGTGATCGACCCGGCCATGGTCACGCGCTCTGCGCTGCAGAACGCGGCCTCGATCGCCAAGAACATCCTCACCACCGAGGCGATCGTTGCCGAGATGCCCGAGAAGGACGGCGGGGGCGGCATGCCCGCCGGCATGGGCGGCATGGACGGCATGATGTAAACAGCGAGGGCAGCCGGGGGCTCACGCCCCCGGACCCCCGGTGATTCCTGGCTGGTTGGCTGGGAACCTCCGCAGTACCTCAGAGGGCCCCGCTTCGGCGGGGCCCTCTGCCGTTTGGGATGAGCTCTGGCAGCGAAAGGAGCTTGTTCGTGACGGCAGAGGAATGGGCACTCGCAGTCACCGTCTTCCTCTCGGGGCTCGCGTCTGCCTGTTGGGGATGCTGAGCACGATCATGCGTCCCATGCCTGGTCGCTCGGGATGACCATCGGGCCGGTGGTCGCGCTCGTGCTCCTCCGGGACGATGCGGGATCGACCTCGTTCGTGCTGACCGCGATCGGCCTGGGCATCGTGATCGTGGGTGTGCTCATCGTCTCCTGGCGGTGACCTGGGCGGCGTTTGCCCTGTTCCTGGTGGCTCTGGCCTCCCTCTAGGCCGTGCCGAGCACGCTGGCCATCGGCCGCGGGCGCACCCCGAGCGCCTCCGCGTCCGCCGTGCCCTGCTCGGTCGTCATCGGCTCCTCCATCAGCTCCGCCTCCTCCCAGGTGGCGAAGGCCTTGGCGCCGGACAGCCGGCCCACGAGACCGAGCGACGCCCGCACCACCGGCAGCGGCACGTGAAGCAGCGGCCGGCGGCGGCCGAGGGGCTCGAGCACCACCCGCACGATGTCGTCGTAGGAGAGCACCTCGGGGCCGGCGAGCTCGAAGGAGCGCCGGCGCGACTGAGAGGACATCAGCGCCGCGACCACGCAGTCGCCCACGTCGTTGGCCCAGATGGGCTGATAGCGGGCCCGCCCCGAGCCCGACACCGGGAGGGCGGGCAGGTAGGAGAAGCGCTCGAGCAGCGTGAGCCATGGGTCCCCGGGGGTGTAGATGATCGACGGCCTGAAGACGGTGGTCTCGAGCGGCGAGGCCAGCACCGCCTCCTCGGCCAGCGCCTTGGCGCGAAAGAAGCGAGTTCGGGAGTGGTGGCGCGCGCCGAGGGCGGAGAAGAACAGGAAGCGCCGAGCCCCGGCTCTCTCGGCGGCCTTGACCAGCCTCAGCGTGGCCACGGCATTCAGCTCCTCGATCGAGGCGTGGGGCTGGTCTCGGATCGAAGCAGCGAGGTGCACCACGGTGTCGACGCCGCGCAGGGCGTTGCGAAACGAGGGAGGGTCGGCGAGGTCGCCGAGGGCGAGCTGCACGCGCACCCGCCGGTCGCCCAGGCCGCCGGGGTCGCGCACCAGGCAGCGGACGGGCTCGCGGGCCGCGGTGAGCCGTTGCAGCAGGGCCGAGCCAACCGTGCCCGTGGCCCCGGTGAGCAGAATCACCGACCGATCACCACCACGCGCCACGGCGAGCGCTCGTTGCGATGGACGGTCACCTCATCGAAGCCCGCCTCCTCGATCCAGGCCCGGATCTCCGACGGCTGGAAGTTGCGCGAATGGCTCCACGCGTAGAAGAGCAGGCTGGAGATCGCGCCCTGCTCGGAGGACGTCTCGCCCGCCTCGGGCCGGGCCGAGTCCCCCACAACCAGGCAGCCTCCGGGACGCAGGGCCGCGCGGGCCATGCGACAGAGCTCGCGGTCGCGTTCCTCCGGCAGGTGGTGGATGAGGTTGAACACCGACACCACGTCGAGTCCTTCCCCCCCGAGACCGAGCTCGAACACATCGCCCGCGCGAAAGCTCACGCGGTCGGCGTAGCCCTCCTCCGCCACTATCCCGCGGCCCACCTCAACGCTTGGGGGCAGGTCGAGCACCGTGGCCTCGAGTCCGGGGTGGCGGCGGCACATGGCCATGGCGAAGCCCGCGTGACCCCCGGCCACGTCCACGAGCCGCCGCGGCGCCTCGACCGGGACGAGCGCGGCGTTGTCCTCCTGCTCGGCTCGCGAGACCTCAAACAGCCCGCGAATGTAGGCCGCCCAGCGCTCGCGCTCGCCGTGGCGCTTCTCGTGCATGGAGTAGGCGGCTCCGTCGCGCACCGCGTCCGGCAGCAGGTCCAGAACCTGCCAGTGGAGGTCGGCCTGGGCCCCGACGAAGGTGGCAGATCGAGTCCGGCGAGGAGCTCACCAGGAGCCGCCGGCTCACGTCGCTGTTGCGCAGGCGCCCGTCCTCCTCGCCCTCCACGTAGCCCATGCGTCACAGGGTCGTGAGCAGAGTCTCGGTTCCCAGCGGGTCGAGCCCGAGACGCTCGGCCAGCGCCGCCGGATCGGCCGGAGCCTCGTCCAGGGCATCGAACACGCCCAGCATGGTCGCCGTGCTCAGCGCGCGGGCAGCAACCAGGCCGGTGAAGGAATCGAGAAACGGGTCGGGCTCGCGCACGGGCGCAACGATAGAATCCCCGCGACTCATGGCCTACGTCATCGCCGAGCCCTGCATCGACCAAAAAGACAACTCGTGCGTCGAGGTGTGTCCCGTTGACTGCATCCACCCGACGCCCGACGAGCCCGACTACGACAACGTCAAGCAGCTCTATATCGATCCCGAGGAGTGCATCGACTGCGACGCCTGCGTCGAGGCCTGCCCGGTCGACGCGTGCTTCGCCGAGGACCAGCTGCCCGACGAGTGGCAGAACTTCATCCAGATCAACGCGGACTACTACAAGCAGGCCGGCTGAGGCCGCCCGCCGCGCTCAGCGCCCGACGAGGACCTGGGGCCGCGGCCCGGCGCCGCCTCCGCTGACCATGACGAATAGCGGCCGGCGGCGGGGACGTCGACATGGCCGATGGTTACGCGGCTGCGCGGCCCACCGGGCAGCCAGCCCGCGATGGTCTGAGCCTGGTGCGCGCGTTTCTCCTTTAGCGCGAGCGGAGTGCCCCGGGCGGTCGAGAGGACCGAGATCTCGAGATCGTCGGGCACCCAGAACTCGATCACCCGCTCTGAGTGGCGTAGACGCTCTCCTGATAGATCAGCTTCACCCGCCCAGCGGGTAGTTCAAGCGTGGTTTGCCCGGGAGCCGAGACGGTGCCATGTATGGCATTGCGGCTCCCGGAACCGAAGATTCTCCACATCAGCCAGGCGAGGAAGGCGAGGAACAGAACCACGCCCCCGGCGATCAGCGCAATCGTCATGGCCACGCTCAGCGGCCCAGCAGCACCTGGGGACGAGGTCCGGCGCCGCCGCCGCTGACGTTGACCGCGTAACGGCCGGCTACGGGAATGTCGACATGGCCGACGGTCACCCGGCTGAAGGGCCCTCCGGGAAAGAAGCCGGGCACGGCCATGACGCGCCGCCCGTCGCGCTGCACTTCGACCGCCGCGCGGTTTGTGGCAGAAGAGCTGAGCGATACATCGAGGTGCTCCGGCACCGGGAAGTGGGGGAGCATGGCGCTGCCACGAGAAGGTGCTTTTCGCGACTCCTGGTAGGTCACTTTCACCTTTCCGGCCGGAGCTCGAGCGTCGCCTCTCCGGGGGCCGCCACCGAGCCGTAGGCCGCGTCGCCGTTGCCGCTGCCGAACACTCTCCAGATCACGAGGCGTCGACGGCGATGAAGGCCATCACCCCGGCGACGATGAGCGCGATGGTCATGCCCGTCGTCATCGGCTGCCGGGCGCGGCGGACTTGAGCTTACTGGACCATCGGCAGCGGAGTGCCCGTGACCTCGGGCACCGGCGGCCCGCTCGGCTCCTGGAGCACCGCCAGCTGCTGGGGCGTGGCCGCGATCAGGCCACGCGCCGTGTGGCGCAGGCTCTGAGCCGCCGGGGCGTCGGGATCCTCGAGCACCAGCGGAAGGCCCTCGTCGGCCGCCACGCGGAGCTCCTCCTGCAGCGGGATCTTGCCCAGAAGGGGCACGTCGAGCTCGTCGGCGAGAACCTGGCCCCCCCCCTCGCCGAAGATGGTGAAGCGCTCGCCGTCCGGGGTGGTGAAGCCGGACATGTTCTCGACCACGCCGGCGATCTCGAGGTCGAAGCGCAGGGCCGTCTCGGCGGCGCGCTTCGCCACGTGCTGGGCCGCCGGCTGGGGCGTGGTCACGATCACGAACTTGGCCTGGGGCAGCAGCTGGGCCAGCGTCATCGACACGTCGCCGGTGCCCGGGGGCAGGTCGATCAGCAGGTAGTCGAGCTCGCCCCACTCCACGTCCTCGAGGAACTGGCGAATGGCCTTGTGCAGCATCGGCCCGCGCCACGTGATGGCCTGGTCCTGCTCGTTGAGGAAGAACTCGATGGAGATGACCTTCACGCCGCCGTGGGCGTCGAGGGGCAGGATCTTTCGCTCCGCGGAGACCATCGGGCGCCCGTGCACGCCGAGCATGCGCGGCATCGAGTAGCCCCACACGTCGGCGTCGAGCACCGCGGCCCGCTGGCCCTCGGCCTGAAGCGCGGCGGCGAGGTTCGCCGTGACCGTCGACTTGCCGACGCCGCCCTTGCCGGAACCGACGCAGATCACGTTCTTGACCGCTGCGAGGGCGCCCTCGGGAAGACCGCCCTGGCGGCCCAGGCGCTGGGTCAGGGTCTGCTTCTCGTCGGCCGAGAGCACGTCGAAGCCGACGTTGACCAGGCCCACGCCGAGCGCGCCGACGCTCTCCTTGACCGCCTTCTCGAAGTGCGAACGGATCGGGCAGCCGGGGGTGGTGAGAGACACCACCACGTCCACGCGGCCCTGCTCGGGCATCTCGATGGAGCGCACCATCCCCAGGGACACGATGTCCTTGCGAAGCTCGGGATCGATGACCTTGCGGAGGGCGTCCTGAATCTGGTCGTGTGTGGGCATCGGTTTCATTGTCGCAGCCCGGACGCCGGCCCCAAAGGCCAACGCCGCCCATATTGGGCGGCGAAGGCTGAGGGAGGAGAGATACTGCACTGGCGGCGAGTATGGGGCCGCCAGCCTGACCCCGGGCCCGGTTCTCTCCTACCGGCCGGGGGGAAGTGCTAGCTGGCTAGGCGATCGAGGCCACGCGGTTGACGATGTCCTCGGCCTGGCCCTGGACCTCGCGGCCGTTGCGCTTGACCGTGCGCACAGCCTGGCTGCGACGCTGGCGAAGCTCGCGCTCCACCTTGGTCCGGGCGCGCTTGACCTCGCGCACCGTGCGGTTGCGGGCGGTGTTGCCGCGACGCTCGAACTTGTCCAAGTCGGTCGAGACGAGCTCGACCACGCTGTCGCGCACCTCGAGGGCGGCGCCCACGGGGATGAGGACGGCGCGCTCGGCCTGAGCCTGAACTGCCTGGAGGGTGTTCAGCTCGGCCTTGGCGCGGGTCTGAGCTGCACCGGCACGGGTCTTCGCGGCGTTGGTGGCGGCGGACTGGCTGCGCTTGGCGGCGTTACGAGCGGTCGTCTCCTGGCGCTTGGCGGTCGTCTCCTGGCGCTTGGCGGCGTTGCGACGGCGCGTGGCGGCGGCCTTCTGGGCCGAGGCCTTGCGCTGAGTGGGGGTCTGGGAAGCCATTCGGTGTGCTCCTTCGTAAGCTTATTACATCTAAGTTAGGTAGAACTATAGCAGCGAACACCTGTTTGTAAACCGCAGCGCCGAAGCGGTTACACCCGTGTTCAGGCCGCGGCGGCGGGGGCGGGGCCCACGCGGGCGACCCACTCCGCGGGGTGCTCCAGCTCCTGCGCGGTGGGCAGCGAGCCGGGCGCTTCCCACACCCGGTCGAGCACCTCCAACCCGGCCGCGGCCACCACCGCGTCGCAGAAGCGCTTGCCCTGCTCGTACTGGCGCATCTTGATATCGAGCCCCAGCAGGCGCTGTATGGCCCGCTCGGGGGCCGAGCGGCTGCTGCGGCGACGGTCCATGGCGGCGCGCAGGGCGTCGCGACCGGGAATCGCCTCCTCACCGAGCGAGTCCATCACGTGCTCCGAGTAGCCCTCGACCACCGACATCGTCGCCTGGACGCGGTCCATGAGCGCCCGTTGCTCCTTGGTCTGCACGAGCGCGGCCAGCCCGCCCTCGCGGAAGCTCTCCACGAGGCGCGTGGGGTTGGGCAGCGACGGCAGCCCGCCCGCTGCGCCGCGGTCGATGCGCACCTCGACACCGGCCAGGTACTCGCGCACCATCGCGCTCAGGTGCTCCCGCAGCCAGGGCACACCCTGGAACTGGAAGACGTGGGTGAGCTCGTGAGCGCAGATCCAGCGATGAAAGGCGTCGGGATCGACCTCCATCTCGCGGACCGCCTTGCTCATGTTGGGGGCCACGAACAGCAGCCGCGGCGGTGCGTCGCCACCCAGGAGCGAGATGTCGTACTGGCCGAGCACCCGGGTGGAGACGTAACCCATCACCAGGCCGACCTCGGCGGCGAGCGTGGCGGTGGCCCCGGCCTGCAGCGCACCGGCCAGCGGCCCGGCGAACTCCAGGCGCTGCTCGAGCCGCGCGGCCACCGGATCGATCATCCCGCCCAGCGAGTCGATGTTCACGTTCGCCCATTCCTCGCGGTCCACGAGCTCGGGCGGCGGCGTGGCCGAGCCCGGCCGCAGGCTCGTGTAGGCGGCCACGTGCTGCTCCATCTCCGCGCACAGCGGCACGACGTCGGGATCGGGGCCGCCGGGCTCGGGGGACCCACCCGCGAGACGCGCCACCTGCCGGGCCAATGACCAGTCGACCATGGTCAGCCAGAGGCTAGCTTGAGCGTGTGCCCAGAGCCGGGGACTCGGAGCTCGTCCTGGCGGCCGGCGGCGATCGTCACCTCCAGCGGATGGTCGGGCGCGGGGCGGTCGGTGAACAGCCAGGGCCGGCCCACCGGCACGACGATGAACAGGCCGCGGTCATCGCCCACGGCGCTGAACGTCTGGCGATCCCCGCTGAAGTGAGGCAGCCCCACCTCCGACTCGAGGAACTCGACCGCGGCGCCGACGGCGCTGACCGGCAGGCCGACCTCGCTCATTTCGAGGAACAGCTCGCATCCGGGCGCACGCTCACGGGCGATCAGCTCGACGATGTTGCCGGCCGGATCGAAGAAATAGGCCGAGCGCGCCCGCCAGCTCTCGAACGACACGTCCTCGTGCAGCAACTCGACGCGCTCCGCGGCAAAGGCCACCGCTTCCTCGAAGCGCTGCGGCGCCACGTTGAGCGCCCAGTGCGAGCACACGTCGGGGCCTGCTTCGAAGCTCAGCGCGGTGGAGGAGGCGAAGGCGGCGTGAAACTCGGCCAGCGCCTCGGGATCGGACGCGGGCAGCACCACCTCCAGGATCCTCACAGCGCGGGCAGCTCCTGCTCCAGCTCGACCACCGGCGCGAACAGGTCGCCGTGGCGCTCCACGCGCTTCAGCACGTCGGCGGCCTCGAACACGAGCGCGTCCGGGTCGTCGAGCTCGGACCACTCCAGGGGCGTCGAGACGGTCGGCCGCTCGCGCGCCCGCAGCGAGTAGACGCACACCGTGGTCTTGTGCTCGTCGTTCTGGCTCCAGTCGATCAGCACCTTGCCGCGGCGCAGATCCTTGCGCTGCTGGGAGACGATCAGCTTCGGATGGGAGGCCTCCAGGTGGCGAGCGAGCGCCTGGGAGAGCCGCTTGGTCCCATGGTCGTAGTCCACGCCGTCGACGTTGAGGGGCACGTAGACCTGGATGCCCTTCGAACCCGAGGTCTTGGCGAAGCTCTGGAGCCCGAGCGCCGAGAGGGCGTCGCGCAGCAGCACGGCCACCTCACAGCACTCGGCGAGGCCGGCCGGCTCGCCGGGATCGAGGTCGAATGCCATCACGGTGGGGCGGTTGATGTCGTCCACCAGCGACAGCGATGGGTGAAGCTCCAGGTCGGCCAGGTTGGCCAGCCACACCATGGTGGCCAGTTCGTCGCAGACGCAGTAGTCGATCTTGTCGACGCGCTCCTTTCGCACCCACTCGGGCGCGTGCGACGGGCAGTTCTTCTCGTAGAAGTAGGGGGCCTCCACGCCGTTGGGATAGCGCTTGAGGGTGAGGGGGCGGTTGCGCAGGTGGGGCAGCAGCGCGGGCGCGATACGCGTGTAGTAGTCGATCACCTCGCCCTTGGTGAAGCCGACGGCGGGATACAGGACCTTCGGGAGATTGGAGAGGGACAGGGTCCGTCCCTCGACCTGGACCTCGAGGCGGGCGGGAGGCACCTACGCCTTCGCGGCGGCCTTCTTCTTCGCCGGCGCGCGCTTCTTCTTGGGCTTGCTCTGGCCCTTGGCGGAGGCGATACTCGCCTCGAGCGCGGCCATCAGATCGGGCACCTTCGCCGGCTCCTCGGCTGGCGTCTCGATCACCACGGTCTCGCCCTGTGCCTTGCGCTCGATCAGGTCGAGAACGCGCTCGCGGTACTCGTCGCGGTACTTCTCGGGCTCGAACTCCGAGGTGAGTGAGTCGATCAGCTGCTGGGCCATCTTCAGCTCGCGATCGCTGGTCTTGACCTCGCCGTCGTCCGACAGCTCGTCGAGCGCATCGGGTGAGATCACCTCGTCGGAGAACAGCATCGTCTCCATGGCGAGCACCCCTGAGCGGGGCCGAATGGCCACCAGGTGCTCCTTGGAGCGCAGCACGACACGGGCGATCGCGACCTTGCCCGAGCTGTCCATCGCATCCACCAGCAGGCGGTAGGCCTTGGCCGCCCCGGTGTCGGGCGCCAGGTAGTAGGGGTGGTCGTAGAACATCGGGTCGATGTCCTCGAGCTCCACGAAGTCCTCGATGTCGATCGTGCGCGTCTTCTGGGGCTCCAGCGACTCGAGCTCCTCGGGGCTGATCGTGACGTAGCGGTCGGGGCCGATCTCGTAGCCCTTGACGATCTGGTCGTAGGCCACCTCCTCGCCGTCGCCGCCGACGCGCTTCTGGCGCACACGCGCGCCCGACTCGGCGTCGATCTGGTGAAAGCGCACGGTCTTGCGCGAGACCGCGCTGTACAGCTTCACGGGAATATTGACCAGGCCGAAGCTGATCGCGCCGCTCCAGATCGCTCTTGGCATGGTTCCCAATCTACCTCGCGAATGCGGGTTTAACCTCCTTCACGGGTGCAATCTTGCGGATCGATGTCGTCGCGAAGCCCCTTGAAGGAGGGCGCCCGCATGGTGCCGCTCTTGGTCCACTCGCGCAGCTCCACGCGGGCCACCAGACGCGGTTCGACGAAGATCGTGCCCTTGGGTGCGGCCCGCCCCTCGAAGGGGGAGGTGTCGCGCCGCAGCGGCCCGAGCTCGCGCTCGAGAATGGCCAGCGTGCGGTCGGTGAAGCCGGTGCCGACCTTTCCCGCGTAGGCCAGTCGCCCGTTCTCGTAGAGGCCGGTTACGAGCGCCCCGACGTGGCCCTGCCGCCGTCCCTCGCCGGGCGCCCAGCCGCCGATCACCACGTCGTGCTCACAGATGTTCTTGATCTTCACCCAGCCCGTCGAGCGCCGGCCCGGCTCGTAGCGGCTGTCGAGTCGCTTGGCCACGATGCCCTCGATGCCGAGCTCCTTGGTGGCCGCCAGGAGAGCGCTCCCCTCGCCGCGGTGGTAGGCGGGAGCACGCCAGGCCGGCCCCTCCAGGCCCAGCGCATCGAGCACCTGGCGCCGCTCCTCGTAGGTGAGCGCGACGGTGGAACGACCGTCGAGGTAGAGCAGGTCGAACGCCACGTAGGTGGCCGGGATGTCGCGCATGCGGCGCTTGACCGCCGAGTCGGATCCCAGGTGCATGCGCGACTGGAGGCGCTCGAAGCTCGGCCGCCCCGCCTCGTCGAGGGCGACGATCTCTCCGTCGAGGACGAGTCCGCCGGGCGCCCAGCTCCCGGGCCAGCTCGCGCACCTCGGGGTAGCGAGGCGTGAAGTCGGTGCCGTTGCGGCCCTGCAACTCGATGTGGCCGTGGTCGCAGTAGAGGAGGGTGCGGATCCCGTCCCATTTCACCTCGAAGGCCCACCCCTTTTCGTCGCGCGGCAGCCCGCCACTCTTGGCCAGCATCGGGGTCAGGCGTTCGGGCATCGGCTCGTAACCGGGGTCGAGCGGCGGGTCCATCCGGTGGATCATCCAGTCCTGCCCGCGGGTCTGAAACAGGGCGTAGCGGCCCTGCACGCGCTCGCCGCTGAAGGTGGCGATCACCTCGTTGGCGCGGAACTTCTCGGCCGCGAAGGTACCGCGGTCCCAGACGCGCATCGTCCCCGCGCCGTACTCACCCTTGGGAATGTCGCCCTCGAACTCGAGGTATTCGAGCGGGTGGTCCTCGGTGTGCACGGCCAGCCGGTTCTCGTCGGGATGATCGGGCACCCCGCGCGGCAGCGCCCACGACTTGAGCGTCCCCTCGTGTTCGAGGCGCAGGTCCCAGTGCAGCCGTCGCGCGCTGTGCTCCTGCACCACGAAGCGCGCGGCGCTCGCGCCTTCAACCGAACGCCCTTTCGGTTCCGAGGTCGTGTCGAAGTCGCGCTTCTTGCGGTAGGCGTCCAGCCGCTCCGGCATCGGCAGCCCTACCTGACGATTTCGACCGGCTCGATGTCGTCGGCGGGCTCGAAGCCGAAGACCTGGGCGTAGAACGACAGCTCGGCTTCCAGGCAGCGGATCACGGTCTCGCTCTTGCGGAAGCCGTGGTCCTCGCCCTCGAAAGCGAGGTAGGCGTGCGGGACGCCGTTCTCCTTGAGCGCGGCCACCATGGTCTCGGCCTGCGAGGGCGGCACCACCTCGTCCTCGAGGCCCTGGAAGAGGATCACCGGCGCGCGGATCCGGTCGGCGTAGTGAATCGGCGAGCGCTCCCTCCAGGTCTGGGCGGTCCCCGGATGTGGGCCGATCAGCGTGTCGAGGTAGCGCGACTCGAACTTGTGGGTGTCGGCGGCCAGCGTCTCCGCGTCGGCCACGCCGTAGTAGCTCGCTCCGGCCGCGAAGTCGTCGTGGAAAGCCAACGCGCACAGGGTGGTGTACCCGCCCGCGCTGCCCCCGTGGATGGCCAGCCGCGCGCCGTCGGCCTCACCCTCGCGCGCGAGGTGCACAGCGGCGGCGATGCAGTCCTCCACGTCCACGACTCCCCAAGCGCCGTTGAGCAGCTCGCGGTACGAGCGCCCGAAGCTCGTGCTGCCGCCGTAGTTCACGTCCACCACCCCGATCCCCCGGCTCGTCCAGAATGCGATCTTCGGGTCGAACTCCGGAGGGGCGTGGCCGGTCGGCCCGCCGTGGCTCTGCACGATGATCGGCGGGCGTTCGCCCGGCGGAGCCTCGCAGTGGGGGTTCGTCGGGGGATACCAGAACGCGTGGGCGACGCGGCCGTCCGCGCTCGGGAAGTCGATCGCGCTCGGCGTGGGCGCCCACTCGGGCGCCGGCGAGGGCTCGCCCGCCTGGGACAGGACCCTCACGCCCTCAGCGGATCGCCAGCTGACCACGACCCCCGGCTCCGCCGGGCTCTTCGCCACGTAGATCACGCGATCGCCGACGCTCCGTAGCTCCGGGTAGCCGACGGCCGTGTACGGAAGGCCGAGGTCTTGCGGGCGCGACTCGCCCGCGTGGAGGATGCAGAGCCGCTCGAAACCGCCCTCGACTCTGATGCAGGCGATGTCGCCGCCCTCGAGGAATGCGTAGGTCGACCCGCCGAACGCCCATTGTGGGTAGCCCAGCTCCGCCCGCTCGTCGGTGAGCTGGGCGCCGTCGCGGTAGAGGTTCCACCAGCCGGTGCGGTCGGACACGTAGTGGAGCACCCCCTCGGGGCTCCATTCGGGTTGCCAAATCGACTCGCTCGGTCCGCCGGCCACGAGGCGCGCCTCCGCGGGAGCGGCGAGCGGTGCGACCCAGAGCTCCGTGCCGTCCCAGGGCATGTTCGGGTGGTCCCAGCAGGTCCACGCGAGCGTGGTGCCGTCCGGGCTGAGGCGCGGGAATGAGTAGAAGTCGCGCCCGAAGGCAATGGGGCGCGCGTCGCCCCGGCCGTCGGCGGGCAGGGCGACGAGCTCGTTCGTGGGCTCCTCCCCCCCGTGGGTCTCGCGCACGCACACGATCAGCCGCCCATCGGGGCTCACGCGACCGTCCGCGTAACGCACCGAGCCCGGCTCGGGCAGCTCAGGCGTGATCGGCTGGGGCGCCTCGCCCGGATCGAGTCGATAGAGCCGCTGATCGGCGAAGTTCGAGAAGTAGGCCTCGCCTCCGTGGAGGAACCAGGCGCCGCCGCCGTACTCGTGGACGCGGGTTCGCACGTTGAACTCCGGCGAGGTCACGTCCTGCCCGTCGCGGACGAGCGTCGTGCGCCCTCCGTCCTTGGGCCTCCGTTCGAGCCACCAGGCCGAGCCGTCCTCGCCCAGCCACGGCTCCGAATGCCGCACCCCCGCCTCCGCCGCCATGGCCGCGGAGAGGGGCGAAGGCCACGAGCCATAGGGGACGGACGGCATGGACGAGCGGATGATATGCCGGCTACCCGGCGTGACCGCCCAGCGGCGTCTCGTCAATCGCCTTTCGCAGCTCGTCGATCGACCGGTATACCGCGACCGCTCCCGCGTCTCGGAGCTCCGCTTCGGAGAAGCCGCCGGTGAGCACGGCCAGAACGGGAACGCCGGCGCGCTCGGCCGCCTCGCAATCCCAGGTGCTGTCGCCAATCATCACCGCCTCTCCTCCGCCGGCCTTCTCCACCGCCGCCGCAACGAGGTCCGGCTCGGGCTTCGTCGCCTCCACGTCGGCCGACGTGGTCCAGCCGTCGGCCAGATCACGGGCGTCGAGGAGGTCGAGATAGTGGTCGACCTCGTCTTCTTTGGCCGAGCTGGCCAGGACCACGGCGTGCCCGCGATCCTTGAGGTCGACGATCAACTCGCGCGCGCCATGAAGGGGCTCGACCTCCTCGATCAGGGCGAAGTAGAGAACGCCTTCGGCGGCCCGGATGTCATCGCCCTTGGCTTCGTCGACCTCCTTCCCGCACAACGACTCGACCAGCTGGTCGCCGCCCATGCCGATGTGGCGGTGGATGCGCCAGAGCGGGAGCAGCTCGTCGTGCTGGCGAAAGGCTCGATACCAGGCGATGGCGTGATGGAAGTTGGTGTCGACGAGAGTCCCGTCGATGTCGAGTATGGCGGCGGGCACTGCTCTCCTAGGGTGTAGAACAAACGTCCACAATCGGGGTTTTTCGGGGTAGAACAACCGTCCACGGGCACCCCGATCACTGGTGTCCGGCGGCTGCTGGAGCGACACCAGGACGTATGCATTCTGTCAGCCGCCGCTCCCTCCGCCTTCGCAACCGCCTGCTCACCGTAATCGCCCTGGTGTGTGCGCTGATTCTGATCACCGCGCCGTCGGCCATGGCGGCACAGGCCTGCTCCACCGCCAGCGCGGCGCCCGCCGAAGCCAGCAAGCGCACGATCGTGCGCGCCACCCTCTGCAGCATCAACGCCGAGCGAAGCCGCCATGGCCTCGGCGCCCTGACGCTCAACCGGCGCCTGTCCGCCGCTGCGACGGCCCACGCCGCGGACATGGACGCCCGTAACTACTTCTCGCACGACTCGCTCGACGGCGGCTCCTTCGTCGACCGCATCCGCCGGGCCGGCTACCTCAGCGGCGCCCGCAGCTGGAAGGTCGGCGAGAACCTCGCGTGGGGCTCGCACGAGCGCTCCACTCCGGGCGCGATCACCCAGAGCTGGATGAACAGCCCCGGACACCGGGCCAACATCCTCAGCTCCTCCTTCCGCGAGATCGGCATCGGCGTGGTCAACGGGGCTCCCCAGGCCGGCATCTCCCCAGCCGCCACCTACGCCACGTCCTTCGGCGCCCGCAGCTAGGCGGCCACTTCCTCCAGCTCTTCGGCCACCTGAGCGGCCTTCTCCACAGCGTCCGAGCTGATATCCCGGGCGATGAGGTCGAGCACCCCCTCCTCGATCGCGCGCTGGGCGTCCGGCGGTTCGTCGGGCTCCTCGGCCAGCTCCGTGAGGACGCCGGCGATCGTCAGGCCGCCGTCGAAGCGGTCGAAGATGCGCGGGTCGATGTAGGAGGCGCGGGCCACCGCCGGGGTGTTGCCGAGGTAGTGCGCCACCTCCTTGACCGCGCGTGTCTTGGCTCGCTTGCGCGAGGTCTTGGTGCCACGGGCCGCGATCACCGAAGAGACCGCGAGGGCCTGGGCGGCAAGCACCGTCCCGCTCCACGTTCGAAAGTCCTTCGCGCTGAAGTCGCCGTCGGCGACCTCCTTGACGTACTCGTTGATGTCGGGCGACTTGAGGTCGCGCCAGCGCCCGTTGTCCTTGTAGGCCAGTAGCTCCTCGCCACCGCCGCGGCGCTTCTTGAGCGTGCGCACCACGTCGGCGACGACGGAGTCGACCACCTCTTGGATGCGCCGCTGGCTGCCCTTGGCCTCGTAGTCGAAGATGATCTCGTCTCCGGATACGGTCACGTGGCGCTTGCCCATGGTCGCGATGCCGTACGTGTCGTTCTCCTCGGCGTAGTCCTCCGAGCCGATCCGAAAGAAGCCCTTGTCCATCAGGCGCACGGCGCAGGCGAGCGCCTTGTCCTTGGGCATCCCCTCGAGCGCGAGATCGCTGTCCACCCGCTCGCGTAACCGCGGCAGCGCCTGCGCGAAGCTCACCATCGACTCGAACTTCTCCAGGTCGCGGCGCTCGCGCCAGCGGTCGTGGTAGCGGTACTGCTTGCGCCCGGCGGCGTCCGTTCCGGTGGCCTGGATGTGTCCGTTCGGGTAGGCGCTGATCCAGACGTCCTCCCACGCCGGCGGGATCGCGAGAGCTCGGATGCGCTCGATCGCGTCCGGGTCCTCGACCCGCTTTCCGTCCGCGTCGAGATATTCGAAGCCCTTGCCTCGGCGGCGCCGGCTGATCCCTGGTCCCGAGCAATCGGATCGCCTGAGTCGCGCCACGCCAGGCACTCTAGATCGTGCGTTGACGCGGGCTTCTCGGGTAGGCCGACGAGAATGCGTTCTCTCGTGCTCAATTGCACCCTCAGCCCTTCGCCCGCGACCTCCAACACCGAAGCTCTCGCCCGCGTGGTGATGGAGGCCCTCGAGGAACACGACGTCGAGACCGAGCTGGTGCGCGTGGTCGACCACGACGTGAAGCCCGGCGTGAGCTCCGACGAGGGCGACGGCGACCAGTGGCCCGCCATCCACGACAAGATCCTGGAGGCGGAGATCCTGATCGTGGCCACGCCCACGTGGCTCGGCCACCCCTCGAGCGTCGCCCAGCGAGTGCTCGAACGCCTCGACGCCCTGCTCTCCGAGGAGGACGACGAGGGCCGCCCGGTGGCCTACAACCGTGTGGCCGGGGTGGTGGTGACGGGCAACGAGGACGGCGCCCATCACGTGATCTCCGAGATCTCGGGCGGCCTGATCGACGTGGGCTTCACGATCCCCGGCCAGGCCTGGACCTACTGGAACAAGGGTCCCGGCCCGGGCGACTCCTATCTCGAGACCGACGACGACGAGGGCAAGGAGTGGTCGCACACCACCGGCCGCGCGATGGCCTCGAACCTCGTGGCCGTGGCCCGGGCGCTGGGCGAGAGGCCGGTGCCGGCGCCGCCGAGCTAAGCCTGGGCGAAGCTCTCCAGCAGGCGCTCCACCAGCTCGGGCGAGCGTGCCGCCACGGCGCGGGAGCGCATCTCCAGGTCGAGCACTTCACCACCCGGCAGTGCCACCGCTCCGCCCGCCTCTTTCACGATCAGCTGGGCCGCCGCCACGTCCACGGAGCGCACCTCGCGCAGGGTGATCATCGCGTCGAGGCGCCCGGCGGCCACCAGGCACATCGACACCGCGACCGAGCCCAGGGCGCGCAGGCGGCGGGCCTCACTCGCCGCGATCGCCTCAGCGTGCCGGGCCACCAGCGAGGCGCGCGCGGTCTCCAGGCCCAGCACCTCGAGCGGGCCGGGGGCGAGCAGCTCGAGACGCGAGTCGTCGAGATAGGCGCCCTCGCCGCGCGCTGCCCACCACTCGCGCGGCGGATCCAGCTCGAAGACCACGCCCATCTCGACGTCGGATACGCGCGGGCCGTTGGCCATAGCGATCGACACGCACGCGAACGGCAGCCCGCGCTTGGCGTTCATCGATCCGTCCACAGGGTCGATCACGGCCCGCAGCGAGGTGTCGTCCGCACGGCCACCGTTCAGCGCGACCTCGCCACGCTCCTCGGAGACCGCGAGCATCGGCAGCCCCGACGATTCGAGCTCGGCGAAGATCGCGTCCTCGGCCGCGCGGTCCACCGCAAGGGTCATGTCGCCCCCCTTGCCGCGCTCCCCCTCGACAGAGCGCTCGGCCCTGCCGGCCAGCTCTCCCACCGCGAGGCGTGCCGAGGTCGCGGCGCGGCGGCACAGATCGAGCTGGTCGAGGTGCGGAGAAGGGCTCATCGGCGGCGTATCCTAGGCCCGGATGCCCGAGCTCCTCGACGGCCTCAACGCCAACCAGCGTGCGGTCGTCACGCATCCGGGTGGACCCCTGGTCGTACTCGGGGCCGCCGGCACCGGCAAGACCCACGCGCTGACCGAGCGATTCGCCTGGCTGGTGGAGCAGGGCACCCCGGCCGGCTGCATCCTGGCCCTCACCTTCTCCGAGCCGGCCGCCGCGGAGATGCGCGGGCGGCTCGAGCTCGCCCTCAGCGCCCCGTACGAGGAGCTCAACGTCCTCACATTCCCGTCCTTCTGCGTGAAGCTGCTGCAGGACGAGGCGCTCGAGGCGGGCGTCGATCCCTTCTTCTCGCCGGTCACACCGGCCGACCGGCTCGCCCTTCTGCTCGACCGCATCGACGAGCTCACGCTGCGGGCGCACGAGATCCGCGGCAACCCTGCGCCGCTGCTGGCCAGCTTCGTGTCGCGGATCGATCTCCTCAAGGAGCAGATGATCTCCGCCGACGAGCTCGCCACCTGGGCGGGCCGCCTTCCCGAGCGCAGCGACTCCGAGCGCGCCGGCGCCGCTCGCGAGCGCGAGTTCGCCCGCGTGTATGCCGACCACGACCGCCTGCTGGCCGAGCGCGGCGCGCTCGACCGCGGCGACCTGGTGGTGCGGGCCTTCCGCCTGCTGCACGAGCGTCCCCACGTCCGCGAGCGGACGGCCAAGCGCTTTCGGCACGTGCTGGTCGACGACTACTGGGCCACGAACTTCGCGCAGCGCATGCTGCTGGCGCTGCTCGTGGAGGAGCACGGCAATGTCACGGTCGCCGCCGACGACGAGCGGGCCGCCGGGGCGTTCGGGGAGGCGCAGACCGTACGGCTCGAGCGCAACTTCCGCTCCGGGCGGCGCATCGTCGACGCCGCGGCGGCCGTGGTCGCGCCGGTCGGGCACGCCCCCACGCGCAGGACCAAGGCCACGGGCGGCGGGAGCGTGCGCTTCTGGCGCTGCCGCTCCGAGCGGGCGCAAGCCCAGGCCGTCGCCGCCGAGGCCGAGCGCCTGATCGACGGTGGCGTGGCGGCGGCGGAGATCTGCGTGCTCGTGCATTCGGTGAAGACCGAGGGCGCCACGGTGGCCGCGGCCTTCGAGGAGCGGGCCGTGCCCTTCCGCACGCTGGGAGCGGCGGCGTACTTCCAGCGCGCAGAGGTCCGCGACGTCCTGGCGTGGCTGCGGCTGCTGGCCGACCCGACCGACTCGGGCGCCGTCGTGCGCGCGATCAGCCGCCCGCCGATCGAGCTGCGCTCGGTCGACGTGGCGCGCCTCACCCAGCTGGCCCGCCGGCGCAAGCTCGACATGCCCTCGGCCGCGGCGGCGGCCCTCGAGGGCCCTCAGCTCTCGGAGGAAGGGCGCGACCGGGCCCGGGCCTTCTTGCGTCTCTATCGCTCGGCGTCGATCGCCTTCGACGAGCGCCGGCCCGACGCCTTCGTGATGCGCCTGATCGAGCGCATTGGCCTGCGCCGCCAGCAGGTGTTCGCCACCCACGCCGACACCGTCGAGCGGCTGCGCAACATCGCCAAGCTGCCCGAGCTGGCGAGCGGCTACATGAGGCGCGAGCCGCAGGCCACGCCCAGGGAGTTCGCCCGCTACATGGCGGCGGTGGCCGAATCGGGCCTGCGCGAGGAGGAAGCGGTCGAGCGCCCTTCGGCGCCCGCCGTCTCGATCATGACGATGGCCGCCGCGAAGGGCCTCGAGTTCGACCACGCGTTCGTACTCGGCCTGTCCTCCGGCGCCATGCCGGGCCCCGGACGGGCCGTGGCCGGCGAGGTGCCGAGCGCCCTGGTCGAAGCGCGCTCGGGCGCGCCCGGCGAGACCCATGAGGATCACATGCGCCGCCTCCTCCACCTCGCCATGACGCGGGCCCGCAAGGGGCTGGTGCTGGCCTGGGCCGAGAGCGGCACGCCGGGGGCCAACCCTCGCCCCTCTCCGTTCTACGAGGAGGCCCGCGCCGCGGCCGGGATCGAGGAGGAGAGCTTCGAGGAGGAGCTCTTTGGCCCCGCGGAGGGTCTGCACTCGACATTCCGGGTGATGCGCGACGAGCTGCTGGACACGGTGGCTCGCGTGGGCGGGCGCCTGGGTGAGATGCGGCTCGACACCTACCTGGACGTGGACGAGGCCGTGGCTCGATACCTCGAGCTGATCAAGGTCGCGGCGCTGATCGAGCGGACCAACGAGGGCCAGACGGTGGGGACGGCCCTCACGGAGATCAACGAGATCCTCACCCAGTGCGTGAGCTCCGAGCAGCGCGAGATCTTCGCGGAGTCGGGGCTCGACGGCTGGCTGCGCGACGCGGGACGCGATCCCGAGGCCCGTCCGGCGGGCTCGGGCAACGGCTCCGAGCCCTCGCTCGACCCGTTCATCCCGCGGCGCGGACGCGGCCTGATGCTCTCGGCGTCGGACATCGACACCTACCGGATCTGCCCGCTCAAGTACAAGTTCGCGCGCGTGTTCCGCATCCCCCAGGAACCGACCATCCATCAGCGCTTCGGGATCGCGGTGCACCAGGTGCTGGAGCGCTTTCACACCGAGGGCGGCGGCCCGCTGTCGCGCCTGATGGAGCTGTTCGAGATCTCCTGGCGGCGCTCGGGCTTCGGCAACTCCGACGACGAGCAGCAGTTTCGCGAGCGCGCCGCGCGGGCGCTCGAGAGCTACTGGCGCCTGGACTCCGAATCGGAGTCCGAGCCGGTCTGGTTCGAGCGTTCGTTCTCCTTCCAGCTCGGCGCGCACCTGCTGCGCGGGCGCGTGGACCGAGTCGACCGCCATCCCGACGGCACCTACGAGCTGATCGACTACAAGACGGGCAAGGCCAAGACCGAGGACGAGCTGCGCGAGGACGTGCAGCTCTCGCTCTACCAGATGGGTGCGCGCGAGTCATGGCGCCTGCAGACATCGGCCCAGAGCTACTTCTACGTCCTCACCGGCGAGCGCGTGCCGGTCACCCATTCCGAAGAGGAGCTGGAACGGGTGCGTCAGACGGTGGCCGAGATCGCGACCGGCATCCTCAAGCAGCGCTTCGAGCCCACCCCCTCGCCGGAGATCTGCTCGTTCTGCGATTACCGGATCATCTGCCCGGCGGCGGAGAAGTAGCTCAGCGCAGGGGCGGATCGCCGCGGTCGGCGCCGGACCCCGGGTGGCGCCCGCGCTCCGTGGCCAGCACGAAGAGGCCGATCAGCAGGCCGATGATGCCGGCGATCATCAGGATGAGGCCGACCGTCTGGATGTCGATGCCCGCCACCGTCGTGGTGACCGCGTAGCGAAGGATCGCCCCGACCGCGATCAGGAATATGGATGCGCCGACTGTCATGGGGCCAGGGTAGCCGGAATCCAGGACGCCTAGGACGCCTGGTCGGGGTCGTCCGGCCCGCGCTGTCGCAGGAAGCGCTGGAAGTCGCGGGCGATGGTGTCGGCCGAGGGCAGTGAGCCCTCGTCGGGCTCCTCGGCCTGCTCCTCGTCCATCGCGGTCTCGAGGCGCTCGACGAACGCCTTGACCTCCGGGTCGCTGGCCACGGCGGCGCTCACCTGGCGCTCGTAGTCGTCAGCCGCGGACTCGAGCTCTCCGGCATCGACCACCAGGCCCGCCACCCCCTCGAAGCCGCGTACGAGAGCCAGCGCGACCTTGGGATTGGGCGCGGCCGCCACGTAGTGGGGCACCGACGCCCACAGGCTGGCCGACTCCACGCCGGCCTGGATGCACGCGTGGTGCAGCACTCCGACGATTCCGGTGGGACCCTCGTAGCTCGTGCGCTGGAAGCCGAGCTTCTCCACCAGCCCCTTGTCCGACGAGAGCCCCGTGACGGCCACCGGGCGGCTGTGGGGTACGTCGGCCAAGAGCGCGCCGAGGGTGATCACCTTGCGCACGCCCAGCTCGCGGGCCACCGACATGACGTTCTCGGTGTAGCGCCGCCAGCGCAGGGAGGGCTCGGTCGCCTCCAGCACCACCAGGTCGTTCTCCGCTCCGGGCACCGCCGCGGCGGAGATGCTGCCGTCCGGCCAGTCGATCTCCCGGGCGTGCCCCTCGGTGAGCCTGATGTTCGGGCGAACGGCGGTGAAGTCGAAGAACTCCTCGGAGTTGATCGACGCCACATCCTGGGAATCGAGGCTGTCCCGGATGAACGACACGGCGGCCGAGGCGGCCTCGCCGGCGTCGTTCCAGCCTCGGAAGGCGCACACCATCACGGGCCGGTGAAGGTCGGGACGGCCGTTCCAGATCACGTCGTGCATCAATCTCACCGTACCCGACCCCGTCCGGCGCGCACACGAAAATGTCCGCGTGGCAACCATGGAAGACGCGACGTCGGTCGCCGAGCTACGCGCCGGCAGCGTCGTCGATGGAGTGTTCGCCTGCACCCGCAAGGACCGGCTGACCACCAAGAGCGGCTCGCCCTACCTAGCCGTCGAGCTGCGCGATCGCAGCGGATCGATACCGGCCCGCGCCTTCCGCCAGGCCGACTTCCTGGCCGGCCAGTTCGAGCGCGGCGACCTGGTGCTGGTGAGCGGGCGGGTGGAGCGCTTTCGCGACGAGCTGCAGGTCGACCTCAGCTCGATCCGCCGCGCCGAGGCCGACGCCGACCCGGGCTCGTTCCTGCCCACCGCCTACCGCGACCTCGAGGAGCTCGACGGCTTTCTCGAGCACCTGTCCCGCGAGGTCTACGACCCCGATCTGCGTGCGCTGGTCGACGCCTTCTTCGCCGACGAGGGCTTTCGCGCCGAGCTGCGCCGCGCTCCGTGTACGCGAGGCGGGCACCACGCCTACCTCGGAGGCCTTCTCGAGCACACCGTGGCGGTGGCCACGCTGGCGCTCGAGACCTGCGTGCTCCACCCCCGCCTGAACTCCGACCTCCTGGTCAGCGCCGCGCTCCTCCACGACATCGGCAAGACCCGCGAGTTCGATCTCGGCGCCGACATCGAGCTCAGCCCGGCCGGCGCTCTTGTCGGCCACGTGGTGCTCGGCCTGGGGCTGATCACCGAGCGCGCCGACGGCCTCGACGGCTTTCCCGACGACAAGCTGCATGCCCTC
This sequence comes from uncultured Thermoleophilaceae bacterium, assembly GCA_963728155.1. Lineage (GTDB taxonomy): Bacteria > Actinomycetota > Thermoleophilia > Solirubrobacterales > Thermoleophilaceae > JACVRW01. The sequence continues at coordinate 144,092 of CAVSJF010000009.1, read as the reverse complement.
TCGCACTGCGTGCTCGCGCACCACGGAGCCGAGTCGCTCCCCGGGCGGCGCTTCCGCTCGGCCGAAGCGCTCGCGCTCTACCGGCTGAACGCGCTCGACGCGGGCGTGAAGGGCGCGCTGGAGCACGGGTTGCAGTAGGGGCGGGGCAGGCCTGCGCGGTGCGAGGTGCCGCGCCACCCCCTGGACGCATGTAGGACCCCGGCGCGCCCCCGATCGGTATGAGCCTGCGGCCGGCCGACCGATTACTGAGCCCGTATGTCCCAAGACGCCGCCGCCGCGGACCCCTCCTCCTCGGAGGCAGTCGAAGAGCTGCTCCGCCAGCTCGTCGACGCCCGCTTCGTCCTCACCGATCGCGACGGCGCGGTCACTCGCTGGAGCCGCCCGGCCGAGGTGCTGTTCGGCTGGCCGGCCGAGGGTATGGTCGGGCGCCCGCTCGTGAAGACGCTGGGCCTGCCGGACAACCTCCCGGAGAGTGGCGGACAGCTCACGGCGATGGTGCGCTGCCAGGACGGCGAGGAGCTCGAGGTGGCGATGGGCCTCGTGCCGGTGCGCATGAGCCACAGCCTCGAGTTCAACGGGTTTCTCGAAGCCCTCGAGATCGTCGCCCCGCGCGGCGATGCCCTCTCGGCGCTGGGGCGCAGCCATCGCACGGTGGTTGACTGGATCCAGACCGCCCTGAACGGAGAGGCCGAGCTCGACGACGACGGCCTGGCGGCGGGCACCATCATCGCCTTTCGCCCTCTCCACGAGCCGCCGCCCGAACCCACGCTCGAGGAGCTCGAGCTTGCCGCTGTCGAGGCGGATCTGGAGGAAGCGGCTCTGGCCCAGGAACGCCTGGCGAGCCTCGAACAGGCGGGCGCGGGACTCGAGTCCGAGCTGGCCGACACGCGCCGGGCACTCGACGAGATGCGCGCGCAGTTGGAGAGCCTGCACGGCCACGTCGAGCACACGCTCGGTGCACGCGATGAGCAGGCCCAGGCAGACGGCGAGCGCTCGAGCGCGACGCCCAGGAGGCCCAGCGAGCGCGAGCGCCTGCGGCGCGAGCTCGATGAGATGCGCACGGCCGTCGAGGGCTTCCGCCGCGATGCGGCCGGCGCACCCCAGGCCCAGGAGAGGCTCCGCGCGCAGCTGGATCAGACGCGAGAGGAGCTGAAGGCCCTCGAGGCCGCCCGATGCTCAGGAAGCGGCCTCTCCGTCCGGATCGACGAGGTCCACGGACGGCTCGCCGGCTTCGAGAGCGCGCTCTCCGAGGCCGCCCGGGCGGAGACCATCGAGGAGACTACCCGCTCACTTCGCTCGGAACTGGCCGAGGCCCAGGCGCGCGTCGAGGAGCTCGAGGCCGAGGGCGCCTCCGAGCGCACGCGCGTCGAAGAGGAGCTCGGAGGCACGCGAGCCCGTCTGGAGCACCTCGAGGCCGAGCGGACGGCGAGCCAGTCGAGCTGGAAGCCGAGCTCGCCGAGACGCGCGACCGCCTCGATGATCTCGCCCGCGCCGGTGCCGAGATCGAGGACCGAGCCGGCGCGGCGGCCGCGCAGAACGCCGCGCGCGAACGCGAGCGTCTCGAGGGCGAGCTCGGGGCGACGCGCTCGCACATCGAGCGCCTGGAGAGCTCGCGCGACGAGGAGCGTGAGCAGCTCGAGGGAGAGCTTGCCGCCACGCGCACCCGGCTCGACGAGCTGGCCACCGCGCGGGAGCCGGAGCTGGAGCACCTCGCCGCCCAGGTCGCCGAGACGCGCGAGCACCTCCGGGAGCAGGAACGGGCGCGCGACCACGTGCACGGCAAGCTGGAAGCGCTCGAGCAGGCGGCGGCCGAGCGCGAGGCACGCCGGAGCAAGCGCCCAGGCCGGCCTGGCCACGGGGCTCACGAAACCCGCGAGGCGGTCGAGGCCCTCCGCGCTCGCATCGAGGCGGCGCAGGTCGAGGCCGTGGGCGACGAGGAGGCGCGCCTGCTGATCAACGACCTGCGCGAGGAGCTCGCCACCCTTCGCTCGGGCGTGCTCGAGCGGGGCGTCGACGAGGCCCAGCTACGGGCGCTGGCCCAGCAGGCCCAGTCCTCGGCTGACGCGGCCCAGCAGTCCCAGGAGGCCATCGAGCAGCTGGCCGGGCGGGCTGCCGAGGCAGCCGAGGCGGCCCAAGCGCGTGCGGCCAGGCCGAGCAGGCCATCGAGGTGGGCGCACCCCGAGCGACAGGCGGCCACGGCGTCCGCGACGCGCGACGAGCTCGCACAACTCGAAGCCCGCGCCGCGCAGGCTCACGACGCCGCGGGTGCCACCGTCGCCGCCATCGGATCCGAGGCCGCGCGCGCCCAGGAGCTGGTAAACGCCATGCTGCTCGAGCTCGACAGCGCGCGGGCGATCTCCGCGAGGGCTCGCCGGAGCCGACACCAGCGCGGCCGGGCCGAGGCGGCAGCGAGCAGGCGGGGCAAGCTATCCAGGCCGTGGAAGCGGCCATCGAACGCGCCCGCGAGACCGACGCCCGGGTCGAGGCCCACGCTCAGCGCGCCGAGCGCGCCGCCGCCTCGGGGGGAGGGGCGAGGCCGAGAACCATGTCCGGCGCATGGCCGAGGCGGCCGCGGCCGCCGAGCGCCGGGCCGCCGAGGCCCAGGAGGCCGCCACCAGCGCGGCGGAGGCAGCCGAGCTGGCGCGCCGCTCGGCCGCGGAAGCGGGCGCGGAGGCCGAAGCGGTGCGCCGCACGGCGTACCGGGCCGCTCAGGCGAAGGCGTTCAAGGCACCCGCGCGGCTCACCCCGCTCGACGGCCGGGAGCAGCCCGCGGCCGCCAACGGGAAGCCCGGCTCGCGCCACCACCGGCCGCTCTTCGCCAAGCGCGTTCACGAGCCGCAGCGCGAGCCTCGCCCGGGTTTCGACGACGCCGGACACCCGATGGCCACGATCGAGCTGAACGGCCATTTCCGCGAGCTCAACCGCGCCTTCTGTGATCTTGTCGGGCATTCCGAGGAGGAGTTCCGCGCCGCGGTCTGGCCGCCGGTCATGGACCGGGCCAACCTGCCCAAGCACCGCGACCAGATGAAGCAGTTGCTCGATGGCGGTATCGACTCCGCCTCCTTCGACACCAGCTACGTGCACGCTCAGGGACTTCTCGTTCCCCTGGCCGGCAGCATCACTCTCGCCAAACGAGACGGCAGCCCGGACCATTTTCTGCTCGACGTGAACGCGCCGGGCGCCTAGCGTCCCGAGCACCCGCACCCGGAACTCGGCCCGAAAGCGCGTCACCGGGCGCGACCACGCGCAGACCCTCCCCGCTCACCAGGGCGTTCGTCGGCGCGGTCATCGGCTCGAAGCAGATGAACCCCTCGGCCGCCGGTGCGTAGACCTGAGCCACGGGTAGCCCTCGCCCAGCTCCAGCTCGATGCGCCGCCCGCCCCCCTCCAGCGCGAAGCACGCGGGCTCGGCCAGCTCGGTGTAGAGATCGTCGTAGGTGCGCTCGCCAGCGGCCCGGGCGCGATGTCCGCCCGCTCCTCGCGACCGGAGGGGATACCGCGCTCGTCGAGCAGGGCCTGCCGGCGCACCGGCATGCTGACCAGTCCACTGCGCTCGCGCCACCCCGGGCAGGCGCAGGTAGGGATGCCAGCCGAAGGAGACGGGCACCGGCACGTCACCCGTGGGAGTGAGGGTGGTGGCCACGGTGAGCGTGGCGCCCGCAAGCTCGGCCTCCACCCGAATCTCGTGGGGGAACGGAAAGGCGGCCAGCAGCTCGGGATGGGCGCCGAAGTCCAGTCGCGCGCCTATCGCGGCGTGGTCCTCGGCGACGCTGCAGCGGTCGAGCTCCCACAACCGTGGAGGCGGCGAGAAGCCCGTGGATCGGCAGCCCGCCCGGATCGAGTCGCACCGGCGAGCGCCCCGGATCGAGCACGCCCTCGCGCCCCGCAACCGAGTAGGCACGCGCCGAGAGCCGATTGGCCCACGGATGCAGGAGCGGAATCCCGAAGCTCGAGCCACGCTCGCGATAGCCGGCGAGTCCGGAGCGCTGGCCCAGCAGCTCCTGGCCGTGATGGAGGAGCGAATGGCCGACCATCCCGGTGCCGGGCGCGAAGCCCGCCCGTAGATCGTGGGCGTGGGAGACCAGGGCGACACCGTCGACCCCGTCGATCTGCTCGTCGACCACCTCGTGAGCGGACACGGCCTGCAAGATAGGGTGCCCCGGCCCATGATCTCGGAGACCCTCTTCATCCCGTGGCTCGACGAGCTGCTGAACGACCTTCCCGGCGCCCAGCTGCTCGACGCGCACACCCACATCGGCCAGAACGACCCGGATGGCTATCGCTGCAGCCGCGAGGAGCTCCTGAGTGTGCTCGAGCCGATCCACGCGCGCGCCTTCGTCTTTCCCATGCACGAGCCGGATGGCTATCCCGCCGCCAACGACATGGTGCTCGCCGAGGCCGAGGCCACGGACGGGCGCCTGTTCGCCTTCTGCCGGCTCGATCCCGCCGACTCGCCCGCGGCCGAGGCCCGGCGCTGCGTGCGAGCCGGCGCGCGCGGAATCAAGCTCCATCCGCGCGCGGAGGGCTTCAACCTCGACCATCCCGCGCTGGAGGACGTGTACGCCTTGGCCGACGAGGAGCAGCTGCCGATCCTCTGCCACGCGGGCCGCGGCATTCCGGCGCTCGGGCGCCACTCGCTCGAGGTATGCGCGCGCTATCCCAACCTGCGCCTGATCCTCGCGCACGCGGGGATCTCCGACCTGGCCTGGATATGGCGGGACGCGCCCGCTCATCCCAACCTGTTCTTCGACACGGCCTGGTGGTCGCCCACCGATCTCCAGGCGCTCCTGGCCGTGGTCCGGCCCGGCCAGATCCTGATGGCCAGCGACGCCCCGTACGCGACCCCGACCCTGGGCGCGATATTGGACCTCCGCCACGGCCTGCAGCTGGGCCTCGAGCCGGCCGCGTTGCGCAGCATCCTCGGCGAGCAGGCGCTGAGGCTGGTGGAGCGCGAGGCGCCGCTCGACCTCGGGCCGCCGCCGGGGGGCGACTTGATACCCCGCGATCCGCTGCTCGAGCGCGTGTACGCGTCCCTGATCGTCGCCGTGGGGCAGATGTTCCACGGCATCGACCCGCAGGAGATGCTGGCGCTGGCCCGGCTGGCCTGCGACGTCGACGACGAGACTCCCCAGGCCGCGGTCTGCGAGGCGGTGCTGGCCGTTCTCGACGCGCGCGAGGCCTACGAGGGCGGATCCGACGGGCGGCCGGAGCGCTTTGCCCCCGGCGTACACCTGATCGTGCTCGCGGCCGCTCTTGCCCGCACGCCGGACGTGAAGTTGCCGGAGCGGCCCGGCCTGCTCACCGACTCGCCTGGCGTCAGCTGACCGCCGCGGCGTCGTCCACCATCTCCAGGCGCTCCTCGAGCCGGGTGATGGTGAACACGCGCTGAACGGGATCGGGCCCGCGCACCACGACCATGCGGCGGCCCTCCCCCCTGGCGCGCTCGTCCGCGGTGACGATGCACCGCAGCCCGGTGGAGTCCAGGAAGGTCAAACGCGACAGGTCGATCACGACCGTCGCCGGCGACGATTGCTCCACCCGCTGAAGCTCCTCCTGGACCTTCACGACCGTCGACAGGTCGAGCTCGCCCACCAGCTCAACGTGAACGAATCCGTCACGGTCCTGGGTCGTGACCTCGAGGATCTCCACAGGCCCGAACCTAGCGCAGACCTGCCTTCTTGGCGAGTTGCCAGGCGAACAGCAGCTGCACCGCGGCGAAGGACAGCTCGAGGACCCGCTCCGGCACCGCGTTGGCCACCACCACCCCGACCACCACCCCCAGCGGCGACAGCACGCCGACGATCAGGCCATCCTTGAGCCGGAGGTTGCCGTAGCCGTGCTGGCGCCACGTGCCGACCACCGAAACGAGCACGATCGCGACCAGCGAGGTGGCCTCCGCGCCGAGCTGGGAGAGATCGGCGAACACCACCAGGGCGGGCACGAACAGGACCCCGCCACCCACGCCGACCAGCCCGCCGGCCATTCCGGCGGCGAAGCCCAGAGCGAGGAGGCCGGTCCAGTCGAGCGCGTCCATGCCTAGAAGATCAGGACCGCGGCCGATGCCAGCAGGAGAACGATGAACGCGCCCGCGACCGCGCGCTCGGAGATGCGCTGCTGCAGGGCCGTGCCGGCCAGGACACCGCCCACCGCGGGAATGCCGATCAGGATGCCCTTGGCCAGGTCGACGTTGCCGTAGAAGGCCTGCGCGATCGCGGCCAGCACGCCGATCACGATGATCGCGGCCAGCGAGGTGCCCGTGGCCTCCTTCTGCCCGTAGCCCAGCCAGAGCACCAGCAGGGGAACGATGATGCGTGCCGCCCCCCACCCCGAACAGGCCGCTGAAGGCGCCGGCCCCGGTGGCGATCACCGCCAACCGCAGGAGCCTCGGTGCCCGTGACGACATCGCGGGCATACTACGGCGGGTGCAGGCCCTTCAGCCGCTGCTGGCCAACCCCGAGAGCGCGGGGATCCTCTGCGACGTCGACGGCGTTCTCGCTCCGATCGTGCGCCGCGCCGACGAGGCTCGCGTGAGTCAGGAGACGTCCCTGCTGCTGAGCCGCCTCGCCCGCCGCTACGGGTTGGTGGCGTGCATCTCGGGGCGCTCGGCCGCCGACGCGCGCCGCCTGGTCGGCGTGGGCGGCATCGCCTACGCGGGCTCGCACGGAGCCGAGCTGCTCGAGCCCGGTGCCGCACGGCCGCGCTGGAACGAGGCGTTCAAGAGCCACGAGGAGCAGGTGAAGCGCTTCGCCGCCGAGCGTGACACTCCCGCGCTGCGCAAGCTGCGGGCCCGGATCGAGGACAAGGGGCCGATCGTCGCCTTTCACTGGCGCGACGTTCCCGACGAGGACGAGGCGCGGCGCCATATCGAAGGAATCGCGGCCGAGGCCGAGGCGGAGGGGCTGACCGTGCACTGGGCCAAGAAGGTGCTCGAGGTGCGCCCGCCCGTGCACGTCGACAAGGGCCAGGCGGTGCGCGAGCTGGTGGAGCTGAGCTCCGTGCGCGCGAGCCTCTTCGCCGGCGACGACACCACCGACCTCGACGCCTTCGACGCCCTCGACGCGCTGGTCGCCGAGAACGCGCTCGACGACGCGGTGCGCGTGGGCGTGGAATCCGACGAGGGCCCGCCGGCCATCGTCGAGCGAGCCGACCTCGTGGTCGACGGGGTCGACGGCTTTCGCGACGTCCTGGTTGCGCTGGCCGAGGCGTGAGGTTTCGCGATCTCCTGCGCGTGTCGGTCGTGCTGTTCGGCGGAGCGGCGACCGCCCTGGCCCTGGTGTCGGTGGTCGGCGCCGCTCGCGCGGACACCAACACGCTCGTCTACGTGGCCGCCATCTGGTGGTGCCTGGCCACCCTGGCCGGTCTCTGGCTGGGGCGCCGGCTCGACACCACCACCGCGCATCGCGGGCCTCCTGGCCGACGCACGGCAGACGAACGCCCTGCCCGAGATCGAGCCCGGCACGGTGCTCGTCAACCGGCTGTGGCCGCTGATCGTGCTGGCCCTGGCCTCCGCGGTGGCCGGCTTCTTCTTTCCTCAGGTGCCCGCCGTGGCCACCGGCTACTGCCTGCTGGTGGCGCTGCTGTGGCGAAAGCAGTCGCGCGCCGTCGAGGCCATAGAGGGTCGCGACGGGGTCGAGTTCTGGCTCGACAGGACCTCACCGTTCGGCGGGCCCCAGCTGCTGCGGCTGCCCGGTCTCCGCAAGATCGCTCCTGAGCCCTAGCCGCGAGATCGCTTTCGCAGGCGATCCACCTCGGCCCAGGGCCGAGTGTTGGCCACCGCATCGGCCGTGAGCCACGCCCGGCGCGCTGTGGCGATCCCGTAGCGCATGTTCGCGAGCGTCCGCGGCCAATGGGCGTCGGAGTCGATCACCAGGGTCACGCCCGCCTCGGCGGCGGCCCTCGCATATACGTCGTTGAGGTCGCGGCGGTCGGGGTTGGCGTTGATCTCGAGGAAGGTGCCGGTGTCCAGCGCCGCCGCGATCACCCGGTCGATGTCGAGCGCGTATGCCTCGCGCCGTTCGATCAGCCGGCCGGTGGGATGGCCGATCGCGTCCACGAAGGGGTGCTGCATCGCGGCCACCATGCGGTCGGTCTGCTCCTTCTCCGACAGCCGGAACGAGGTGTGCAGGCTGGCGACCACCCAGTCCAGCTGCTCCAGGACGTCGTCGGCGTAGTCCACCGAGCCGTCGGGCAGGATGTTGGTCTCGGTGCCCGCGAGCACCTGGATACCGTCGAGCTCGAGCGAGCGGATCTGCTCGACCTGGCGCGCCAGGGCGTCGGCCTGGACGTCGTTTCCGAAGCCGTGGGTGGCCGAGTGGTCGGTGATGGCCACGTAGTCGTAGCCGCGTTCCCGCGCCGTCTCGGCCATCTCCTCGATCGACGCGTGGCCGTCCGACAGGGTGGTGTGCATGTGAAGGTCCCCGCGGATGTCGTCCAGCTCGATCAGCTGCGGCAGGCGCTCCTGCCGCGCGGCCTGGAGCTCGCCGCGATTCTCGCGCAGCTCGGGCGGGATCCAGCTCATGCCGAGCCGTGCGTAGACCTCCTCCTCGGTTGCGCAGGCCAGCAGCCCGCCGTTCTCGTCGTCGGCGATCCCGTACTCGCTCACGTGGAGCCCGCGCTTGACCGCGGCGCTGCGCAGTGCCTCGTTGTGCTTGCCCGAGCCGGTGAAGTGCTGAAGCAGGTTGCCGAACACCTCCTCGGGGACGATGCGCAGGTCCACCGGCAGCCCGGAGTGGGTGATCGCCTTGGCGCCCGCGGTGCCCGAGGAGTGCACGGCGTCGATGGGCTGCAGCGAGGAGAAGTGCTCCACCAGCGCGCTCGGGGTCGCTGGTGGCGGCGACGATGTCGAGGTCCTTGACCGCATCGACGCGGCGCCGCGCGCTGCCCGCCAGCTCGACTCTCAGGGCCGAGGGGTGCTCACGCAGCCCCGCCACCAGCTCGTCACCGGCGGCCAGGGCCTTCGAGAGAATCATGCGCACTTTTGGGCGGCCGTCCGCACCGGCGGCGAGCTCCGCCATCACCTTCTCCTGTGCCTTCGGCCCGAAGCCGGGCACCCCGGTCAGCCGGCCGGCGTCGGCGGCCGCGCGCAGGTCGTCGAGCGACTCGATGCCCAGGTGCTCGTGGAGCAGGCGAGCGCGCTTGGGGCCGAGTCCGGGGATCTGCGTGACCGCCACGAGGCCGGCGGGAATGCGCGCCTTGAGCTTGTCGGCCGACGGGATCGAGCCGCCCTCGAGCAGCGCGTCGATCTTGTCGGCGATCGTCTTCCCCACGCCGGGCAGATCGTCGGCCTTGCCCTGCCGGGCCATCTCGGCCACCGACACGCCGGCCTCGCGGATCGCCTTCGCGGCGTTGCGGTAGGCGACCACGCGGTAGACCACCGCGCCGTCGAGCTCGTAGAGGCTGGCCAGCTCCTCGAACGCTTCCGCGATCTCTCCGTTGCGCATGCCACGGCTAGGGTACGCGCCCTTGGCGGGCGTCTGGCTCATCCTTCCCACCTACGAGGAGGCCGAGAACCTCGAGGCCCTGGTCGAGGCGGCGCTCGAGCAGCTGGCCTCGACCGGGCTGGCCCACACCATCCTCGTGGTCGACGACAACTCCCCCGACGGTACGGGCGTGATCGCGGACCGCCTGTCCTCGCAACACGCCGCCGTCGAGGTGCTGCACCGGCGCGCCAAGGAGGGCCTCGGCCGGGCCTACCTGGCGGGCTTCGACCGGGCCCTGTCCGCGGGGGCCGACCTAGTGGTGCAGATGGATTCCGACTTCTCCCACGACCCGGCCGACATCCCGCGCCTGATCGCGGCCGCGGGCGCGGCCGACGTGGTGCTCGGCTCGCGCTACGTACCGGGCGGCGGGGTGACCAACTGGGCCCTGAGCCGGCGCATCCTCAGCCGCGGCGGCTGTGCCTACGCCCGGCTGATCCTCGGCGTGCCCGTGCGCGATCTCACCGGCGGGTTCAAGTGCTGGAACCGAAGGGCGCTCGAGGACCTCGACCTCGAGGGCGTGGACACCCACGGCTACGGCTTCCAGATCGAGATGAGCTACCGAGCCACCAAGGCCGGATTCACCATCACCGAGGTGCCGATCCTGTTTCGCGAGCGCCGCGAGGGACAGTCGAAGATGGACACGAGGATCACGCTCGAGGCGGTCTGGAAGGTGCCGGCGCTGCGTCTGCGGAGGAGGGGCTGAACGGCGATGCTCGCCGCGTGACGGGCTTCCTGCCGGACGATCAGAGCGATGCCGTGCTGGGGCGCGACGCGCGGATACCGAAGCCGCTTCGCTTCGTGGCCGCCATCGGCCTGCTCCCGATTCCCGGGCCGGTGGACGAGGCTGTGCTCCTTGATCGCGGTCTTCGCTCCTCTTCTACCGCGAGCCGATGCGCGACGCGTGGGGGGTCGCCCGACACGTGGCTGAGACCGCCGCCAGTGGGTATACTTCACTTTGTATAGCGACCGACCCGACCAGGAGCCGCAAGCATGGCCGAAGCAATCACCGAGGTAACCGACACGAACTTCCAGGCGGAGGTGCTCGAGTCTGACAAGCCCGTGTTGGTCGACTTCTGGGCCCCCTGGTGCGGTCCCTGCCGCATAATCGCTCCCCATCTCGAGGAGCTGGCGGGTGAGCGCGACGACCTGCGGATCGCCAAGCTCAACGTGGACGAGAACCCTCAGGTCTCATCCCAGTACAACGTGATGTCGATTCCCATGCTCCTGCTCTTCAAGCAGGGTCAGGTGGCCCACCAGATCATCGGAGCGCTGCCGAAGAACCGGCTGGTCCAGGAGATCGAGCCGGCCCTGGCGGCTTAGGCCGGTGCTGCGGGCGCGCTGGCCAGCTCGCGCTCTCGCCGGGCGCGGTAGATGCCGCCCAGCGTTCCCAGGATCGCTCCCGCGATCGTCGTCACCACGACGAGGGTCACCTGGGGCTCGCTCAGGTGGGCCTTGGGCTCGGTGTTGAGGATCTCCAGGCCGAGCAGGATGAAGCTGCCGTAGACGAGGCCGCCGAGCGCGCCGCGGACGAAGCCCTCCTCACCGCCGCGGTGCTCCATGCCGCCCACGAAGCCGCCCAGCATGGCGATCGGGCCGACGAGCACGTAGTAGACGATCTCGTTCCACCCCAGCGCCAGGCCGGTCACCAGCCCGAAGATCAGCGTGACCACGATCGCGCCCACGATCTGCTCGACCGGGCTGCGCTCCTCGAAGGCGGGCGGAAGCGGCATGGCCGCGCCAGGCTACCTTCGCTCGACGGAGATGAGCAAGGGGCGGCCCTCGATCTCGGCCGTCTCGCCGGCGGTATCCGCGCCGTCGAAAGTAAGCGCGGTGGCCAGGGTCTCCCCGGCCACGTAGTCCTGATGGGCGCGCGTGGCGTCCAGCAGCTCGTCGTCGCCTCCCAGGGTCAGCGAGATGCGGTCCTCCACGTTGAGCCCCGCGTTCTTGCGCGCGCCCTGCACGGCGTGCACCACCTCGCGCGCGAGGCCCTCCCGGCGTAGGTCCTCGTCGAGCTCGAGGTTGAGCGCCACCGCGTGCGTGCCCGCCCGTTCGACCTGGTAGCCCTCCAGGGGCTGGAGCACGATCTGCACGTCGTCGGGGCCGATCTCGTGTTCGCTGCCATCGATGTTGATGCCCGAGCGCCCGCCCTCGCGCAGCCGGCTCGGCTCCAGGGCGGCCACCGCCGCTGCCACCTGGGGCATCTGCTTGCCGAAGCGCGGGCCGAGCGTGCGGTAGTTGGGCTTGATCTCGAAACGTCCCAGCTCCTCGGCCTCCGCCACGTACCGCACGGACTTCACGTTGAGCTCGTCGATGAGCAGACGCTCGAGACGCTCGATGGCCTCGCGCTCGCGGTCGGCGGCCACCACGACCGCTTCCCTGAGCGGCTGGCGGACCTTGAGCTTGGCGTGCGCCCGGGCGGCGCGCCCCAATTCCACCGCGCCGCTGACCACCTCCATGTCGCGCTCGAGGCGCTCGTCGCGCTCGCCGGGCTCGGGGAAGTCGCAGAGGTGGACCGACGGCTCGCTGCCGTCGAGGTTGTCGTAGATCTCGTCGGCGATGAAGGGGGTGAGCGGAGCAAGCAGCTTGGCCACCACCACCAAGCAGGTCTGCAGCGTGTCGAACGCGAACGAGTCGCCGTCCCAGAACCGGCGTCGCGACAGGCGCACGTACCAGTTGGAGAGATCGTCCACGAACTCCGCGATCGCCCGGCCGGCGAAGGTGGTGTCGTAGTCCTCCATGCGCTCCGTCACCCGCTCGACGGTCCCGGCGAGGCGCGAGCGGATCCAGCGGTCGAGCTCGGTCTCAGAGCCGCCCGACAGCGGTTCGTTCACGTTCGCGTACAGCACGTAGAACGCGTAGGTGTTCCATAGCGGCTTGAGGAACTGGCGCACGGACTCGCCCACGGTCTCCAGCGAGAAGCGGTAGCCGTCCCAGGGCTGCTTGGACGTGAAGTAGTACCAGCGAAAGGCGTCAGCGCCGTGGGCGTCGAGCACATCCCAGGGCACCACCACGTTGCCCTTCGACTTGGACATCTTCTGGCCCTCGGGATCGAGGATCAGGCCCAGGCACAGGCAGGTCTCATACGACGAACGCCCGAACAGGAGCACCGACACGGCCAGCAGTGAGTAGAACCAGCCGCGTGTCTGGTCGAGCGCCTCGCAGATGTAGTCGGCCGGGTAGTTGTCCTCGAAGGCGTCCTGGTTCTCGAAGGGTGCGTGCCACTGGGCGAAGGGCATACACCCCGAGTCCCACCAGACGTCGATGAGGTCGGGCACGCGGTGCATGTCCGCCCCGCAGTCCTCGCAGCGCAGGACGGGGGCGTCGATGTAGGGGCGGTGGACGTCGTCCGGTGGCTCTCCGCCGTGCTCGCGGATCTCCTCCAGCGAGCCGACGCACACCACGTGGGCGGAGTCGGCGGCGCAGCGCCAGATGGGCAGCGGCGTGCCCCAGTAGCGCTCGCGCGAGAGCGCCCAGTCGACGTTGTTCTCGAGCCAGTTGCCCATCCGCCCGTGCTTGATGTGGCCGGGGTGCCAGTCGATCGTGTCGTTGGCGGCCAGCAGCTGGTCCTTGACCTCGCTGGTGCGCACGTACCAGCCGGTCTTGGCGTAGTAGATGAGCGGCGTGTCGCAGCGCCAGCAGTGCGGATAGGAGTGGGTGTACTCACCCGCGCGCAGAAGCCGGCCCGAGTCGCGCAGCGCCTCGATGATCTTGGAGTCGGCCTCGCGCACGTGGAGGCCGGCGAAGGGTCCGGTGCGGTCGTCGAACGTGCCGTCGGGGCGGACCGGATTGTGGATCGTCAGGCCGTTGTCGGTGGCCAGGCGGAAGTCGTCCTCGCCGAAAGCCGCGCCGGTGTGGACCACGCCGGTGCCGTCCTCGACCGAGACGAAGTCGCCGGCCAGCACGGTGTGCCCCTTGGGCCCGTAGTCGCTGAAGTAGGGGAATGGTGCCTCATAAGGGAGGCCGAGCAGCTCCGAGCCGGGCATGCGCTGCTCGATCTCGGCGTCCTCGCCGAGCACCCGCTCCACCAGCGCCTCGGCCAGGATGAAGCACTCGTCGTCGAACCGCACGCGGACGTACGTCACCTCCGGATCCACGGCGATCGCGGCGTGGGGCAGCAGCGTCCACGGCATGGTGGTCCAGGCCAGAAGCGAGACGCCGGGCTCGTCGCGCAGGGGGAACTTCACGAACACCGAGGGGTCGACGGTGTCCTTGTAACCCTGCGCGACCTCGTGGCTCGACAGCGCGGTGCCGCAGCGCGGGCAGTAGGGCACGACCTTGTGACCCTCGGTGAGCAGGCCCTTCTCGAACACCTGCTTGAGCGACCACCACACCGACTCCACGTAGGAGTTGTCGAGGGTGTAGTAGGCGTCGTCGGTGTCGAGCCAGAAGCCGATGCGCTCGGTCAGCGCGTTCCACTCGTCGATGTAGCGCAGCACCGACTCGCGGCACTTGGCGTTGAACTCGGCCACGCCGTAGCGCTCGATGTCCTCCTTGGAGGTGAAGCCGAGCTCCTTCTCGATCTCGAGCTCGACGGGCAGCCCGTGGCAATCCCAGCCGCCCTTGCGATGAACGAGGTGGCCGCGCATCGTCTTGTAGCGCGGAAACACGTCCTTGAACACGCGCGAGAGCACATGGTGAGAGCCGGGACGGCCGTTGGCGGTGGGCGGGCCCTCATAGAAGACGAATTTCGGATGACCTTCGCGGCGGCGCACCGATTCGCCGAACACATCGCGCTCGCGCCAACGCTCGAGAATGCCCTGTTCAAGGGCGGGAAAGGACTGCGCGGAGTCAACGGGGCGGTAGCGCGGCATGGGGTGGTCGATTGTAGGCGGGGTTTGATCGCGCTCTGAGTGTGGTAAGACTTCCGTGCAATCGCCGAGTCGCGCTCGGCAAGAGGCCGGGCGCGAACGGGGGACCCAAGTCAGTGGGGGCTAACCGGCAGCAGCTCGCCGGCGCGCAAGACCTTTCCTGCGCGAGCCCGACAGCTAACCCCGTAGGCCGTTGGAAAGAGAGTCCAGGATTCGCCGTATACCCGCCCTCGTTGCCTGCGTGGCAGCTGTCATCGCTTTGCTGTGCCCTGGCACCGCGCTCGCGGCCGGCAGCGGCGCAAGCGCCGAGGCAAAGGCGATCGGGGCCCTCAACGAGATCCGGGCGGCCAACAACCTGGCCCCGTTGCGCGCCTCGAGGACCCTTGCGCGGTCGGCCAACGCCTATTCGCGCTACATGCTCGATCACGACTTCTTTGGCCACCAGCCCCGCATTCCGGTGGCCGCGGGCTTCCGCACCGCCGGCGAGACCCTCGCCTGGCACTCGGGCCACAGCGCGGGCGCGAAGCGCACCGTGCGCGCCTGGATGGCCTCGCCGCCTCACCGCGCCGTGCTCATGTCCTCCGCCTACAGCATGGTCGGAATGGGCATGGAGATGGGGGACCTGAGCGGCCGCGCCACCACCATGTGGGTGGCGCACTTCGGGCACCGCTAGCGAGCCGAGCGCTAGGCCGCCAGCTTTCGGCACAGGACCGAAAGCGTGTGCTTCTCGCCCTCGTCGAGAACGTCGAAGGCGCGGGTGACCCGATCGGAGTGAGCGGGAAAAAGGCGCTCCACCAGGTCATTGCCGGCCGCCGTGAGCTCCACCAGCACGATGCGCCGGTCCGACGGGGAGCGCCGGCGCGCCACGTATCCGCGCGCGGACAGGGTGACCGTGACCTCGGTGGCGTTGGCCTTCGACCAGCCAAGGCGGCGGCGCAGGGTCTTCAGCTCGAGCACGCCTCCCGCGGTGGTGAGCACCACGAGCACGGAGAAGCCCGCCGCCGTGACACCCTCGCGCTCCAGCTCCGCGGCGAGCCGGCGGCGAACGGCGGATTCCGCACGCACCAGCGACTGAAGCGCGCGGTGGGCCAGCGGATCGCCTAGCTCGAGCAGCATCGCGAACGCCACCCTAGGGGCGACGGCGGACGGGAAAGTCCCCAGCTCGGCTCAGCCGACGCGCTTGTCGGCGGCCAGAGAGATGCGCCCGGTCCGCGGCTCCGCGGTGGGCTCGGGCACGGTCAGCACCTGGTCGAGACGACCGCTGTCGACGTAGCCCTTCAGGCGCTCGACGGCCTCGGCGGGCGCGCTGCCCAGCGAGGGGATTCCGTGGTCCCCGCTGGCGGGCATCGTCTCGCGGTACTCGAAGACCGGCGCGACCGAGCCCACCTGGCGGACGGCGTACACGAGCCGGCCCACCACGTCGAGCGTGGCCTCGCCGCCGCAGAAGACGAAGGCGGTGGGGTCGAGCGCGCGGATCGCGCGGACCACCCGCTCGGGTTGCATGTCGAAGGAGAGCACGAGGGTGCGAAAGCCGGCGCGCCGCAGGCTCAGATCGAGCGCCTGCACGTGCAGCGAGTCGATGTCGAGCCGCGGACTCGCATCGAACAGGAGAACGCCCTGGGGGCGACTCGGCGGGGGTGCCACGCGGCGGGCCGCATGCATCCACCCGGTGGACCAGCGCATAGCGAGCTCGCGCTCGGCCTCGCGGCCCTCACGGCCGTCGGCCAGCTCGAGCGCCGGCAGCAGAACCTCCTCCACCGATCGCTCCACCGACCGGACCGCGAGGCTCTCCTCGAGCACTCGGTCCGCGAGGCCCTCGTCGAAGTGATCCCACGCGTCGAGCATTCGGCTGGGTGAGCTCGGCCCCTCGCCGCGCTGGCGGGCCAACTCGATGGCCGAGGAGATGTTGTGGGTCTCGAGCAGCGCCCGGCGCAGGGATTCGAGCTCGGCGAGGTCGTACTGGCGGTGGCCGCCCTGCGTGCGGCGCGGCTTGGGATAGCCGAAGCGCCGCTCCCAGCTACGAAGCGTGTTGGGGCTCACCCCGAGTAGCTCTGCAGCCGCGTTGGTCCTGATCCCGCTCACACAAACTCCGTCCGGTTCAAGCGCTGTCCCCCTTGCATAGGTTTCGGCGAGAAGCGCTCATAACTTGAGTTAACTTTCGGATGGAGTTCGGACTGGCGGGCAAGCTGTGCAGAGCTTCTCGCCCCCGTTTCGCTAACGCCGGCCGAATTCGCTCGGCTCGACCGTGACCAGCACGGCACGCGGCGGGCCGCAGGTGGCGATCCGCCCGGCGAGGGTGCCGACTCGCCGCTTGCCCACCGACGACGCGAGGCGCAGCGGCATCACCACCGGGTCGACGGGCCGTTGTGCGGCCAGTCCCGCGTGGCGGGCGAGCTGATCGTCTCCCATGGGGCTCGTGACGAGGTCGAGCAGGTGGGTGCCCATGAGCTTCTTCTCCTTGCCGAAGATGCCCTCCCCCGCCTGGCTGACGGCGCTCACACACAGCTCGTAGGTGCAGATCACGAACGCCGCCGCGGAGCCCGGCAGGGCATCGCGCGAGCAGGCGAGCAGCATGCCCATGCCGCAGCGCTCGCACACGCGCCGGCGCAGGTCGGGCCGCCCGGGCGGCTCGTCGCTCGGGTGGCCGCAGCGGGTGCAGAACCGAATCGGCTTCGGTCGTCCCACACCGGTCGGAGTCCACGACCGGTCTATGCGGATGAGTGCTGTCACCCTGGCGATGAGAACACGTAACGCAGAACGGTGCGCCGGTGGCGCGAAATCTGCACGAGATCAAGAGCTGACTTAGTGCGAAAGTCTCCCGCCATGCGAGCGGTAGCCTAAACGCTATGGCTATCGAACAGGCGCACCACCAGCTCTGGGGCTCGGAGACCAGCAAGGCGATCGACAACTTCAAGGTCTCCGGAGAGCCGGTTCCCGCCCCCGTGGTGCATTGGCTCGGGCGCATCAAGGCGGCCGCGGCGCGCGTGAACGGAGAGCTGGGCCTGCTCGACGCCGAGCTGGCCGAGCGGATCGGCCGCGCGGGCGACGAGGTGGCTGACGGGCGCCACGACGACCAGTTCCCGATCGACGTCTTCCAGACCGGCTCGGGCACCTCGACGAACATGAACGCCAATGAGGTGATCGCCAACCTCGCGGGAGACGGCGCGCACGCCAACGACCACGTGAACATGGGGCAGTCGTCCAACGACGTCTTCCCGAGCGCGGTGCACCTGGCTGCGGTCGATTCGGTCAGGAGCGAGCTGCTCCCCGCGCTGGAGCGCCTGGCCGGCGCGTTCACGGCCAAGGCCGACCAGTGGAGCGACGTGGTCAAGTCGGGCCGCACGCACATGATGGACGCGGTCCCGGTGACGCTCGGGCAGGAGTTCGGCGGCTACGCGGCGCAGATCTCGCTGGGCCGTGACCGTGTGCGCGACGCGCTCGGGCGCGCGGCGGAGATCCCGCTTGGAGGCACGGCCACGGGCACCGGGCTCAACACCCATCCCGAGTTCGCCGAGCGCGTGCGGGAGAAGCTTGGCCTGGGTGAGGCGCCTCGCGACCGCTTCGAGGCCCAGGCCAATCGCGACGGCCTGGTCGAGCTGCACGGCGCGCTCAAGGTGGTCGCCGTCTCGCTGACCAAGATCGCCAACGATCTGGTGATGATGGGCTCGGGCCCGCGCACGGGCCTGGGCGAGCTGGCCCTGCCCGAGCTCCAGAAGGGCTCGTCGATCATGCCCGGCAAGGTCAATCCGGTCATCCCCGAGGTGGTGCTCCAGGTAGCCGCCCAGGTGATCGGCAACGACATCGCCGTGACCGTGGCCGGCACCCAGGGCGCCTTCGAGCTCAACGTGCGCGTGCCGATGATCGCGCGCAACCTCTTCGAGTCGATCCGCATCCTTTCTTCGGCCACCCGCATGCTGGCGGAGAAGTGCGTCGACGGGCTCGAGGCCAACGAGGAGACCCTGCGCCGCTACGCCGAATCGACGCCGGCGATAGCCACCGCCCTCAATCCGCACATCGGCTATGACCGGGGCACGGAGATCGTCAAGGAGGCCACGGCCTCCCAGCGGACGATCCGTGAGGTCGCGATCGAGAAGGGCGTGGACGAGGAGACGCTCGATCAGGCGCTGGACCTGCACGCGATGGCGCGCGGGTCGAAGACCTGACCGATGAGTATCGGGCCGCGCCTCGGTCTGAGCGGTAGATGAACAGAACTTCCTCACTCGCGGTGGAGGCCACCGGCCTCATGAAGTCCTTCGGCGAAACGCGGGCCGTCGATGGCGTCGACCTGGCCGTGGGCCGCGGCTCGGTCTACGGCGTGCTCGGCCCCAACGGCGCGGGCAAGACGACGACCATCCGCATGCTCGCCACGCTGATCCGCCCGGACGCGGGGAGCGCGAGGGTGCTGGGCCACGACATCGTCAATGAGGCGGACGCCGTGCGCGCGGCCGTGAGCCTGACCGGCCAGCTCGCGTCGGTCGACGAGGACCTGACCGGGCGCGAGAACCTGATCCTGATCGGCCGCCTGCTCGGCCTCCGGCGCGCCGCGGCGAAGAGCCGTGCCGACGAGCTGCTCGAGGCCTTCGGGCTCTCCGAGGCCGCCGGCCGGCTCGTGAAGAACTACTCGGGCGGAATGCGCCGGCGGCTCGACATCTCCGCCAGCATCGTGGTCACCCCCGAGCTGATGTTCCTCGACGAGCCGACCACCGGCCTCGACCCGCGTTCCCGCAACCAGGTGTGGGACATCATCCGGGCACTGGTCGAGGGCGGCACGACGATCCTGCTCTGCACGCAGTACCTGGAGGAGGCCGACCAGCTCGCCGACGGTATCGCGGTGATCGACCACGGAAAGGTCATCGCCGAGGGAACGCCCGGCCAGCTCAAGTCGTCGGTGGGCACCGGCGCGCTGCACGTGCGCCTGCTGGACCCCGAGCAGCGGCCGGAGGCCGAGCGGGTCCTTGGTCGTGAGCTGGGCGAGGTGACGCTGGAGGCCGATTCGGCCGCCCTGTCGGTCTCGTGCGCGGACGCCGACCGCGGTGCCGAGGCGGTGGCCGAGCTGAGCCGCTCCGGGGTGCGGATAGCCGACTTCTCACTCGGCCAGCCGAGCCTCGACGAGGTCTTCCTGGCCCTGACCGGCCATCGAGCGGAGGACGAGACCACCGAGGAGACCGAGCCCGAGAAGGAGCCTGCATGAGCGCTGACACGACCGCGGTCCGCACGGCGATCTCATCGACGGAGCGCCCCCCGGCGGCCGGCCCGCTCTCGGCCGCGCTCACCTTCGGCTGGCGCGGGATGCTCAAGGTCAAGCACGTGCCCGAGCAGCTGCTCGACGTGACGATCACCCCGGTGATGTTCGTCCTGATGTTCACCTACCTCTTCGGCGGGGCGATCTCCGGGTCCACGGGCGCCTATCTCGACTACATCCTGCCCGGGATCCTCGTCATGTCGGTGTTGTTCACCACCGTCTACTCCGGCGTCGCGCTGAACACCGACCTGACCAAGGGCGTGGTCGACCGCTTTCGCTCGCTGCCCATCTGGCGGCCCGCTCCGTTGTTGGGCTCGCTGCTCGGCGACAGCGTGCGCTACGTGATCGCCGGCACGGTGATCATCGTGCTCGGCGTGATCCTCGGCTTCCGCCCGGGCGCCGGGGTCCCCGGCGTGCTCGCGGCGCTGGCTCTGGTGGTGGCGTTCGCCTTCGGGCTCTCCTGGGTGTTCACCACCCTCGGCCTGCTGCTGCGCACTCCGAACGCGGTGATGAACGCGGGCTTCATGGGGATCTTCCCGCTCACCTTCCTGTCGAACGTGTTCGTGGAGCCGCGAGACTCTGCCGTCGGCGCTGGAGGCCTTCGTCGAGGTGAACCCGATATCGATCCTCGCCACCGCCTCGCGGGGATTGATGGAGGGCAACGCCGAGGGCAGCGACATCGTCATCGTGCTGGCGGTGGCCGCGCTGCTGACCGCGGTGTTCGCGCCGCTCACCACCCGGCTGTACCGCACTCGCTAGGCGGCGAGGCTGACCGCGGGGGCGGCCTCGCAGGGCGCGAGCTTGCGTGTGAAGCGCCGCCGTGCCTCGTGGTAGCTGCGGTCCGCTCCGAAGAAGCTCCGGTACGACCGCGCCATCTCCTCCCTGCGGTAGGCCTGGAGCGGCTTCGCGCGCTCGTCGCGCTCGCGCCAGCGTCGCTTGCCCTCGAGCCAGCTCTCCAGGCTCGGGTGGCGCACGAACCCCTCGGCCAGGCGGCGGGTCTGACCGCGGAAGCTCGCCAGGTCGGCGCCCAACGCCGCGTCGATGAGCCCGATCGACACCGCGCGGCGCGCCCCGATGGGGGTGAATGGCGGGCCGGTGAGCTCGGCGGCCATCGCGGTGCCCACGCGGCGGGGCAGGAGATAGGTCCAGTACTCGGAGCCGTACAGGCCGCCCATGTGGCGGTAGTAGGGATTGAGCACCACGTCCTCGCGGGCCACCACGCGATCGGCTGCCAGCGCGAAGGGCACGCCGCCGGCCGCCGCGTCGCCGGCCAGGGCCGAGATCACGAGGTGCGACGGGGTCTCGACGATCTCGCGAACAAGATCGTTCATGGCGTGAAGGTTGCGCCACGATTCGGCGCCCGGATCGCCGGCGGCCTCGATCACGTTCAGGTGGATGCCGTTGGAGAAGAAGTCGTCGCCCCCCACGAGGACGATCACCTTCGTCTCGGCGCGCGAGCGGGCGTGGGCGTAGGCCTCACGCAGGCGGCGGCAGCCGTCCGTGCTCATCGCCCCGTTGTAGAAGTCGAAGCGCAGGTACCCGACGCCGCCGGACTCGCTGTAGGAGATCTCGCTGTGGGTGTGCCCTTCGGGCAGTGATGGGTGCACCGGCACGCGAGTCTCGGGCACGTCCACCTCGACGCCGGCGAGCTCGAGCGCGCGGGTGGCGGGCAGCTTGAAGCCGGCCGGCCCCTGATCGCCCGCGAGCTTCAGGTGCGTGATCCACACGGCACCGTCGAAGGTGGCCCGGCAGATCGCCCCGTCGCGCTGGGCGATGATGTCGCCGGCAAAGCCGGTCAGGCTCCGCTCGCGGTGGACGCCGAACGCGTGGAACGCAGTGCCCCCCACCTCGTCCAGAACGCCCGGGTGTCCCTCCGCCGCGCGCAGCCTGCGTACCACCGTCTCGGTGGGATCCAGCGTCCAGTCGATTCTCCGGTCGCGCTGGCGCATCACCGGGCGCTCTCGGCCCGTGACCTCGGGATCACTCGGGTCGACCGGATCGGGCCGTGCGCCGCGCTCGATCTTGGCGATCGCCTCGAGCAGAGCCGCGATCGCCGCGCGGCGGACCTCGTGGCGGTAGAGGCTGCTCTTGCCGGCGGGGCGCGTGCGGAAGGTGCGGCTGGCCCAGACGTGTCCGCCGTCGGGCTTGCCGTTGGCCTCGAGCACGGTCACGCCCCATTCGCCCGCCCCCAGCTCGATGGCCCAGTCGAGCGAGGAGGGGCCCCGGTCGCCCCGCGGGCCCGGGTGCACGATCAGGCAGCGGTGGGCGGACCAGATCGACTCGGGGATGAACGTCTTGAGCATGGGGCACACGATCAGCTCGGGCCGGTGGCGCCGGACGGCGTCCTCCATCTCAGCCGCGGATTCGACCACCGCCACGTCCACCCGGTGGCCGAGCTCGGTGAGGGCGATGAAGGCGCGCTGGCTGAGCCCGTTGTGGGCCGAGACGAGGAAGAGGATCCGGCGCGAGCGCGTTCTGAAGGAGGCCATGAAGGGCAAGACGCCCCTGCGGCGCTCCTATTCCGTGCGCCGGCTGCTCGATCCAGGGCCCGGCTGGGGCGCGCTCAGCTGAGCCGCCGGCCCGACGTTCTGCTCCAGCCAGCCGTTGATCGGCGCCGCGGCGGCCCAGGTCTCCGCGGTGTGGCCGAGCGCGTCGGAGCGCTCGATTGCGCCTGCGCTCTCGAGGCGGCGGCCCGCGATCAGCGACTTGCGCCGCAGCAGGTGGATTCGCGCGTGGTCGCGCGGATACCCGCGCGGCGCCGTGCGCAGAACCGCGCCGTCGATCTCCAGGCCGGCCACCTCCGCCGCGGCAACGGCCTCGGCCAGTGCCGGTCCCGTCGTGTCGTCGGCCACCGCGGCGCGGAAGCGCTCGAGCTGGTCGCGGTCGAGCCGGTAGTAGCCCGTGCCTGCGTAGAGCCCGCGAGCCGAGATCTCGGCGTAGAGCCCGGCGCCGGCGGCCGGGCCGCCGGTGACGACGCCGTAGGTGCGGGTCTTGTACGGCGACTTGTCGGCCGTAAAGCGCAGGTCGCGATGCTGGCGAAACACCTTCACCTCACCGCCGAAGGGCTCACTCAGCTCCTCGAGCATGGCCTGGAGCTCGCCGCGGACGTGCTCCTCGTAGAAGTCCCGGGTGGAGCCGAAGTACTGCCTGGAGTTGTCCTGCTCGAGCCCGGCGAACCACTCGAACACCTGCGGGCCGAATCCGTTGAACATTGCGCTAGAGGTTGACAGGCGTCAGATCTCCCCCACGAGCGTGAACCCGAGACGGTCGACGCTACGTGTGGTGTTCGAAAGCACCACCACGGCGTTGCCCGCGTCGGGACTGAAGCCGGCGAAGCTGCGAAAGCCCCAGGTGCCGCCGTTGTGCCACACGACCCGAGGGGCGTTGCGCGGCGCCGAGATCATCCAGCAGAGGCCGGCCTCGGCTCGCCGGCCGGCCCGCGCGTGGGGTCGCTGGGCGAGGGCGAGCGCGGGGCCGGGCCGTTCGTCCGGCGGTCGCAGGCACGCGGCCAGGAAGCGCAGCATGTCCTCCCCGTTGGAGCGCAGGCTTCCCGCCGCCGGCATGAAGTCCTCGATCGGGGGACGGGGGTTGCCGCGACGGGAGTGGCCTCGCACGACCTGCTCGCGCCGGGCAGGCGGGACGTCGACCGCGGTCGCGCCCATTCCGAGCGGCTGCAGGACCCGTGCGGTCAGTAGTTCCTCGTAGGTGGTCCCGGCGCGAGCGGCCAGAGCGTCTCCGAGGAGCCCCACCCCCATGCTCGAGTAGCGAAACCGCGCGCCCGGCGCCCGCCGCGGGGACTCGCGGGCAACGAGGCGGCGGTAATCGGCTGCCGTCAGTCCCGCCCAGGGATCCCGGGCGCGCAAACCCACCACGTATGCCCCCTCGCGCCTGACCATCGGCCCGGGCGCGTTGGGAAGTCCGCTGCGTCCAGCGCCACCTCGCCGGCCAGCACCATGTCGGCGAGCACCACACCGGTGAACGCCTTGGTCACCGAGCCAATCTCGAACAGGCTTCGCTCGTCGGCAGGCCGGCCCCGCGGGAACCGGCAGCCATACAGATGCTCCTCGCCCCGGATCAGGCCGGCCACGACCGCCCGCCGCCCGCGGCGCCCCATGTCTCCGAGGCGCCGCTCGAGCTCAACATCAGCATGGGAGCTCATGGGGGCGCACCTAGTGGGGTGCGGGGACCACCCGCCCCTCGTCCGGTTCGGCCGGCGGCGCTGCGCGCGTCTGTATGACGATCCCGACGATCACGATCGCCCCGCCGACGAGCGTGAGCGTGCTGGGACGCTCGTCGAGCGCGAGCCATACCCACAGGGGGCCGAGCACCACCTCGAGCAGCGTGATGAGGCCCACCTGGCCGGCCGGTATCAGCCGCGCGCCCACGGTCAGGAGCGCGAAGCCGAGCGCGATCTGACCGATGCCGAGGGTCGCCAGCCAGAAGAGGTCGTCGCCGCCGATCGCGCCGGCACTGGCGAAGGGGAGGAATACCGCCACCTGGATCGCCTGCGCGAGGCACATGGCCGGCGCCATGGAGACGTCGTTGCGCCAGCGGGTGATCACGATCATCAGCGCGAAGGCCAACGCCGCGAGTAGCGCGAGGCCGTCCCCAGCCAGGCTGCCCTCCCCCGGGGCACCGAGCATCAGCGTGACGCCCGCCAGCGCCAGCGCCATCGCCACGACCGTGCGCCGCGTGATCGGCTCTCCGAGTGTCGCCCGGGCGAGCAGGGCGGCAAGCACGGGAGCGACGGCCAATATGAACAGGACGCGGGCGACGCTCGTGTGGTTGAGCGCCGCGATGAAGCTCCCCGACGCCGTCGCGACGCACAGCGCAACGGCCACGCCCGCAAGCCCGACGGACCTGAAGGCCTGGACCACGCGGCCGCGCTCGGCAACCGCGACGAAGGCCAGCAGCGCGGCGCCCGCGAACACCGCCCGGCCGGCGACCTGGGTCGACGTGTCGAGCGTGAGCTGGCGCTGGAGGACCCCGGCGGTCGACCACGCCACCGCGGCGAGAGCCACGTAGATCTGCCCGCGCCGCTGGCGCCGCGACCCTTCGAGCGCCACCGTCGCGGTCGTCACGCCGTCAATAGATAGCGATCGCGCCGGGAATAGATGCCTGGGCCGGCGCGTCCGCTGCTGTATGGGCCCCAGACAGCGGCGACCCCCGGGCATTGCGGATCGGATCCTGCCGTTCGTCGCCGCTCCCGAGACGCTGCCGGCGGGCGCCGTCGATAACGCGCCCCGAGGTCCTTCCCGGTCTGGTGGCGGCAGTCTCGGCCCTAGAGGGCGACCAGCTCGACTTCATGCCGGAGGCCGACATGCCGAAAAACGGCGGCGCAGCGGCTGTGCGCGAGCTCGCGCGGGCGAACTGCTGCGCGCCGCGGCCGAGGACCCGTCGAGCACCTACTTCGCGTTGTTCTTCGACGACGTGTTCGGTGCGTCCCGGGTCGCCATCCTCCCCGAGCTCATCAGCCCAAGCCGCCCGAGGCGAGTCTCGTACAGGTCGGGGAGCGCATCGCGGCGGACATCCGCGGCCTGCTCGGGGAGCACCTCGCGGCGGTGCTGACTGATCCGGGCTGAACGCTCAACGTCGGCGTCTCAGTTGTCTTGCCAGCGCGCCGACCAGCAAGACCACCGCGATCCCGATCACGAGCGCGCGCCGTCCCCAACGCAGCAGTGTCGACAGCCAGTCGGGCAGGTCGGGCAGATCCGGGAGGTCGGGGAGGGGGAGATCGCCCGCCGGCAGCAGCAGCGGGGTGGCCACCCCGACCGCGACCAGGACCGCAGTCGCGAGACCCTTCGCGACCCGCGGGTCGATTCTTCCTTCGCTCATGCCACCGATGATGGGCGTGCGACGACCCGCCGACATCGGGCGCAAGACCGGTATTCGATCTCCTACTTCAGGATGAGTGCATAGGCTGGCCCCCCATGTTCGAGGTCGAGGTGCGCAACGTCGCGGGCGAGCCGGCGGCGATCGGCAACGCTGGGCCGTTCACGGTGGTCATGGACAGGCCCGCGGACGGAGGCGGGCGGGGCGTCGGATTCAACGGGGGGCAGCTCCTGTACCTGGCCATTGCCGGGTGTGTGTCCAACGACCTGTTTCGCGAGGCGCGCGCCGAAGGCCTCGACCTGCAGCTGGTGCGGGTCGTCGTGCGCGGCGACTTCACGGGCGACCCGGCGGTCTCGACAGCGGTCGAGTACGACGTCGAACTGAGCGGCGGCGCACCGGAGGCGGCATTGCGCGAGCTGGCCGCGCGCGTGGACGCCATCGCGGAGATTCCCAACTCTCTGCGCGCCGGCACGAGCGTCGAGCTCGGCTCGGTCCATGTGGCGTGACGGTTCACCGCGGGTCGCCACCATCGGCGTGTACGGCTTCACCGGCGAAGCGTTTCTCGCGCGGCTGCGCGACGCGGACATAGTGATGCTTATCGACGTCCGCCAGCGCCGTGGGGTACGCGGCAGCGAGTACGCGTGGGCGAACTCGCGGCGGCTTCAGGCCGCGCTCGCAGAGGCGCGGATCGAGTATCGCCACCACAAGGAGCTCGCCCCGACCACGGAGCTGCGTCGGCTGCAGTACCGCGAGGACGACCGGCAGGGGGTGGGCAAGCGCTCGCGCAAGAAGCTGGCGCCGAAGTACCGCAGTCGCTACGTCGCCGAGATCCTTGATCCCGCCGACCTCGACGCGGTTGCTGCCGAGCTGCCGGCCGACGGGGCGGCCGCTCTGATGTGCGTGGAGCGCGACCCGGAGGCCTGCCACCGGTCGCTGATCGCGGAGAGCCTGGCCGCCGAACATGACGTACTGGTGACCCACCTGCGCCCCGACTGAAGGGTTTGGGGCTCTATGGCCCCCAAAGTCTTCAATGTTCGCGGTCGACCTTCGCTACTGGACTTCCGGGCACCGCACGCGTACGCTCCGACGATGGCCAGTCTGCTCCGCCTTGCGCTCCAGCTCGTCATGTTCTTCATGCTCTTGGCGGTCGTAATCGCCATAGCCGCCCCAGAGACCGGGGCATTGGAAAAGGGCGCGCTCTTCCTCTTTGGAGCGGGACTGGTCTGGCTCGCCTCGCGCGTCCGCCAGATCACCACCCGGCCCGTCTAACCGGAACGACCTCGCGTGTCGCGCGAGGCGGGAGCTCCGCTCAGCGCTTGCTCACCTTCAGGTTGCCCAGCGCTCCGATCCGGATTCCCAGCCACGGATAGGTGGCGGTGAAGAGCGTGTTGTCCTGCGGCTGGAGCCCGACTGCCGAGAGCCACAGCTGATAGACGGGGGCGTTGGCGATGCCGCCGTGCAGGCGTCTCCAGGTCCGTCCACCGCTCCGCCCCGACGGGGGCGGGGTGACGGTGTCGGTCCATTCCACGACGTTGCCGCCCTGGTCGAGGGTCCCCCACGGCGAGGTCGTCTTCGCCTGGCCCACGGTGCTGAGGCTGCCCTGGTAGATCTCGGCGTAGGTCGTCTGGTCGATCCCGAAGGGGTTCACGGTCGAGCATGCCTCGGTCCCAGCGGCCGCGGGGCACCAGCTCGGAGCCGGCACGTTCGAAGCGTGAAAGGTTGCGAGCGGCTGGGTCGAGGCGTTGGTGATGTCGCCGGTCGAGGGGTCGAGGGTCGTCGACGAGGGAGCGGTCGCCGTGCCGTCTCCGAACACACCCGGATTGGTCGGGTACTTCCAATAGGAGAATTGCCCGCCGCCGCTCGCGTCGTAGTAGGCCGCCTTGATCCACTCGTCCTGGCTGGGCAAGACGAAGCCTGACTTATGGGACCGCGTGGCCGCGCGCTTGCGCATGTCGTACATCCCCCGCTCGGTCTTCTTGGAGAGCCGCACCCGGTAGGTGACATAGCGGAACCCCGCGTCGCTCTCGGCGTCCTTGGAAAGCAGGCGGCCGTTGTAGAGCGAGTTGACGAACCGCGCCGATCGCAGGAAGTTGGCGAAGCCATAGGGCTTGTCGGCCCATTCCGGAGACGCCACGGAGTAATGCCGGCCCCGGGCGGCGCCGGATGCGAAATCGATCTGACCGTACTTTGGCCACGCGGATGAGCTCTCATCGGCGCTGTAGAGGCGATGCCTGTTGCGGCCCGCGGGATCGACCCTGTTCAGGAACGTCACCCATTGGGAGACCGTGACCTCGAGATGGCCGATGCCATAGCGGTACTTGACTCCGCCGACCTCCTGGCAGGCAGGCTTGGCATCAGGCGCGTCGTCACAGGACGCGTAGATCGCGTCGGTGAACGGAACGATCCCCACCGAGGGGTTGCCCGGCGCTCCGACCTCGACGGTCTTCAGGGTCACGACAGACGGGGCCGGAGCGGCGACCGACATCGCCGGTGAGGCGAGCGCGAATGCGGCCACGATCGTCAGGGCCAGCGCCAGGCAAATTCGCGGTGCGCTGAGGGCGTGTGGGCGAGTCAGCATCCGGTTCTCATCGGCCTCGGCCCGGAATCCTTGAACCGGGTGTGACACATTCTTGACCGGTGACGCCGGCTGAGCCACCCGAGGTGGTGGGGCGCGAGCAGGAGCTCGAGAGCGTTGGCGCCTTTGCCGTCGACGAGGGCTCGATGGCTCTTGTGATCGAGGGAGAGGCGGGGATCGGCAAGACGACGCTGCTGCGTGAAGCGGTCGCCACCGCCTCGGACGCCGGCGCCAACGTGCTCATGGCCTGGCCGGCGCCCGCGGAGGCCGAGCTTGCGTTCTCCGGGCTTGGCGACCTACTCGCCGACGCGCTCGACGAGGTGGTCCCGGAGCTCCCGGAGCCACAGGCGAAGGCGTTGGAGGTCGCCCTGCTTCGTCGACAAGCCGGAGGGCGGCCGGTGGATGCGCACACCGTGGCGGCAGGGGTGCTGAGCGCCCTCCGGACGCTTGCTGAACGCAACCCGGTCCTGGTGGCCGTCGATGACGTGCAGTGGCTCGATCGCGGGACGGCGGCCGCCTTGGCGTTCGCGTTTCGCAGGCTGAGCAGCGGGAGGGTGAGGCTGGTCGCGTCGCTGCGAATCGAGCACGCGTCGGTTCAGCCGGAGCTGATCGAGTCGTTGCCGCCGGAGCGAGTGGTCCACCTCCCGATCGGGTCGTTGGGCGCCGGCGTGTTGCATCGGGTGATCCGGTTCCACACGGGTCGCGCGCTGCCTCGACCGGTGCTGCTGCGCATCCACGAGCTGACAGGCGGCAACCCCTTCTACGCGCTGCAGCTCGCACGGTCCCTGGCCGAGCAGGAGCACTCCGCGTCGCTTCAGATGCCGGCATCACTGGAAGCCCTGACCCAGGAGCGACTCGCCCGTTTGCAGCGGCCCGTGCGGCGCCTGCTCGAGCCGGCCGCACTGTTGCGGGACCCCACCGTGGGCATGCTCGAGGCAATCTCGGCGGAACCGAAGCGGGTGGGCGAGCGGCTCGACCGAGCTGTCGCGGCCGGCGTGATCGAGATCTCCGCCGACAGCGTACGCTTCGCGCACCCGCTGCTCGCGGAGGGCATGGCGGCGATGATCGGCCCCCGCCGCGGGCGCGAGCTGCACTCCGATCTGGCCCGGCTGGTGGAGGAGCCCGAGCAACGTGCGCGGCACCTTGCACTGGCCAGCTCGCGGCCCTCCGCCGCCGTGGCGGACGAGATCGAGATCGGCGCCCGGGCGGCGGCCGCTCGCGGTGCGTCGGCGGCGGCCGCCGAGCTGCTCGAGATGGCGGCCACACTGACACCACCGGACAACGGAGAAGATCGCCGCCGACGCACCATCGAGGCCGCGCGTGCGTACAAGCCGGCGGGGCTCCCCGGGCGGGGCCGAGAGCTGCTCGAGAGCGCCCTCGGCGAGCTACCTTCCGGCGTGGAGCGCGCGGACGCACTGCTCGCCCTCGCCCGGCTCAGCAACGACAACTTCGAGGCCGCCGATCGCGCGCTCGAGCAGGCACTCGCCGACGCGCGAGGGGACGACGAGCGGCTCAGCGTCATCCACGCCGAGAGGGCCTACGGCTCCAGTTCACATGTTGGCCACGAGGCCGCCCTGCGGCACGCCGAGTTGGCGCTTGCCGCGGCCACACGCTCCGGTGAACCCCGGGTCCTCATCCCGGCGCTGTCGTTCATCGCCGCGCTCGAGACCTGGAGCGGTCGCGCCGATCAGGGCTCTCTTGATCGGGCGCTCGAGCTCCAGCGGCGTGAGCGCCTTACCCTCGCCTATACCGACTCGCCGACTCTGGTTCTCGCCGTGAGGCGAATGTGCGTAGATCGCCTCGATGAGGCGCGTGAGCTGTTCGAGGCCGAGGCCGCCGCTGCCGACATGCGCGGCGACGACTACACGTACTCGTCGCTGCTCGTCTACCTCACCGAGCTCGAGTGCCGAGCCGCGAACTTTCAGGCCGCGGCAGTGCACGCATCCGAGTGCTGGGCGCGCTCCGAGCAGCGGGGGGAGCGGTATCAGGGAGGCGCGCCTCTCTGGGCGAAGGCGCTGACCGATGCTCATCTGGGTCGCGTCGAGGAGGCACGTGCGGCGGCCGAACGAGGCACGGCGCTCTCAACGGAGATCGGGGAAGAGGTCTATCGAGTCCTGAACCGGTTCGCACTGGGCTTTCTTGAGCTCTCGCTCGGGGACGCGGTACGTGCCGACGCGGTCCTGCGGCTCCTGCCGCTCCGGCTCGTTGACCTGGGCTGGGATGAGCCGAGCCTCTTCCCGGTCTGGCCGAACGCGATCGAGGCGCTCATCGGGGTCGGTGAGCACGATGTGGCCGCGCGCTACCTCGGCCTGTACTCCGAACGCGCCGTCCGCTGCGACTGCCCCTGGGCACTCGCCACAGCGGCCCGCTGCCAGGGACGGCTCCTGCTTGCCGAGGGCGACACCGACGCCGCGCTGGCGGCGTTCGATCAGGCCCTCAAAGAACACCGCCGCACGCCGGGCGCATTCGAGCGCTGTCGCACCCTCCTGGCGCTCGGCTCCGCGCAACGCCGGGCGCGCCGGGTGAGAGCGGCGCGTGAGACCCTGCACGCCGCGCTCACGGGCTTCGAGGAGCTCGGTGCTCCACTATGGGCCGGGCAGACACGGGCCGAGCTGGGACGAATCGGCGGGCGAGCCGGCTCACGGGACGAGCTGACGCCGGCCGAGCAGCGCGTGGCCGCCCTCGTCGCCGAAGGAAGGACGAACAAGGAGGTGGCCGCGGCGCTGGTCGTGTCGGTTCACACCGTCGAGGCCGCGCTGACGCATGTGTACAGGAAGCTCGACATCCGATCCCGGACCGAGCTGGCGCGCCGGTTACCCCCGCCGCAATGAGCAGAAACTAGGGATTTCCAGGTTTCGGGGAGGAGGGCCGGCTGGGACGCTCGTCGGCATGCACCCACTCATGGCGATCCGTCTAGCCGATGCCCTGATCGAGAGCAAGAGCGCCCGCCCAAAGGAGAGATATGCCGCTTCGCATGATCCATCACATCGACCTCGCAGTGAGCGACGTCGAGCAATCGCTCGCCTTCTATCTGGCCGCGCTCGGACCAGTCGGCCTGCACGAGGAAATGCGCTATCCGACCTACCGGGGCAATGAGGAGGTCGTCTACCTCCGCGTCGGCGACGGGTACCTGGGGTTCCGGAAGGCGGACGGCGGTGCTCACGAGTACTACAACGTCGGCATCGAGCACTTCGCCTTCTACGTCGACACTCGGGAGGAGGTGGACGCCGCCTATCAGCGCTGCCTCGACATCGGCGCCCGAATCCACTTCCCTCCCGAGGAGGATCGAGACATCCCGGGCTTCTACGAGCTCTTCGTCTTCGACCCGGACGGGCTTCGCGTCGAGGTCGCCTGCGCGCCGCCCGGGTGGTTCGACCAGAAGAGGGCTCCCTCGCTGGGCTGAGCAGGACGGCCCGTCGGCGAGGACCTGGATGATCCGCTTCTACGAACGCGAGGGGTTCAAGCCCTTCTACGTGTCGCTGACCAGATCTTGACCCCTACAGGTTCACGGCCACGTACTTCGTCTCCAGGAACTCCTCGATCCCCTCGGTGCCGCCCTCGCGGCCGATGCCCGACTGCTTGACGCCCCCGAACGGCGCGCCGGCGTTCGAGACCATGCCCTGGTTGAGGCCCACCATGCCGGTGTGCAGGCCCTCGCACACGCGGATCGCGCGCTTGATGTCACGCGTGAACACGTAGGCCACGAGGCCGTACTCGGTGTCGTTGGCCCGGGCGATCGCGTCCTCCTCGGACTCGAACGTCGTGACGGGCGCCACGGGGCCGAAGATCTCCTCGTGCAGCACGCGGGCGTCGTCGGTCACACCGCCGAGCACCGTGGGCGGGTAGAAGTACCCGCGGCCGTCGGGGATCTCGCCCCCGACCACGCAGGTGGCGCCCTTGTCGAGTGCGTCCTGCACCAGCTCGGCCACCTTCTCGCGCGAGGGCTGGTCGATCAGCGGGCCGACCTTCACGTCCTCCTCGGTTCCGCGGCCGAGCTTCAGCGCACCCATCTGCTCGGCCAGGCGCCGCTCGAACTCCTCACGCACCGGCTCGGCCACATGGAAGCGGTTGGCTGACGTGCAGGCCTCGCCGATGTTGCGCATCTTGGCCAGCATCGCTCCGTCCACGGCCGCATCGAGATCGGCGTCCTCGAAGATCAGGAACGGGGCGTTGCCGCCCAGCTCCATCGAGATATTCAGCACGTTCTTGGCCGAGGCCTCGATGAGCTTGCGCCCCACCTCGGTGGATCCGGTGAAGGAGAGCTTGCGCAGCCGATCGTCCTCGATCAGCGGCCCGGTGGTGGAGCCTGACGACGACGTGGTGAGGACGTTGAGCGCCCCGGCCGGCAGCCCGGCCTCCTCCAGGATCTGCGCCATGGCGAGCATGCTCAGCGGCGTCTGCTGGGCGGGCTTGACCACCGTCGCGCAGCCCGCCGCGATGGCCGGGCCCACCTTGCGCGTGCCCATCGCCATGGGGAAGTTCCACGGCGTGATCATCAGCGCCGGACCGACCGGCTGCTTCATCACCAGCACGCGGCTGGTTCCGTTGGCGAACTGCTTGTAGTTGCCGTCGATGCGCAGCGCCTCACCCGAATACCAGCGAAAGAAGTCGGCCGCGTAGATGATCTCCGCCTTGGACTCGGCCACCGGCTTGCCCATCTCGAGCGTCATCAGCGTGGCCAGCTCATCGGCCCGCTCGGTCATCAGCTCGAAGGCCTTCCAGAGGATCCCGGCGCGGTCGTTGGGCGGCACGGCGGCGAACTCGGGCTGGGTGGCGACGGCGGCGTCGAGGGCGGCCATGGCGTCTTCGGTGGTGCCGTCGGCGACCTCGGCGATCGGCTCCTCGGTCGACGGGTCGATCACCTCGAGCGTGCCCCCGCCCGAAGCGTCGCGCCACTCCCCTCCGATGAAGAGCCTCTTCTCGACCCCGTCCACGACGGTCTTCTCAGCGGTGGCGATGCTCATGTTGCGACGGTCTCCGTTCCTAGTTCCTCGTGAATGGCGATATCGATCGAGTAGTCGATCGGCAGCACGATCAGCGTCGGCCGATCCAGCTCCAGCGCCTGACGCAGGTGCCCGGCGAAGCTGTCGGCCGAGTCGCAGCGCCACGCCGGCACGCCGAAGCTCTCGGCCAGCTTGACGAAATCGGGGTTGGTGAAGTCGGTGCCGAAGTGGCTGCCGAATTTCTTGTCCTGCTTCCAGACGATCGAGCCGTACTGGCTGTTCTCCCAGACCACGTTGACGATCGGTGTCTTCAGCCGCACCGCGGTCTCGAGCTCCTGACTGTTCATCAGGAACCCGCCGTCGCCGTTGACGGTGACCACCTTGCGCTCGGGATGCACGATCTTGGCCGCGATCGCCGCCGGCAGCGCGAAGCCCATCCCGGCGAGGCCGTTGGCGATCAGCACCGTGTTGGGCTCGTAGGCCGGGAACATGCGCGCGATCCACAGCTTGTGCAGGCCCACGTCGGAGATGAGGATGTCCTCCCGCCCCAGCGCCCGGCGGATGTCCCACAGCGCCCGCGGCGGCTGCATCGGAAAGGTGTCGTCGTCCTTGGCCGCCTCGAAGCGACCCAGGACGAGCTCGCGCAGGCGATCCGAGCCGCCGGTGTGCGGCACGTGCCGGCACTCCTCGGCCAGCCGGGTGAGGATGGTGTAGATGTCGCCCACGAGTTCGACCTCGGGCATGAAGAACGCGTCGGTCTCCGCGGCCACGGAGTCGATGCAGACGATCCGCTTGTCGCGCGCGGGGTTCCAATGCTCGGGCGAGTGCTCGACGAGGTCGTAGCCGATGGCCAGCACCAGGTCCGCATCGTCGAAGCCGGCCATCGTGTAGTCGCCGGACTGCAGGCCGACGGTGCCAAGCGCCTTCGGGTTGTCGGGCGGCAGCAGGCCCTTGCCCATGAAGGTCTCGGCCACCGGAATCCCGGTCGAGCGCACGAACTCGCGCAGGGCGGGCGCGGCCTGGCCGCGAATCACGCCGTTGCCGGCCAGCGCCACCGGGTTGATCGCGCCGCGGATCAGATCGGCCGCCTTGAGCAGCTCGCGGGCGGCGGGCTCGGGGCGGGCCTGGCGCCGCCGCGGCAGCGGCTCGGCGTCGACCTCGGCCGCCATCACGTCCTCCGGCAGCTCGATGTGCGTGGAGCCGGGCTTCTCGGCCTCGGCGAGCTTGAAGGCCTTGCGCACGACCTCGGGGATGATGGCCGCGTCGGCCAGGCGGGCGTTCCACTTCGTGATCGGGCGCATCACCCGCAGCAGGTCGATGTACTGATGCGATTCCTTGTGCATGCGCTCGAGGTCGCCCTGGCCGGTGAGCGCGACGAGCGGGGAGCGGTCGAGAAAGGCGTCGGCCACGGGCGTGACGAGGTTCAGGGCACCCGGGCCGAGCGTGCCCAGGCAGACGCCGGCGCGGCCGGTCAGACGGCCATAGACGTCCGCCATGTAGGCGCCGCCCTGCTCGTGGCGGACGGGGATGAAATCGATGCTGGAGCGCGAAAGGGACTCGTTGAGGTCGAGCGTCTCCTCCCCCGGGATGCCGAATACGTGCTTGACGCCCTCGGCCTCCAGGCACTCCACGAACAGATCGGACGCTTTGCGCTTGCCCATCCGAAGTGACGATACCCGGCCCGCAGCCCCGCTACCTTGAGCCGTTGGACGGTTTAAGAGACCCGTATGCGACGCACCCTCCTCATCACCGCGCTGGCCCTGCTCGCCGCCGTTCCCACGGCGGACGCCGCCGTTCGCCACGTGGTGCGCGGCGCCGGCTTCGGCCACGGCATCGGCATGAGCCAGTACGGCGCCTACGGCTTCGCGCTCAAGGGCCGCGGCTACGAGCAGATCATGGCTCACTACTACCGGGGCACGCGCCTCGGCCAGGCACCGAGCCGGGCCGTGCGGGTGCTCCTCCAGCCGAACGACCCCTACATCCGCGTTCGGGGCGCATCGACCATCGCCGGGGCGCCCCTCAAGCCCGGCGCAACCTATGTGGCCCGCGAATCCGCCGGCCGGGTCAAGGTGACCACGGGCAGCGGCCGCCGCGTGGGGACGTTCGGCAACGGCGCGCGCTTCGAGGGGCCGGGCGCGCTGCGGCTGCTCGGCCCGGCGCTCAACGGCATCTCCAGTGGGCTCTACCGGGGGGCCACCGAGATACGGACCGACGGGGCCGGCGTGACCGCCATCAACGTGCTCGACATCGACTCCTACGTGCGCGGGGTGGTGGCCGGAGAGATGCCCTCCTCGTGGCCGCTCGAGGCGCTGAAGGCGCAGGCGGTCACAGCGCGCACGTACGCGCTCGCCACGCGCAAGACCACGGGGCTGTTCGACCAGTACCCCGACACCCGCTCGCAGGTCTACCGTGGCGTGACCGGCGAGAGCGTGCGCTCGGACGCCGCCGTGCGGGGCACCGCCGGGCGCGTGCTCACCTACGGTGGTCAGCCGGCGGTCACCTACTACTTCTCCACCTCGGGCGGCCATACCGAGAACGTCGAGTTCTCCTTCGTGGGCGCTCTGTCCAAGCCCTGGCTCGTCGGCGTGACCGACCCGTACGACACGCAGTCGCCCTACCACCGCTGGACCGTCACCTTCTCGGCCGGCACGCTCGACGCCGCCCTGGGGGCGCCCGGGCGCTACAAGAGCCTCACCGTGCTCAAGCGCGGCGTGTCGCCGCGCGTGGTGCGCGCCCGCGTCAACGGCACGGCGGGCTCGCGCGTGCTCACCGGCCCTCAGATCCGCGCCGCCCTGGGATTGCGCGACACCTGGTTCACCTTCGTGCGGGTGTCCTCGAGCAGGCGCCGGGCGGGGGTCGCTCGCCTCGCCGCCGCGGGCCCGGTGCTGACCAGGCCCGCGCTCGTGGGTCGCTTCTCGCCCGCGCCCCGCCACCGCGTGCTGGTGGTGGAACGGCGAGCGGGACGGCGCTGGAG
Organism: uncultured Thermoleophilaceae bacterium; assembly: GCA_963728155.1. Classification (GTDB taxonomy): domain Bacteria; phylum Actinomycetota; class Thermoleophilia; order Solirubrobacterales; family Thermoleophilaceae; genus JACVRW01. Next base: position 108,240 of record CAVSJF010000009.1, on the reverse strand, counting down.
GCCGGTCGGGCGCACCCGGACCACCGAATCCGGCGGTTACCATGCGAACGTGGCCCGGACGGGGACCTATCGCGTGCGTGCCGGCCGAGTGGCGGGCCCCGCGGTTCGCGTGCGGTGAAGCGCGGAGCGCTCGCGCTCGCGCTGCTACTGGTCGCGCTCACGGCAGCGCCCTCGGTATCCGCCGACCACACGCTCTCGCTTCGGGCGGACATACGGGAGACGGGCTACGTACGGCTTCACGTGCACGGGCAGGCCGGGGTCGACTTCTCGCTCGGCGAAACGGTCCCGGGGGCTGTCGGCAACGGAGCGAAGGTCTACCGATCGGATGACGAGAACGCCACCTTCGCGCGCTTCGCGCGCTGGCGCTGCGACCGCCGTGAGCGGACCTTCACGGTCACCCAGGGGGGCGTCAGCGCGACGGCGGAGGTGCGCACGCCCTCCTGCGCCCGCCGACTCGAGCTGATCGGTCCGCGCTCCATCCGAGCGGGCGGTGGGGCGGGACTGAGGCTCCGCGACCGCTGGCGGATCGGCGGCCTCGAGGCGCGCTTCTGCGTGCGCGGGCCCGGTGCACGCGAGGCCTGCCGCAGCGTGCGGGCCGGGCGCAGGGCGCGCCGGCTGCCCCTCGCCGCGCTTCGGCCCGGGCTCTACCGCATCAGCCTGCGCACCCCCTACGGGCAGGACCGCCGGACGCTGCGGGCCAACCCGGCGGGCGGGCGCCTGCGCATCCTCGCCACCGGCGACTCGATGATCCAGATCATCGACTCCTACCTCAAGGCGCGGGCCGGCCGGGCCCGCGTTCGCAGCGATGCTCACATCTCCACCGGGCTGTCGAAGCCGTCATCGCTCGACTGGCAGGCCCAGGCGCGCCGGCAGGCGGCGGGCAGGCCCGACGTGGTGGTGATGTTCATCGGCGCCAACGACGGCTTCCCGATGGCCGGCGCCGACTGCTGCGGAGCAGCGTGGGTGGCCGAGTACGCGCGCCGGGCGCGGCGCATGATGCGCACCTACGCTCGCGGCGGTCGCGCCCGCGTGCTCTGGCTTCTCCTGCCCGCCCCGCGCGGCGGCTTCTTCCGCGAGATCTTCCCGGCCGTGAACCGAGCGCTGCGCCGCGCGGGCCGCGGCCTCGAGGACGACGTGCGCATCGTCGACCTGGCCGAGGTCTTCACCCCGGGCGGGAGCTACCGAGATTCGATCCAGATCGGCGGCAAGACCGTCCGCGTGCGCCAGGGCGACGGCGTGCACCTCAACACGGCGGGTGCGTCGATCGCGGCGAACATCGTGCTCAGGGCGCTGCGGACGGAGCGCATCTTGCGCTAGACGCGCAGCATCAGGGTGGCGCCACGATGCCGCCGCCCGATCCGCCCTGCGTGGGCTGCTCCTCGACCTCCGAGGTGTCGCCGGGCAGGGACCAGCTCATCGCCTCGCCCAGCAGGCGGGTGAACCCGACGGCGCCGGAGGAGGTGAGGTGCAGGCCGTCCCACGTCCAGCGTTTGCCCGCGCTGCGGGCGGCCCAGTCGAGCACCTTGACGCGAGTGGGCCAGCGCACGCCCGCGGCGCGAATCGCCTCCCGCGCGGAGGCCATGGCCCCCCGGGGCGTGACCAGGCCGAGCAGGCGCTCGGCGCCCAGGATGCGCATCGCCCGGCGGATCTCCGCGGTGGACACGGTCCAGTTGTTGCCCAATGCCACCACCACCACGCTCGGCAGCGAGCCGGCGCGCTCCCGAGCGGAGATCACCTGCAGGCCCTCGCTCATCTGCCGGCACCCGCGCACGTCGATCTCGAAGCCCGCGCGCCGAAGCGGCTCGATCGCGCCCATCATCACCGAGTCGCCCACCGCGAGCGGGGCGGGCGTGCGCTTCGCGGACGCCGGCGCGTAGCGCTTCACGCCGCCGCAGGCCGCCTCCGCGGCGGGGGCCGCGCCCAGGGCGAGGGCGACGATTGCGCCTACCATCGCCGCTCTCAGTGGTCTTCCCGTCCTTCGAGTTCGCATTCTTCTTTCCCGTGGTGCTGGCCCTCTCATGGGCCCTGATGTCGCGTCCGAGGTTATGGAAGCCATTCGTGCTCGCGGCGAGCTATCTGTTCTACGCGGCCGCCAGCCCGCGCTACTGCATCCTGCTCGGCGCGATCACGCTGGCCAATCAGGCCGGCGCCGTCCTGGTCCATCGCGCCCGTGACGAGCGCTCCCGCAAGCGGATCACGGCCGGCGTGGTGGCCCTCGATCTCGGCGTGCTCGGCGTGTTCAAGTACTACGGCTTCTTCGTGAATGAGTGGAGTCGCTTTCTCGATTCGCTGGGGCTCGGCATGCCCCTGCCTCTCCTCACCCTCGCTCTTCCCATCGGGCTGTCGTTCATCACCTTCCAGGCCATCTCCTACGTGGTCGACGTCAAGCGAGGCCTGCTGCCGCCCGCGTCCACCCTCGACTTCGGCATCTACCTGAGCTTCTTCCCCCACGTGGTGGCGGGACCGATCGTGCGCGCGCGCGAATTCATCCCGCAGCTCTCCAAACCACGCAACCCGCGCGACGTTGCGGTGGGCGCCGCCGTGGTCCTGATCGCCCTCGGCCTGGTGAAGAAGGTGGCCCTCGCCGACTATCTGGCCCGCGAGGTGGTCGACCCGGTGTTCGGCGTGCCCGAGGCCTACGCGGCGCCCGACGTGGCGCTGGCCGCCTACGCCTACGCGGCGCAGATCTACTGCGACTTCTCGGGCTACACCGACATCGCCATCGGCGTGGCGCTGCTGATGGGCTTCGTGTTCCCGCAGAACTTCAACAGCCCCTACCGGGCCACCAGCTTCCAGGACTTCTGGCGGCGCTGGCACATGACGCTGTCGCGCTTCCTGCGCGACTTCCTCTACATCCCGCTGGGCGGCAACCGCGGGGGAAAGTGGAAGACCGCGCGCAACCTGATGCTCACGATGGTGCTCGGCGGGCTGTGGCACGGGGCGGCGTGGGGATTCATCCTGTGGGGGACCCTGCACGGCTGCGGCCTGGTGATCGAGCGCATGCTGCGCGGGCGCATCGACGCGCCGGCCTGGCTGCGCTGGCTGATCGTCTTCAACCTCGTGGTGTTCGGGTGGGTCCTCTTCCGGGCCGAGAGCCTCGAACTGGCCCTCAGCTTCTTCGCCCAGCTGACCGTGCCCGGCGAGGCCACGCTGTGGGCGCCGCTCACGGTGGGCGCGGTGGTGCTGGTGATCGGCTTTCAGCTGCTGCCCCCCGCGCCGTTGGAGCGGCTGCGCCTGCGCGTGGCCGAGCTGCCCTCCTACGCCCTGGGCTTCGGGTTGGCCGCGGTGGTCGCGCTGGTGGGCGCTACCGTGCCGAGCCAGGGCGTTCCGCCCTTCATCTACTTTCAGTTCTAGAGCATTCCGTTGGCTGACGACCCAACTTCCGCGAGCGTTCCCGACCCTCCCCGCGGGCCGCGGCGCCGTGCCCGGGACGCGCTGGTGGTGGTGTTCCTGTCGGTGGTGGTTCTCGTGCTCTTCGAGGGCTCCTCGGTGCGCCAGGCGAGCGACGACATGCAGCCCGGCTTCGAGCGCGACGTGGTCCACGCGGTGGGCCAGCCCACCGGCTGGGTGGCCGACCGCCTGCCGTTCGACGAGTGGGGAGACGACGCCCTGGCCTTCATCGAGGACGAGGGGGCGGGCGAGGGCGCCGGCTTCGGCGACGCCCGTCGCGCCGACGCCGCCGCGGTGCCCGCCGTGTCGCCCGACTCCTTCGACCCGGCGGAGCTGGGCGCGAAGCCCGAGCCGCCGCGCGCCCTCGACAAGCTGCTCGTGACCGGCGACTCGCTGGCCATGCCGCTCGACACCGAGATGGCCCGGCGGCTGGCCGAGAGCCACGAGGAGGTCGACGTCGAGCGCGACCCGCACGTGGGCACCGGTATCTCCAAGACCGGGCTCGTGGACTGGGGCAAGCTCTCCGGCGAGCACGTGGCCGAGCGAGAGCCCGACGCCACCGTGGTGTTCATCGGCGCCAACGAGGGCTTCTCGATGCCCGGCGCGGACGGCAAGGAGCTGGAGTGCTGCGGGCCGGACTGGGCGGCCGAGTTCGCCTACCGCGTGCGGAGCATGATGAACACCTACCGCCAGGGCGGCGCGGCTCGGGTCTACTGGCTGACCCTGCCGCTCCCGCGCGATCCCGACTTCCAGAGGGTCGCGCGCTCGGTCAACGCCGCGATCCGCGTGGCCGCCGAGCCCTACCGCGCCCAGGTGCGCGTGCTCGACATGACTGCCCTCTTCACCCCCGACGGCTACCGCGACGCCATGGAGGTCGACGGCCGCCGGCAGATCGTGCGCGACCCGGACGGCATCCACCTCAACTCGCGTGGCGCGGAGCTGGCCGCCGACGTGGTGCTCGAGGCGATCCGCCGCGACTTCGGCTGACCGATAGCGAACCCTGCGCAGCCGGCAGAGCCGGCTGCTTCGGGCCTCAGATGAACTGCGTGTACGTGTGCTTGACCGTGTTGCCGCCCTTGCGACAGGTCACGCGGGAGTCGAAGGACGTCGGGCCCTTGTTGAAGCGGCTCTCCGAGCACGAGTAGCCCTTCACTCGCTCGCCGCAGGTGCCCTTCGCACCCGGCCGGCAGCCGTGGAAGGCGCGGATGACCTTGCGGGCCGAGCGGCAGCTGGTGCCGCTGGCGCTGATCTTGGTCACGTAGGTGGTGCCGTAGGAGCGCTCGTCGCCGATACCGCAGCTCTTGGCCGAGGCGGCGGCGGGGCCGATCGCAAGAAGCGCGGCGAGGAGGGCGAGCAGAGCGAAAATACGGATCACGCGGAGGCATGGACGGCATCTTAGGACGGAGTGAAGCGAAAGGTCACCACATCGCCGTCGCGCACCTCGTAGTCGCGGCCCTCGATGCGCTGCAGCGCCTGCTCGCGCGCCGCCGTGTAGCCGCCCACCCGCACCAGCTCGTCCCAGGGGGTGATCTCGGCGGCCACGAAGCCGCGGGCCATGTCGGTGTGCACCGAGCCGGCCGCCTCCCGGGCGCGCATGCCCGCGGGCGATGGCGCGGGCGCGCGCCTCCTTGCCCTGACCCGCGGTGAAGAACGAGATCAGGTCGAGCAGTGCGAACGCCTCACGGATGACTGTGGCGAGGCCCGACTCCTCCACGCCGAGCTCGCTCCGCATCGCGGCCGCCTCCTCGTCGTCGAGCTCGGCCAGCTCGGAGTCGAGCCGGGCGCTCACCGCCGCCGCCCGGGCGCCGCGGGCGGCGGCGTGCTCGGCCAGCGCGGGCGGGGCCTCGAGCGCCTCGCCCTCGGCCAGGTTGGCCACGTAGAGCACGGGCTTCGAGGTGAGCGCCGAGAGGCGAACGGGCGCATCCGGAGCGGCACTCGGGGTGGGGACGGTGCGCACGCCGCGTCCCTCCTGAAGGGCCGCGACCACCTGGCGCAGCCAGCCCTCCTCGGCCACGAGCTTCTTGTCGCCCGAGCGCGCCTGCTTCTCCACTCGCTCCAAGCGCCGCTCGGCCTGCTCCAGATCGGCGTAGAGCAGCTCGGTCTCGATCGTCTCGACATCGGCCAGCGGGTCGACACGGCCCTCGGGGTGCACCACCTGAGCGTCGTCGTGCACGCGCACCACGTGCAGGATCGCGTCGGTCTCGCGGATGTTGCCCAGGAACTTGTTGCCGAGCCCCTCACCCTCGTGGGCGCCGCGCACCAGGCCCGCGATGTCGTGGAACTGGATCGTCTCGTGCACCACCGGGGTGGCCCCGATCGTCTCGGCCACCCGGTCGAGACGATCGTCGGGCACGCCCACCACGGCCACGTTGGGCTCGAGCGTGGTGAACGGGTAGTTGGCCGCCGGCACGCCGGCGCGGGTGAGCGCGTTGAAGAGCGACGACTTGCCCGCGTTGGGCAGGCCGACGATGCCGATCTTCACGGAGCCGCGGCGGCCAAGCGCCGCCTAGAACCCGACGCGCTGAGCTTCGGTGTCCACGCGCACGTAGACCACCTCGGAGAGGTCGACGGAGATCTTCGAGTCGACGGTCTCCAACTCGAACCAGCGCTCCGCGCGTTCGTCCCCCAGCGCTTCGTGCAAGCCGTCGAACGAGCTCTGCTTCACGCGGGCCGGCAGCACCTGCCCGCCCTTGAAGCCGATATCGATGCGCCTGCTCTCGTCTGTCATGGGTGGGCTGCCTCCACAAGCTCGGTGAGTACTCCGCCGGTCGACTTCGGGTGCAGGAACGCCACGCGGCTGTTCCGGATCCCGGTTCGCGGGTCTTCGTCGATCAGACGCAGGCCGGCGGCCCGCGCCGCGTCCAGCGCGGATTGGATGTCTTCTGTTCCGTAGGCCACATGATGCAGGCCGGGGCCGTTGCGATCGAGAAAGCGGCCCACCGCCGAGTCGGGCGTGAGCGGGCGCAGCAGCTCGACGTGGCTCTCGCCAACGCCCAGCAGAACCGCCTCCACGCCCTGCTCCTCGACCGTCTCGCGGTGCTCCACCGGCATGCCGAGCCGCTCGGTGTAGAGCGTTACGGCCTCATCGAGGTCCTCCACGGCCAATCCGACGTGATCAATGCGCTCGAACAAGAGCGCCGAGTCTATTCGGCGTTTCGCGGGGCCTCGGAGGCGGCGATCTCCGCCCGCCCGGGCTCGAGTTCCTTCACCGGGCGCTGGCCCGCGACCGTTCCCGTCTCGGCCCGGTAGGCGCCCACCAGACGCTCGATGTCCTCGCGCTCCATCACCTCGTTCTCCAGCAGCAGGAAGGCAAAGCCCTCTAGCAGCGTGCGGTGCTCGGCCACCAGCTTGAGCGCCCGGCGGTGCGCGAGGTCGGTGAGGTACTGCTGCTCCTCGTCGACCATCCGCCGGGTGTGGTCGGACATCGCGTAGTCGTCGGCCGGCAGCTGCTTGGACACGAGCTCCGTGCCCATGCCGTACTGCGTGACCATCGAGCGGCTGATGTCGTGGACCTTGCGCAGATCGTCAGACGCCCCGGTGGTGACCTCGCCGAAGACGATGTGCTCGGTCACGCGGCCGCCGAGCAGCACGGTCATGTAATCGATCAGCTCCTCCTTGGTCTTCAGGTAGCGGTCCTCCTCGGGAAGGTTGAGCGTGTAGCCGAGCGCCTTGCCGCGCGGGATGATCGAGATGCGGTGCACCTTCTCCACCGACGCGAGCAGCTCCGAGCAGAGCGCGTGCCCGGCCTCGTGGTAGGCCACGACTCGCTTCTCGTGCTCGCTGATCACGCGGCGCGACTGAACGCCCGCGATCACCCGCTCCAGTGCGGCCTGGAAGTCCTTGGTCCCGATCTCCGACCGATGGTCGCGACCGGTGAAGATCGCGGCCTCGTTGCAGAGGTTGGCCAGGTCGGCGCCGGTCAGGCCGCTGGTCTGGCGGGCGATCACCTCGAGGTCGACGTTGGCGGTCAGCGGCTTGTCGCGCGTGTGCACGCCGAGGATCGACCGCCGCCCCTTGAGGTCGGGCGGGGTCACGAAGATCTGGCGGTCGAAGCGACCGGGGCGCAGCAGGGCGGGGTCGAGCTTGTCGAGCAGGTTGGATGCGGCGATCACCACGATGTTGTCCGTGGCCGAGAAGCCGTCGAGCTCGACCAGCAGCTGGTTGAGCGTCTGGTCCTTCTCCCCCGAGATGTCCTTGCCGCGCGTGGCCCCGACGGCGTCGAGCTCGTCGATGAAGATGATCGCCGGGGCCTCCTTGCGCGCCTGGCGAAAGAGGCGCCGGATGCGGGCCGCGCCGAGCCCGGCGAACATCTCGACGAACGACGACGCGGACTGGGCGAAGAAGGTGGCGTTCGACTCGTGGGCCACCGCCTTGGCCAACAGCGTCTTGCCCGTGCCCGGCGGCCCGTGCAGCAGGATCCCCTTGGGCACTCGCGCTCCCAGCTTGCGAAAGCGCTTGGGGTCGCGCAGGAACTCGACGACCTCGCGCAGCTCGTCCTTCGATTCCTCCACCCCGGCCACGTCGTCCCAGCTAACCGAGCCCGACGAAGACGGCTTGATCTGCTGCGGCTTGGTGCGCGGCATGTAGCGCAGGGTCATGATCAGCACGACGGCGATCAGGCCCATGAAGATGATCGGCAGCCACAGGACGGCCCAGTCCTGGATGTCCTGCCAGCCGAAGCCGTCGTCGGCCGCGGCGGCCGGGTCGGCCGCGCTCGTGAGGCGGAAGCGGTCGCTCCCGTCGTCGCGGGAGAAGGTGCGGCTCGCCGCTCCGAGCTTCCAGCCGGCGGGCAGCGCGCCACCGGGCGAGCGCAGGAGCTCGCGCAGCTCGTTCTCGGCCTCGTCACAGGTGAGGTCGCCGGTCTCGAGCGTGGTGATGCTGTAGTCGCCGGCCTCGAGGGTCAGACCACCGAGCTGCTGCGCGCCCTTGATGGCGAAGGGCGTGGTGCACTGCGCCGGGCCGCCCTGGGCCAGCGCGTCGGGGGGAGCCAGCAGCAGCGCAGCCAAACAGCACAGGAGGAGGACGCGCCGCATCTACCCATCAGTGTCGGCCGGTGGTCGCCGGCTCATGAGGGTCAGTCCACGGCTTCGAGGCGAGAGTTGGGCCGAAAGCGCCGGCCCGCCTTGGCCGCCGGGCGGCCCTCGAGCAGCACCACGTCCGCGGTGAAGTCGTTCGCGCCGCGCACGAGGGACGAGCCGACCCCATACGCGTCGACCGGAGCACCGAGCGATTCGAAGTGGCGGATCTTCTCGGCGTCGAAGCCGCCGGAGGCCACGATCTTCACGCGTCCATGGCCGGCGTCGTCGAGCGCGTCGCGCACGCGCTGGATCAGGACCTCGTTGACTCCCGTGGGCGGGTAGTCGCCCATGTCCTCCCAGAGCGCGCGATCGACCATCCGCTCCGAGGTGTCCAGCCGCACGCCCCAGAGGCGCGTCGCCGAGAGCCTCGGCCACCTCGAGCGCCGTGCGCACCGAGTCGTTCTCGAAGTCGACGAGCACGGTCACGTTCATCTCCTCCTGCAAAGCGGTCGGCGAACGCCACCGAAGCGGCGACCGTGTCGCCCCCGAAGGCGGCGATCAGCCCGTGCGGCACCGTGCCCACCCCGCGGCCGCCCCACCAGGACGCCTGAGCGTCGGTGGACACTCCGATGGCGCCGGCCACGTGCGCCGCCCAGCCGTCGCCGGTCTGCACCAGCCAGTGGTCGTGGCGGGCGGGGAAGAAGAGGATCGGCTTGCCCTGCGCCGCCTCGACCACCTCGCGCACGTTGCGCATGATCAGCGTGCGGCGAGCCAGGCAGCCGAGGTAGACCGTCTCCAGGTGGGCGAACAGCGAGTAGTCGCCCTCGATCGTCATCACCGTCTCCATCGGCGCGATCTCGTCGCCCTCGTGGAGGGCGCGCACGTCGAGCGCGTCCCAGTCGCCGCTGCAGAGCTTGAGCACGGCGAGCGCTTCGTCGATTCCGCCCAGCACGCGAGGCCTTCTTCTGGAAGACCTGCATCGTCACGTGGGGGTGGCGCCCGCTCTCCTGCAGCAGCTGGCGGGTGAAGTTGAAGTACGCGTCGGTGTACCAGCCCTCCCTGATCCTCTCCACGGGCAGGCGAAAGACGCTTGGATCCAGACGGGTCCGGCGCTCAGCCTGAGTCGCCATCGCCCTCCACGCGCAGGATCTCCTCGAGCGCGGCCGGCCCACCTCGAGCTGGTCGGGGGTCGGCTCGCGCGTGCCCACCACGCGCTGGATCTCGTGTCCGGGCCGGCGCAGCAGCCGGGTGAAGCGCGATTGCGGGTGGCGCTCGCCCCAGGCGAACACCTCCACGGCCACCGCTGCGCTTCCCAGGCCGACCACCGCCTCGGCCGCCGGACCACGCAGGCCGGCGCGGCGGGCGGCGACGTTGCCCATCGCGGCGGCGGTGAGCATCGGCGCCACCAGATGGGAGCCGCAGCGGTCGTGCTCCTTGGTGGCGTCGGCGGCCTCGCCGTCGTGCTCGTAGGCCGCGATCGACTTGTGCTCGACGCCGTGGTAGGCGGCGAGGTCGCCGCTGCGCAGCGCCATCAGGGCAGGGGCCAGGCTGAGCAGAGCGATCGCCGCCTCGCTGCCGGGGCCCGCCGAGAACGCCCTGCCCGAGCCCGAGCGAGCTTCGGCCTGGGCCCGGCCCTGCGCACGCCGGCCGCCCGGATCGCGGTGCCCCCGACCGCCGCCGCTCCCATGGCGCCCAGGGTCTTTACGTCCTGCATGGGCAGTCGCGCCTCGGGCAGCGCGCGCTTGACGAGCGGAATCACCGCCATCGCCTCGGCCAGCTTGACGATCCCGCGCACGCCGGGCACGTTCTCCGCCGCCTTGGAGCCCAGGTCGGGCTTGCGTCCCGAGGCCACCCTGACCTCTCCCGCGTCGTCGCGCACCGCCGCCGCCCAATGCGTCGGGCCGTGCACGAGCAGCCCGTTGCGCAGCGCCATCCCGCCGAGCCGCAGCTTCTCCTGCGGTACCGGCGCCGTCATCGCAGCGTCTCCTCCATGAGCTCAGAGTAGAAGGCGGCGGCCAGCCCGAGGTCCTCCACGGGGATGCGCTCGTCCACGCCGTGCACCAGCGGGAAGCCCTCCACGAAGTCCATCGCCCGCTGGGGGAAGAAGCCGTAGACCACGCTCTGCGGGAAGGCCGCGCGCCACCAGTGGGAGTCCGAGAAGCCCCACATGACCATCGGCGCCACCGTGGCGCCCGGGTCCTCGCGCTCGACGAACGCGCTGATCGAGTCCATGAGCGCGCTCTCGCCGCTCGAGCTGTTGCCCACCACGGGGTAGGAGAACTCGACCGAGTAGCCGTCGTCCCCGAGAACCGATCGCAGCGCCTCGCGCACCTCCTCCTCGCCGCCGCCGGGCGGCACCCGGCAGTCGACCTCGAGCTCGGCTCGCGCGGGGATCACGTTGATCTTGTCGCCCGCGCTGCATCACGGTGGGCGCGAAGCTCACGCCGAGCAGCGGCTCGACGAGCACCTCGAGCGCGGCGTCGGTCTCGCTCAGCCGGCGCAGGGCGCCCTCGGGATCCGAGTCGTCGAGCCCCAGCGCCTCCAGCAGGACCAGGGTCTCCGGGGGCGGCTGGGCCGGGGGCCGGCGCTCGCGCAGGGCGGTGAGCACCGCCCCCATCCGCGCGAGCGCGTTGTCACCGATGCGCGGCACCGACGCGTGCCCGGCGCGGCCCTCGATGGTCAGGGTGAAGCGGAACACGCCCTTCTCGCCCAGGCACACGCCGTAGACCCGCCGGCCGTCGTAGCGGATCACCTGGCCCGCTCCCTCGTTGACCACGAGGTCCGCGCGCACCCTGTCGGGGTGCTCGCGGCACAGCCACTGCGCGCCCTGCACCGCACCGGTCTCCTCGTCGCAGGTGAACACCAGCAGCAGCTCGCCGGCCTCGGGGCGCCAGCCCTCGCCGGCCAGCGCCACCGCGGCGGCGACCTCGGCCGCCACCTGGCTCTTCATGTCGATCGCGCCGCGACCCCACACGCAGCCGTCGCGCAGCTCGCCGCCCCAGGGGTCCACCGTCCACAGCGACGCATCGGCCAGCACCGTGTCCACGTGACCCAGCAGGCAGAGCGTCGGCCCGTCCGCGGCGCCGCGCATCCGGGCCACCAGATTCGGCCGCCCCTCCACCGCCGCCAGCAGTTCGCACTCGAATCCGGCCGCCGTGAGCAGCTCGCGCAGGAACTCCTGCGCGGCCGCCTCGTTGCCCGGCGGATTGACCGTGTTGAAGCGGATGAGCCGCTGGAGCAGCTCGGTGGTGCGCCGCTCCAGGTCCGCGCGCTCGGGCACGGCGGCAACGGTACTGGCAGCCTGTGGCGGGTGGCAACCGACGTCGCGTCCCTTCTGCGCAGCCAGCTCGACCACCTGGCCTCGGCGTCGCCGTTCTACGCCGAGCGGCTCGGCGGGCGCGGGCGAACCCTCGCCGACCTCGCCCACCTGCCGCTCCTCACCAAGGCCGAGCTGCGCGAGAGCCAGGCCCGGCGGCCGCCCCTGGGCGACCACCTCTGTGTACCGGCGGAGCGCCTCGTGCGCATCCACGTGACCTCGGGCACCACGGGCGAGCCGGTGGCGATCGGACTCACCCAGGCCGACCACCTCGCCAACTCGGCGATCGGCGGGGAGGCCTTCTCGATCGCGGGCGTGCGGCGCTCGCACACCGTCGCCCATTGCCTCAACTACTCCCTCTATGCCGGTGGGATCGCGGACCACATGGCGCTCGAGGCGTCCGGCGCCACCGTGGTGCCGGTGGGGGTCGGCCAGACGCAGCGGCTGCTCGAGCTGGTCCCCAAGCTCGGGATCACCGCGATCTTCGGGACGCTCTCGTTCCCGGCCTACCTGGCCCAGCGCGCGCGAGACCTCGGCATCGAGCCGCACTCGCTGGGGCTCGACCGAATCGTGACCGCGGGCGAGCCCGGCGCCGGCCTGGCGGCCCTGCGCGACGAGATCGAGACCGTTTGGGGCGTTCAGGTGGCCGACACTTTCGGTATGAGCGACATCTGGTCGACGATGGCCGGCGGATGCGGCGAGGGCGAGGGCCTGCACCTGACCACCGGGGGGCACGCTCTGCTCGAGGTGATCGACCCCGCCAGCGGCGAGGCGCTCGAGCTCGAGGACGGCGTGCACGGCGAGCTCGTGTGGACCCACCTGCGCCGCGAGGCGTCGCCGCTGCTGCGCTACCGCTCGGCGGACCTCGCTCGGGTGTGGACCGCACCCTGCGCGTGCGGGCGAGAGACCCCGCGGATCCGCATCGACGGACGTGCGGACGACATGCTGCGCGTGCAGGCCGTGAACGTCTACCCCTCGGCCATCGGCGAGGTCCTGGCCCGCCACCCCGGCCTCGGCCGGTGGGCGGTGGTGGCGCTGGGCGATCCGGTCGAGCCGCCGCTGCGCGTGTACGTGGAGACCGAACAGCCGGGTGAGCGGGCCGATCTGGCCGCCGAGCTGCGCCGGCAACTGCGGTCCGCTTTCGCCGTCAACGCCGTGGCACGTGGCAGTCTGCCCATCGCCGAGCAGAAGACTCAGATCGTCCACCGAGGAGGAAAGGACCCATTCGCGTGAATGTCTCGATCGAGGAGCTGGGCTCCGCCCGACTGATCACCTGGGATCGCCAGGCCCGCCTCAACGCCTGGGACCTGCCGACTATGACGGCGATCGCCGACGCGCTCGAATCGGCGGGTGAGGACGAAACCGTCCGGTTGGCGATCGTGCGCGGCGCGGGGGGCAACTTCTCCGCGGGCGACGACCTGTTCGCGGCCATCGAGGCCGACTCCGCCGCGTGGGCGCAGACCATCGACGCCTTCCAGCGCCTCACCCGCGTGGTGCTGGCGCTGCCCGTGCCGGTGGTCGCGGCCATCGACGGCGTCTGCATCGGCGGCGCGCTCGAGTTCGCGGCCTGCTGCGACGTGCGGCTCGGGACCCCCAGGGTGCGCCTGGGCACGCCGGAGGTGACCATCGGGCTCGTGCTCTCCAACGCCGGCACGATCTTCCTGCCGACGGTGCTGGGCGAGACCGCGGCGAGGCAGCTGCTGCTGACGGGCGCAATCCACGACGCTGAGTGGGGCGCCGAGCACGGCTTCTTCACGCAGGTGGCTGACGATCTCGATCAGTGCGTCACGCGCTGGTCGTTTGCCTTCGACGCCACCTCGCGCACCGCGGTCGACCGCACGAAGGCGATGCTCAACAACCGCTTCGGCGAGCAGCTCGGCCAGGCGATGGAACGCGAGACGCGCAACTGCGTCGAGCTGTTCGAGGGTCCCGACGCGCCCAGTGCGCTGCGCGGATTCGCCGACTCGCGGCGGGGCTGAGAGCTAAGCCGGGAACATCCGCCGCGCGCTCCACAGCCAGCGCAGGTCGCCGCGCGGGCGCAGGCGCCGGGTGGCCGCGAGGCGCAGGCCGGTCTCGCGGCCGCCGAGCATGTCGGTCCAGTCCTCGTAGCGGCACTCGATCGTCACCCGCGGCGAGTCGGCGCGGCCCGGGGCGGCGTGCGTGGAGCCGTTGGCCACCACGAGGTGCCACGGATCGGCGTCGCTGAACTCCCACTGGATGGTGCCCGGCTCGCCGGGCGCCTCGCGCTCGTCGAGGCCGCCGCGGATCATCTGGAACACCGCGGCCATCGTCTCGGGATCGCGTCGCGGCGGGCCCGTCTTCTCGCCCAGGATGCCGCCGTACACGAGCTTCTGGCCGAGCTCGGCCCGGCCGCGCGGCTCGAGGTCGGGCGAGAACACGGGCGGGCCGGGCAGCTCATCCATCGGGATGCCCGCGCTGCGCAGCTTGGTCTCCAGCGACGCCGCGCCCTCCTCGCCGATGTCCTCGAGGGTGAAGCCGAAGATCTCGGTGTAGCGGCGGTCCCAGCCCGGCGGCACCAACACAGCCGCCGTGAAGGGGATCACCTCGCGCAGCATGTCGGCCACCGCGTGCCGGCACTCCGGGTCCTCGCGGCACAGGTCGGCCAGCAGCTTCACGCCGAAGCCGATGTGGCGCTGCTCGTCCTGAGCCACGTTCTCCATCCCGGCGCGGAAGCCGGGCATGAGCTCGCGTTCCTCGAGGTAGCTCATGATGAAGTGCTGCCCGGGCTGGGCCAGAGTGGCCTCGATCACCATGTGGTAGAGCGTGACCGCGGCGGCGAGGTTGGGCAGGGTCGGCCTGCGGCGCAGCTCGGCGCACATCGCCTCGAGGCGGTCGAAGACGCGGCGAAAGCCCCAGGTGAGCAGCGGCTCGATGGCGGCCAGGCGCGACCCGGTGTCGCTGCCGCCCACGCCGGCCACCTCGTGCATGAAGCGGCTGAAGAAGACGGCGTGCCGGGCCTCATCGACCTGCTGGGTGGCGAGGAAGTACTTCTGCTCCTCGCGCGGCGCGGCGTCGATGTAGGGCGACAGGCCGTCGGTCACGGCGTCCTCGCCCCAGAAGAAGAGCGCGTAGTTCCAGAGGGCGGCCTCGCGCTCGAGGTCGGAGAACACCTCGCGCCACTGGCGAGCGTCCTCGGAGAAGTCGATCTCCGTGGCGCTCCAGTTGCCGGCCTCCCAGCGCGCGTAGAGATCCTCGTAGCTGATTTTGTCGGCTGCCGTGCGCATCGGTACATTTGTTCTCATGGCCGGAACAAATGTACCGAAGGGAGCGGCTCGGCGCGAGCCGATCCTCCGGGCGACGCTTGCCCTGATCGGCGAGCGCGGCCCGGACGCGGTCACCCACCGCGCGGTTGCTGAGCGCGCGCAGCTGCCCGTGGCGGCCACCACGTACTGGTTCGAGTCCAAGGAGCAGCTGCTGCAGGAGGCCCTGCGGCTGGTGGCCCGCGAGGAGACCGAGCGCCTGGAGCGGCTGGTGATCGACCTCGCCCCGCGCCGGCTCGACGCCGCCGAATGGGCCCGCGCCGTGGCCGCCACGCTGGCCGCCGACCTTCAGGAGGACCCGGTCCGGCACGTCGCCCTGATCGAGCTCGTCCTGGAGGGGACCCGGCGCCCCGAGCTGCGCGACGAGGTCGTCCGCTGGCAGACCGCCCACCTGCGCCTGGCCGAGCTCGGGCTGCGCGCCGCGGGCGCGCCCGATCCCGCCGCCGACGCCCCGCTCGTGGTGGCCACCCTCACCGGCCTGGTGCTCGGTCAACTGGCCAGCCCGCACCCGGACTTCGAGTACGCGGTGCTGCGGCCGGCGCTCGAGCGCCTGTTCGCGCCGCTGGTCGAGGGCGCCGTGACACCCGCCGCCTGAATCCGCAATGCTGGGCCGGTGAAGAGCGCCGGCGGACTCGCCTACCGCGAGAGCGGACCTCCCGACGCCCCGCCCGTGCTGCTCGTGCACGGCTACCCGGAGTCCTCCTACATGTGGCGCACCGCGCTCGAGGCGGTGGGCGAAGCGGGCCGTCACGCCATCGCCCCCGACCTCGCCGGCTTCGGCGACTCCGAGCCCGACCGGCCCGGCACGTGGGAGCGCCACGTGGAGTCGATCGAGCGCCTGCGCCAGGAGCTCGGCATCGAGCGCTGCGTGCTCGTGGTGCACGACTGGGGCGGCCTGATCGGCCTGCGCTGGGCCTGCGAGCACCCGGAGGCCATCGAGGCCCTGGTGATCAGCTCCACCGGCTTCTTCCCCGACGGCAAGTGGCACGGCATGGCCGAGGCGCTGCGTACGCCGGACACGGGCGAGCAGGTGGTGGACGCCATCGACCGCGATGGCTTCGCCGGCCTGCTGCGCTCGCTGAGCCCGGCCCTGAGCGACGACGCGATCGACGAGTACTGGAAGGCCTACGCCGACGAGGAACGCCGCCACGGCCAGCTCGATCTCTACCGCTCCGGCGACTTCGAGGCGCTCGAGCAATACGACCTCGCGTGCTGTGGACCGGCCGGTGCTGCTGGTGTGGGGCGCGAAGGACGAGTTCGCGCCGCCGGCCGGCGCCCATCGCTTCGAGAGCGAGCTGGCCGACACCGAGCTCGTGCTGATCGAGGAGGCCGGGCATTTCGTCTGGGAGGACGCGCCCGAGGAGTGCGCCACCGCGCTGACGGGCTTCCTTGCCAGAATCCCCGCATCGAGCGACTCTTCGACCTAGAGGACTCGGCCGGCGGGCAGACTCCCGTCCCCGCCGGAGACCTCCCGCTGGCGGCCCGCATGCGCCCGGGCTCGCTCGGGGAGTTCGTCGGGCAGGAGCACCTGCTCGGCCGGGGCTCGGCGCTGCGCACCGCGATCGAGGAGGGCCGGCCCCACTCGATGATCCTCTACGGGCCGCCCGGCACCGGCAAGACCACCCTGGCCCGCCTGCTGGCGGTGAACGCCCGGGCCGCGTTCGAGGAGGCCTCCGCGGTGAACGCGGGCCGCGCCGAGGTGCGCGAGGTGCTCGCGCGGGCCGAGCATCGCCGTCAGACGGCCAACGAGCCCACGATCTTCTTCCTCGACGAGATCCACCGCTTCAACAAGGCCCAGCAGGACACGCTCCTGCCGGCGGTCGAGGAGGGCCTCGTGACCTTAGTGGGCGCCACCACCGAGAATCCCTACTTCGAGGTCAACTCGGCGCTGCTCTCGCGCTGCCGCGTGTACGAGTTGCAGGCGCTGGGCGACGAGCACGTGCTGGCGCTGCTGCGGCGTGCGCTGGGTGATGAGCGAGGCATCGCCGATGCCCCGGAGGTCAATGACGATGCGCTCGAGTTCCTCGCCGCGCGGGCGGCGGGCGACGCCCGCACCGCGCTGTCCGCGCTCGAGCTGGCCACCGAGACGGTGGCTGAAGGAAAGACCGTGACGCTCCAGGTGGCCGAGGACGCATTGCAGCGCAGCGCGATCCTCTACGACAAGCAGGGCGACAAGCACTACGACCTGATCTCGGCCTGGATCAAGTCCACGCGCGGCTCGGATCCCGACGCCTCGCTGCTCTACCTGGCCGCCATGATCGAGGGCGGCGAGGACCCGCGCTTCATCGCGCGCCGCATGGTGGTGCTGGCCAGCGAGGACGTAGGGAACGCCGACCCGCGCGCGCTCGAGGTGGCGGTGAACGCCGCCCACGCGGTGGAGCACGTGGGGATGCCCGAGTGCGCGCTCAATCTCGCCCAGGCGGCGGTCTACCTCGCGCTGGCGCCGAAGTCGAACGCCTCGTACAAGGCACTGGGCCGGGCGCGCGAGTGGGTGCGCGAGAACGGCACGCCGATACCCCCGCCCGCGCTGCAGAGCGCGGCCTACCCGGGCGCGAAGAAGCTGGGCCGCGGCCGCGGCTACGACTACCCCCACGACCGCCCCGAGGGTGTCTCCGACCAGGAGCTGATGCCCGACGAGGCGATCGGCGAGCGCTTCCTCGAGCTCAGCGAGCACGGCGAGGAGCGCGAGCTGCGCGAGCGCTACGAGCGCATCCTCAGATCGCGCGGTCGCAGCGCCTAGCGGCAGCTCCCCGCTCAGCCGTCGACGGCCGTCTTCAGCGCGTTCTCGGCCGTGGTGATCTTCTGGCCGCTCTGCACCAGCTCCTGCGCCGCCGACTGGGCCTTCGCCGGGTCGTTCGACTTGGCCGCGTTGGCCATCGTGCGCAGGTCCTCGACCCCAGTATCGAGCGCCGCCAGCAGCGTGTCGAACTCCTTCTTGGCGTCCTCCGGTGGCTCGAGGTCGGCGATGTCGGCGCGAGCCTTGTCGGCGGCGTCGGCGATCCCGTCGAGCTCCTTGGCGATCGCGGCGTTGGACTGGCCGCCTGCCAGAGTGGCGGTCCCGATCTCGGTGTTGATCTTGGTGAGCTTGTTGACCGCCGCGTTGTAGTCCTCGCGGAACTGGTTGCTGTCGTCGCCGCCGCAGCCGGCCGCGGGCAGGACGAGCGCAAGGGCGCAGATGGAAGCGGCAATCGAAGTGAGCGGTCGGGACCGGTTGATCATGGGGTTCCTTTGTCTGGTGACTCCCTAATCGGACGGGTGAGGCGCTGCTTTAGGGTGCAGCCGTGAGCGAGCTCGACTCCTTCAATCCCCTCGACGGAGAGCGGCTCGGCGCCGTGCCCACGATCGAGCCCGCCGGCGTCCGGGCGGTGGTCGACGAGGTGGCCGGTGTTCAGCCCTTCTGGGCGCAGCTCCCGCTCGCCGACCGGGCGCGCTACATGCGCCGCGCGGGCCAGGCGCTGATCGACGAGCTCGAGAGCCTGGCCTCGCTGCTCGCCCGCGAGCAGGGCAAGCCGATCGGCGAGTGCTACGTGATGGAGCTGCTGCCGACGATCGACTCGCTCCGCTGGCTGGCCGAAGTCCGGTCCCGGGATCCTCGCCGACGAGCGCATCCCGTTGCCGGTGTTCATCAAGCAGAAGCGGGCGCGCTTCACCTTCGAGCCGCTCGGGGTGGTGGGGGTGATCGCGCCCTGGAACTACCCCTGGTCGATTCCCTTCGGCGAGGTGGCCATCGCCCTGATGGCCGGCAACGGCGTCGTGCTCAAGCCGGCCTCGCTCGACCCCGCTCATCGGTCAGCGCATCCAGGGGGTGTTCGAGCGCGCCGGCGTGCCCGAGGGCCTCGTGCGTACCGTCCACGGCGGCGGGGCGGTGGGGCGTGCGCTGGTCGAGTCGAGCGCGGCCAAGATCTTCTTCACCGGCTCGGTCGAGGTCGGGCGCGGGGTCGGCGAGGAGTGCGCGCGGCGCATGAAGGGCTCGGTGCTCGAGCTCGGGGGCAAGGACCCGATGATCGTCTGCGCCGACGCGAACCTGCCCAACGCCGTGTCCGGCTGCCTGTGGGGCGGCTTCGCCAACGCCGGGCAGACCTGCTCGGGCATCGAGCGCGTGTACGTGATGGAGGAGGTGGCCGAGCGCTTCGTCGCCGGCGTGGTGGAGGGCGCACGGGGGCTGCGGGTGGGCGACCCGCTCGACCCGCGCACCGAGATCGGGCCGATGGTCTCGCCCGACCAGCTCGCCCTGGTGAAGGAGCTCGTGGACGACGCGGTCGCGGCCGGCGCCACCTTGCACTGCGGCGGAGAGGACGGGCCCTACTTCCGCCCGGCCGTGCTCACCGGGGTGACCCAAGAGATGCGGATCATGCGCGAGGAGATCTTCGGTCCGGTGGTGCCGATCGTGACCGTGGCCTCCGAGGACGAGGCGATCACCCTGGCCAACGACTCCGAGTTCGGGCTGGGCGCCTCGGTGTGGACCCTCGACCGGGCCAAGGGCGAGCGCATCGCTCACCGCCTCCAGGCCGGGATGGTATGGCTGAACGACCACATGTTCAGCCACGGCGCCTGCTCCTGCTCGTGGGGCGGGGTGAAGAACTCCGGGCTCGGCCGCTCCCACTCCAAGTTCGGCCTCTGGGAGTGCGTGAACATCAAGCTGCTGGCCTGGGAGCCCTCGCGCACCCGCAACTTCTGGTGGCATCCCTACGACGAGTCGCTGACCCGGGCCATGGGGGCCTCCGCGCGGCTGCTGTACGGGCGCGACGCGGACAAGCCCGAGGCGCTGCGCCGCGGGCTGTTGCCCCTGATGCGCGTGGGCGCCGGGGCGCTGCGCGACGTCCTGAAGCGCTAAGGGCGCGGCTGGTCGAAGTAAGGGGTCATGAGAGGCAGATTGCCGATGTGAGGGGACTGCCTTAGCCGTACGTTCCTATCCATGACCGGATACCTCACATACGCCCTCGCCGACGCGCACAACCACGACCTGCGCTCGGGCGCGGCGAAGCGCCTCGGGGTGCCGAAGCGCCCGCGCCGGGCGCCGCGGCGGCCGGGACTCGGGGGAGTTCGCCGCCTGCGCCGTGCCTTCGGCTAGAGCAGGCAATAATGGCCTCGTGCGCCGAGTTTCGAGCCCGACCTTCGTCGGCCGCGCGGAGCAGCTGGCCGTGTTCGACGAGGCGCTCGCCGGCGCAGAGGCCGGGAGGCCGTCCCTGCTCTTGGCGTCGGGCGAGTCGGGCGTCGGAAAGAGCCGCCTGGTCGCTGAGTTCGCGGCCCGCACGCGCGCGGCCGGCGCGCGCGTCCTCTGCGGGGACTGCATCGAGCTGGGCGACGGGGAGCTGCCCTATGCCCCGATCGTCGGGGCCCTGCGCGACCTGATTCGCGAGATCGGGCCCGACCGGCTGGCCGAGCTCGCCGGCCCATCCCGAGGCGAGCTCGGCCGGCTCCTCCCCGAGCTGGCCACTGGCGAGGTTGCTGGCGGCGACGAGCAATTCGCGCAGGCCCGCCTATTCGAGCTCCTGGTGAGGCTGTTCGGGAAGCTCGGCATGGAGCGCCCGCTGGCGTTGATCATCGAGGATCTCCACTGGGCCGATCGCTCCACCCGTGACTTCCTGTCCTTCTTGAGCCGCGCCGCCCGCGACGAGCGGCTCGTGGTGGTGGGCACCTACCGGTCGGATGAGCTCCATCGTCGCCATCCGCTGCGTGGCTTCCTGGCCGAGCTCGAACGCCTCGATGCCGTCGAGCGGATCGAGCTCGCCCCCTTCTCTCGCCTCGAGCTGACGGCGCAGCTCAGCGGCATACTCGGCCACAGCCCCGACCCCGCGGTGACCGAGGAGCTCTTCACGCGCACCGAGGGCAACGCCTTCTTCGTCGAGGAGCTGCTCGTCGCCGGCGAAGAGGGCGGGTACACCGTGATGCCGGAAACGCTGCGCGACGCCCTGATGGTGCGCGTGGAGTCGCTTCAGCCGGCGACTCAGGAGGTGCTGCGTGCCGTGGCCGCCTCGGGCCGCGCGGTCTCGCACGGGTTGCTCGCTGACGTCTCGCCGGTACCCGAGCCTGTGCTCATCGAAGGTCTTCGCGAAGCCGTTACCAACCACGTGCTGGTGCAGAAACCCGACGGCCAGAGCTACGCCTTCAGGCACGCGCTCATGCGCGAGGCGATCTACGACGACCTGCTCCCCGGAGAACGCGGTGCGCTGCACGTCCGCCTCGCCGAGGCGCTGGAGGGCGAGCCCTCGCTGGCGGCGGACAGCGTAGGGGCCGAGGCCGAGCTCGCGTGGCACTGGAGCCAGGCTCGACGAGCTCCCCCACGCCCTGCGCGCATCGGTGGCGGCGGCGCGAAAGGCCGAGCAGGTGCGAGCGCCGGCCGAGGCCGCACGTCACCTGGAGAACGCGATCGAGTTGTGGGACCGGGTCGAAGATCCCGAGGGCAAAGCGGGCATCGGGCTGGCCGAGCTGCTGGGTCGCGCTGCCGAAGATGCGTATCTGGCCGGGGAGTCCGAGCGTGCGGTGGCGCTGGCCCGGCGGGTGGCCGGCCTGCTTGATCCGGTCGTCGATCCGGTGGAGGCCGGCCTCCTGCACGAACGTCTCGGCCGTTATCTGTGGACCAGCGGCCGCGACCGCGAGGCAGCCGAGGTCTATGCCCGGGCTGTGGAGTTGATGCCCGCCGAGCCGCCGAGTGCCGAGCTGGCGCGGGTGCTGGCCTCGCAGGCGCAGGTGCTCATGCTCAACGGGCGGCCACGCGAGTCGGCGGACTTCGCCCGCGAGGCCATTGCGATCGCGCGTGCGGTGGGCGACCGCTCCGTCGAGGCGAACGCGCTCAACACCCTTGGGGTAGACCTCGGGGCTCTCGGCGCACGCGAGGAGGGGATCGAGCTGGTGCGCAACTCGCTCGCCATCCACGAGGAGCTCGCCGACGATGACCAGTTGCACCGCGACTACACCAACCTCTCCGATCTGCTCGATCAGTCCGGCCGAGTGGAGGAGGGGATCGAGATGGCGCTCCAAGGCGCCCGCCAGGCTCACGAGAAGGGCATGGAGCGCGGCTTTGCCTCCTTTTTGCTCGCCGAAGCGGCGAATCGGTGCACCCGGCTGGGCCGGCTGGCCGAGGCGGACGACCTCACGAGCCGCGCGCTCGACTTCGGCCCCGGAGGGATCTCCGCTTTCTTGGCCCACTCGGAGCGCGCGCGGGTGCTGCTCATGCTCGGGCGGAGCGACGAGGCGCGGCCGCACACGGTCGAGGCCAAGCGGCTCATGCGCCACGCCGTCGGCCCCATGTGGATCGGTCCGATGTACGCCCGTCTGGCGGAGGTGGCCGAGATCGACGGGAGCATCGATCAGGTCAGGCGCGTGGTGGCCGAGGGGCGCGAGCAGATGTCGGGGGCCGAGGAGTACGCCTTCTATGCCCGGGAGCTCTACCTGACCGCGCTGCGGGCCGAGGCCGGCGAGGCCCAGCGGGCACGCGCGGCGCGCGACGAGCAGGCCGAACGCGCCGCCCGCGACTCCGGCGCGGAGATGGCGCGTGCGATGCGTGCCGCGGCCACGGCCGCCGCCGCGGAGGGGAGCGCCCCGCCGCAGGTGCTCGCCGACCTCGAGCTCGTGGCGGCGGAACTGTCGCGTCTCGAAGGCGAGGAGCGCCCCGGGCCGTGGCGCGCCGCGGGTGATTCCAACGAGCGGATCGGCAACCGCATAGCCCTGGCCTACGCGCGAATGCGCGAGGCGGAGGCCGTCGTGGAGTCGGGCGGTGACCGCGCCCGCGCCGCCACGTGCCTGCGCGAGGCCCACGAGATCGCGCTCGAGTGCGGCGCCGAGCCGCTGCGCGAGGCCTGCGCCGGGCTCGCCCGCCGCGCCCGCCTCGACCTCACCGGCGAATCCGAGCCGGACCCGGCCGGCGCGGATCCCTTCGGCCTGACCCCGCGCGAGCGCGAGGTGCTCGAGCTGGTGGCCGCCGGGCGCACCAACCGCCAGATCGGCGAAGGCCTCTTCATGAGCGAGAAGACGGCCAGCGTTCACGTGTCGCGCATCCTGGCCAAGCTCGAGGTGAGCACACGCGGCGAGGCGGGCGCGGTCGCACACAGGCTGGGGCTCGACGGCGCCTAGAATTCGGGGCGATGCCCGCCCAGGCCTACGCCGGCAAGGAATGCGTCTGCCAGTTCCGCAAGGGGATCTGTGACCAGTCCTGCGTGCAGGGGATGCTCGACACCCCCTTCTACATCGCGTGCCTCAAGCTCTCCGGCCGGCGCTGCCTGGTGATCGGCGGGGGCGAGGTCGGCCTCGAGAAGGTGGAGGGGCTGCTGGCCTGCGACGGCGACGTGACGCTGATCGCACCCCACGCCGTCGAGCAGCTCGAGGAGCTCCACCGCGAGGGCTCGATCCGCTGGGAGCGCCGGGAGTACGGGGGCCCCGAGGACCTCGAGGGGGTGTTCATGGTGATCGCCTCCACCGACGACACCGACGTGAACATCGCCGTCTACGAGGACGCCGAGCGCCGGGCGATGCTGGTCAACATCGTCGACGTGCCGCCACTGTGCAACTTCATCCTCCCGGCGATCATCCGCACCGGCCCGCTGGCCATCGCCATCTCCACCGCCGGAGCGTCGCCCGCGCTGGCCAAGCGGATTCGCAACGAGATCGCCGACGAATACGGCGAGCCGTACGCCGCGCTCGCGGTCATGCTCAACGAGGTGCGCGGCTGGGCCAAGGGCACGCTGCCCACCTACCAGGACCGCAAGGCCTTCTTCGAGTCGATCGTCAACGGGGAGCCCGACCCGGTCGAGCTGCTGCGCCGAGGCGACGACGCCGCGGTGCGCGACCTGATCGCGGCGGCTCAGGTAACCCATCAGCCCGCCTGAGCGCCTCACCCACCTCGACGACGCCGGTAACGCGCGGATGGTGGACGTGGGGTCCAAGGAGCCGAGCGAGCGGCGCGCGGTGGCGCGGGCCGTCGTGCGCATGGCGCAGGACACGATCGAGGCCCTGCGCCGCGGCGACGCCCCCAAGGGCGACGTGGTCGGCACCGCGCGCATCGCCGGGATACAGGCGGCCAAGCGCACCGCGGAGCTGATCCCGCTATGCCACCCGCTCGCCCTGAGCTACGTGGACGTGTCCGCTGAGATCGCCGGCGACGAGGTGGTGCTCACCGCCGAGGCGCGCACCACGGGCCGACCGGTGTGGAGATGGAGGCGATGACCGCGGCCGCCGTGGCCGCCCTGACCGTGTACGACATGGTCAAGGGCCTAGAGCGCGGGGTCGAGATCGGCGAGGTGGTGCTGCTGGAGAAGTCGGGCGGGCGCAGCGGGACGTGGCGTCGAGGCTCGTGAGGGCCGCGGTCGTGACCGTGTCCACGACCCTCGCGCGCGGCGAGGGCGAGGACGTGTCGGGGCCGCGGCTGGCCGAGCTCTGCGAGCAGGCCGGGCTCGAAGTCAGCCGCGAGACGGTCTCCGACGACCGTGAGGCGCTGGCCGCGCTGCTGCGGCGCCTGGCCGATGACGAGGGCTTGCGCTTCGTCTTCACCACCGGGGGCACGGGGCTCACGCCGACGACGTGACCCCCGAGGCCACGCTGGACGTGATCGAGCGCGACGCGCCCGGCTACGCCGAGACCATCCGCGCCGACTCGCGCGAGCACACGCCGCTGGGCATCCTCACCCGCGGGATCTCCGGCGTCCGGGGGCGCACGCTGATCGTCAACTTCCCCGGCAACCCCAAGGCGATCGACCAGTCCTGGCCGATCGTCGAGCCCACGCTCGAGCACGCCGCGGGACTTGCTGGAGCGCTCCTAGCCGAGGCCCTTGTCGCGCAGCTCCCGCCGCGCTGCCTCTGACTTCTCGAGGCCGCCGAGCTCCATCCCCTTCGAGCACGGCGGGGGTCTTCGAGAACTGCACGTCGGAGTACTCGACCACCTGCACGTGGTTGCCCCAGGGGTCGCGGAAATCGAGGCCGCGGGTCCGCAGGACCTCCGCCTCCTCGGCCTCCAGACGGCGCCGCACCTCGTCCCGATCGTCCACGACCAGCCCGAAGTGGCGCTTCCCGTCGGGCGCCTGCTCGCGGCCCTCGGCCAGCACCAGGAACTGGTCGCCCATGTCGACGAAGGCCATCCCGGGCACCCGCCCCGCAGCTCGAGCTCGAAGATGCGGCCGTAGAAGGCCAGCGCTTCGTCGAGGTCGTCAACCTCCAGCACCACGTGGTTGATGCCCACCAGCCGCGCCACGCCCCAGCATAGGCTTCGAGTCCGTGGCGGCGATCGAGCTCGACGGCCTGGAGCGGCACTACGGCGAGCGCGTGGCGCTCAGCGGCGTCTCGGTGCGCGTGGAGCCCGGCCAGACGCTCGCCGTGCTGGGCGGTAACGGGGCCGGCAAGACGACCCTTCTGCAGGTGCTGGCCGGCCTGCTGCGCCCCCACGGCGGGCGGGCGGTGGTGCTCGGCGCCGAGCTGCCGCGCGAGCGCTGGAAGCTGCCGGCCCGGGTGGGCTACCTCGGCCACGAGCCGCTGCTCTACCGCGAGCTGAGCGCACGGGAGAACCTGCGCTACCACGCCCGCCTGCACGGCGTCGACGCCGCCCGGGTGGAGGTCGCCCTGGCGGCGGTGGGCATGGAGCGGCGCGCGGACGACCCGGTTCGCGAGCTCTCGCGGGGCATGGTCCAGCGGGTGGCCGCGGCCCGGGCCGTGCTGCACGAGCCCGAGCTGCTGCTGCTCGACGAGCCGCGCGCCAACCTCGACCCCGCGGGAGCGGAGCAGCTGGAGCCGCTCATCGGCCGGGCTCGGGACGGACGCGGGTGCTGGTGAGCCACGACGTGCGCGGCGCGCTGGCCGAGGCCGACGTGGTGCTGCGCCTGAGGCAGGGGCGGACCGGCGCCCGAGGGCGAAGAGATCTACGCGTGATCGACACCGCACGCGCGATCCTGCGCAAGGACCTGCTGCTCGAGTGGCGCACCAAGGAGTCGGTGCCGGCGATGACCCTGTTCACGCTGACGGTCTACGTGCTCTTCCACTTCGGCCTCGACCGGGACTCGCTCGACGGCGAGCTGGCCTCCGGGGTGCTCTGGGTCACGCTGCTGCTGGCCTCGGTGATCGGGGTGTCGCGGCTGTTCGGCGCGGAACGCGAGCAGGGCGGGATCGTCGGCGCTGCTGCTGGCCCCGGTGGACCGGACGGCGCTGTGGGTGGCCAAGGCCGACCGGGCTGTTCCTGATGCTCGTGGTGGTGGAGCTGGTGGCACTCCCGGCCTTCGGCCTGCTGCTCCTCGGGCCGGACCTCGGCGGAGCGCTGCCCGAGCTCCTGCCCGTGCTGCTGCTGGGCAACCTGGGCATCGCCGCGGTGGGGGCGCTGGTGGCCGCGCTGGCCGCCGAGACGCGGGCGCACGAGCTGATCGTGCCGCTGCTCCTGCTTCCCCTGCTCGTCCCCGTGCTGATCTCCTGCGCCCAGGCCACGGAGCCCCTCCTGCGCCAGGATGCGGTGGCCGAGGACCTCTGGCGCTGGTTGGGGCTCCTCAGCCTTTACGATGTGGTGTTCGTGCTTCTCTCCGTAGCGGTGTTCGACTTCCTGCTCGAGGACTGATGTATTCGAAGGGTTTGATCCCCCTGGCGGTGGCCAGCGTCGTGGCCGTCACGACGGCGATGGCGCTCATCTTCTTCTACGCGCCGCTGGACGCCGACCAGGGCTTCGTCCAGAAGATCTTCTACGTGCACGTGCCCATGGCGATCGTGGCGCTGTGCGGCTTCGTGGCCGGCGGCATCATGGCCATCAAGCTCCTGCGCTCGGGCGACCGTTCGTGGGACCTGCGCTCGTATGTGGCCATCCACATGTCGATCATCCTGGGCCTCGGCGTGCTGATCACCGGCGCGATCTGGGCCAAGGCCTCCTGGGGTCACTGGTGGGTGTGGGACGAGCCGGTGCTGGTGTCGTTCCTGGTGGTCTTCCTGCTCTATTGCGTGTACTACCCGCTGCGCTTCTCGATCGAGGACCCCGACCGCCAGGCGCGCTACTCGTCGGTGTTCGCCATCGCCGCCGGAGCCTTCGTGCCGCTGAACTTCGTCGCGTGCGCATGGCCGAGGCCTACACCCACCCCCGAGTGCTCTCCCAGACCGGCGGCAGCCTGCCCGGCGACATGCGCCTGACGTTCCTCGTCTCGCTGGTGGCCATGGCCTTGCTGTTCGTGACCCTCTGGAAGCTCGAGCTCACGGCCAAGCACGCCTCGATGCAGCTCAAGCGGCTGAAGAGGAGGCTCGATGCCCGCGTTGCCGCTTGACGAGGCGGGCAAGTACGTGGCCGGCGCGTACGGCGTCTTCATCGCCCTGATCCTGATCTACGTGGCCATCATCGGGGCCAAGATCACGCGCATCGACCGCGAGATCACCCGCTCTGGCCGAGGACGACGAGTCTGAGATGACCGGCGAGCTGCTGGCGCTCGGCGCCAACCACAAGACGGCGCCGCTACCGCTGCGCGAGAAGCTGGCGCTACCCACCGGGCGCGCCGCTCGCGTGCTGGCCGAGCTGACCGAGCACGAGTCGATACACGAGGCGGTGGCCCTCTTCACCTGCAACCGCACCGAGCTCTACCTGGTGACCGAGGACGCCGTGGAGGCCGAGAACGCCGCGCTGTCGATCCTCTCGCGCCAGGCCGGGCTGCGTCCCAGCGAGCTGCTGGGCTCGCTCTACTCGCTGCGCGGGCGCGAGACGGTGGAGCACCTGTTCGCCGTGACCGGCGGCCTCGACTCGATGATCGTGGGCGAGGCCGAGATCCAGGGACAGGTAAAGCGCGCCTACGAGATGGCCCTCGTCGAGGGCGTGAGCGGCCCCGTGTCCAACCGCCTCTTCCGCGACGCGCTGGCGGCGGGCAAGCGCGTGCGCAGTGAGACCGGGATCGCGCGATCGAACGTGTCGGTGTCGACGGTTGCCGTCGCGCTCGCCGGCGAGTTCCTGGGAGGCTTGACCGAGCGGCGGGTGCTCGTGATCGGCGCCGGGGAGAACGCCGAGCTCACCGCTCGCGCGCTGCGCGATCGCGGCGTCGAGGCGTTCTTCGTCGCCAATCGCCGTCACGATCGCGCGCTCGAGCTGGCGCAGCGCTTCGGCGGGCGGGCCATCGCGTTCGACGACCTCCCGCGGGGAGCTCGAGCACGCCGACATCGTCGTCAGCTCCACCGGCGCTCCGCACCAGATCCTCGGTCGCCAGGAGCTCGAGTTCGTGGCCGCCTCGCGCATGGGGCGGCCGCTCGTGCTGATCGACCTCGCGGTTCCGCGGGACATCGAGCCGAGCGTGCGCGACTGCCCGGGCATCGCCCTTTACGACATGGACGACCTCCAGCAGGCGGTGGCCCGCAACCTCGATCAGCGCGCCGCAGAGGCGCACGAGGCGTTCGCCCTGCTCCAGGAGGAAGTCGCTCGCTTCGAGCGCTGGCTGGCCTCGCTCGACGTGCTGCCCACCATCGCCGCCCTGCGCCGCCGCGGCGACGACGTTGTCGACCAGGTGCTGCGCGAGAACGAGGCGCGCTGGGAGTCGCTGTCGGCGGCCGACCACAAGCGCCTCGAGGTGATGGCCCGCGCCGTGGTATCGCGGCTGCTGCACGAGCCCACCCTGCGGCTCAAGGACGCCACCGGCGACGGCTCCTCCTATCGCTACGTGCACACGCTGCGCGAGCTGTTCGGCCTGGAGGCTGCGCTCGCGCCCGGCGACGAGGCACCCTCGGCCGAGGTCACCCGCCTCGACGCCCGCCGCCAGAACCTGGCGTGATCCGGCTGGGCAGCCGCGGCAGCGCGCTCGCGCTGGCGCAGGCCCGCTCGGTCGCCGAGCGGCTGGGCGAGGGCGTCGAGCTGGTGACGATCACCACCTCGGGCGACCGCGCCTCGGCCCGGGGGGCACATTCCCCGCCGGCCGACGGAGGCGACAAGGCGCGCTTCGTCAAGGAGATCGACGACGCCCTGCTCGCGGCTCGCATCGACCTCGCCGTGCACTCGGCCAAGGACGTGCCCGGCGAGCTCCCCGACGGCCTGATCATCGCGGGCGTGCCCCTGCGCGCCGATCCGCGCGACGCCCTCTGCGGAGCCCCCTCGCTCGACGCGCTGGCCGAGGGCGCGGTGGTGGGCACGGCCAGCGTGCGGCGGCGCGCGCAGCTCATGGCGCTGCGGCCGGACCTCGAGATCCGGGAGCTTCGCGGCAACGTCGACACCCGGCTCCGCCGCCTCGCCGACGGCGCCTACGACGCGATCGTGGTGGCCCAGGCCGGACTCGACCGCCTGGGCCGCGGGGCCGAGGGAAGCGCCATGGACGAGCTGGTGCCCGCACCCGGCCAGGGCTGCCTCGCGCTCGAGGCCCGCAGCCACGACGGCGCCGCCGCCCGGGCCGCCGCGGATCTCACCGACGGGGCGGCATTCGCGGAGCTGAGCGCCGAGCGCGCCCTGGTGACCTCGCTCGAGGCCTCCTGCAACACGCCGATCGGCGCCAACGCCGTCCTCGCCGGCGGCGCGCTCACCCTTTCGGCCTTCGTGGGCCTGCCCGACGGCTCACACTGGATCCGCGACGAGCTGAGCGGCCCCGCGGCCGACCCGGCCACGCTCGGCCAAACGGTCGGCGAGCGCCTGCTGAGCACCGGGGCCGCCGACCTGCTCGCCGAGGCGGAGCAGATGGCTCAGAGCTCGGTGTAGACGTCGAGCTCGCCGGCTTCGCGAAATCCGAGCCGGGCGTAGATGCGCGCGGCCGCGGCCGTGTCGGCCTGCAGGTGCGCGAATCGCGCGCCGCGCGAGATGCCGCGTTCGAGCAACCACGCCGACATCGCTCCCGCCACCCCGCGTCCGCGCACCTCGGGCGTCACCGTCACCCCGCCGAGCAGAAGGGCGGGACCGGCCGCCCCGTCGCTGCGAAGAGTGAAGGCCGTCCCGATCGTGCGACCGTCGAGCGCGGCCAGCGCGAAGTCGAACCCGGGCGCTTCCACATGCGGCTCGGTCCACGGCCGTGTGACCCGGGGGTCCTCTCCGAACCCGGCCGCGTCGAGCGCGACCACCACCTTCGCGTCGGCGCGCTTCGCCGAGCGCAGCTCCAGGCCGTCGACGACCGGTGCGGGCGTCAGGTGGGCGGCCTCGAGACCCATCATGCGCAGAGTGAGCTCCAGCCGGCCGCGCGCCAGTGAAGCACCGGCGGGAACCCGGACTCCCCACGGCACGCCCCGAGTGGCGTAGAACGCGCGTGCGCCGTCGAGGTCGGGAGCGGGCCCGGTGAGATCGGCGTTGTTCCAGGAGGGCAGCGGAAGGCCCGAGGCCATCAGGCGCAGGCCGCGGACTTCGCCGGTCCCGCCGCCCGTGCTCTCGTGCAGGCGTCCCATCTGCTCCCAGGCGTCGGCCGTCGCGGTGTGCACGCGCGTGGCCAGCAGCTCCATACGGATAGCGTTTCAGTCATGCGCAAGCTTCAGAGCCAGGGCGTCCACCACATAACGCTCACGGGGGCGGACCGCCAGACCTCGATCGACTTCTGGGAGGGGGTGCTGGGGATGCCGTTCGTGTTCGAGCAGCCGAACCTCGACAACGCATCCGAGAGCCACCTCTACTTCGACCCGGGCGACGGGCGCCTCATCACGATCTTCACCAACGAGGAGCGGGCGGGCGACCCCGCCCGCACTCCCACCGACCCGGGCTGCGTTCACCACGTGGCCTTCGCGATCTCGCAGGCCACGTTCCGCCAGGCCGTGGAGCGCCTCGACGAGCGCGGAATCGAGCACAGCGGCGTGAAGGACCGCGGGTTCATGGACTCGATCTACTTCGAGGACCCGCTCGGGCTGCTGATCGAGCTGGCCTCCTACCGCTTCGAGCCGCCCGCCGGGACCACCCACACGGCCGTGCTCCTCGAGGCCCACAGGCTCCGCGTGGAGCGCGGCGACCGCAACATCGAGCCGATTCACCTGGCCGACGCGATCGAGGCGATCGTGACGCGGACGCAGGAAACGCTCTCTGACGACCGAGGGCCGAAGGACCCGTACGGTTAGCCGATGCGCAACGTTGTCCTCTACCACCTCCAGTCCCTCGACGGGGTAGGCGAAGAGCCGAGCGACTGGATGTCAGACGGCGGGCCTGAGATCTTCGAGAACCTGGGCGCCGTCATCGAGGCCCAGGACGACATCCTGCTCGGTCGCGGCACCTACGACTACTGGGTCGGCTACTGGCCGAGCTCCAACGTCGAGCCCTTCGCCGGCTTCATCAACAGCACGCCGAAGCACGTATTCACCAGCAGCGCTCTGGGCGAGGAGTGGGCCAACTCGACGGTCGTCGACGCGCCGGCGAGCGACTACGTCGCCCAGCTCAAGCAGGGCAACGGCGGGGACATCGGCATCCACGGCAGCATTGAGCTTTCCCGGGCTCTGCTCAGTGCCGACTTGGTAGACGAACTGAGGCTGGTCGTCGCACCCGCGCTCGCCAACAAGGGTCGGAAGATCTTCACCGGGGATGGAACGGGCGGTCTTCGCAAGCTCGAGTTGCGCGACAGCGCTGTCACCGGCGGCGGTTCGCTCTTGCTGTCGTATCGACTCGTCTCGCCCTAGCCGTGTCAGGGATCGTCTTCTTGGTGGGCGCGGGTCCCGGCGATCCGGGCCTGATGACGCGGCGTTCGCTCGAATTGATCGCCGCCGCGGACGCGATCCTCTACGACCGCCTCATACCGCCGGGGGCGCTGGACGGCGCGCGCAAGGACGCCGAGCTGCGCTACGTGGGCAAGGAGCCGGGCGCGGCGGCCGTGGAGCAGGACGAGATCAACGCGCTGCTGGTGGAGTCGGGGCGGGCCGGGCGCCGCGTGGTGCGGCTCAAGGGCGGCGATCCCTTCGTCTTCGGGCGCGGCGGCGAGGAGGCCGAGGCGCTGGCCGCCGCCGGCGTGGCTTTCGAGATCGTGCCGGGCGTGACCTCCGGCGTGGCCGCCCCCGCCTACGCCGGGATCCCCGTGACCCACCGCGACGGCGCGTCGGCGGTGGCCTTCGTGACCGGCCACGAGGACCCCGCCAAGGAGGAGTCGGCGCTCGACTGGGAGGCGCTCGGCCGCTTCCCCGGCACGCTGGTCTTCTACATGGGGGTCAAGAACCTGGCCCGGATCGCCGAGCGTCTGCGGGCCGCCGGCCGCCACGCCGACGAGCCCGCCGCCGTGGTCGCCCGGGGAACCCTCCCCGGCCAGCGCGCGGTGGCCGGCACCCTGGCCGACATCGCCGAGCGGGTGGCCGAGGCGAAGATCCGCCCGCCGGCCATCACCGTGGTCGGGCCGGTGGCCGGCCTGCGCGACACCCTCGCCTGGCTGGAGCGCCGGCCCCTGCACGGCCAGACCGTGGCCGTCACGCGCGCCCGGGCCCAGGCCAGCGACCTGGCCTCGCGGCTGCGCGCCCTGGGGGCCCAGGTGCTGGAGACGCCGGCCATCCGCATCGAGCCGCGCGCGGTGGCGCTGCCCGATCCGGGCGGCTACTCGCTCGTCTGCTTCACGAGCCCCAACGGGGTCGACATCTTCTTCGACGCTGCTCGACTCGGATGCCCGCTCGCTGGCCGGGGTGCGGGTGGCGGCCATCGGCCCCGGCACCGCCAAGGCCCTGGGCGAGCACGGGATCGCGGCCGACGTCGTGCCCGAGCGCTTCGTGGCCGAGGGCCTGCTCGAGGCGCTCGAGCGGGAGCGGCTGGAGGGCGCGCGCGTGCTGGTGGCCCGAGCCGCGGAGGCCCGCGACGTGCTGCCCGACGGGCTGCGTGAGCGCGGAGCCGAGGTCGACGTGCTCGCGCTCTACGACACGGTGGCCGAGCCGCTCGACGCCGCGGCGCTGGAGGCGCTGGCCGGCGCCACCCACGTGACCTTCACCTCCAGCTCGACCGTGCGCTTCTTCCTCGAGGGAGGTGGCCGGGTGGGCGACGCGCGGGTGGTGTCGATCGGGCCGATCACGAGCGACACGCTGCGCGAGCACGGCATCGAGCCGCACGTGGAGGCCGCCCGCCACGACATCGCCGGCCTGATCGACGCGATCGTGGAGGATGTGCGCGCGGTGATCGTGACGCTGCTCAGCGACTACGGGCGCGACGACGACTTCGTCGGGGTCTGCCACGGGGTGATCCGGCGCATCGCACCCCGAGGCGCAGATCATCGACATCACCCACGGTGTGCCCCGCTACGCGGTTCGCCAGGGCGCGCTCGTGCTGCGCAACACGCTGCCCTACATGCCAGTGGGCGTGCACGTGGCCGTCGTGGACCCTCAGGTGGGCACCGAGCGGCGCGCCGTGGCCCTGGGCAGCGCGGACGGGCGGATCCTCGTCGGCCCCGACAACGGGCTGCTGCAGCCTGGCCGCCGAGCGCTGCGGCGGAATCGAGGTGGCCGTGGACATCACGCGCTCCCCCCACCGCCTCGAGCCGCTGTCGGCCACCTTCCACGGCCGGGACATCTTCGCGCCGGTGGCGGCCCACCTCGCTCGCGGCGCCGAGCTGGCCGACGCCGGCGACCCGCTCGACCCCGATGCGCTCGACCCGGGTCGAGCTGCCTGTGCCGCGCAGCGAGGAGGGGACGCCTGGTGGCGCACGCCCTGGTGGTCGACCGCTTCGGCAACGTCGGGCTCGACGCCGACCACGACGTGACCGCGGGCACCGGCATCCGGCTGGGCGGGCGCGTCGAGGTCGAGGCCGCGGGCGAGCGCTACCTGGCCACCTACGCACAGACCTTCGCCGATGTGCGGCCCGGCGAGCTGATCCTCTACGAGGACGCCTACCGCACGCTGGCCCTGGCGATCAATCGCGGCGACGCCGCGGGGACGCTCGACCTGCCGCCCGGACGCCGAGGTACGCCTGCGGCCGCGATGATCGGCCGGCCGCGAGTGCACCACCGCCGCACCGACTCGACCAACGAGCGGACCCGCGAGCTCGCGGCAGCGGGAGCGCCTCACGGCACGCTGGTCACCGCGGACGAGCAGACCGCCGGCCGGGGGCGGCAGGGCAGAACCTGGGTTGCGCCTCCGGGCGAGCGCCGTGCTCATGTCGGTGATCCTGCGGCGATTCGATCCGATGCTGCCGCTGGCCGCCGCGGTCGCGGTGTGCGAGGCGCTGCCGCTACCGGCGCTCGTCAAGTGGCCGAACGACATCTGGATCGACGGTCGCAAGCTGGCGGGCATCCTGGTGGAGGGCCGGCCCGCAGGCGGGATGGGCGGTGCTGGGCATCGGGATCAACGTCTCGGTCTCCGAGTTCCCGGCCGAGTTGCGCGACGTCGCCACCTCGCTGCGTGGTGAAGGAGTCGACAGCAGCAACGAGGAGGTGCTCGGCCGGTTGCTGGCCAGCCTCGACCGCTGGCTCGAGCGGCCCGCGGCCGAGGTGCTGGCCGCGTGGCGCTCACGCGACGCGCTGCGCGGCTCGGAGGTGCGCTGGGCCGCCGGCAGCGGTCAGGCGGCCGGGGATCGACGAGGCGGGCGCGCTGCTGGTCGACACGACCTCGGGCCGGGTCACCCTCGGCGCCGGCGAGGTCCACCTGCTGCGCTGAACCGAGCTCCGTCAGGCCGCGTCGCGTTCCTCGGGCTCGCGCGAATCGCCACCCGAGTCGGGCCCGTCCTCGCTGCTCGCCGCTCGCCGCGCCCGCGCGGCCGCCGACGAGCTGCGTCGCCGCCGCGATCGCTTGGGCTTGGGCTTCTCGTCCCCCGACTCGGTGGCCCCGTCCGGCGTCTCGACGGCCTGCGTGGCCTGCAGGTCCACCTCCGCGCCCTGGCCTCGCCGCCGCCCTTCTTGCGCCGGCGCCGGCCGCCGCGGCGGCGCTTGCCCTTGGGGAAGTTCTTGAGCAGCTCGCGCGCCAGCGCGCTCGGCTTGCGAGCCATGCGCATCCGCGCGCCGTCGAGCACCTGCTGCGCCTCGGGTGTGTGCGCCAGCGCGGCGGCCAGCAGCGCGGCCGACAGCCGGCGGTCGTGCTTGCGCGAGGCCTGCACGAGCCGCCGCGCGTTGCGCGCGTGCGCCGCTCCGGCCGAGTTCACCAGCAGCCCCAGCAGCCGCTTGGTCTCCGGCCAGCGCTGCACCGCGTACTCCTCGTGGACCTCACGCGAGTACTCGGCCAGGTGCCAGAGCCAGCGCGCCGCCTGGTCGCGGCGGCCGATCTGCTTCTCGGTCAGTGCCTGCAGCAGCACCTTCACGCCCTCCCGGCGCTCGTCGCGCGACCAGCTGCCGAGGATCTCCACGGCGTCGTCGAAGGCCTCGGGGTCGCGCAGAGCCGCCCACCTCGCCCAGCGCCCGCACGCGCAGCTGGGTGTTGCGGTTGCGGCGCAGGCAGGTGACCAGGAACACGCCGGCGCAGCTCGCCGGTGGAGTCGAAGTGGAGCATCGCCTTGGCGCGGCGCCAGTTGTTCGAGGCCACGCGGGCGCCGGCCAGCATCGCCCACGCCTGCTGCTCGCCCCAGCTCAGGTGCTCGACGGCGATCCGCCACAGCTCGCGCTCGAACACCTGCGCCCGGCGGCGTCTCGTCCGAGGTCACCGGCACCACCCGGCGCTCGACGCGCAGCCGCCGGCCGCGGCCGCGCCGCACCGGGCCGACCACGATCGCGCCGCCGCGGTAGACGTCGCGGTCGAGCAGGGAGTGCAGCGTGACCACGGGGTCGTCGTTGGGCGTGGCGGGATGGACGAAGTCCACGACGATGCCCGCCTCCTTGCCCGGCGTGCGCCGGGTCACGCGGCCCACGCGCTGCTGGTAGATGCGCTTGGAGGCGGTGGGCGCCAGGTGCATGCAGACCGTCGCGCGCGGCGAGTTCCAGCCCTCGGCCAGAAGCTGCGCGTTCACCAGCACGTCGATCTCGCCGCGCTCGTAGCCGGCCAGCGTGCGGGCCAGCTCGCGCTTGGGCGTCTCGCCCGAGACCGCCTTGGCCTTCATGCCCGCGTCGCGGAACGCCTTGGCCACGTTGTGGGCGTGGGCCACGCCGGCGGAGTAGACGACACCCGGGAACGTCCTTGAAGCGGGTCTTGTAGAGGTCGGCCACGGCCAGGTTGAAGGGCGCCTGGTCGAGCAGCGCGGCCAGCTCTTCCTGGTCGAAGTCCTGGTCGACCTCGCCGCGGCGCAGCGGGACGTTGGCGATCGAGCGCACGCCCACGCCCGGCGGGATGCGCACGCAGCGCAGTGGGGCGATCACGCCGCGCCGGGCGGCCTGAGCCAGGTCGAAGCGCGAGGTCTGGGTTGGGAAGAGGTCGGTTACGTGGCGAGCGATCAGCGCGCCGGTGGCGGTCATCCCGATGAACACCGGGCCGGTCCACTGGCGGATGGCGCCACTCGTCTTCTCGCCGAGGGCGGTGTGGGCCTCGTCGCAGATCACGATCGTGTACGCGTCCGAGATCTTGCCCGCGTTGCGCACGAACCACTGGTAGGTCTCGACCGTCACGGGGCCGCCCGCCGGCGGCTCGCCGCCGCCGTTCTTGAGCAGCGCCGGCGCGATGCGCTTCTTGTAGCCGCGCGTGCGCAGCTCGCCGAGGAACTGGTCGACCAGGTTGCGCCGGTGGGTGAGGATCAGGATGCCGCCGGTGCGCGAGGCCTCCACGAAGCCGAGAGCGGCCACGGTCTTGCCCGCTCCGGTGGCGTGCTCGAACCAGAAGCGGCGGTCGGCGCCCGGGTCCTCGCCCTGGGCCTCGACGGCAGCCTCCTCCTCGGCCTCCTCGGCCGGGTCCCAATCGAGCGGCTCCTCGTCCGGCGCCTCCTGCTCGGGCTCCTCCGGCTCGCCGGCCTCGTCCTCGTCATCGTCGTCGGGGCTCCTCGTCCTCCTCGTCGTCGACGACGGCTCGTCGTCCTCCTGGCGCAGCGAGGCCTGGACGAAATCGTCCTCGTAGAGATCGTCGCTCTCCAGCGCGGCCTCGCGGCGGGCCGGCCGTTGGCCGCCGCGACCCTGCCGTTGCCGCTGCGCAGGCTCTCCTCGAGCTCGGAGGTGAGCGCGATCAGCGTGCCCGACAGGGCGTCGACCTGATGCGGGTTGAGCAGCGTGCCGTCCGCGAGGTGCGGCTCCTCCTCGGCAGAGCAGGCGCTCCAGGCCCAGCAGCAGCGAGTAGTTGCGCCGCCACTCGACCGAGGGCTCTTCGCGGCCGGCGTCGATCTCGGCCAGGGCGTCGTCGAGCGCGGAGCGCCGTGCGGTGCCCTCCGCCAGCGCGGCTGGCCGCGTCCTCTCCGGGCAGCACGAAGCCCTCCCGCGCGAATTCCTCCGCGCGAGCGAGGTCGTCGCCGGAAACCGGCGCATTCACGAGAGCAGAGGTTGTCTCAGCCAAGTTGAGGCGTTCAGAATGGAAAGGGAGACGGGCCGAGCTTCACCGAGGTGAACGGGCCGTCTCGGTTTCGCAGGCCCGCCCGTCATGCCACCTCGCCCACAAACCCCGGGAGCGGGCGGCGCGCCGGCCTCGAACGGACTGCCGACGTGGGTCCATTACAGCACACCGGGAGCAAAACGGGTCTGCCAAGCTGTCGGATATGCGCCTTTTGGTCGTGTTTCTCGCCGCGGTCGCCTTCATCGGCTGCAGCTCGGACGAGAAGGCTGCCCCGCCTCCGCCCAACGAGAGCGAGAACGTGGCGCTCCTGGACGGCGGCCGCGACGCCTTCGAGAAGTACGTGAAGCAGCAGAAGGGCAGGCCGGTGGTGGTCAACAAGTGGGCCTCGTGGTGCGGTCCCTGCCGGGCCGAGTTCCCGTTCTTCGGCAATCAGGCCAAGAAGCGCGGCAAGGACGTCGTGTTCGTGGGCGTCAACTCCAATGACAACGACGCCGACGCTCGCGATTTCCTGGCCGAGTACCCGGTGCCGTTCCCGAGCTTCAAGGACCCCGACCTCGAGGTCGCCGCCTCCTTCAACGGCGTCCAGGCCTTCCCCACCACCGCGTTCTACGACCGCAGGGGCGAGCTGGCCTACCTGCACCAGGGCGGATACCTCAAGGAGAGCGATCTCGTCGACGACATCGACAAGTACGCTCGCTGACGTTCTGGAGGTCAGGCCGGCACACAGCGACGACGAGCTCGTGGCGGCGCTCGATCTGCGCGAGCGCGTGTTCTGCGGCGAGCAGGGTGTGTCCCTGGAGGCCGACCGCGACGGGCGCGATCCCGAGAGCGTCCACGTGGTCGCGCTCGCCGGCGAGCGCGTGGTCGGCACCTGCCGGCTGCTGTTTCAGGGCCCGCTGGCACGGCTTGGCCGGCTGGTGGTCGAGCCCGAGCTGCGCGGGCGCGGCGTCGCCCGAGCGATTCTTCGTGAAGCCGACCGGGTTGCCCTCGACGCCGGCGCGGGCCGCATCGCCCTGCACGCGCAGACCTACGCGCTCTCCCTCTACCGCGAGCAGGGTTACGCCGAGCGTGGCGCGCGCTTCACCGAGGAGGGCATCGAGCACGTGGCCATGGAGAAGGAGCTGTGATCCGATCGCTCCGTCCGGCCCGGCGCGGGCCAGCCCGCGCCCTCGCGCACTACCGAACTGCGCATCGATCCGCTCTCGGGCCTGCGCGTGATCGTGGCCGGCGAGCGCGGGCGGCGGCCGGGCGCGTGGCTCGACGTTGAACCGCGCGCGCCCATCGACCGCGAGCGCGACCCGTTCGCCGAGGGCCACGAGGACCAGACGCCGCCCGAGGTGTACGCGCTGCGGCGCAACGGCGGCGCGCCGAACACCGCCGGCTGGACCGTGCGCGTGGTGCCGAACCTGTTCCCCGCCCTGTCGCCGGGCGAGCCCGAGCCGCGGGAGGACCCGCTCGCGGGGGGCCGCGGAGAGCCGGACCTGTTCGCCTCCCAGCCCGCCACTCGGCGCCCACGAGGTGGTGATCAACGCGCCCGACCCGGTGCACTCCCTGGCCGAGGTGCCCGCCGAGCAGGTGGAGGCCGCGATGGGGGTCTGGCGCGAGCGCATGCGCGAGCACTCCGATGCCGCGTACCTGCACCTGATCGTCAACGAAGGCCGCGAGGCGGGCGCCTCGCTGCCGCACACGCACTCGCAGCTGTACGCCCTCCCCTTCGTGCCCGCCGCCGTTGCTCGTGAGCGCGAGCGCTTCACCGCCTACTCCGACCGCACCCAGGGCCGCAACCTGCTCGGCGACGTCGTGCAGGAGGAGGTGCGCCGACACGAGCGGATCGTGGCCATCGATGCCGAGGCGGTGGCGCTCTGCCCCTTCGGCGCGCGCGTGCCCTTTCACATGCAGGTCGTGCCCCGCGCGCCGGTCGCTCGCTTCTCCGACGAGGGGCCGCTCGGCGCCCGGATGCTGCACGAGGCGCTCTCCCGGCTCGGCGCAGTGCTCGACGGCCTGCCCCCGCTCAACATGTGGGTGCGCACCGCACCGCGCGACGCCCAGACCTTCTGCTGGCGCATCGACGTGATGCCGCGCCTGGCCCAGCTCGCCGGCCTCGAGATCGGCACGGGCGTGCACCTGAACGTGCTGGCTCCCGAGGATGCGGCCGAGCGCCTGCGCGGCGCCACCCTGTAGCTTCTCCCGCCGTCCATGCCGCCCGCTCCCCGCCAGGTCCCGATGTTCGCCGCCGAGCCTCCCCAGGAGCCGCTGCCCTACGGCCGCTGGGGCGAGGCGCTCGCC
The DNA here is from genome assembly GCA_963728155.1 of uncultured Thermoleophilaceae bacterium. Taxonomy (GTDB): domain Bacteria; phylum Actinomycetota; class Thermoleophilia; order Solirubrobacterales; family Thermoleophilaceae; genus JACVRW01. The sequence continues at coordinate 68,776 of CAVSJF010000009.1, read as the reverse complement.
GAGCACTTCTCGGGCGCGACGCCGACGCCGGTCGAGCCGGAGCTGATCGCCTGGTTTCCCGACCGCACCTGGAACGGGCGCACCTACGTGCCCGCCACGGCGCCCGCCGAGGGCGGCGAGGTCTTCGGATACGTCTCCTACACCCGCGAGCACGAGGGCGCGCAGGCCGCCGACTTCACCGCCGCAGCCGACTTCACCGAGGAGACCGCGGCGCAGAACCCCGACTGGACGCTCGACCTCTCCGACGAGGAGATCGGCCACTGGCGCGGCCCCGAGGGACGTCAGGGGATCGTGACACTGGTGTGGGGGGTCGCGCTCGTGGCCAACGGGGTGGCCGCCACCACCGAGCTGGGACCCACCACCACCGACCAGTGCACGCTGGTCGACGAGCGATTCACCCTCGTGTCACTCGACGCCTACACCGGGGACTACATCGAGGTTCGCCTCTACGGCGCGCGCGGGGCCGAGCTGGCCCGCGAATCGCTCTACGAGGACGAGTAGCGTGGGTCCGGCTGGTCCGGACCGGAGCGAGGGTTCTCGGCCCGCCCCGGTAGCTCAGGGGATAGAGCGACCGCCTCCTAAGCGGTAGGCCGCTGGTTCGAATCCAGCCCGGGGCGCTTCGGCGCGGTCCTTCGGTAGCGATCGAAGGCGATGACCGCCCAGATCGCCTCGACCACACCGAACGGCCATGTGCCCGCCAGGAAGCCGTAGGCGCTCGACAACAGGCAGCCACAGCCGAAGGCGAGGATGAAGCCCCGGCCGCGGCGCTCGAGCGCGTACATCAGCATCATGAACGTGACCGCCGCGGCTCCGAAAAGGGTGAGCACCCAGGCCAGTGTGACGGGCCGCGTGCCATGCTTTCCCGCATTGCGGCACTCAGCGGCACAGGCATGGTCTTCTCCGGCGCCGAGCTCGACCGGGCCGCCGCCCGGCGCGGGGATCCGGAGTGGATCGCCGCCCTCAAAGCACAGCCCGACGCCCGCTCGCTGGTGCTCTCCGAGGCCGGCCTCTGGATCGACGACGGGCGCCTGCTTCTCACCCCTCCCAACGGGGACTCGGTGTTCCTGGGTCTCGACGGCCGACTCCGCTATTCGCGGCCGACGCCACCGGCGCCGAACCCGGCCAGGGTAGGCCGGCGGGGCTGCGCGAGGCCGCCACCGATCTCCCCGCCGCGGAGGCCGCGCTGGGGGCGTACGCGGCCTCGCTGCTGTCGTGGCACCGGCGTCACCGTTTCTGCGCCAACTGCGGCCAGCCCACCACCGTGGCAAACGCCGGCCACCAGCGCAATTGCCCCTCGTGCGAGGCGTCGCACTTCCCGCGCACCGACCCGGTGGTGATCGTGCAGGTGACCGACGCGGCCGGCCGGCTGCTGCTCGGGCGCCAGGCGAACTGGCCCGCGGGCCGCTTCTCGGTGCTCGCGGGGTTCGTTGAGCCGGGCGAGACGCTCGAGGAGGCGGTGGCGCGCGAGGTGCTCGAGGAATCCGGCGTCGGGGTGGGCGAGGTCACCTATTTCGCCTCCCAGCCCTGGCCGTTCCCCAGCTCGCTGATGGTCGGCTTCCTCGCGCGGGCCACCTCGGGCGACCCGGCGCCGGGCGACGAGGAGCTGTCTGAGGTTCGCTGGTTCGAGCGCTCGGAGGTGGAGACGGCGGCTCGCGGCGACGGCGTGGTGAAGCTGCCGCCGCCCTACTCGATCTCGCGGCGCCTGATCGACGCTTGGCTGGCTCAGCCGCGGTCGGGCCGCTCGGGGTAGACCTCGTCGATCGTCGTCAGCGGCCGGTAGGAGGCCCCTTCCGCCGCGGCCTCGATCGTCGCCGCGCCTCCGGCCAGGCGGTCGAGCACGCTGATGACTCCGGCGATCGCGAGACCCTCCTCACGCACGCGTTCGAGAGCGTGAACCGTCGAGCCTCCGGTGGTCACCACGTCCTCCACCACCAGGCAGCGCTCGCCGGGCTCGAGCGGCGGGCCCTCGACCCAGCGCTGCAGCCCGTGCGCCTTGCGGTCCTTGCGCACGAAGAAGGCCTTGACGGGCGCCCCGGCGGCCAGAGCCGCGCAGGCCACGGGGTCGGCGCCCATGGTCGTGCCCCCGACCGCCGTCGCGCCCACTCGCTCCGCCTCCTCCGCCACGAGCTCGCCCAGCGCGCGAAAGCCGGCCGGCAGGAGGATCGCGCGCTTGGCGTCGACGTAGTACTGCGCGATGCGTCCGCTGGTGAGCGTCACCTCGCCGATCACGAGGGCGTGCTCGCGCAGCTCGGCGACGAGAGTCTCGTGGGCATCGCTCATCCGTCGGAACACTACGTGCGAGGCTCACCGTCGGCGGGCCTGTCGGCCGATAGACGTGGCGATGGGCTCCATCATCCGCCTCGCTGCCGTGCTCACGTCGATCGTCGTGCTGCTCGGCTTCGCCTACTTCGCCGTCGACGAGATGGACCGCGGCTCGAAGGCCCAGCAGACCGCGCTGGGTGAGGGCACGGGCACCCCGGCGTCGCCCGAGGTGGCGGCGGTCGCCCCCACGCCGGACGAGGAGGCCGGACCGTGAGCGCCGCAACGGCTCGGTGCGCGAGCTGGTCGACGACGCCAACGATGTGCTGCTGGCGCCCTTTGCCGGGCTGCTCGACTCCGACAGCTCGTGGGTCAACCGCGGCGTGCCCGCCCTGCTGGCGCTGTTGCTCTACGGCGCGGGGCTCGGCCTGCTGGCCAACATGCTGCCCAAGCGAGCGCACGCACCACGACGATTGGCGCACGGCGGAGTTTTGAACCATTCGTTGGACCAATTCGAGGGGTGCGCTAGCCTGCCGCGCAGCGCAACTTCCTCGGGTCGAGGGTGTTGGGCGTTGTTGTCGAATCAGTTGTCAAGCGCCGAGTCCCTGCGCCGCCGGGTGCAGGGAACGGGGGAACCAAGTGGCGGCCGATCAGGTCGCCGGGGGCGAATCGCGGACCCTTAACCGCGTAGCGCACTTTCCAGCGCGAGCCCGTCAGCTAACCCCGTAGGCCTGAACGGAAGGGGACCAGCCGGATGACGAGCGCCCATCGGGACCTGTCTCAACACGAGCTTTGGGAGCGTTCGCTCGAACGCTCTCGCTACCGCCGTTCCCTGCTCCCCGGAGCGCGGCGCTGGAACAACCGCCGCAAGGGCATCGCGGCCGCGATGTCGGCCGCGACCATGGCGGGACCCGCATCACCGATGGCCTTCGCCCAGTTCACCGGCAAGCCTCAGGCCGACCTGGGAGCCGAAACCGCACCCAAGCGCGCCATCGAGGTGCGCGAGGGCGGGCTCCCACTCGAGCTCGGCAGCCAGGGCGCCCTCGTGGCCCAGGTGCAGAAGGCGCTCGGCATTCCCGCCGACGGGATCTTCGGAGTCCAGACCGATCTCGCGGTGCGCCGCTACCAGACCCGCGCCGGACTCGAGGTCGACGGGGTCGTCGGACCGGCGACCTGGGCGACCCTGTTCCCGGCCGCGAGCACGGCCAGCGGCGGCGACGCCCCGCCCGCCGTGAAGGAGCGCCTGGAGCGCGAGCTGCGTGCCGCCGGTGCCCGTCTCGACGAGCGCGCCGACCGGTCGGTCGACCAGCTCTTCGGTCCGGACGACAGCAGGCGCCGGCACGCGGCCGGAGCGAGGACGCCGCGCCGCGGCGCGAGCAGGCACAGCCCGCCCCGGAGAGCGACTCGAGCCCGGCTCCCGCGCCCGACGCCGAGGCCGAGACACCTCCGGCCGAGGAGCAGCCGGCCGGAGCGCTCGGCGCCGGTGGACACGAGCTGCGGATCGTCCACGCTCACCTCGCCGGTCAAGGGCACCCAGACGTCGCCCTTCGGCCCGCGCTGGGGGCGCAACCACGACGGCGTCGACATCGCCGCCCCCACCGGCACCGCGATCAGGGCCGCGGCCTGCGGATCGGTCACGGTCGCCGGAGTCCAGGACGGCTACGGCAACATGGTCTGCATCACCCACAGCAGCCGTTTCTCCACGTGCTACGCGCACATGTCGCGATTCGCCGTGAGCCAGGGCGCGCGCGTGCAGGCCGGGCAGGTGATCGGCTACGTGGGCTGCACCGGCAGCTGCACGGGGCCCCATCTGCACTTCGAGACCCGCGTCAACGGACAGGCCCAGGACCCGGCTCCGTACCTGAACGGCAGCCGGGCGGCATCGGTCGGCCAGCCGCGGCGACCGCCCGCTCGGGCGCCGCGGGCGGGAGCACCGGCGCGGTCATGACCGCCGGCGGCGGCGCCACCGCGGCCGGCGGCGGGTCAGGCACCCAGGCTGCCTGGAGCGGCTCGCACAGCGCGTCGGTGGCCGGCGAGTCCGTGGTGAGCAGTGGCGACAGCCGGTCAGGTGGCCGCCGTGCCGACGGCGCCCGCCGAGGTGGCGGCGCCGGTGGAGCCCGCGCCGGTGCCGGTCGAGCCCGTCGCCGCCGCGCCCGTGGAGCCCGCGCCGGTCCCGGTCGAGCCGGCCCCCGTGCCCGTGGAGCCCGTCGCGGCGCCGTGAGCCCGCCCGTGCCCGTCGAGCCCGTCGCCGCGCCCGTCGAGCCGCGCCCCGTGCCCGGTCGAGCCCGTCGCCGCGCCGGTCGAGCCCGCCCCCGTGCCCGGTCGAGCCCGTCGCCGCACCGGTCGAGGCAGCCCCCGCGCCCGTCGAGCCCGTCGAGCCCGTCGCCGCCGCACCGGTGGAGCCCGCGCCGCACCGGTCGAGCCGGTCGCCGCGCCTGCGACCCCGCGCCCGCGCCGGCCGACGCCGCCGCCACCCCCGTCCCAACCCCGTAGCCAACGTGGGCCCGCGCTGAGCGCGGGCTTCCGGGGGAACCCCGCATGGGCCCCGTCCGAAAGGGCGGGGCCTTTGTTTCCGACGGGCTGCCCCGGGCGGGGCGCTACTGGTAGCTGAAGATCGTGTCCCCGACGTCGATCCAGTTGAAGATCTGGATCGCGTTGGGGATCGGCACGCGCAGGCAGCCGTGGCTCGCCGGGAAGGTCGGCACCGAGGCGTAGCCGTGAATGGCGTAGCCCCGGATGAAGTAGGACGAGTAGACCATCCCCTTGGCGTTGGTGCCCGGCGTCTGCAGGTAGAACTTGTAGGTGCCGAACACGGTCGGCGTGGCCGGAGTGCCCGAGGAGGTGTGGTAGGTCCGGTAGGGCTTGCCCTTGTCGGCCAGCACCAGCACCTGGCGCGACCAGTCGAACTCCACGTGCTTGCCCGCCTTCGGGTAGCGCAGCTTGTAGGCGCCCTCGCCGCGCGCCACCATCGCGAACACCTGCTTGGAGGCGTAGCCGTCGCGGCCGAGCTCGTTGGCCTTGCGGAAGGCGAGCACGCCGCGCGCGGTGGCGTCGTCGTAGTAGCCGGTGACCGGCGTGGCGTAGCCCTCGCGCAGCAGGCCGCGCTGCAGGAGCAGGACCTTCACGCCCTTCTCGCCGGCTCCCGCCTGCCAGTCGACGACCGAGACCTGCTGCGACTTGGCCCGGAAGGCGCCCTGCGCGGGGCTGGCGTCGTGCTTGATCGCCAGCACGCACGCGGCCCGCGTTGCCGACCTTGAACTTGAACTCGAAGCGCCCGCCCGCGCCGACCTTGCGGCGGATCTTCTTCGTGGCCTTCTTGCCCCGGATCGCGTAGAGGGTGAGCACCTCGCCCGGCACGGCGGGCTTGACGCTGCCCCGGACGACCACCTGTTGCGAGGGCGCGAAGTAGCGGGCCTTGCTGGTGGCCATGCCACCGCGAGACCTTGAACTTGGCGGTCGCGGCGCGGCGCCTGCGCGGCGGCCGGGAGCGGCGCCCAGCAGGAGCAGTGCGGCGACGGTGAGGGAGAGCAGGCGCGTGTTCATTCTCAGGCTGATAATGCCACGCAATTCGCTAAGTGGGAGAGGGTGCCGCACGACTCAGGCGCGGCACCAGCGCGCAGGCCGCGATCATCAGCGGTCCGAACACGAGCGCCACGGCAGCGCCGTCGGCCTGGGCGGCGTAGGCGATCGAGTTGTTGAGGGCGTGCAGGGCGATGCACGGATAGAGCGAGCGGGTGCGCTCGTAGACCAGGCAGAACACCACCCCCAGCACGGCGAGGGGCGGCACGATCAGCAGCCCGTCCTCGCCGCCCTGGAAGTGGATCAGCCCGAACACCAGCCCGTCGATGATCGCCGCCACGGCGATCGGGAAGCGGGTGCGCAGCGCCCCGTAGAAGAAGCCGCGGAAGAAGAACTCCTCGGCGAAGGGCGCGATGCAGATGATCATGAAGCCGGCCGCCACGAGGCCGAGGCTGCTGTCCTCGGCGCCCAGGTCCTGGGCCACGGTCTGCTCGACGTCGGGCTGCAGGATCGCCGTGTACGACCGCCGCGAACACGTAGAAGGAGAAGATCCCCAGCGCCGCCCAGCCGACCGCCGGCCAGAAGGCCGTGCGGCGCAGGCCGAAGTGCCACGGCCGCGGCCGGCGCACGAAGGACGCGAACAGCAGCGCCACCGCCACCAGCGAGCCGTCGAGCAACACGGTCCCGTGATGGTGGCCTCGGGCGAGTCGGCGTCGATGCCGAACACCGCCCACACGATGCCGGCGCTGATCAGGCCCACCACGGCCCCGGCGAAGAACGCCACCGGCCCGTACCACCAGGGCCAGCGCGGGCGGGCGTCCTCGGGCAGCTCCGGCGGCTGAGGCGGAGGTATGAGGGCGCTCTCCACGAGAGTCAGACTAGGGAGGGCAGCTCGGCGAGCGAGCGGATCGCCACCACGCCGTCCGGCGGCGACTCAGGGCCGCGCGCCACGAGCACCGCGCGCGATCCCCGCGGCGCGGGCGCCCTCCACGTCCTTGTCCACCGAGTCGCCCACGTGCACGCGCATCGGCCGGCGCCTGCGCCGAGCAGCTCGAGCGCGCGGCGAAAGATGGCGGCGTCGGGCTTGGCCGCCCCGGTCTCCGCCGAGGTGACCACCCCGTCGACCAGCTCGAGCAGCCCCGACGGCTCGAGCCAGTCGGCCAGGGAGCAGTCCCAGTTGCTCACGATCGCGAGTCGCCGGCCGCCGCGCGCGCACGGCGCCGAGCGCCGCGGCGGCCTCGGGGTAGGCGCGTGAACTCGAGCGCCGCGAGCATGGCCCGGCGCGCCGTGGCGTGGTCGAGGCCCGGGCAGCGCGAGCGCCGTCCATCATCGTCGCGGCGCAGCGATCGCGCAGGTCCGAGAGCGCCTCGCGGGTCGACCCCTCGAGGTGGTGCTCCAGGTAGTAGCGCGATCTCGGCGCGAAAGCCCAAGGCGGCGCGCTCCTCGGTGATCGCGAGGCCCTCCGCGGCGAGCAGCGCCCGCAGGCGCGGCGCGGGCGGCTGCAGCTCGACCAGCGTGCCCAGCGCGTCGAGGAGCACCACGTCGCTCATGGCGCGGCGTGCCGCCGCGCCGCAGGAGCACGCCGTGGCGCGGCGAACACGGCCAGGAGGAGACTTGCCTTGATCGCGCCCATCTCGCCGGGGATAGCCTCCCACGCCATGCCGGTGGGCGGCCTCTACACCGGCGCGATCACCACGGGCCAATGGGTCAGCGCGGCAGTGATCCTCCTGATCGCGGTCGTGATCGCCGAGATCATCGACCGGCTGCTCTCGCGGCGCGGCCGGCAGCTCAGCGCGGCCGTGGCCGGGGGCGAGCTGTCGGCGTCGGCCGCCACCCGGCTGCGCCTGATCCGGCGCCTGATCTTCGCGCTCATCGTCGTGATCGGCATCGGGTTCGCCCTGGGCCGGATCCCCGCCGTGAGCAGCATCGCCACCGGCGTGCTCGCCTCCTCCGCCGTGCTCGGCCTGGTGGTGGGCTTCGCCGCCCGCCAGACGCTGGCCAACGGGATCGCCGGCATCCTGCTCGCCATAACCCAGCCCATCCGCATCGGCGACCTCGTGACCTTCGAGGAGAAGACCGGCGAGGTGGAGGACGTCCAGCTCACCTACACCTACATTCGCCTCGACGACGGCCGGCGCCTGATCGTGCCCAACGAGCGCCTTGCTTCGAGCTCGATCGAGAACCACACGATCATCAGCCCGCGGGTGCAGGTGGACGTGTCGGTGTGGCTCCCACCCGACGCCGATCTCGACCGCGCCATCGAGCTGATCGGCGACGAGGAGCAGGACATAAAGGCGATCGTGGCCGAGACCGACAAGGAGGGTGTGAGGCTGAGCGCGACCACCTGGTGCGACACCCCCGCCGAGCGCGGGAAGGCCGCGGCCGAGCTGCGCCGGCGCTGGCTGCGGCTGCTCCGAGAGCACGGTCTATCCTCAGTCGCGACCTCCTGAGCATGTCCGAATGAGCCACCGCCATCGAAAGTCCAGGAGGCGATACACGCGCGGCGCCAAGAGCAGGATCCTGCTCGGCGTGGGCGTGGTCGCCACCGTCATCGTGATCGCCGCACTGTCGGTGGCCGGATATGTGTTCGCGATCGCCGCCAGCGCGCCGGACCTGAGCGAGCTCAAGGCGGACGACAAGGGCCAGCTCTCCGTGGTCTACGCCGCCGACGGCACCAAGCTCGGCTTCATCCAGTCCGACACGCTGCGGCGAGTGCGGTCGTGGAAGGAGATCCCGGTCGACCTGCGGCGCGCCACCGTGGCCATCGAGGACGAGCGCTTCTACAAGCACGGCGGGGTCGACATCAACGCCATCGTGCGCGCCGGGATCAAGAACCTCGAGTCGGGCGAGACGGTTCAGGGTGGCTCGACGATCACGCAGCAGCTCGTCCGCGCCCTCTACATCAAGGACCCGGAGCGCAACTTCAAGCGCAAGATCAGAGAGGCCAAGCTCGCGTCGGAGCTCGAGGAGGAGCACTCCAAGACCTGGATCCTCAACGAGTACCTCAACTCGGTGCCCTACGGCACGGTCGACGGGCGCACCGCCATCGGAGCGGAGGCCGCGTCGGTCACCTTCTTCGACAAGCACGTGAGCGACATCAAGCTCCACCAGGCCGCGCTGCTGGCCGGCCTTCCGCAGGCGCCGTCGCAGTACAACCCCTTCCGCAACCCCCAGGTGGCGATCGAGCGGCGCAACGACGTGCTGGCCAAGATGCTGGAGAACGGCTACATCACGCGTGCCGAGTACGAGGACGCGGCGAGCAAGGGCCTGGGGCTCAAGCAGGGCAAGCGCTACGAGCAGCGCCGCGAGCCCTACTTCTTCGACTACGTGCAGGAACAGCTGATCGAGCGCTACGGCGTGGGCGTCGTCCGCGCCGGCGGCCTTCGCATCCACACCACGATCGACCCCAAGATGCAGGACCAGGCGCGCGAGGCGATCAACGCCTACTGGGGCGATCCGGCCGGTCCGAGCTCCGCCATCGTCGCCATCGACCCCAACAACGGGAAGATCAAGGCCATGGCGTCGAGCGGCACCTACGGCGAGCGCCGCTTCAACCTCGCCGCGCAGGGCCACCGGCAGCCGGGGTCGGCCTTCAAGACCATGGTGCTCACCGCGGCGGTGATCGAGGGAGTCGACCCCGACTCGACCACGTACACGTCCAAGCCGCTGGCCATCAACGACCCCGAGTACGGCGAGTGGAACGTGAAGACCTTCGGCGACAGCTACTCGGGCTCCATGAGCCTGACCAGCGCGACGCTCGCCTCCGACAACACGGTTTACGCGCAGCTGATCCTCGACATCGGGCCCGACAAGGTGTGCCAGACCGCGAAGAAGCTCGGCATAACCACGAAGCTCGATTGCTATCCCGCCGAGGGCCTCGGCGGCCTCACTCGCGGCGTGACCACGCTCGAGATGGCCAACGCCTACGCCACGCTCGCGGCCGGAGGAGTCCGCCGGCGCGCCACCGGGATCCAGCGCATCCAGTTCCCGAACGGCACCACGGAGAAGCTCGGCAACCCGAAGGGCACGCGCGTGATGACCGACGGCCAGGCCTACGAGGTCACCAAGATCCTCAAGGCCAACGTGACCGGGGGAACGGGCACGCGGGCGAACTACGGCTGCCCGGCCGCCGGCAAGACCGGCACCACCGACGAGGCCAAGGACGCCTGGTTCGTGGGCTACACCCCGCAGCTCTCGGCGGCGGTCTGGGTCGGCTATCCCGACGCCGGCGTCGCCATGCCCGGCGCCCAGGGCGGCGAGTACGCCGCGCCGGTCTGGAACGCCTTCATGACACCCGCCCACGGCGACTTCTGCGAGGACTTCCCCTATCCCGAGGAGCCCTTCGTCTCCTCGCCCGTTCTTCGGCAAGTACTCGAGCACCGGCGGCGCGGACACGGGCTACGACGACTACTACGACGACGGCACCACCGACGACGGAAGCGATCCCGAGTACGACCCCGACCTCTACGAGTCCGCGCCCCAGGAGGCGCCGGAGGTGGCCCCGCCGGCCGAGGACGTGGCCCCGGCCCCGCCCACGGGAGCCCCGCCCGAGGGCGGCACCGGCGGCGGCGTGACGCCGGGTGACGGATAGGGCCACTGGCGAGCTCGACCTGATCGAGCTGATCCGCTCGGCCCTCGCCGACCGCTCGCGGGGCCGGGTGCTGCGCTGGACCGGCGACGACGCGGCCGTGGTGAGGGCCCGCCCGCTCGCGGTGACCTCCATCGACACGGTGGTGGAGGACGTTCACTTCTCCCTGGCCACCCACTCACCCGCGGACGTGGGCTGGAAGGCCATGGCCACCGCCCTGTCCGATCTCGCGGCGATGGGGGCCGACGCCGGGCGAGGCCTACGTGTCGCTCGTCCTGCCCGCCGGCTTCGACGGGGGCGAGGAGCTGGTGCGCGAGATGGAGGCGCTCGCCGCGGCCACCGGCACCACCATCGCGGGCGGCGACGTGGTCGGCGGCCCGGCGCTCGGCGTGACCGTGGCGGTCACCGGCTGGGCCGACAGCGAAGGCGACCTGGTCGGGCGCGACGGCGCCCGCGCCGGCGACCTGGTGGGTGTGACCGGCTCGCTGGGCGGCTCGGAGGCCGGCCGGGCCCTCCTCGAGCGCGGCGAGCGCCGGCCCGAGGAGCTCGTTCGGCGCCACCTGCGCCCGTGGCCGCGGCTCACGGAGGGCCGCGCCCTGGCCCGCGCGGGCGCCACGGCGATGATCGACCTCAGCGACGGCCTGGCCACCGACGCCCGCCACGTGGCGCGGGCGAGCGGGGTCGACATCAGCCTCCGCCTGGGCGACATCCCGTGCGCACCGGGCGTGGAGGCCGCGGCGGCGGCGTCAGGCGGCGACGACTACGAGCTGCTGTTCGCCATCGCGGCCGGAGCATCGCGTCCGCGCCGAGGCCGGCGCCGAGGTCACGCTGGGTGGGCGAGGTCACCGGCGGCGGCGGCCGGCTGGTGCTGCTCGACCGCGAGGGCCGGGCGGTCGAGGGGCTCAGCGGGTACGAACACGCGTGAGCAGCCCGGAGGCGGTGTTGCCTCCCGGGCCGAACAGCGAGGGCAGGGCCGGGTCCGGCGCGTCGCGAGACTCGACGGGAGAGCGCGCCACCAGCTCGATCGCCGCGGCCAGGATGCCCAGCATGAGGCAGCCGATCAGCGACGTGGCCAGGCTCACGCTGTGCCCGGTGACGAGCATGAAGCAGGTACCAGGCCCCCGAGAGCGGGTCCATGGACAGCGCGATGAGGTAGTAGAGGGCCACCAGCACGACGGGCAGCGCGCCCAGCGCGAGGAGCAGGGCGCGGGAGCGGCGCCGGCGCTCAGCGCTCGCGAGCACGGCCAGCATCCACAGATGTGCGCGCGGGCACCGCCAGCAACCCGGCGTAGGGGTTGACCAGCCACAGCGCCATCGAGGTCAGGGCCAGGCAGAGCGCGATCGCCACGCCCGCGCCGGGTCCCTCGGGCGCGGCGAGCGAGCGCTCGGGCCGCGCGGCCAGGAAGCGCCCGAGCACCAGGGCCAGCAGCATCGCGCCCGCCACGCCCCCCAGCACGCCGAGCGCCGGGCCGTCCACGGGCAGCAGCGCCGGAGCCACCGGCGCGGGCGGGGGCACGGGCGTGGCTCCGCTCAGGGCCAGGACCTCCGCCACGGCGAGCCCGGCCAGGAACGGCGCCACCCATGACCCCAGCCAGCGCAACCAGCCCAGCACCTCCATGCCGCGCCGCCGCGCCCGCGCGAAGGCGTCGACCGAGGCCACCAGCACCGGCAGCAGCAGGGTCCCGCCGAGCAGGGCCAGCACCCAGCCCGGCCATCACCTGGCTCACGGCGGTCACGTAGCTCTCGGGCCCGTGCTCCGGGCGGCGGCCCTGGTCGAGCGCGGTGACCGTGCGCAGCGTGGCGCGGCCAAGCGCGCCGATGGTGTCTTCGTCGATGGCCTCGACCGGGCCGTTGCCGCCCGGCGGCAGCTCCCCGCTCCCCGAGATGCGCACCGCGTCGTAGCCGTTCTCGACCAGCGGGCCCTGAGCGCCGATGCCGATCGGGAAGGAGAGCCGGGCGAGCTGGCCCAGCGCCCCGGAACCCCCGGCCCTGACCTCGAGCTCCTGCCGGATCGAGTCGGCGACGGTTCGCGCGAGCCCGATCCCGCCGCGCCGCGGGTCGTTGGCCCACACCTGCACGATCGGCCCGCGGCGGCTCGAGCGACGCCAGGTCTGACATCACGAGCACTCCGTCGACCAGGCTCGGGCGACGGCAGCTCGCTCAGCAGCTCGGTCGCACCCACCTCGCCCAGATTCGATCCGTCCACCGAGGCCAGCACGAGCGTCTTGCGCGTGGGCCGGCCCTCGAACACGCGGGCCAGCTCGAGCAGGGCGGCGGTGTCCGCCGCGCTGCCGGGGGCCTCGGGCACCACAGCCGCATCGCGGCCGGCCACGATCACTATCTGTCGCCGCGAGCGGCCCGCCCGGCGACCGACCACGTTGTGCAGCGTCGTCCCGGCGTGGGTGAAGGTCTGGGTGTCGGCGGGGAAGCCGAGGGCCTCGAGGCGGCTCTCGACGAGCTCCGCGGTGCGCCGGTCGCCGGCCCGGCCGGCCCGGCGGTCGGGCTCGTCCTCGGCGATCGCCGCAGCGCTGGCCGCGGCCAGGCGGCCGTCGAAGAGCACGTCCGCGGCCAGGCCCTGAGCGAGCGGCCCGGGGCGGCTTTGCAGAGAGAACATCGCCAGCACGAGCGCCAGCAGCGCGGGCACGAACGCCGCTCTGTACACGCGCGGTTCGATCATGTCGGGTGAAAGCGCACCCCTCTCAACCTACAATTCCGAAGGTGACGGCTTCCGCACCCCGAATCCTGCTCGTCGACGACGAGCTGTCGGTCCAGAAGCTGCTGACCTATCCGCTCCGCAAGGAGGGCTACGAGGTCGTGCCGGCGCTCGACGGCCACGAGGCGCTCGACCGCCTGCGCGAGGGCAACTTCGACCTCGTCGTGCTCGACGTGATGATGCCCAAGCTCGACGGCTTCGACGTCTGCCGCCAGATCCGCTCCCGCAGCACCGTGCCGATCATCATGCTCACCGCCAAGACCGAGGAGATCGACAAGGTGCTCGGCCTCGAGCTCGGCGCCGACGACTACATCACCAAGCCCTTCTCGGTGCGGGAGTTCCGCAGCCGGGTGAAGGCGGTGCTGCGCCGGGCGGCCCTGGCCGCGCCCGACGAGAGCTTCGAGGAGCCGATCGCCCACGGCGACGTGAACATCGACTTCGAGCGCCGGCAGGTCGACGTTCGCGACGAGACGGTGCGCCTCACCTACGTCGAGTTCGAGGTGCTGGCCGCCCTGGCCCGCAACCCGGGGCGCGTGTTCAGCCGCACCATGCTGCTCGAGCGCGTCTGGGGCGACTCCTCCTACCGCGACCCGAGGACGATCGACGTCCACATCCGCCACCTGCGCGAGAAGCTCGAGCAGGAGCCCAAGCACCCCGAGCTGATCCTCACCGTGCGCGGCGTGGGCTACCGCTTCCGCGACGCATGACCGGAAGACCGTCGCTCCGGCGCGGGCCAGCCCGCGCCCTCGCGCAAGGCGCGCTACCGCCTCCGCTCACTTCGCAACAAGCTCGCGCTCGTCTTCTTCGCCATCATCGGCTCGGCGCTGGCGGTCATCTACTTCTCGGTGGTCACCTACCCGGAGTCCGACCTCGAGGAGCGCCGGCTGCGCGACCTCGAGCTCGTGGCCGGCATCTACCAGTCTCAGCTCGAGAGCATTCCGCGCGACCCGGCCAAGGGGGAGATCCCGCGCTCGCTGCGCCAGGTGGCCGAGGCCACCGAGTCCAACATCACCCTGTTCGCCTGGGAGGAGAACCCGGTCGGCCGCCAGAACGACTTCCGCGGCCTGCGCTTCTTCTCGCTGTTCGATTCGCGGGAGCAGCCCTTCTTCCCGCTCAACAACCGGCTGCTGAGCGTCGCGATAGAGACGCGGCGCGCCCAGAAGGCCTTCGATTCGTTCCAGGGCGAGGATGTAGGCCTCGTCGCGCAGCCCCTGTTCGGGCCCAAGCCAGGCCCGGGGCAGCCCCGGCCGGTGGAGCGCGTGGCGCTCTACTCGCGCGACTTCGAGGAGGTGGAGGCCACCCTCGCCTTCTTTCGCGAGCGCGTGTTCGTCGCCACCCTCCTGGCTCTGGCGCTCGCCCTCGCCGGCGGCTGGCTCGTGGCCCGCCGCCTGGGGCGGCGCGTCCGGCGCCTCGAGGTAGCCGCCGAGGAGGTCTCGCGCGGAAACTTCGTCGACCCGCTGCCCGTCGACTCCAAGGACGAGCTGGGTCAGCTCACCCGTACCTTCAACCAGATGCAGGACCAGCTGCGCCAGGTCGAGGTCGCGCGCAAGGACTTCATCGCCACTGCCTCGCACGAGCTGCGCACGCCGATCTTCTCGCTCGCCGGCTTCGTCGAGCTGCTCCAGGACGAGGATCTCGACGAGGAGACCCGGCGCGAGTTCCTCGAGACGATGAGTGAGCAGGTGGCGCGCCTGCAGAAGCTCTCGGTCGACCTGCTCGACCTCTCGCGCCTGGACGCCGGCTCGGTCGAGCTCGAGCCGGAGTCCGTTGACCTGGCCGAGCTGGCTCGCAGCGTCGCGCAGGAGTTCACTCCGGCCCTCGCCGACCACCGAACGGACCTCGAGTTCGCCCTGCCGCCGGAGGGAACGGAGGCGCTCTGCGACCCTGAGCGCGTGGCCCAGATCGTGCGCATCCTGCTCGACAACGCGCTCCGTCACACGCCGCCGGGCACCGACATCACCGTGAGGGCGAATCGCAGCAACGGCACGGCCGGCCTGACGGTGGCCGACACCGGTCCCGGGCTCCCCGACGGCAGCCGGGCCAAGGTCTTCGAGCGCTTCTACACCGGCGACGCCGCGCGCGGCGCCGGCCTCGGCCTCGCCATCGCGCGGGAGCTCGCCGAGCGCATGGAGGGCCGGCTGGCGGTGGCCTCCTCCAACGGCTCCACCTCCTTCACCCTCGAGCTCCCGGCCGGCGGGAACGGCCCGTGAGACGCACCGCCGCGGCCGCGCTCGCGGTGCTCGGTCTGGGCGCGGCGGGGTGCAACGCGAGCGACGAGGACGGCAGCGCGGGCGCCCCCGAGAAGGTGACCACGACTCAGGTGCAGGTGATCGACGGGATCGGCGAGCGCGGCGGATTCGATCCCCAGCAGATCTACGAGCGCCTCGCGCCGGGAGTGGTCACCGTGATCTCGATCTTCGAGGGTGGGGTGCTCGAGGCCGACAACAGCGAGGGAGGCCAGGGCTCGGGCTTCGTGCTCGACGGGGAGGGCCACGTGGCCACCAACGCCCACGTGGTCACCACCGAGAGCGGTTCGGGCGAGAGCGCCAAGCGGGCCGAGCAGGTCTTCGTCGAGTTCTCCGATGGCAACCGGGTGCCCGCGGAGATCGTGGGCGACGACCCCAACGCCGACGTGGCCCTCCTCAAGCTCGAGACCGGCGGGCTCTCGCTCACGCCGCTGCGGCTCGGCGCTTCGAGCAGCATCAAGGTGGGTGAGCCGGTCGCGGCGATCGGAAGCCCGTTCGGCGAGAACCAGTCGCTCTCCATAGGCGTGGTCTCCGCGGTCGACCGCACGATCGAGTCACTCACGCGCTTTCAGATCGGCAACGCCATTCAGACCGACGCCGCGATCAACCCGGGGAACTCGGGCGGACCGCTGCTCGACGCGCGCGGCCGGGTGATCGGGATCAACGCTCAGATCAAATCGGAGTCCGGAAGCGGCGAGGGGGTGGGCTTCGCCATCCCCGTGGATGCGGTCAGCCGCTCTCTGCGTGAGCTGCGCGAGCGGGGGTCGGTGTCCTACGGGTACCTCGGCGTCACGAGCCTCGTCCTGTGGCCCCAGGCCGCGCGGCGGCTCGACCTGGACGTCCGTGACGGCGCGGTTGTCCAGCGGGTGGAACCCGACAGCCCCGCCGCCGAAGCGGGCCTGCGTGGCGGCGAGAGGCAGATCGAGTTTCAGGGCGCCTCCATTCCGGCGGGCGGCGACGTGATCGTCGCCGTCGACGGGCGGCGCCTCAGCCGCACCGACGATCTGGCCGACGTGATCAGCTCGAAGGGCGCCGGAGAGCGCGTGAAGCTCGAGCTCGTGCGCGACGGCGATCACCGAACCGTGGAGATCGAGCTGGGCCAAAGACCGGACGATTCTGGGTAGGGTGCTAGCGAAGTGAGCCAGGAAGCCGCTACCGAGAGCCGCGACGTTTCGCTGACCATTCCGGCGCGCCCGGACTACCTCGTTCTGGCTCGCCTCGCCCTGTCCGCCGTATGCCGCCTCACCTCGCTGTCCCCCGAGGAGGTGGCCGACCTGAAGCTGGCCATCACCGAGGCCGCCAACGATTTCGTGGACGAGCGCCGGCCGATCGAGGACGAGAGCCGCGTCAACTTCGCCTTCCGCCTGGAGGAGGACCGGCTCCACATGCGGCTCGAGGGTCCGGGCTCGCCCGTGTCGGCGGTCGAGCAGGAGCTCAGCCGCGCGATTATCGAGGCCACGGTCGACGAGTCGCGCTTCGAGGAGCGCCGGACCTCGCTCGTCAAGTACCTGTCTCCAGGCTCGTAGGTAGTCTGCTGCGCCGTGCTTCAGCCGGTTTCGGTCGGTAACAAGAGCCTTGCCGACTACACACACTTGGCCGGAAGGCCCCTGATCGCAGAGATCCGCGAGCTGGCGGAGAATCTACAGGGCCTTCGCGTGCTCCATCTCTCGGCGACCGCCTTCGGCGGCGGCGTCTCGGAGATCCTCTACACGCTGATCCCGCTCATGAACGACGTCGGGATCGAGGCCGAGTGGCAGGTGATGCTGGGCCGCGAGGAGTTCTACAACGCCACCAAGCGCCTGCACAACGCGCTTCAGGGCAATCCCGACTCCCTCACCGACGACGAGTGGAAGATCTTCGAGCACTACAACGAGCTCAACGCCGCGGAGATCTCGGGCGACTGGGACGTGATCATCGTCCACGACCCTCAGCCGGCCGCGATCCGCGGCCACGTGCCCGACCGCGCCAAGATGTGGATCTGGCGCTGCCACATCGACCTGTCCACCCCCAATCAGAACGCGATCGAGCACCTCGTTCCCTTCGTGCGCGACTACGACGCCACGGTCTGGCACCTGCAGCAGTACGTCCCGCCGGGCATGGACGGCGCCATCGACCGGGTGAAGATCTGCCCGCCGGCGATCGACCCGCTCTCGCCCAAGAACATGGCGCTCTCCCCCGAGGACGCCGCGTACGTGTGCGATCAGTTCGGCATCGACGTCGACCGGCCGCTGCTCTGCCAGGTGTCGCGCTTCGATCCCTGGAAGGACCCGATGGGCGTGATCGACGCCTACCGCCTGGTCACCGAAGAGATGCCCGAGGTCCAGCTGGCGCTGGTGGGGTCGATGGCCACCGACGACCCGGAGGGTTGGGAGTTCTTCAACTCGACGATGGCCTACGCGGACGGCGATCCCGACATCCACATCCTCAACAACCTCAACAGCGTCGGGGCCATCGAGGTCAACGCCTTTCAGTCCCAGGCCGATGTGGTGATCCAGAAGTCGACTCGCGAGGGCTTCGGCCTGACGGTCTCAGAGGCGCTCTGGAAGGGCCGTCCGTTCATCGGAGGCGACGTGGGGGGCATCCCTCTCCAGGTGACCGACGGTGAGACCGGCTTTCTCGTGTCCTCGCCCGAGGAATGCGCCGACCGCGCGCTGCGGGTGCTGCGCGAGCCCGATCTCGGCAAGCGGCTGGGCCGGGCGGGCAAGGAGCACGTGCGCCAGCATTTCCTCACGCCGCGCCTGCTGCGCGACTGGCTGAAGATCTTCAGAGACGGCCGATGATCTCGGACGCCGCGCTCGTCCTCGTGTCGAACCGCGGCCCCGCGACCTTCGAGGACGGCGAGCCGAGCCGAGGGGGAGGCGGCTTGGTGACCGCGCTGACCGGCCTGGTCAATCATCGTGACGCCGTCTGGGTGGCCTCGGCGATGAGCGACGGCGACATCGAGATGAGCCGCCAGCACGACGGCGCCAGCTTCGACGTCGAGCTCGACGAAGCCAAATACCGGGTCAAGCTCGTCGAGAGCGATCCCGAGGCCTACGACCGCTTCTACAACGTCGTCGCCAACCCGCTGCTGTGGTTCATCCAGCACTACCTGTGGGACCTCTCCAACGCCCCGGACATCCGCCGCGCCGAGGTCGAGGCCTACGAGCACGGATACCGAACGGTCAACCAGGACCTCGCGACCGCCGTGCTCGACGAGCTCAAGGACACCGACGAGGCGGTGGTGATGCTGCACGACTACCACCTCTACGTGGCGCCCAAGCTCATTCGCGCCGAGCGGCCCGACCTCTTCCTGCACCACTTCGTCCACATCCCGTGGACTCAGCCCGACGCCTGGCGGGTGCTCCCCGCGGACATGCGCGAGGACATCTACGAGGGCATCCTGTCCAACGACATCATCGCCTTCCACACGCGCTCCTACCAGCGCAACTTCATGCTGTGCTGCCGCGAGCTGTTCGGCCTCGAGGTCGACGAGGACAAGGGCGTGGTGCGCTTCGAGGACCGTGAGGTGTGGGTACGCCCGTACCCGCTGCCCATCTCCGCCGACACGTTCCGCAAGACCGCGCAGCGGCCGGCCGTGCACCAGTACGAGCGCGACATCCTGCGCCGCAGGCGCGAGCACCTGATCCTGCGGGTCGATCGCGCCGACCTGTCGAAGAACGTCCTGCGCGGGTTCACCGCCTTCGACCTCTTCCTGGAGCAGCACCCGGAGTTCCTCGAGCAGGTCACGTTCATCGCCCACCTGATCCCCTCGCGCCAGGACGTGCCCGAGTATGCGGAGTACCTCGAGCGCATCGAGGCGCTGGTGGCCGTGGTCAACCACCGCCACGGCACCACCGACTGGATGCCGATCGACCTGCGCCTGCGCGAGAACCTCGAGGAGGCGATCGCGGCCTACAAGCACTACGACCTGCTGATGGTGAACGCGATGTTCGACGGCATGAACCTGATCGCCAAGGAAGGCCCGCTGGTCAACGAGCGCAACGGGGTCTCGCTGCTCAGCGAGAACACCGGCGCTCATGAGGAGCTGGCCGAGTTCGCGCTGTCGGTGAACCCCTTCGACATTCAGGACCAAGCCGATGCCATCCACAAGGCCCTCGCGATGTCGGCCGAGGAGCGCTCGTGGCGCGCCCAGGGCCTGAAACGGATCGTCACGGCGCGCAACCCGGGTGACTGGGTCGACGATCAGCTGGCCGACATCGAGTCCAAGCGCGCGGGCGAGGCCGCGGTCAAGCCGGATCGGGCGTGAACTCGCCGGGCGTGGGTTTGGCCGGCGGCGGGCTGAGGGGCGGCGCGGGTGGCGCGGGCTCCGGCGGCTTCGGCGCCTGAGGCTCCACCGGCGAGGCGGGCTCCGGCGGCTCGGTCCGTTGCTCCGCCGGTTTCCGGCGCCGCTTGGGGCGCGGTGGCCGTTTGGGTTGGCTCTCGGTCCGCCCGGGCCGGTCGGGCTCGTGGGACGGCGGTGGAGGCCGCTCACGCGGGACGTGCTCGGCCGGAGCCGGGACCAGAGCGGGCTCGCCGGGCCCCGAGGGCTTCGCGCTCACCAGGATCAGCGCGCCGGCGGCCAGCAGCGCAGCCAGCCGGCCCACGTTTGCCCATCGCACCCGGCGCCACAGCGCCGGCGCACCGCCTGCCCGCCGCCCGTACATGCCACCCGCTAAGCCCGCCGTGGGCCCGATTCACCCCGGGTGCAGGGCAAGGACGGCCCGGAACCCGCTGCTAACCTGCCCCGCTCGATGACTCGCCTGTACGACCTGATGCTGATGATCGACCCGACCGCTCCCGAGGAGCGGCGCACGGCGGCCGTGGACGAGGCCGAGTCGATGATCGCCTCGGGAGGCGAGCTGGTCGAGAAGCACGACTGGGGTCACCGGCGGATGGCCTACGAGATCGACCACCGGCCCGAGGCCGACTACCTGCTCTACCAGTTCAACGGCGACAACGCCCTGCTCGACCGGCTCAACCAGCGTCTGCGCATCCTCGACGGGGTCCTGCGCTTCCGCATCATCAAGGTGAAGCCCGGCCAGCCGACCCCGCCGCCGCCCGAGCAGCAGGGCCCGCGACGCCGCGACGAACGCGAGCCCCAGGACACCCGCGTGGCCGCCCGCGCCGCCGCGGACGCCCCGCCCGCGGAGGCCGACGAGGAAGGCCTCGTCGAGGCCCAGGCGACTGCCGAGTAGCTCGAACGTAACGGCTTCGCCAAAGAAGCCGCACTTCGCAGCAACTTCCTGTCAGTTCCGGCCCACCGCCGCCGACCCCCTTCGTACACTCGATCGACAGCCATCAAAGCCGTCTCAGGTAGACGTAGAAGGGAGTTGCCGTCATGGCAGCATCGAACATCAACAGGGTGATTCTGACTGGGAACCTCACCCGCGATCCCGAGCTTCGCTCGCTTCCGAGCGGCACCTCGGTGTGCAATCTGCGCGTCGCCACGAACACGCGCCGCAAGGACGGATCCACCGGCGAGTGGGTCGACAAGCCCAACTATTTCGACGTCACGGTGTGGGGCGCTCAGGGCGAGAACTGCTCTCAGTACCTCTCGAAGGGACGCCCGATCGCGGTCGACGGACGCCTCGAGTGGCGCGAGTGGCAGGACAAGGACGGCAACAAGCGCCAGTCGGTGGATATCATTGCCGACTCCGTCCAGTTCCTCGGTTCCCGAGAGGGCAACGAGAACGGTGGCCGCTTCACGCCGCAGAGCGACGTGCCGGCGGACACCGGCGACTTCCAGGCCGCGCCGGCAGGCGCAGGGGGCTCGGACGACGACATCCCGTTTTAAACCCGAAGTAGAGAAGGCGTAGGAGCAACCAGGTGGCAAAGCAGCGTGGAGGTGGAAGGGCGACCAGCGACCGCAAGCGCGGTCGCATCAAGGGCGCTCCCGGCGGCGGGCGGCGCAAGTCGTGCCCGTTCTGCCGCGACAAGGTCGACATCGTCGACTACAGGGACCTCGCATCGCTGCGACGGGCGATCAGCGACAAGGGCAAGATCCGCTCTTCGCGCGTGACCGGCGCATGCCGGCGCCACCAGTCCCAGCTCGCCAACGCGGTCAAGCGCGCGCGTGAGCTGGGCCTGCTGCCCTACGTAGCTTCGTAAGGACGGGAACCACAGGCATGGCCCAGGCAATCCTCTTGAAGGACGCGGATGCGCTCGGCGAGCGCGGCGACGTGATCGACGTCTCGCCCGGCTACCTCCGCAACTACCTCGTACCGCGCAAGATCGCTCAGCCGGCCACGCCGGCGTCGATCGCCGAGTCGCAGCGCCGCGCCGAGGCGGCGGAGCGCGCCGCCGTCGAGGCGGCAAGCAAGGCCGAGGAGACGGCCGCGCTGCTGCGCAAGACGGTGCTCACGATCTCCCACCAGGCGGGTGACGACGGCCGGCTGTTCGGCTCGGTCACCTCGCAGGAGATCGCGGACGCTGTGCGCCAGGCGCGCGGCGTCCGGCTCGACAAGCGGCGCATCCAGCTCGAGGACTCCATCAAGACAACGGGCACGCACATGGTCACCGTCGAGGTCGCGGACGGCGTGACGGCTGACATCAAGACAATCGTCACACCGCAGGCCTAGCCCGCCTCGTGGCGGTCGCGGTCCCGCCTGAGTCCGCGGGCAGCGTCCCTCCCCACAACGAGGAGGCCGAGGCTTCGGTCCTGGGCGCGATCCTGCTCACCGAGCAGGCGCTCGACGGGGTGCTGCTCGAGATCGGGCTGAAGCCGGGCCACTTCTACCGCCCGCGCCACTCGCGGATCTTCGCCGCGATGATCCGCCTCAAGGAGAAGGCGGAACCCGAAGCCGTCGACGCGCTCACCGTATGCGACAACCTGCGCAGCCACGGCGAGCTCGAGGAGGCCGGCGGCGAGGCCTACGTCCACTCGCTGCCCACCGTGGTGCCCGCGGTGGGCGCCGTCCTCGACTACGCGCGGATCGTCCGCGACGACGCGCTCATGCGCGGGATCCTCAACACCACCCGCGAGATCCAGGCCGAGGTGCTGGCCCACCGCGGCGAGCCGCGGGAGCTGATCGAGCGGGCCGAGAAGGCGCTCTTCGAGATCGGCCACGACACCGGGTCGTCCGAGATGCGCGCCATCGAGGCCGTCCTCCACGAGGAGATCGACAAGCTCGAGGAGCTCTCGCGCAACGACATCGGCCTGACCGGCACTCCGTCGGGCTTCTCCGATCTCGACGACCTCACCGGTGGCTTCCAGCCCGGCAACCTGATCGTGCTGGCGGCCAGGCCCTCCATGGGAAAATCGACTCTGGCCACCAACATCGCCGAGAACGCGGCCATCGACGCCGAGAAGCCGGTGGCGCTGTTCTCGCTGGAGATGTCGGAGACCGAGCTCGCCCACCGCTTCATCGCCTCTCAGGCGAAGGTCTCGAGCGACGAGCTGCGCAAGGGCCGCGTCAAGGCCGACCGCTGGCCGAAGGTGCTGCGCGCGGTCGAGAAGCTGGCGCGGGCACCGATCTACATCGACGACTCGAGCGACATCAGCGTGCTCGAGATGCGGGCCAAGGCCCGCCGGCTGCACGCCAAGACCGGCGGCTTGGGCCTGCTGATCGTCGACTACCTGCAGCTCCTTCGGCCGGACGGCCGGGCGGACAGCCGCGTCGAGGCGGTCGGCCAGATCAGCCGTGGGCTGAAGATCCTCGCTCGCGAGCTGAACATCCCGGTGATCGCGGTCTCCCAGCTCTCCCGCGCGGTGGAGTCGCGCAACCCGCCCATCCCGATGCTGTCGGACCTTCGCGAGAGCGGTCAGGTCGAGCAGGACTCCGACCTCGTGATGTTCGTTTATCGCGAGGAGTACTACGACAAGGAGTCCGAGCGCCTCGGCGAGGCCGACGTGATCATCGCCAAGCACCGCAACGGCCCCATCGGCGAGGTGCCTCTGACCTTCCTGTCCAAGTACCCCCGTTTCGCCAGCCGCGCATGGGACCGCGGCGCCTCCGCGGCCCTGCCGGGCGACAACGGCTCCGACCAGGGAACCGGCTGACGTGTTGAGGCGGATCGACATCGACGAGCCCGCCGCGTGTGCCTTCGGCGAATGCGACGGATCCACGTGGGTGCTCGACGAGGAGACCAACGAGAGCCGGCCCTGTCGTTGCCGGGAGGCCCGCGTTCGGCGGGTGGCGAGCGGTGGCATTGGCACGGGCATCGGCCGGCGCTTCCTCGAGGTTTCCTTCGATCGCGAGCCGGTGCGCTCGATCGAGCCGACGGTGCTGCGCCGAGTGAGGACCTTCGCCCGCGACATCGACAAGAACCTCGGCACCGGCAAGGGCCTGTGGTTCGACGGGCCGGTGGGCACGGGCAAGACCTCGCTCGCCATCCTCGTAGCCAAGGCGGCGCGGGACGCCGGGCGCTCCTACGCCGTCTACCCCGTGCCCCGGCTCCTCGCCGAGATCAAGCGCACCTTCGACCGCGATTCGAGCGACAACTACATGGGCTTCTTCCGGCGCCTGTGCTCGGTCGACGTGCTGGTGCTCGACGACCTGGGCGCCGAGAAGCAGACCGAGTGGGTGCTCGAGCAGCTCTTCTCCATCATCAACGAGCGCTGGCAGGACCGGCGCTCGATCGTGGTCACCACCAACATTCCCGACCCCGATGCCGACGCCCCCAGCCGGATGCTGCGGGCGAGCGTGCGCGACCTTCGCGAGGCCACCACGTCCGGGCGCGTGTCAGGCCGGGATCTCGACGAGCTGCGGCGCGTGGTCGAACGGGTCGAGCGGGTGGCGGCCCAGGTGGGCGAGCTCGACGTAGCCGCCGACTACGACCCGATCCTGCGGCTGCGCCGGCAGATCGGCTCACGCACAGTCTCGCGGCTGATCGAGATCTGCGACGACCCCCTGCCCATCATGGGCGATGACCTGCGCATGGCGGCGCAGGGCGCCTGAGTAGCCGGGGTATTCTCGACGCATGCCGGGACTGGTGATCGTGGGCGCCCAGTGGGGCGACGAAGGAAAGGGGAAGGTCGTCGACCTGATCGCCGAACAGGCCGACCTCGTGGTGCGCTTCCAGGGTGGCAACAACGCGGGCCACACGATCATCCGCGACGGCGAGACCTTCAAGTTCCACCTCATCCCCTCCGGGATCCTCTACCCCGGCAAGCTGTGCGCGATCGGCAACGGTGTCGTGGTCGATCCCAAGGTGCTGACCGAGGAGATCGCCGAGCTCACGCGCCGCCGCGTCGACCTCAGCGGCCTGCGGGTATCGGCCAACGCGCATCTGATCATGCCGTACCACAAGCTCCTCGATCACGCGGGCGAGGCCAAGCTCGGCAAGCTCCAGATCGGTACCACGCGGCGGGGCATCGGCCCCTGCTATGCCGACAAGGCGGCGCGGCTCGGCATCCGCATGCAGGACCTGCTCGACGAGAAGATCCTGCGCAAGAAGATCTACGCGGCGATGGAGCCCAAGCGGCTGATGCTACGGCCCTTCGAGAAGGAGCCCGAGCTCGATCTGCACACCATGTCCGAGGAGTACCGGATCCTCGGACATCGCCTCGAGCCCTACATCGCGGACACTCCGCCAATCGCCTGGCGCACCCTCGACGACGATGGCCTGGTGGTGTTCGAGGGGGCACAGGGCGCGCTGCTGGACATCGACCACGGGACCTATCCCTTCGTAACCTCCTCCAACACCGTGGCCGGCGCCGCGTGCGCCGGCGCCGGGGTGGGACCGCGTTCCATCGACGAGGTCTGGGGGATCGCCAAGGCCTATGCCACGCGCGTCGGAGCAGGGCCGTTCCCCACCGAGCTCGAGGACGACCTCGGCGAGCGGATACGCGCGGCGGGCGCCGAGTTCGGCACCACCACGGGCCGGCCCCGGCGCACGGGCTGGATCGACCTGCTCGCCTTGCGCTACGCCACGCGCATCAACGGGCTGACCGGTCTGGTGCTCACCAAGCTCGACGTGCTCACCGGAATCGACCCGCTGCACGTCGGCGTGCGCTACCACGGGCCGGGCGGCGCCACCTTCGACGAGTTCCCCTACCACCAGTCGATCGTTCACAAGGTCGAGGGCGGCCTGATCGAGATGCCGGGATGGGACGAGGACATCACCGCCTGCCGCTCGCTCGAGGAGCTGCCGCTCAACGCGCAGTCCTACCTGGAGTTCATCTCCGATTTCCTCGACATACCGATCGTGATGGTGGGTGTCGGCCCGGCGCGCGACGAGATGATCTGGACCGGGGCCGCCGAACGGCTGCGCCCGGCTCCCGCCTAGACGCGCACCACGTGGGTCGAGACGACCATGTCGTGCAGGCAGCGGTTCTCGTTGTCCCAGAGCGGCCACAGGTAATCCACCAGAGTCGGGATGCCCGCAAAGAACCCACCGACGACCCCGAACAGCAGGTTGATGACCACGAACTGACGCAGGAAGGCGAAGCCGAGCTCGACCTGCTGTCCGTTGTCGCGCACGACCGTGATGCCGACGATCTGCTTTCCCCAGGTCTGGCCGTTGTGCTCTCCCTCTCGGGCCATCAACACCGGGGCGTAGAAGAGGGTGACCACGATGTACAGGAGGAAGGCGATGATCCCCGTGACCACTCCGCCTACGTTGCTACCGGCCAGGAACACGCCCACGACAAGCCCGATCAGGATCGCGGACGGCACCAGCAGGATCAGCCAGTCCAGCAGCTGAGCGCCCACACGGCTGCCCCAGCTCGCCAGCGGCCGGCCCACCCAGGCATCGGTGCCGGGCGCACGAGCAACGGGCTGCTGCCAGCCGCCCGGGGGCACCGGCCCGCCGTAGCCCGGCGCTGCCTCTGGCCCGGGTGGCGGCTGCTGGGCGGGAGCGCCGGGAGCCGCCGGTGCCGAAGGTGGTGAGCCGGCCGGCGCCTGTGGCCCGGCGGGTCGTTCAGGGGGAGGCGATCCGCTTTCCATACGTCAATCAAACCACGACCACGACGATCGCGGCCACCATCACCACCAGCCACAGACCCAGCAGGCAGCCCCCGATCACGAGGGTGGCCTTCTCGAAGCTGTTCAGCTTCGCGTCGGTGGCGATGCCGTGGGTGCGCACGTCCCAGTATTCGTTGAGCTGAACCGCCACCAGGCTGAAGAACAGCGGAGCCAGGAAGATCGACCCGATCAGGTATGGGATCTCGGGAAACTCGGACAGGCCGAAGCGCTGGCGCAACAGGTTCAGGTCCCGCCAGAGCCAGTGGATGATGAAGAAGTTCAGGATCGGCACCAGCAGGCCGAGCGTGTGCAGCGTCGCGTCGTCGCGGCCCTGCCCGAGCTCGCCGTCCAGAAGCCGGCGATGGGTGTGAAACCACGCGTAGGTGTAGAGCCCGAAGCTGAGCACCGAGTAGCCCCAGACCCGGCCCAGCGGGCGCTTGACGGCGTAGGCCTCGACCGGTAGACCGGCCGCGCTGGCCAGGCTCACGGTGAGCCGGGCTCCAGCACGGCCCGCTCGCCCCGGCGCAAGAATCTCAGGGCGAGGGCAACCGAGGCCAGGAGCGCAGCCACGGCCATCGTGATCTGCACGCTCAGCAGCCCCTCCCGGCTCCAGTACACGTCGTCGAGCTCGAGCAGCAGCGCCGACTCGTCGAGCGTCAGGCCCATGCCCGCCCCGAAGGGCACCGCCAGCAAGGGCTCGAGTCGCTCGTCGCGGGTGAGTATCGCTCCGGCGCCCGCGCTGAAGGCCAGCACGATCCCGGGCACGAAGTGGTGAATGTGACGCCGGCCCACGCGAAGGTTGCGAAACGGCCCCACGGTCCGGCGCTCGCGCAGCAGATAGGTGATGCCGCGGACAACGACGAACGTTCCCACGAACGAGGAGAGCAGGTTGAACATCGCGTTCTCCCTGGTCGAGCCCTGCTCGTAGCCCACGCGAGCCACGTGCGCGGTCTCCGCCACCGCCTCCTCGGCTGCCAGCAGCAGGTTGTCCGCCTCGTGCGGCAGCGGAGCCGAGCCGCGGCTCCAGACGCGTCCCAGCTCCCCGACCAGAACGGCGCCCACGGCCACGGCCGCCGTGGCGCCCAGCGCCAGCGTGCCGCGGCCGGGCGCCAGCGCGCGGCGGCGGCGGCGTACGCGGCTAAGCGCCAAGGAGCTCGTCCTCGGCCAGCTCGCGCACCAGCCGCGCGGGCACTCCCATGACCAGCGCGCGTGGAGGTACATCCCTGGTCACCACCGCGCCCGCCGCGACGAAGGCCTCCTCGCCCACCTCCACACCCGGCAGCAGCACCGCCCCGCCGCCCACGCGGCAGGCGCGGCGCAACACAGCGCCTCGCAGCTCCTGGCCGTCGTCACGCCGGCCGGCCGTGGGGTCATTTGTGAGCAGCACTCCGGGCGCGACGAACACGTCGTCCTCCACCAGCGACCAGGCGGTGATGTAGGCGCCGGTCTGCAGCTTGACCCGAGCTCCGAGGCGCACGTCGTTCTCTACCGAAGCCGCGCGTCCCACCACCGTGTCGGGACCGATCTCCACCCGCTCGCGCACATGTGCCTGATCGGCCACGACACAGTTATCGGCGATTCGCGCGCCGGCCAGCACCACCGCCCCGGCACCTACCCGCACTCCGTCGCCGAGGCGGGCGCTGCCCGGATCCCCTCCCGGAGCAGTAGAGCGCGCGCTCAGGGTGGCCGGCTTGCCCACCACGCAGTTGTCCCCCAGCCGCACACCGGCGCCGAGCACGGTGCCGCCGTGAACCACGACGTTGCCCCCGAGCTCCGTATCGTCGGGCAGCTCGACCCCATCGCCGAGCAGCAGGCCCGGCGCGCGCTCAGACTCGCGCAGCACGCGTGCTCTCCCGCAGCGACTGCTGCAGCGCCTCCAGCACCCGCACGACCCTCAGCCCCGACTCGCCCCCCGAGCGCGGCTGCGCCCCGTCGCGCACGCGGTCGACGAAGTGGCGGCATTCGATCCGCAGCGGCTCCTCGGTGGGCACCCGGGGCGAGAAGATCGCCCCCGAGCGCGGCTTGTACTCCGGGTAGTCCCCGCTCTGGTCGAAGCCCTTGTCGAACAGGGTGAGCTTGCGCTCGGAGTCCATGTCGTCGAAGGTGGCCATCTTCTTCGACCCGACGACGGTGAAGCGCCGTTCTTTGTGCGGGTCGAGCCAGGACAGGTGAAGATGGGCGGCCAGCCCGGAGGGAAAGCGCAGGAAGCAGAACACCACGTCCTCGACGCCCTCCTGCATGTAGCTCTCGCCCACCGCACGGCACTCGTAGGGCTCCTCGCCCGCGAGGCTGAGGATCACCGAGACGTCGTGAGCCCCGAGCGACCAGAGCGCGTTCTCCTCGGCGCGCAGCACCCCCAGGTTCAGGCGGTTGGAGTAGATGTACCGGACGTCGCCCAGCTCGCCGGAGTCGACCAGCTCCTTGAGCATCTGCACACCGGGGTGGTACTCGAGCAGGTGGCCCACCATCAACACTCGCCCCGCTTCGCGTGCGGCCTCGACCACCCGCTCCGCCTCGTCGCCGGTTTGCGCGAGCGGCTTCTCGACGAAGCAGTGCTTGCCCGCGCTCAGCACCCGTTCGGCGAGATCGGCGTGAGTGGGCACCGGGGTGGCCAGGGCCACCGCGTCGAGGTGCTCGTCGGCCAGCATCTCGTCGAACGACGTGGTGATGCTCGCCGAGGGGAACGCGGCGCCGTGGAGGGCCAGCGCCTGCTCGGACTGGTCCACCAGCCAGGCCAGCTCGACTCCGTCCAGGCGGTCGAAGTTGCGGGCCAGGTTGGGCCCCCAGTAGCCGAGCCCGGCAACGCCGATCCGGACGGTCACAGACGGATCAGGTTCGGGGCTTCGATTCCCCGCGTGACGCCGCGGAAGTCGACCACCAGAGCCGACTCGCGCACGAGACGCTCGACGTCGAGGTCGGGGTGCGCGGTGACGATGACCACGCAGTCGGCGTCCTCGGGCCACTCGCTGCGCAGGCCGAAGTCGGTGAGCTCGGGCACGTGCTCGTCGTGGTAGAGCAGCTCGGCCCCCTGCTCGCGCAGGAGCCGCATGATCTTCGTCGCCGGCGACTCGCGCATGTCCCCCGAGCCGGCCTTGTAGGCCACGCCGACGATCGCCACCCGAGAGCCGCGCACCGGCTTGGCGTGATCGTTGAGGGCGCGCGCGATGCGCTCGACGCAGAAGTAGGGCATGCGCTGGTTGACCTCGCCGGCGAGCTCGATGAACTCGGTCTGCATGTCGAACTCCCGCGCGCGCCAGGACAGGTAGAAGGGGTCCACGGGAAGGCAGTGGCCGCCCATTCCCGGGCCGGGCTTGAACGACATGAACCCGTAGGGCTTGGTGGCGGCGGCGTCGACCACCTCCCATACGTCGATGTCCATGCGGTCGCAGAGGATCGCCAGCTCGTTGACGAGGGCGATGTTGACCGAGCGGAACACGTTCTCGAGGAGCTTCGTGAGCTCGGCCGCCTCGGGCGTGCTCACGGGGACTATCTCGTCGCACACGTGCTCGTACAGCGCCACCGCCCGTGCCCGGCACTCGTGGCTGAGCCCACCCACGATCTTCGGCGTGTTGCGCAGGGTGAAGTCGGTGCGGCCGGGATCGATTCGCTCCGGGGAGAAGGCCAGGAAGAAGTCGCGCCCCGCCGCCAGGCCGGACTCCTCCAGCAGCGGCGCCAGGAGACGGCGCGTGGTGCCGGGGTAGGTGGTCGACTCGAGCACCACGAGCTGCCCGGCCTGCAGCACCCCCGCGAGCGCCGTGCCGGCGGCGATGAGCGGCTGCAGGTCCGGTTCGCGGTTGGGGCTGAGCGGCGTGGGCACCGCCACCACAATGGCGTCGGCCTTGGCAAGATCGGCGTAGCGGGTGGTCGCCTGGAGACGCTCGCCTACCGCACCCAGCCTCTCGTCCGGCACGTCCTCGACGTGCGAGCGGCCCTCGCTCACGCCCTGCGTGACGCGGCTGTTCACGTCGATCCCAACCACGGTGTGGCCCGCCTCCGCGAAGGCAACGGCCAGCGGCAGGCCGACGTAGCCGAGCCCGACAACCCCGATCGTCATACGCTCGCAGTGTAGGCCGAGACCACGTCGCTCACCCGGCGTGCAGCCTGGCCACCGCCGTAGAGCTCGGGGCGCTCGGCCGGCGCCGGGCGCTCGAGCGCGACGAGCGCCGCGCCGGCATCGAGGTCGACCAGCACGTTCCACCCCGCCTCGACGGTTTCGATCCACTCGGTCGTGTCGCGCAGCGTCAGGCAGCGGACGCCCAGCAGGTACGCCTCCTTCTGCACTCCGCCCGAGTCGGTGAGCACCGCCCGCGCGTTGCGCGCGAGCGAGAGGAAGTCGAGATAGCCGAGCGGCGCGGTGAGCGTCACTCCGTCCAGGCCGCCCAGCAGGCCGGCCTGCTCGAGCCGCATGCGGGTGCGCGGGTGCAGCGGAAACACGACCTTGCCGGGCAGCTCGGCCACCAGCGCGACCAGCCGTTCAAGGCGCTCGGGGCGATCGACGTTGCCCGCGCGGTGCGCGGTCACCACCAGGTAGGAGCCGGGCTCCAGGCCGAGGTCGGCCAGCACGGTCGACCGAGCGGCCGCGATGTCGCGGAAGGCGAGCGAGACGTCGGCCATCACGTCGCCCACGAGGTGCGCCTCGCCCCGCACGGCCTCGCGCTCGAGGTTCTCCATCGCGGTCGGCGTCGAGCACAGCAGGAGGTCGCTCGCGTGATCGGTGAGCACGCGGTTGAGCTCCTCGGGCATCGTGCGGTCGAAGGAGCGCATGCCCGCCTCGACGTGGCCCACCGGCAGCCCGGCCTGAGCCGCGGCCAGCGCCCCGGCGAGGGTGGAGTTGGTGTCGCCGTAGACGAGAACGAGGTCGGGCGCGAGCTCGTTGAGCACCGGCTCCAGAGCGGCCAGGATGCGCGCGGTCTGCTCGGTGTTCGAGCCGGAGCCCGCACCGAGCTCGCGGTCGGGCGCCGGCACGCCGAGCTCGTCGAAGAAGATCTGCGAGAGCTCGTCGTCGTAGTGCTGGCCAGTGTGAACGATCAACTCCTCGTGGCGCTCACGCAGGAGCCGGGAGACCGCGGCGGCCTTCACGAACTGCGGGCGGTTGCCGATGACCGTGACGACGCGCGGCAATTAGACGCTGCGCGCGAGCTCTTGCTCGACGTGGGCGCGGAAGGCCGCGGCCGCCTCGCGCGTACGCGGGCCCTCTTCGAACTCGGTCTCCTCGACGGCGCCGATCGACTGCACCTCCCGGATCGTTGACGCGAGGAAGGCCTCGCTCGCGCCGAGCAGGTCGTCGAGCGGGCACGAACGCTCCTCCACGTCCAGCAGCCGGACGACCCGGTCGCGGGTGATCGAAGCGAGGATGTGCTCCTCGAGCGGCGGTGTGCAGAGCGCGCCGTCGCCGGCGACCCAGAACATGGTCGACGTCGGGGCCTCGAGGGCGCGGCCGTGTGGCGTGACCAGCAGCGCCTCGTCGAAGCCGCGTTCGCGGGCCAGGCGCGAGCAGAGCATGTTGGCGCCGTAGGAGAGCGACTTGATGCCGTCGAGCACCCGGGTGGGGGCGTAGGTGACCACTCCCAGGCGCACGCCCGGCCGCATGGCCGCGGCCTGCTCGGTGAACAGCAGCCGCCGGCCCCCGCGGGTGATCACGATCCGAAGGACGCCGTCGAACTGCGTGCCGCCGCGTGCCTCGAGGAGCTCGGGGATCTCCGTCTCGAGCTCGGGCCGGAAGACCTCCGGGAGGCGCAGGTTCGCCGCCGAGCGCTCCAGCCGGTCGAGGTGGTCGGTGAGCGCGAACGGCGTGCCGTCGTAGACGCGAATCACCTCGAAGACGCCGTCGCCGCGCAGGAGGCCCTCGTCGGTGGCGGGAATCGTCATCTCGCCCGAGGGAGTGATGCGGCCGTCGAGTGAGCCCAGCTCGGTTGTGAGGACCTCGTTCAAATGGGCCGTGTAGGAATCGAACCTACAACCTTGAGATTAAGAGTCTCCTGCTCTGCCAATTGAGCTAACGGCCCGCAGGAGCCGATTCTAGTCTCCGCTGTTTACCGCGGCGAGCGCCTCTTCGCGCGAGGCGTGAATCGGAAAGACGCGGTCGAGACCGGTGATCTCGAAGATCTTCGTGATGTTGTCGTCGGTGCACACGAGGGCCAGTGAGCCCCCCGCCGGGCGCAGGCGCTTCACCCCGCCCACCAATACGCCGAGCGTGGTCGAGTCGATGAACGTGGCCTTGGATAGATCGACCACGATCTGCTTCTTGCCCGATTCGATCAACTCGACCATGCGTTCCTTGAACTCGGGCGCGGTGTAGAGGTCGACCTCTCCGCCCAGTTCGATCACGTGGGTCGAGTCGTCGATGGCCTCGTCTTCTATCTGGAAGTTCACTCTTCTCCCTGGGGTAGTGCTTGTGGGTCCCTCGCGCCCCACGGCAGGTCGCGAGCCGAAAGCGTACGTCAGCTGTCCGGTGTCTGCTGCGCGGCAGACGCTTTCTTGAGCTGACGCACCTGCTTCTCGACCTGTTTGCGGGCGTTCTTGGGCGCCAGATCGACGGCCTTCTGCCCGGCCAGCCCGGCCAGACGCTCGTCGCCGGCGAGGGTGGCGTACTGCACCAACAGGAGGTAGGTCTGGGTGTCGTTGGAGTCCGCGGCGATGATGCGCACGGCCTCCTTGGCCTTACCCGGCTGGTTGAGCGCCCCCGGCGCGTAGGCCTGCAGCGCCAGCCGGGCCAGGCTCGGGTCCGGGTCGCCGTCGGTGGCCTCCACGTAGCGCTCCCAGTAGGCGCCGGCCCGGCGCAGCTCGTCCTTGGACGCGGCGGGGAACGTGGACGCTCCCTGCTCGATCTGGCTCGTCGCGGCCTGGTAGTTGAGCCGGACCAGCCCGGCCAGCAGGGCCTCGTTCTCCGGGGAGGCCCGCAGGCGCTGCTCCTGGCGATCGATTCTCTCCTCGATCTGGGCGGTGGCGTCGCCGCCGCTGCTGTCGCGCCCGCCGAACGCGTCGAAGAGCCCACCCGACACGTCACCGCCGATTCCGAACAGCACGAGGCCGCCGCCCATCAGCACTGCAAGCGTCAGATAGGTGGCCTGAACCGCGCGGCGGCGGCGTCCTCTCAGGTCGAAGAGCATGCGTCGCGGAAGGCTAGTGGACCGACGGCACTAGCCAGAGCCCTCGGTGGCGGGCTGATCGGACACCTCGCCCGAATCGCCGACCGGCCGGCCCCAGGCCGCCGCCATCACGATCGAGAGCTCGAAGAGCAGGTAGAGCGGAATCGACTCGAGCACGAGCGTGAGCGGATCGAGCGTGGGCAGCAGCGATGCCAGGACCACGATGGCGACGATCGCGTACCGCCGCGAGCGGCGCAGCTTCTCGGCGTTGGTGATGCCCAGCTTGCAGGCCGCCAGCACGCCCACGGGGATCTGGAAGCCGATGCCCATCGCGAGCATCAGCAGTGTCACGAACGAGTAGTAGTCGCGCGCCCGGACCTGTGTGTTGAACTCGTCGGCGTTGAAGTTCAGCAGGAAGTCGAGCGCCGGCGTGAGCACGATGAAGTAGCAGAACACGACGCCCGTCACGAAGAGCACCGGCACCAGCAACAGCAACGGCGTGGCCACCCGCCGCTCGCCGGGGCTGAAGGCGGGAAGCAGGAAGGCGTACAGCTGATAGAGGATCACCGGAAGCGAGATCAGAAGCGCGGCGTAGGCCGCGTTGGTGAGCGTGGTGTAGAAGGCCTCGGCAGGACCCAGCGTGATCGGCTCTATGCCGTCGGGCAGCGGCTTGTTGACGATCTCCAGGACGAGGTGGTTCTGCCAGCCGGTGAGCGCCCAGGCCGCGATGAAGGCGATGGCGCAGACGATGAGGCGGCTGCGCAGCTCGTCCAGATGGTCGATGACCGAAAGCCGGTCCTCGTGGTCAATAGGCCTCATGCGCCGCATGAGCTTCGCGGCCGGGCGCTAGGACTTCTGCTCGGAAGCCGCGCTGGTCGTGGTGGTGGTGGTCGTGGCCGGATCGGGCTGGTCGACGGCGCCCTCGGGCAGCTCGTCCTTGTCCTTACCGGTGACCGAGTCCTTGAACTCGCGCATGCCACGGCCCATCGAGCGCCCCAGATCGGGCAGGCGCTTGGGGCCGAAGATGATCAGCACGATGACCAGGATGATGATGATCTCGAGCGGGCCGGGAGTCCACATGACTTGGCTCATGGTAGCGGGGCTAGCGTGTGTCGCCCGCGATTGGCAGGATTGCGAGGATGACGAGCTCGGTGCTGTCCGACGGAACGATCCGCCGCTTGGTGGACGAGGGCCGTATCGCGATCGACCCGTGGGACCCGGCCATGGTCCAGCCGGCAAGCGTCGACCTGCGCCTGGGCCGTTCCTTCCGCGTCTTCCACAACCACAAGCTGTCGGCCATCGATCTGGCCGAGCCTCCCCAGGGGGTGACCGAGCACGTGGAGATCGAGGAGGATCAGTCCTTCGTCATCCACCCGGGTGAGTTCGTGCTGGGCGCGACCAGCGAGTGGGTCGAGCTGCCCGACGACATCGTGGCCCGGATCGAGGGCAAGTCGAGCCTCGGCCGGCTCGGCCTGATCGTGCACGCCACCGCGGGGTTCGTCGACCCGGGCTTCAAGGGCACCCTCACGCTCGAGATCACCAACCTCACGCGGGTCCCGATCATCCTGTGGCCGGGCAAGCCGATCGCTCAGCTCTCCTTCATGACGCTCGACCGCCCGGCCGAGCGGCCGTACGGCCACCCCGACCTGGGCAGCCACTACCACCGCCAGGCCCAGGCCACCGAGTCGCGCTACGAGGGCGGCCCGGGTCGCGCCGGCTGAACCGTCTCACGCACAACCGCAAAGTTTTTGTCAAGTTCGTGCGCGCGGTGCCGATACCGGGATCAGAGCGTGATATGGAAAGCCACGACGAACAGATCCACTACGTCAAGCGCGTAGTTCTACCCAGCGGGAAGACCATCGAAGTGGTCTACTTCCGGGAGACCGACGAGCTTGTCAGCGCCGCGGCTTCCGTCGAGGAATGCTCCAAGGCTCCCGCGCATCCGCCCGCCGAGGGCCACCAGGAGCTGCACGTCTGCATCGAGTGCACTTCGGAGCTCGTGTACCCCGTTCAGTGGGACGAGTCGGGCCCCGAGAATTGGAACGTCCTGCTCCACTGCCCCAACTGCGACGTGTACCGCGAGGGCATCTTCGCCCAGGACACCGTGGAGTGCTTCGACGAGGAGCTCGACCGCGGCGCCGACGCGCTCGCCCGCGACTACAAGCGCCTGATGCGCGCGAACATGGCTGAGGAGATCGACCGCTTCGTGGGCGCGCTCCAGGCCGACGCGATTCTCGTAGAAGACTTCTAGGCCGGCTGCGCCGCCTGGCGCGGCCGAGCTCTACGCGTAGCGCTCCACAACACCGTCGGCCACCAGCTCCAGGGCCCGCTTGCGATCGGGCTCCAGGTCGAGGCTCTGCACGCCCGCCTTGGCCTCGGCCACGTGGCCGAGCGCCTGCCCGCGCGCCTGCTCGAGAGCTCCGGTGTCGACGATGCGGTCGCACACCTGCTCCGCGCGCGCCGGGCTCAGGCCAGGCTCGAGATCGCCCAGCCCGGGGTCGCGGCGCAGCGCGAGGATCAGGGGGAGCGTGACCGTCCCGTCGAGCAGGTCCGCGCCGCGCGGCTTGCCGGTGCGCTCGGGCGGCCCCGAGACGTCGAGCACGTCGTCGAGCATCTGGAAGGCCAGCCCGATCTGCTCGCCGAAGCGCCCGAGCGGCCCGGGCGCCGCGGGGGGATCCGCGAACAGGGCGCCCAGCCGGCACGACGCCTCGAACAGGCTCGCCGTCTTGAGCCGGCATCGCTCGAGGTAGCGCTCGGGCGTCACGTCGACTCGCCAGGCATCCGCGCGCTGCATCAGCTCACCCTGGGCCAGCGCCGACGAGGCGGTGGACAGCGCGCGCACCGCATCCGGGCTGCCGGTCGCGGCCAGCTCGGCGAAGGCGCGGGAGAAGAGCAGGTCGCCCGTGGCGGTGGCCGCCGGCCGGCCGCCCTCCGCGAACACGGTGGGGTGCCCGCGGCGCAGCGCCGCGCGGTCGAGCACGTCGTCGTGCACGAGAGTGGCCATGTGGAGCAGCTCCACCGCGGCGGCGGCCCGGACCAGCCGGCCGTCCCCACGCCCGGCGCAGAGGAACACGAGCATGGGCCGCAGGCGCTTGCCGCCCGCCAGCAGGGTCCCCGTGGCGTGCCGGGCGAGCTCCGCACCGTGGCCCTCCGCCACCTGGGCCAGGCGCTCCTCGGTGCTCTCGAGCAGACGCGCGAGCTCGGGCCCGCCCGCCGCCAGCACCGCTCCCAGTTGGGCCTGGGTCGTGTTCATGCCCGCCGGACGCCCGAGTGGATGGCGATGATCCCGCCCGCGGTCAGCATCCAGCGGACGTCGTCCAACCCCGCGGCGGCCATCCGCGCGCCGAGCTCCTCCGCGCCGGGGAAGCGCCGCACGCTGGAGGGCAGGTAGGTGTAGGCCTCGGAGTCGGCCAGCCGCCCGAGCGCAGGTATGGCGCGATCGAACCAGAGGCGAAAGAACCACGACAGCGGCGGGCGCTCGGGCGTGGTGATCTCGAGGATCACGACCCGCCCACCAGGGCTGGCCACGCGCGTCATCTCGCGCAGCCCGAGGTCGAGATCGGCGAAGTTGCGGGCTCCGAAACCGACGGTGACCGCGTCGAACTCCCCGTCGCCGTAGGCGAGATCGAGCGCGTTGCCCTGCACCCAGTCGATCTCCGGGGCCTTGGCTCGCGCCAGATCGAGCATGCCCTCGGAGAAGTCGAGTCCCACCACCGACGCTCCCCGCCCGGCCAGCTCCACCGCCAGGTCGCCGGTGCCGGTGGCCACGTCGAGGGCCCGCGCCCCGGGGGCGACCTGCGCGCGGTCCACGGCCCGCTCGCGCCAGCGGTGATGCATTCCGGCGGTCATCACCGAGTTCATGCGGTCGTAGACCCGCGCGATCCGGTCGAACATCGCGCGGACCTGCGGTTCCGGCAGCGTGCCGGACGCGGGGGTGCCCGGTGCTCACGGAGGGCCTACTCCGCCTTGAGAGACGCGACGTACTCGACGAGCTTGTCGAACTGCTTGGGGTTCTCGTCGAGGAACGACTGATACGACGGCATCGGCGCCGTGGGGTTCACGAGCGTGCGTGCGATCGCCTGGGGACCGAGGCGTTGGCCCACGTCTGTGAGGTTGGGCCCCAGGGCTCCCCCGTTCTCGCCGATCTTGTGGCACGCCAGGCAGCCCGAGCTGGCCGTGATCTCCTTGCCCTCCTCGTACTGCGGCGCCGTGGCCAGGTCGATCTCGGTCGGCGCCCCGGCGAGCGCGCCCTCCACGGTCAGGTAGGCCATGGCGCAGATCACCGCGATGCCGGCCGTGGTGGCGATCGGGCGCCGCACCGGGTTGCGCTCGGGGTTGCGATCGAAGAACGGCAGCATGATCAGCAGCATCAGGCAGATGGTCGGGATGCCGATCGTCGCGAGGAACACCAGCTCGGGCGGCTTGACCACGCGCAGCAGCTCGAACAGGAAGAAGAAGTACCACTCGGGGCGCGGGGTATAGGTGGTGGTGGTCGGGTCGGCCTTGGGGCCGAGCTCGGCGCCGAAGAGGATCGCCATGAGGATGATCACGCCGACCGTGATCGCGGCCATCGCGCCGTCCTTGGCCACCGCATAGGGGAAGAACGGGTGACCCTGGGTCTTCAGGATCGAGTATTCGCGCAGGTACTCCTCGCGCTCGCGTGCGTTCACCGGGCGATCACACCTCCTCCGTGAGGAGCTCCTTCTTCTCGGCCTTCAACCACGGCGGCGCGGTGGTGCCGAGCTTGGCGACGAGGTAGAGGTGCGCGCCGATCAGCGCCGCGATCAGGCCCGGAATGGCCAGCATGTGCAGCGCGTAGAAGCGGCTGATCGTGGTGGGCCCGAACTCGGCGCCGGCGCGCAGGAAGTCGGCCAGGTAGGGGCCTACGACCGGTCCGGACGCATTGATGTTCACCGCCACGACCGTGGCCCAGAAGGACCGCTGGTCGAACGGCAGCAGATAGCCGGTGAGACCCATCGCCAGGGTGAGCACCAGCAGGACGACGCCGATCACCCAGTTGAGCTCGCGCGGGTACTTGTAGGCGCCGAAGAAGAAGGTACGGCCCATGTGCATGAAGATCAGGATGATCATCACCGTGGAGCCCCACTTGTGCATGCCGCGCACGAACTCGCCGAGGAATACCTCGTTGGTGATCCGCGAGGCCGACGCGTAGGCGCGTGTCGGGTCGGGCTCGTAGTACATGGCCAGGAACACTCCGGTGATGGCCTGAGAGAGGAAGGCGAACATCGTGGCCGAGCCCAGCGTGTAGAACCAGTTGGTGCCCTTCGGGACCTTGCGATAGAGGAACCCGCGCAGGAACGGGCTGGCGCCCGTGCGCTCGTCGACCCAGCCGATGGCGCTGGCCGCGCCCTCGACGGCGTGATCCGCGGGGGTGGGCTTGGTCGCGGGTCCGCCGTTGCGCCCGTTGCCGTTGCCGTTTCCGCCGTTGCGGTCGCGGTCCTGACCCGGTCGCTTGGGGGCGGGGCGCAGCGCCTTGGGAAGTGGGGGAGTGGGGAGCTTCATGTGGTCGGCCTCGATGGGTAGAGGTATTGCCAGAGTCCGTCGAGGTGGTTCGACGGGTCGCGCGGTGAGAAGCGCTCGAATTCGGAGTTGACCGAGAAGCGGTCGCCCATCTCAACACGGCCGCTCTCCACCCGGGTGTAGAAGCGGTCGAGCGGGCGCACCGGCGGGCCACCCTCGACCTGACCCTGGAAGCCGTAGACGCCGCCGTGGCAGGGGCAGACGAACTTCTGCGAGGCCTGGATGTAGCGCACCGGGCAGCCCACGTGCGTGCAGCGGGTGGAGATGGCCACGTAGGGCTGGGCGTCCTGCCCCTTCACCACGGTGTCGCGCTCGGGGTCGAACCGGCGGACGTAGACCGTGCTCTTGCCCGGGTCGCCCACCTCGGGGGCGATGTTGAAGGTACGCGGGACGTAGGCCTCGATGTTGAAGTCGTCCTCGGGGCCGAGGTCCTGCCAGCGCGACGGCTGGCTCTTCTCGAGCAGCGGCCCGATCGCGAAGCCCAGCCCGGGTAGGGCGATCGCGGCCACCGCTACGGCGCCGTACAGCTGGGCCGCGCCCTCCATGAGGCGCCGGCGGGTGACGGTCTCGCCCTCGTAGGCACCGGCGATACCGCGACCTTCGGTATAGCGAGACTTCTTGTCGAACTTAGGAGGATCGGCCACGGTCAATATCCATTCTGAGGCCTAGACAAGGCTAGTGCCAACATGGTGTCGGGCGACACGATTGGCGCCGCCCCACCAGACGGAGCGCAGCCTATCCCTACGCGGGCGTGAGTACGCTCGCCAGAGGCATCCCAGAGCGCCTCAGCCTCCCCCCCGCGGCCCTCCGCGTGAGCGCGTGCCGAGCCGGAGATCAGGTCCGCCAGCTCGGTCACGGCGGGCAGGTCGCCGTTCTCCGCGAGCCGGGCCAACCCGAGCGCGTAGAGGGCGTCGCCCGCCAGCAGGCGCAGGTCATCGTCCATCCCCTCGAACAGGCGCGGCGCGCCGTAGTGCAGCAGGTAGCCCTCGTACACCGCCTCGAGCACGAAGAGGCGCTCGCCGAGCTCGGGGCCGAAGCGCGGCGCGGGCGGCTCGTGCCGCGCATAGGGCGCAAGCGCCGGATCGGCGGCGGCCACGATCTCGTCGTGAACGCTCCCGCTCACAGTGTCTCCAGGGCGGCTCGCGCCGCGTCCACCGTGCGCTCCACGTGGGAGTCGCCGTGAGCCAGCGACGGAAACCAGGCCTCGAACTGCGAGGGCGGCAGGTAGACGCCACGCTCGAGCATGGCGCGGCAGAAGGCGCCGTAGCGCTCGGTGTCGCAGCGCTGGGCGCCCGCGTAGTCGCGCACCGGCTCCTCGGAGAAGAACAGCGTCAGCAGTCCGGTGGTCCACACCACCTGCGCCGGCACGCCGGCGTCCGCGACGGCGCCTTGGAGGGCCGCGGCCAGCGAGCGGGTGAGCTCGTCCAGCCGCGCGTACGCGGCCCCGTCGAGCAGGCGCAGCGTGGCGAGCCCGGCGGCGGTGGCCAGCGGGTTGCCCGACAGCGTTCCGGCCTGGTAGACGTCTCCCGCGGGCGCGATGCGCTCCATCAGGTCGCGCCGCCCCGCGTAGGCCGCGGCCGGCACTCCCCCGCCGATGACCTTGCCCAGGACGGTCAGGTCGGGGATCACGCCCTCGCGCTCCTGAGCGCCGCCGCGCGCCACCCGAAAGCCGGAGATCACCTCGTCGAACACCAGCAGCGACCCGGTCTCGTCGGCCAGCTCGCGCAGCTTGCCCAGGAAGCCCTCCCGCGGGGGCACGAGGCCCATGTTGGCGGGATAGGGCTCGCACACGATGGCCGCGAACTCGCCGACCGGCAGCGCCTCGGGGTCGTTCCAGGGCACGATGATCGTGTCCGCCGCCTGCGCGGCGGTGACCCCGGGCGACGACGGGGATGCCGGCTGTCGCGAGCCCGGACCCCGCTTCGGCCAGCAGGCCGTCGACGTGGCCGTGGTAGGCCCCGGAGAACTTGAGGATCTTGTCGCGCCCGGTGGCCGCGCGAGCCAGGCGCAGCGCGCTCATCGCCGCCTCCGTGCCCGACGAGGTCATGCGCACCATCTCGGCGCTCGGCACGCGCTCGGCCACCTCCGCGGCCAGCTCCACCTCGGCCTCGGTGGGGGCGCCGAAGCTGGTGCCCGCGGCGGCTGCGGCGGCCACCGCCTCCACCACCTCGGGGTGGGCGTGCCCGGCGATCAGCGGGCCCCACGAGAGCATCCAGTCGACGTAGCGGTTGCCGTCGACGTCGATCAGCTCCGCGCCCTCGCCGCGGGCCACGAAGACCGGATCGCGCCCGAT
The DNA here is from genome assembly GCA_963728155.1 of uncultured Thermoleophilaceae bacterium. Taxonomy (GTDB): domain Bacteria; phylum Actinomycetota; class Thermoleophilia; order Solirubrobacterales; family Thermoleophilaceae; genus JACVRW01. Next base: position 27,643 of record CAVSJF010000009.1, on the reverse strand, counting down.
CGAGCGCATGGCGCGGACCGGCGAGTTGACGCCCCCCGGCAGCAGGTCGACCGCCCGGGCGTACGCCTCGGCCGACCGTGCTTCTACGCGTGTTGCGCTTCCCACTTCGCGTGCTCGTCGGTGAAGTAGCGAAGCCGGATCTTCTTGAACTCGGTCGACGAGTACAGGGTGCGGCGCTCCTCGATGCCGGTGTCCGCGGCGATCGAGTCGAGGATGGCGTCGCACTCCTCCTTGGAGCGCCCGTGAGCCATCGTGAAGACCGAGTAGGGCCAGTCAGGATAGGTCGGACGCTGGTAGCAGTGCGAGATGCCGCGGAAGGACGACATCCGCGGCCCGAGCTCGAGGATGCGCTCCTCGGGCACCTTCCACACGCCCATTCCGTTGGCCGAGAAGCCCGCGCGGCGATGGAAGAGGATGGCGGCCACGCGGCGCAGCGCCCGGCGCTCGCGCATGTCCTCGAGGTGCTCGAGCAGCTCGGGCACGGGCAGGTCGAGCTCGGCCGCCGCGCGGGCGAAGGGCTCGGACACCGCCTCCATCGGGCCCTGGGTGGCGCGGATTACGGCCACGTCGCGCTCGGACAGCTCGATGGCCTCGGGCTCCATTGGCTCGACCGCTTGGGCCACCGCCGCCAGCGTCTCGGTGCCCTTCTCCATCTCGAGGTCCATGCGGATCTTGAACAGCCGCAGCGTCGGCAGCTGGCGCACCGACTCGGCCCCGGTCAGGCCGGCGAGCACGTCGAGGGTGCCCTGGACCCCCAGCTTGGAGCCGGGCTCGGTGGCGATCGTGAACCACAGGTTGAAGTCGTGGTCGCGCAGGTAGTTGTGCGATACGCCGGGATGGGAGTTGATGATCTTGGCCGCGCGCCAGGGGTGCTCGGGATCGACCTTCGCCGCCACAAGCATCGAGCTGTAGCCGAGCACGCGTGTATCGAAGATCGGCGTGATCTCGCGGATGATCCGCTCGTCCAGCAGGCGCTTGGTCCGGGTCAGGACCTCGGCCTCGGAGAGTCCGGCGAGCTCCGCGACCCCGGCGAAGGGGCGCTCGGCCATGGGGAAGCTCCCCTGCAGGAGGTTCAGCAGCTTCTTGTCGGTCTCGTCGAGCGGGACGGCCGAGCCGTCCTTGCGCGAGCGGGTCTTGGCTATCGCAGCCACTGGGCCACGTCCTTTGCGTGGTAGGAGATCACGATGTCGGCGCCCGCCCGGCGAATGGCGGTGAGCGTCTCCAGTACTACGGCTCGCTCGTCGATGTAGCCCGCGGCCGCCGCGGCCTTGACCATCGCGTATTCGCCGCTCACGTTGTATGCGGCCACCGGCACACGCGTGGCCTCCTTCACGCGCCGCACGACGTCGAGGTAGGGCAACGCGGGCTTGACCATCACCACATCGGCCCCCTCGCTCACGTCGAGCAGGGCCTCGCGCACGGCCTCCTCGGCGTTGGCGGGATCCATCTGGTAGCTGCGCCGGTCGCCGAACGCGGGCGCCGAGCCGGCGGCCTCGCGAAACGGCCCGTAGTAGGCGGAGGCGAACTTGGCCGAGTAGGCAACGATGGGCAGGTCCTTGAAGTCCTCGGAGTCGAGCCGCGTGCGCAGGGCGCCGACCCGGCCGTCCATCATGTCGCTCGGCGCCACGGCGTCCGCGCCGGCGCGCGCGTGGGAGATCGCCGTCCTGGCCAGCAGCTCGAGTGAGACGTCGTTGTCGACGGTGCCGTCCTCGAGCACGACGCCGCAATGGCCGTGCGAGGTATAGGCGCAGAGACAGACGTCGGTGATCACCACGAGCTCGGGGTGGGCCTCCTTGATCGCGCGCACGGCCAGCTGCACCACGCCCTCGTCGTCGTAGGCGCCCGAGCCCTCGTCGTCTTTCTCCACCGGCACACCGAAGAGCAGAACCGCAGGCACGCCGAGGGCGTGGAGCTCCCCCGCCTCCTCGACCGTCTGGGAGATGGACAACCGCTCGACGCCGGGCATAGCCTCGACCGGGGTGCGCTCGCCGCTGCCGAGCTGCACGAACAATGGCTGGACGAGGTGCGCGGCCGTGAGCTCGGTCTCGCGCACCATGTCGCGCAGCACGCCGGTCTTGCGCAGTCGGCGAAGGCGGGTCGCGGGAAAGCTCACCCTGGTCAGGTTAGTCCGTGAGACCTCCACGCGTGCGCGATTGGTCGTACGATTCCGCACATGAAGGCTCTGGCCACCATCACCGTCGCCCTCGTCCTTCTCGCTCTCAGTGCGGGCCCCGCAGCGGCCGCCGATTGCGGGAACTACGGCTTCCCCCGCGGGCATCAGGGAAACCAGCCGATCTTCACCCAGAAGCAGGTCTTCGGAGCGGGCGTGTTCGACATCCGCACCCAGCGGACCCGCTGCCGCCCAACCGCGCGGCGGATGGTCCGGCGCTTCTGGAACGGGGACTGGGGCCGCTGCGAGCCGATCTGCAAGCGCGGTGGCTACACCTGCCGGGTACGGCGACTGGGCGAGGAGTTCGCCCGCATGACCTGCAACGCGTCGCGCGACCGCCGCGTTCGCTTCGAGTTCGGCGCCTAGGCGAGGCGCCGCAGGCCCAACCGGGCCAGCGCGCCGAAGGCCAGCACCAGCACGCCCAGGTGCACGAGCGGGCCCGCCAGCCCACCCGCATCGTTGAGCGCGGCGTCGAGCGCGTCGAGCGTGGCCTTGAACGGGAAGACGGCGGAGATGGCCCTGATTACGTCGAACAGCCCCGGCGCCACCGCTCCCGAGGGCACCAGGGCGAGGAAGGCCAGCGGCAGGGCGAGCATGAAGGCGAGCAGCGAGGCCGCGCGCACCTCGCGCGTGAGCACTCCGATGGCCAGCCCGAGAGCGGCGAAGGCCAGCGCCCCCGCGGCCACCGCGGCCAGCCAGAGCGGCACCCGGCCCCAGTCGAGATCCACGAACAGCCCCAGCCCGGCCAGCATCAGCATGCACACCGCGGTGGAGCACAGGGCCGCGAGGCCGCCCTTCTCGGCCAGCAGCGCGGTCTGGGACACGAGCCCCCTCACCAGCCGCGCGAACGCGTTCTCCTCGCGCTCGATGGCGAGCAGGCCGGCGGCCAGCAGCAGTGTGATGAACATGAGCGACACCGCGCCCGCGAGGGCCACGGCGAAGGCGCTGAGGGAGGTGCTGCCGCCCTCGAGCGCCTTGGCCTTCACCTGGATCGGCTCGCCCACCACCCCGAGCACCTCGTCGGAGAAGGCGAGGTTCTCGCGAGCCAGCTTGCTGAAGGCGAGCACGCGGTCGAGCTCGTCGCGCTGGGGGGAGTCCGCGGGCAGCTCCTTGCGCGCCTCCGACAGGATGCGCTCGGCGCGGACCAGGCCGAGCACGTCGAAGTCCTGGCCCAGGAAGCTGTACGAGCCGCCGTCGGAGATCAGATCGAGTAGATCGAGGGCCTCGACGGCGATGCGCTTGGTCAACGCGGCGTTGGCCTGCTGCACCTGGGCCTCGATGGTGTTCTCCACGAACTCCTTCTTGGCCGGGTCCTCGGCGTTGTAGAACACCTCCACCGTCCCGGGCTCGAGCGTCGACTGCAGGTTGGAGGCCAGGTCGTCCGGGATGATCAGCGCGCCGAGCACCTCGCCGTCGCGCACCTTCTGAATCGCCTCCTCGCGGCTGTCGGTCGGGACGGGGTCGATTTCGTCGAACAGGCGGCTGCCCTGCTCGGTGAGGTCGATCTCCTGGCCGCCGAGCTCCACCGTGGCTCCGTCCGAGAGCCCGTTGTAGAACGCCACCTCGGGCTTGTCCGGGCCGCGCGAGAGCGCGAAGCCGATCAGCACCGCGATCACCACCGGGTAGATCACGAGCAGTCCCACCAGCATCGGCGAGCGCTTGAGGATGCGCAGGTCCTTTCCCAGCAGCCAGCGCACCGGCGCTCAGTGCCCCTGTTGGCGCAGGAACTCGACGAAGGCGTGCTCGAAGTCGAGGCCGGTGGTGCCGGTGGCTCGCTCGAGCTCGCCCGGCGAGCCCGCGAACACGCGCTCGCCGTCCGCCAGCACGATCAGCTGGCTCGCGTAGCGATCGGCTTCCTGTATGTGATGGGTGGCGTAGAGGACGGTGGTCCCCTCGCCGGCCAGGCGCAGGATGAACTCCCAGAGGCGCTCGCGCTGGCGCGGGTCGAGCGCCGAGCTCGGCTCGTCGAGCAGCAGCACCTCGGGCTCGGCCAGCAGCCCGATCGCGATGTTCACTCGCTGGCGGTTGCCGCCGGAGAGCACCCCCACCTGATCGTCCGCCCGGTCGCCCAGGCCGGTCAGCTCGAGCATGCGCTCGACCGTCTGGCGCGGATCGGGGCAGCGCTCCAAACGAGCGAAGAGGGTCAGGTTCTCGCGCACGGTCAGCTTGCTGTAGAGCGCCGGCTGCTGCGGCACCCAGCCGACCCGGCTTTGACCGACATCGACCGTGCCCTCGTCCGGTCGCTGTATGCCGGCCAGGATCGAGAGCAACGTCGTCTTGCCTGCGCCGTTGGGCCCGATCACCGCCACCAGCTCGCCGGGGCCCGCCGAGAGCGTTACTCCGCGCAGCGCGACACGCTCGCCGAAGCGCTTGACCAGCCCATGAGCAGCAAGTGTGGTTTCGGTCGCAGTCGCCACCCGCGCCCAGATTGGCAGAATCGGGCGCGATGAAGCTCATTTTCGTGGGAGACGTGGTGGCCGGCCTCGGGCGGCGGACGCTGGCCGGCCTGCTGCCCGGCCTGCGCGAGCTCCACCGGCCGGACTTCGTGGTGGTGAACGGCGAGAACGCGGCCGGGGGCGTGGGCATCACCCGAAAGACGGCTCTCGAGCTGTTCGAGATGGGCGCCGACGCCATCACGCTCGGAAATCACGCCTACCGCCACCGCGAGGTCTACGAGTACCTCGATCAGGAGTCGCGCATCGTGCGGCCCGCCAACTACCCGAAGGGCAGTCCGGGCCGCGGGCACACCGTCGTGGAGGCCGGCGGGAAGCGGCTGGGCGTGATCAACCTCTCCGGGCAGGTGTTCCTCAGCGCCGTGCGCTCGCCCTTCGCGGAAGCCGACGCGCTGCTCGCCGATCTGCGCGGCCGCGCCGACGCCGTGCTGGTGGACATGCACGCCGAGGCCACGAGCGAGAAGGTGGCGATGGGCTGGCACGTGGACGGGCGTGCGCTGGCCTGCGTGGGCACTCACACCCATGTGCCCACCGCGGACGCCCGCGTGCTGCCGGGCGGCACCGCCTACGTGACCGACGTGGGCATGACCGGGCCGCGCGGCGGCGTGATCGGGGTCAAGCGCGAGCAGGCGCTCGAACGCTTCCTGACGCTCACCCACGTGCGCTTCGAGACCTCCGACGAAGATCCCTGGCTCAACGCCGTGCTGGTCGAGGGCGACTCCGAGGGGCTCGCCACCTCCATCGAGCAACTGCTGGTGCCGGCCTCGCGGTAGGCGCCGAACACCGCCACCAGCAGCGGCGGCAGGAACCACACGATGTAGAGGTAGAACCAGTGCACGGCCGTCAGCTGCAGAGCGATCAGCACCGCCGCCGCCAGCGCGGCGACCTGGCGCTCACCGGCGCGACGGGGAACGAAGGCCACCAGCAGGGCGAGCGCCGCGGCCGCCGCCTTGACCGCGGTATGTAGCCAGTCGAGCGTTTCGGCCTGGCCCCAGACGCTGAACGGCGAGTCCCGCCCGGCCTGGTAGCCGACGGTGCGGTCGTAGATCTCGCGCAGGCCGCCGTCGGGCACGAAGGGCGCCACGGCCAGCACCACGGTCAGCACCAGCGCCAGCACGAAGACGGGCGCCGAGCGGCGGGCGAAGAGGGGAGCGAGCGCCAGCGGAGCGAACTTCGCCGCCGCGCCCAGCCCCACGCTCACGCCCGCGAACGACGCGGAACGCAGGGCGAAGCCGAGCATCGCCCCGATGCAGGCGAGCGCCACCAGCGTGTCGTTGGCGTTGGTCTCGAGCACGAAGGCCGTGTAGGGAAAGGCCGCCCACGCATAGGCCAACGCCAGCCCCAGGGTCCTGCCCTCGCGCCCGGCGCGCATGGCCCGCCCCAATAGCAACAGCCCCCCGATCGCAAGCAGGTCGAAGGCGATCGCCGCGGCGTGGGCGGCAGCCAGGTCGTCCCACGCCCCGCTCCACCGCATCGTCTGCTCGAAGGGCACGTAGACCAGGTAGTTGAACGGGCCGTAGGTGTCGCCCTTCTCCACGTCGTCGGAGAAGCCGTCGCCGTAGAGCTCGTCGCCGTCGACGATGCGGTCCGCCCCGATCACGCCGGCGTAGCCGACGTCGATCACGTTCGAGTCGACCACGTTCAGGCCAACGCGGAAGGCGACCAGGAACACCAGCAACACCGCGAGCCACGAAAGCGGCACGTGGGGTACGAGCCGGCCCACGCGCTCCCGCGGCCGAAAGCCGGCCCACAGTGTGCGCGCGAGCAGATACAGCAGCACGGGGTAGACGAGCGGCACCGACAATCCGATCTCGCCGCGGTTGAAGAACACGTGGGACACGCCGAAGCCGAGCAGCACGACCAGGTCGAGGTGCAGCAGGCGCAGGGGCCGCCGGAAGTCGAGGAAGGGGATCAGGAAGAACAGGCAGAGCGGAATCCACACGTAGGGCGCGTTGAGCTTGCGCCCGAATGCGCCGGGGTACCCGCGCGCCATCCGCCACGCCACCTGGTCGCCGCTCCACTGCTCGACGATGCGCCCGCTGCGGTCGTCCACGTGCACCTGCACGATCTCCCGCTTGGCGCGAAAGAAGCTCACCTGCCAGCGCCCGGCGCCGCGGGTGTAGGCGCTGGGATCGAGGCCGCGTTCGGCTCGCACCTTCGTGGCGCGCCCCGCGATCCGCTTGACCTCGGCCGCGCTGCGCTCGAACCCGGGCGGCGGCTCGGTCTGCGACGACGGGAGCTTCAGCTCCTGCGCACCCGCGGCGGCCGGCGCGGCCAGTGCCGCCAGGGCCACGAGCGCGGCTACTGCCGTGCGAGTTCGAGCGCGAAGCTCCACATCTTGTTCCCGATGAAGTTGAGCGGCGTGGCGGCCACGATGGCGATCGCTTGGGCTGCCACCTCGGGCAGCCCCGCGAGGCTGACCAGCAGCTCGAGCATCAGCGCGGCGAACAGGAACGCGACGATGCTCACCGCGAAGAAGCGAGGAGCCTGGAATCGGGCGCTGCCGCTGCCCGCGCCGAACGTCCAGTGGCGGTTCCACCAGAAGTTGTTGGTCACCGCGACGACAAACGCGAGCGTGGCGGCCTCCAGGTAGTGGAGGCCCAGCACGTGGACGCAGACGTAGAACACGGCCAGGTTCACCGCGTAGCCCGACGCTCCGACCGCGCAGAACTTCAGCAGCTGGATCCAGTTGTGCGGACGGCGCAGGCCGGCGCGCACACGCACGTGGACGTCCCTGCTCACGCGGAGGAAGGTAGACGGAAATGCTCGAGCACCAGCGGAACCACGTCGGTAAGGGCCCACTGCTCGCGCTCGCCGGCCTCCACGCCGCACAGCAGGAGCACCCCCTCGGAGTCCTCGCGGTGCAGCGACCCGTGGCTGCCGCCGCCCACGTGGTCCGAGCCGCCCCAGTCCACGAACTCGAACCCGAGCTCGGCCGACGCGAGCACATCCCCGGAGTGGGGACAGCTGAGCGCCGACCACAGGCGATTCAGGGCGTCCGGATAGGTGGCGCTGCTCACCTCGGCCCCCTCCACGGCGAGGTCGAGGGCCGCCCGGTCGCCCTTCACCCGCCAGCTCTCTCCGCGCAGGTCGCGCAGCGGCCCGTCGGGGGCGAAGCGCAGCTCGCCACGGCCAGCTGCGCACCACCGCCTCGCGTCCCTCCAGGTGCACCACCAGATCCACCCCGTCGGTGGCCGCGAGTGTGGGCGCCACCTCCGCGATCAGGTCGTCCCTGCGGGACTCGTCCAGCACGTAGACCATCGCCGACCGGGCCGAGGGGCACACTGCCAGCTCGGCCTCGACCGGGGCCGGGTCCGAGGGCAGGAGCACACGCGCTTCGGCAAAGACGTCGGAGAGGTTCACGCGGTCCTCGACCGCCGTCTGCGAGTGATCGGACATCACGATCACGGAGTGCCCCTCGAGGAAGGCGTCGACGCCGCCGGCCACCTGCATGATCCGCTCGAGCGCGCGGTCGGCCTCGGCGATCGAGATCACCTGGCCGTCGGGGCCGGCCTTGTGCGAGTGGGTGTCGTTGTCGGGCAGCGAGAACAGCAGGAAGTCGAAGAGGTCGTGCTCCACGAGGTAGGCCCCCACGCAGCCGGTATGGCGGTCGCGCTGGCCGGGCAGTCCGAGCGCGCTCGTGCAGCCGGTGTCGCGCGAGTCGAAGAGGTCGGCGTAGAACAGCTCGCGCGCGCCGTACACCGGGTGGCGGAACTGAGCGGCCTCGGCAATGCGCCGGTAGACGCTGCTCCCGGAGGGATCGTGGCGGGTGCGGCCACGGTAGATCAGCCACGTGGTGCACGCCGTGCGCAGCCCCGCGTCGTCGAGATGCTCGAACACCGTCCGGCGCGCCCGCGTGAGGTGCGCCATGTTCATGTTGTAGACCGTGTCGTAGAGCGAGCGCACGACACCGAACGCCCGGGTGGCCGGGAAGGAGGAGCCGTATTCGATGTAGCGCTCCTCGCCGCGGTGGTACCAGTTCATCGACGGGATGTTGTGCTCGCCCGGGCCGCAGCCGGTGGCGATCGCGGCGCTGGCCACCGGAGTGACCGATGGGAAGGTCGACAGGCAGTCCCGGATGTAGGTCCCGCGGTCGCGCAGCGCGGCGAGCGCCGGCGCGCGGCCCTCCTCGATGGCGGCGTCCAGCGCGTCGGGCTTGAGCGAGTCGATCACCGCGAGCACGAGCTTCTTGGGCTTGTCGGACACGGGGCCGAGGACTAGCGCAGGATGCGCAGGCCGGCGTACTTCTCGCCCTCGCGCCGGCGGGCGCCCACGAGCAGGAAGACGAAGGCCGCGATAGCCAGGAACGAGACCGGCGGCAGGAAGATCGCGATGGCCGCGAGCAGCAGCGCCGCGGCGTCCGCGTAGGCGGTGAGAAGCGCCGCCGCGCCCCCCTCGAGCCGGGTCCTTGCCCGCTCCACCAGACCGCCCACCGCCCGCCAGCCGAGCAGCGCGCAGATGGGCCCGGCCACGAGCCCCGGCCAGCTCTCGGTGCCGCCGCTGGCCAGCGCGCCGGCGAACAGCAGCGCGCCGAGCACGAGCCCGGCCACCCCGGACACGATCTCCATCGCGCTGCGGCGTCCGCTGCCGTCGTCGGGCTGCGGATTTCTCACCTCCGCCCGCTCGACGAGATAGGCGACCACTCCCACCGCGAGAACCGCCAGGAGGAAACCGGTGGACTCGAGGAAGCGCCAATCGGTGCCGTCGAAGTCGATGCCCATGTCGCCGCGCGCCAGGCCCCCGGCCAAAAGCGGCGGCAGGTAGGGCCGCACCCCCGTGGCGCCCGCCAGTCCGATCCCGGTTCCCGTGTCCAGAAAGACGCTCACGTCGAGACGGTAGCCTAGACGCCTCCTCGTGAGCATTTCCCGCGACCTCGAGCGCTACGCGGGCCTCTTCGCCTCGCGCACCAAGGTCATGAAGTCGTCCGCGATGCGCGACCTCATGGCGATCACGGCCCGCCCGGAGGTGATCTCGCTCGCCGGCGGACTGCCCGACACGAGCACCTTCCCGCCCGACACGTTCACCGCCATCACGCAGCGGATCGCCACCGAGTCGTGCGCGAAGGCCCTGCAGTACGGGCCCACCGAGGGATTGCCCGAGACCAAGGACTGCATCGCGGCGGTGATGGCCGCCGAGGGCATGCATGCCGACCACGAGGACACCCTCGTCACCACCGGCGGGCAGCAGGTGATCGACCTCGTGACCAAGACCCTGATCGACCCGGGCGACGTGGTGATCGCCGAGGGTCCCACGTACCCCGGTGCGGTGCCGGTGTTCTGCGCCTACCAGGCCGACGTCGTGCAGATCGAGATGGACTCCGATGGCATGCGCGTCGACGTGCTCGAGCAGACGCTCGAACGGCTCGAGCGCGAGGGCCGCAGGCCCAAGTTCATCTACACGGTCCCGAGCTTCCAGAACCCGGCCGGCGTCACCCTCTCCCCGCCGCGCCGCCGGCGCCTGGTCGAGATCGCTCACGAGCGGGAGCTGCTCGTGCTCGAGGACAACCCGTACGGGCTGCTGCGCTACGAGGGCGCCGCCCCGGTGCCGCTGCACGCCCTCGACGGCGGGGTCTATGTGATGTATCTCGGCACGTTCTCGAAGATCCTCTCGCCCGGCATACGGCTGGGCTGGGTGGTGGCACCGCCGCCGGTGCTCGAGAAGATCAACCTGGGCAAGCAGGCCGCGGACCTGTGCACGTCCACCCTCTCCCAGCTGATGGTGCAGGCGTGGTTCGAGCAGGGCCGCTGGGAGGGCTACGTCGAATCGCTCACCGAGCTCTACCGCGACCGCCGGGACACCATGCTCGACGCGCTGGCCGACCATTTCCCGCCGCAGGCCGAGTGGACGCGTCCTTCCGGCGGCCTCTTCATCTGGGTCACGCTGCCGGACTTCATCGACACCACCGACCTGCTGGCGCGCGCGCTGCGCGACAACGTCGCCTTCGTTCCCGGCGAGGCCGCCTTCCTCGACGGGCGAGGGCGCAACGCGATGCGCCTGAACTTCTCCGGGAGCGACGAGCAGTCGATCCGCGAGGGCGTGCGGCGTATCGGCGAGGCGGTGTCCGAGCAGGTCGAGCTCTACGGGACCCTCACCGGCGAGCACGAGGCGGTGCAGCTCCCCGAGCATGACGACGGCGAGAGCGCCGAGATCCTGCCGATGCCCACCCGCAGCGCAAGCCGGCGGCGAGCCCGGTGACCCGGGTCGCGGTGCTCAAGGGCGGCCGCTCGCTCGAGCGACAGGTGTCGTTGCGCTCGGGCGCGCGAGTGGAGGATGCCCTGGGTCGCCTGGGGCACGAGGCGATCGCCATCGACGTGGGCCTCGATCTGATCCGGCGTCTTCGTGAGTCGCAGCCCGACGTGGCCTTCATCGCCATGCACGGCCGCGATGGCGAAGACGGCACGGTCCAGGAGCTGCTCGAGATCCTGGGCATCCCGTTCACCGGCTCGGGGGTGCTCGCGTGCGTGCGCGCCACCGACAAGGTGCTGGCGAAGCACCTCATGATCGAGGCCGAGATCCCGACCCCCGACTTCTTCGCCTTCAACGAGACAGCCTTCCGCGAGCTCGGGGCGGCCGAAGCGCTCGGCGCGATCGAGGAGCGGCTCGAGTTCCCGATCGTGGTCAAGCCCTCGAGCCAGGGGTCGGCGCTGGGCATCAAGTTCGCGCGCTCGGCGGCTGATCTCCCGGCCGCGCTGGTGTCGGCCTTCTCCTACGACTCGAAGGTCCTGCTGGAACGGCACGTGGAGGGCCGCGACCTCGCGGTGTCGATCCTCGACGGCGAGCCGCTGCCCGTGGTCGAGGCCGTGCCTCAGGCCGACGCCTTCTACGACTTCCAGGCCCGCTACGAGATCGGCCGCACAAGGTTCACGTGCCCGGCCGAGCTTGCCGACGGCCTGACCGAGGAGGCACAGGAGCTCGCGCTGGCCACCTACCGGCTGCTCGGCTGCAACGCCTTCGCGCGGGTCGACCTGATGCTCGCCGCCGAGGAACTCACGGTGCTCGAGGCCAACCCCATCCCGGGCCTCACGGACACCAGCCTGCTCCCCCAGGCCGCCGAGGCGGCGGGGATGTCCTTCGACGCTCTGGTGGAGAGGATCGTGGAGCTGGCGCTCGAGCCGAGCGCGGCGTAAGCACGCGGCCAGACATCAACGGGGGGTCCGGGGGCGCGAGCCCCCGGCTCGCATCCCTACTTCTCGTCGTCTTCCTCTTCTTCGTCGTCTTCCTCTTCGCTGGCGAAGTCCTCCGGCGTGACGTTGTCGAGGAAGTCCTTGAACTTCTCGACGACCTCCTCGGTGTCCTCGACCTCGTGCTCGAACTCGATCGCCGACTCGGAGATCACGTCCTCGGCGGCGAAGATGGGCGCGCCGGTGCGCACCGCGAGCGCGAGGGCGTCGGAGGGGCGCGAGTCGATCGGGATCTCGCGGCCGTTGAGCTGCAGCGTGACCTCGGCGTAGAAGGTGTTCTCGCGCAGCTCGGTCACCGATACGCGGCTGCAGGACACATCGAGCTCGGTCAGCATCTCGCTGATCAGGTCGTGGGTCATGGGGCGGGGCGTGTTGGCGCCCTGGAGCTTCATCAGGATGGCGGCCGCCTCCGGATGCCCGATCCAGATGGGGAGGAACTTGTTGCCGTCGCGGGTCTTCAGCAGCACGATCGGCTGTTTGCCGACCATGTCGAAGCTGACCCCGTAAATGACCATCTCCTGCATGTCATGGGCGATCCTGGACTCGAACCAGGGACCTCGTCCTTATCAGAGACGCGCTCTAACCGGCTGAGCTAATCGCCCTCGCGTTCCGAGCTTACCGATCGCTGAGAGGGCGATTGTAGCGCTGGTCAGGCCGCTCGCCGGGCGTCTCGGGCGAGTATGAAGCGGGCCGCTTCGATGGCCTCGGCCGGGCTGGCGAACTCGATCTCCACGACGCAGCGCTCGCCTTTCGCGCGGGCCTTCACGTCGCGCCCGAACACGGTGGCGAGAGCGTCCTCGGCGGCGGCCAGCGCTTCGGCGAGGTCCGGGTGGATCACGCGGGGCGCGGGGCGCGCCGGCTCGTCCTGCTCAGCCTCCCGCGCGCGCTGCTCGGTCTCGCGCACCGACCACGCCCCGTCGCGCGCCGCGAAGCCGAGGGAACGCCGCTCGCCGTGGTCCTTGCACAGGAGAATCGCCCGCCCGTGGCCCTCGGTCAGGTGACCGTGCTCGATCAGCTCGAGCGTCTCCTCGGGCAGGTCGAGCAACCGCACGAGGTTGGAGATGGCCACCCGGCTGCGGCCGACCCGGCGGCCGACCTCCTGCTTGGTGAGCCCGAGGTCATCCACCAGCGTCGCGCAGGCGCGAGCCTCCTCGACGGCGTTGAGGTCCTGGCGAGCCATGTTCTCGGCCAGGGCGAGGTCGAGGCGCTCCCAATCGTCGGTGTCCCGGATGATCGCGGGAATGGCGTCGAGGTCCGCCAGGCGGGCCGCGCGCAGCCTGCGCTCGCCGGCGATGAGCTCGAAGCGTCCTCCGGCCAGGGGCGTGACGACGATCGGCTGCAGCACCCCGCGGGCGCGGATCGACTCGGCCAGTTCGGCGAGCTTGTGCTCGTCGAAGTGACGCCGCGGCTGGCGCGGGTTCGGCGCGATCAACTCGACGGGCACCTCGCGCAGGCCCTCGCCTACCTTGCTGCCCTGCGGCAGGATCGCGGCCAGTCCGCGACCCATTCCGCGGCGGTCGTCAGCCACGGGCGGCCACCTCGCGGGCCAGCTTGAGGTAGGCCGCGCTGCCGGCGCTGTGGGGGGCGTGCTGGAGGATGGGCAGCCCGAAGCTCGGCGCCTCCCCCAGCCGCACGTTGCGCGGCACCACCGTCTCGAACACGAGCTCCGGGAAGTGCTCGCGCACCTCTCGCTCGACATCGCGCGCGAGACGCGTGCGCCCGTCGTGCATGGTGAGGATCATGCCCGCCACGGTCAGGCGTGGGTTGAGCTCGCGCTGGATCAGGGAGAGGGTGTCGAGCAGCTGAGCGAGCCCCTCGAGGGCGAAGTACTCGGTCTGAACCGGCACGATCACCTTGTCGGCCGCCACGAGGGCGTTGACCGTGAGCGGGCCGAGCGAGGGCGGGCAGTCGAAGAGCGTGAACAGGTAGCGGTCGCGCACCGCGCCGAGCCGGCTGCGCAGGATGCCCTCCGAGCCCGCGATGCGCGGCAGCTCGACGTTGGCGCCGGCCAGCTCGGGTGTGGAGGGAACGATGTCGAGGTGCTCCACGCCGGTCGGCCGGGCGGCATCGGTCAGCGTCGTGTCCCCCGACAGGCACTCGTACACGTTGGGGCTCTCGCCCTTGGGCAGCCCGAGCGCGACGGTGGCGTTGCACTGAGGGTCGAGATCCACCAGGAGCGTGGGATAACCCGCGTCGGCGATGGACGCGCCGAGGTTGACGGTGGTGGTGGTCTTGCCCACCCCGCCCTTCTGATTGGTGACTGCGATTACGGTGCCCATCGAGGCTCAAGCTACGGTTCGGGCCGGTCGGAAGCCGGCCCTTCTGGTCTGCTCGATTGGTTCGCCTCCGAACCTCAGATTCCTTCTCGCCGGCCCAACGGGCGCTTGACCGCCATCCCGGGTCGTCGCGGAAAACGCGCCGGCGTGGGCGCGATCTTGCGGAAGATCACCAGCCGCCGATCGCGCACCCCCTCGAACGGCTCGACCCGCAGCTCGTCCTCGAGCATCATCCCCAGCTCGACCGCCGCCGCGCTCCCCAGCCGCCTCTCCTCTTCGGCCACCGCCCCCTTCCAGGCCACCAACACGCCGGAATCACGCAACAGCGGCGCGGCGTACTCCGCCAACACCGCGAGCGACGCCACGGCCCGCGCCGTGACCGCGTCGTAGGCCTCGCGCCCCCCGCCCAGCGCTGGCAAGACCGCCGCCCACTCCTCCGCTCGTGCCGTGACGCTGCGCGCGTTGTCCACCTTGGCCGCCTGGATGAGCCGGTCGATCACCGCCGTCTTTCGGCCCGCGGACTCGATCAGGTCGACCTTGGCGCCCGGCAAGGCAATGGCCAGCGGCAGGCCGGGAAAACCCGCCCCGGCCCCCAGGTCGACGATGCGCCTTGCACGCGAGAGGCCATCCACCTCCAGGCCGCTCAGGCTGTCGGCGATGTGAGCGTCGCGCGCCCGCTCGGGCTCGCTTACCGTCGTGTGGGGATTGGGCTCGGCGGCGAGCGCCTCCAGTAGGAGCTCGTAGCGCGGGTCGCCCGGCGTCGGGCGCAAGCGCTCGGCTCTGCCGAGTGCGCGCGATTTGGTTTCCCGTGAAACGCTCAGCTCTCGCCAAATGCCGCCGGGCTCACGACCAGCCGGCGATCGGGCTCGTCGCCCTCCGAGTGGGTGGCCACGTCGGTGCGCTCACTGAGGTAGGTGTGGACGATCTTGCGCTCGGGCGCGCGCATCGGCTCGAGTTCGACGGCCCGCTCGTAGCGCAGCGCCTCCGCGGCGGCGCGGTCGGCCATGCGGTGCAGCGCGGCCTCGCGGCGGTCGCGGTAGCCGGCGGCGTCGATCGTCACCTGCTTGCGCGACTCCCGCCCCCGAAACGCCGCCCGGAAGGCGAGGTGCTGCACCGCGTCGATGGTGGCCCCGTGCTTGCCGATGAGCAGGCCGAGGTCCTCGCCGTTCACGGTGGCGCGGATCTCGTCCGGGCCCTCCTCGATGTCGACGGTCGCTCGCAGCCCAACCGCGTGCACGATCCGGCCCACCAGGGCGCGAACCCGCTCGGCCGGCTCCTCGGGTATCAGCTCCGCGGCCTCGCGCCAGGCCTCCTCGTCGACGTCGGCGCGCACCCGCGCCTCCGCCCCGGCGGCCTCCGACAAGACCTCGAACTGCACGCACTCGGCCGTGATACCGGGAAAGCGCGGCTCGAGCTCCTTCATGGCCGCCCACTTGGCCTCCCCCAAGCTGTCGCCCGCGCCCTCGGCGCTGAGGCCGGCGTCGCGAACGTCGTCGCTCATCGCCGTCGCCCGGAGCGCTTCTTCTTCTTGCGCGGGGAGGGCGGGGGCTTGGCCCGGGCGCCGTTGCCGGCGGTGGTCGCGGCTGCCGCGTCGCCGTCGGCCGCCTTGGCCGTTCCCTTGCCCTTGCGCGACTTGGCCTTGCCGCCGCCGCCGCCGTCATCGCCCTTCGCCTTCGCGCCGTCGGTGAGGGCCGCGGCGCCCGCGGGTTTGGCGGGCGGCGGCTTGCCGCGCGCCGGGGCCGGGCCGGCGTCCTCGCCCGCCACGGCCGGAACAGGCTTGGGATAGAGCTTCTTGACCAGCAGCTGCTGCCCGATGGTCCACACGTTGGTGGTGATCCAGTAGACGATCAGGCCCGCTTCGAAGTTGACGATGAAGATCACGAACACGAAGGGCAGCGCGAGCATGATCCGCCGCTGGGTGGGATCGGCGCTGATCGCGGTGACCAGGCTGGCCGCCAGCTGGGTGCCGACGTAGAGGACGATCAGCACCCCGAGCAGGAACGGCTCGGTGACCTTCTCGGCCAAGTCGTCGATGAAGTAGAAGCCCGGGTTGTCGGCGATGTCCGCCTGGAACTCCGGCGAGCGCAGGAGCTGGAAGAGCGCTATGAAGAACGGGATCTGCAGCAGCAGCGGGAGACACGAACCCAGCGGATTCACCTTCTCGCGCTGGTAGAAGGCCATGACCTCCTCGTTCATGCGCTTCTTGTCGTCCTTGTAGCGCTCCTGGATCTTCTTGATCTCGGGCTGGAAGGTCTGCAGCCGCTGCATCGACTTCACGCCCTTGAAGGTGAGCGGAAGGATGAAGATGCGGACCGTGAAGGTCAGCAGGATGATCGACCAGCCCCACGAGCCCTCGAAGTTGCCGATTACGTCGTGCCAGAACTCGATCGTCCATTGGCAGGCGTCGGTGATCGGCTGAATCGGGTTGAAGGCGATGAACATGGCTTAGGCCTGAGGCTCCGGGCGACGGCGAAACAGCTTCTGGTCCTCCACGTAGTCGACGCCGCCGTGACTCCAGGGATTGCACCGCAGCAGGCGCCACGCGGCAAGCACGACCCCGCGCATCACACCGTAGCGACGCACTGCTCCGATGGCGTACTGCGAGCACGACGGATGGTACTTGCAGCGGGCGGGCAGGGCCGGTGAGATAGCCCGCTGGTAGAAGCGGATGGGAGCGGTGGCGGCCCCGCGCAGCCTGCTCACGCGCCCTCCCCCTTCACGTGCGCGAGCCCGGCCTCGGTGAGGACGGCGCGCAGAGCGTCCCCGACGGCGCGCTCTCCGCCCTTCCCCGCCAGCTCGCCGGCGGCGGGGCGGGCCACGATCACGAAGTCGTGGCCGGGCTCCAGCTCATCCGCGCCGGCCCAGAACGCCTCGCGCAGTAACCGCTTCATCCGATTGCGCTCCACCGCGCCGCCGAGCTTGCGCCCCACCGAGACCCCGAGCCGCGGCTCACGGTCCTCGTCGGTGCGGGGAAACGCGTAGACCACGAGGTACCGGTTGGCGTGCGAGCGGCCCTCGCGGTACACGCGCTCGAACTCGCCGCTGCGCGACAGCCGGCGGCGCTTGCGGCGCGGGCGCTCGGCCATCGAACCTACGGGGTGAGCCGCTTGCGACCTTTGTGCCGGCGACGCCTGAGCACGTCGCGGCCTGCGCGCGTCTGCATGCGCGCACGAAACCCGTGCGTGCGGGCGCGCTTGCGTTTCTTGGGCTGGTAGGTGCGCTTCATCTGGGTGCCATTCGCGGCTTGCGGCCGGGATGGAGGAGGGTACACGACCACCGCGGAAGCTTTTCCCGCTCGATGCGGGGAAGGCCGTCCGGGTGCGGCGCGGCGCCACGGACCCCTCTGTATTCTCGGCGGTCCGAGGGTGATCCGTCCAGTCCCTCTCCCCCTAGAGCCCGCGCTTCTCAGGCCCCCCCGGGACGGCCTCGACCGCCCTTGCCCGCACCCCCCGACGAGATCTGGAACGACATCCGCGACGAGCTCCGCCGGGTGACTCCGGAGTTCAAGTTCCACATCTGGATCGAACCGCTCGACCTGGCCGCGATCCGCGGCAACGCGCTCTACGTCCGGGCCCCGGAACACATTCGCACCTCGGTCAGCGAGCGCTATCTGCCGCTGCTGCGTCAGGCGGCCACGGCGCGCTTCGACCCGCGCGCCGTGGTCGAGATCGTCGGTCCGGCCTGGGTGGCCGGCGATGCCGCGCCAGACGCCGCGCCGGAGCAACCCTCACCCGAGCCCTCCGAGACCCGGCTGAACCCCAAGTACACCTTCGACCAGTTCGTCATCGGCGAGGGCAACCACTTCGCTCACGCCGCAGCACTCGCCGTGGCCGAGCTTCCCGCCCAGGCCTACAACCCGCTCTTCCTGCACGGTCCGCCCGGCCTCGGCAAGACTCACCTGCTGCACGCCGTCGGCAACTACGTCGGGCGCTTCGGGTCCGGGCTGCGCGTGCGCTACGCGACCGTCGAGGAGTTCACCACCGAGTTCGTCGACGCCGTGCGGGAGCGCCGCACCGGCGACTTCAAGGACAGCTTTCGAGGCGCGGACGTGGTGTTGATCGACGACGTCCAGTTCCTGGCCGGACGAACCAAGACCCGAGAGGAGTTCTTTCACACCTTCAACGCGCTGCTCGACTCGGGCCGCCAGCTGGTGATCACATCCGATCGGCCTCCCGACGAACTGCCGGATCTCGAAGCCCGCCTGGCCGAGCGCTTCCGCTCCGGCCTGGTGGTCGAGCTCGAGCATCCGCCCGCCGACGCACGCCGGGCGATCCTGGCCAAGCGCGCCCACCTCGACGGCGTGGTCGTGTCGGACGAAGTGCTTGACGAGATCGCCGGCCGCGTGACCAGCAGCGTCCGCGCCCTCGAAGGGGCCCTGATCCGGGTGGTGGCCTACGCCTCCCTGAAGGACGAGCCCGCCACGCCGAGCCTCGTACGGCACGTGCTGCGAAAGCTCGGCGAGGACGGCGCCTCGCCCTCGTGTGGGCTCTCGGAGATCCTCGACGCCGCGGCCCTCGAGTTCGGGGTGGAACGGGCATCGCTGCTGGCCCGCGACCGCCGGCCGGCCGTGGCCACCGCTCGCCAGGTCGCCATGTACCTCGCGCGCGAGCTCACCGATCACAGCCTCCCCGAGATCGGCCGCGGGATCGGCGGCCGCAACCACACCACTGTGCTCCACGCCGTCAACCGCGTGAGCGCCACGATGCGCACCGACGAGGCTGTGCGCAACGCGGTCGACAACCTGCGCCGCCGGCTGGGTGTACGCGCTTGACACGCACGAGCCGCCGCGGTGCCCTCCGGGGACGCTGCGACAATCCACAGCCCCGTTTCCCTTCGGCAAGCCGAATCCCACGCGCTGTCGACTTATCCACAGCACCAACTACTCCAAGGTCAGGTAGAGGACGTTGAAGCTCACCGTTTCCCGTGAAACATTTCTCGCGAAGCTCGGCATCGCCGTGCGCGGCGCCTCTACGCGCAGCGCCATCCAGACGCTGGCCGGAGTGCTGATTCGGGTCGGCGAGGAGCGGGCCGAGCTCGAGGCGACCGATATGGAGCTCGGTGTGCGCGTGGCGGTCGAGGTGTCGGGCTCCACGCCGGGCCACGCGGTGGTGCCGGGACGCCTGCTTCTGGACGTCGTCCGGTCGCTGCCGGCCGAGGAGGTGTCGCTCGAGTACCGAAGCGCGCAGCAGGACGTGGAGGTGGTGTCCGGCTCGGCGCGCTTTCACCTGCGCACGTTGCCGCCCGAGGACTTCCCGAAGCTGCCCCAGGTCCCGGAGGAAGGGGTCATGCGCGTTCCGTCGGCCGCGTTCGTCGACACCATCAACCGCGTGGCGCGCGCCGCGTCGCGTGACGAGACGCGCCCGCACCTGACTGGCGTGCTGGTTACGGCCAGCGGCCAGGAGTTGCGCATGGTGGCCACCGATTCCTACCGGCTCTCCGTGAAGGAGACCCAGCTGGGCGAGGCGCTGGAGGGCTCACTCGAGGCCAACGTTCCCGCACGCACGCTGCAGGAGCTCGGGCGTGTGGCCGGCGCCGGCGAGGCCGACACGATCGGCGTGGCCGCTCTGGAGAATCAGGTGGTGTTCACGGTCGATGACGTGATGCTCTCCTCCCGTCTGGTCGAAGGCCGCTTCCCGAACTACCAGCAGCTCCTGCCCGAGTCCTACGAGCACGAGCTGCGGGTGAGCCGTGACGAGCTGCTCGAGGTGGTCCGCCGGGTGGGCCTGCTGGCACAGAAGAACGCCCCGCTGCGCCTGCGCTTCTCGGAGGGTGCGCTCGACGTGTCCGCCCAGACACCCGACGTGGGCGAGGCCAGCGAGTCGCTGCCCATCCCGTTCGCCGGCGAACCGCTCGAGATCGGCTTCAATCCGGAGTTCTTTCGCGACGGCCTCGAGAGCGCGGAGACGGAGGAGCTCACGCTCAAGCTGATAAGCCCGCTGCGTCCGGGCCTGATCCAGTCGGGCGCCGAGGGCTCGGACTTCGTCTACCTCGTGATGCCGATTCGCCTGAACGTCTAGGTGCTCTGAGGCACCGATGCTGGTCAGCCGGCTGGGGGCACGCGACTTTCGCAACTACGAAACGCTCGAGGTTTCGCTGCCGCCGGGTCTCGCCGTGGTCCACGGGCCCAACGGGGCGGGCAAGAGCAACCTGCTCGAGGCGCTCTACTTCGGTTGCGCCGCCCGCTCGCCGCGCACCTCCAACGAGCGCGAGCTGGTCCGCCGCGGAGCGTCGGTCACGCGGGTGGAGGTCGACACGCGCGACGAGGGCGTGAGCCACCGGATCGAGGTGGGCTTCGAGCCGGGCGAGCCCAAGCGCCTGCGCGTGGACGGGAGCCTTGTCGACAGCCTGTCGACAACAGCGGCGCGGCCGCTCGTGAGCGTCTTCCTGCCCGAACGGCTTGAGCTCGTGAAGGGCCCGCCGTCCGGCCGGCGGGCGCACCTGGACCAGCTGGCCGCGGCACTCTGGCCCGCCCGCGCTGTCACGCGCGCCGAGTATTCGCGGGCACTCGCGCAGCGCAACGCCCTGCTCGGCCGCATCCGCGCTCGAATCGCGGGCCCGGCGGCGCTCGACGCTTGGGACGCCGAGCTGGCGCGCGCGGGGATCCAGCTCATGGAGGACCGCACCGAGGCGGTGGCCGGGCTGCACCAGCCGTTCGCCGAGCTCGCCGGCCGGCTCGGCCTGCCGGGCCAGGCAGAGCTGCGCTACCGGCCACGCTCGAGCGCCGCGGATTCGGAGGGCCTGGCGCGCGAGCTGGCCGACCGGCGCGAGGCGGACATCGAACGTGGATTCACCGCTCACGGCCCACACCGCGACGAGCTGCAGCTCCTGCTCGACGGAGCGGCCCTGCGGGCCTACGGATCCCAGGGCCAGCAGCGGGCGGCTCTGCTCGCGCTGCTGTTTGCCGAGCGATCGCTCTTGGCGGAGCGTCGTGGGAGGCCGCCGTTGATGTTGCTCGACGACGTCATGTCAGAGCTCGACGCCCAGCGCCGCGAGTTGCTCGCCGGCCTGCTGCGCGACGGCGGCCAGTCGGTGATCACCGCCACAGAAGCCGAGCACGTGCCCGGCGCTGGCGACGCGGAGCTGATCGGCGTGAGTGGAGGGGCGGTCGCGCAGTCGGGGCTGGTGGTCGAGCCGTGAGGCGACTCGCTCCCCGTCCGCTCGAGATGGCCCTCGCCAAGGCGCTGCCGGCGGCCCGGCCTCACGGTCTGCTGGCCGAGGTCCAGGCCGTCTGGTCAGAGGTGGCGGGGGCGGCGCTGGCGGACTCCGCCCGACCGGTTTCGGAGCGCGAGGGAATCGTGACGGTGGCCTGTGAGTCGGCCGTCTGGGCCCAGGAGCTGGACCTCTTGGCGAGCGACCTGTGCGCTCGGCTGAACGCGCGGCTGACACAGGGCGCGGTTGCTCGCCTGCGGTTTATCGTCGGTTCGGCCCCGAAGGCCCGCTGACCGTCGCCAAAAACGTTGCGATTTGCGGGCCTTTTGTAACCCTCGGAGCCGTCCGGCGCCGGGGGTAGGCTGCTAAAGTAGACAGCGGTCTTATGTAACGCCCCGGTCCGTGAGCAACCACGCCGCGGGGCCGGGGTTTTTCACGGTTGCGGGGCCGCCTGGGGGCGGCCCTCATGACGGAAGGAACGCTTGGCAGAAACACCGGACAGGGGTAGGCCCAACTCGCAGGGCAGGGAAGGCAACGGCAGTTACGGCGCGCAGGACATAACGGTTCTCGAGGGCCTCGAGGCCGTGCGAAAGCGTCCGGGGATGTACATCGGATCCACCGGCACGCGCGGCCTGCACCACCTGATCTACGAGGTGATGGACAACTCGGTCGATGAGGCCCTGGCCGGCGAGGCCGACTTTGTCGAGATCGCGATTCACCCCGACAACTCGGTCACCGTCACCGACAACGGGCGCGGCATCCCTGTCGACGTCATGAGCAAGGAGAAGCGGCCGGCCGCCGAGGTCGTGCTGACCGTGCTCCACGCGGGCGGGAAGTTCGGCGACGGAGGGGGCTACAAGGTCTCCGGCGGCCTGCACGGGGTGGGCGTGTCGGTGGTCAACGCGCTGTCCGAGTGGCTGCATCTCACCGTGTGGCGCGACGGCTTCGAGCACAAGCAGTCCTACGAGCGCGGTAAGCCCACGACCGAGTTGAAGAAGGGCGAGAAGACCGACCGCCGCGGCACCAGCATCACCTTCCTTCCCGATCTCGAGATCTTCGAGACGATCGAGTACGACCGCACCGTCCTCGAGCAGCGCTTCCGCGAGATGGCCTTCCTGACCAAGGGCCTGCGCATCGACTTCCGCGACGAGCGCGGCGAGCGCTTCGAGACGAGCTTCCAGTACGACGGCGGCATCGTCGACTTCGTCAACTACCTGCACAGCCAGGGCACCCGGGCGCCGCTTCACCAGAAGGTCGTCTACATGGAGGATTCGAGCGACGTGGGCGAGGTCGAGGTCGCCCTGCAGTGGAACGACTCGTACCAGGAGGCACTGCTCTCCTTCGCCAACAACATCAACACCCACGAGGGCGGCACACACCTGTCGGGCTTCCGCTCGGCGCTCACCCGCACGATCAACGCCCACGCGCGCCAGAAGGGCGAGCTCAAGGAGAAGGATCCCAACCTCACGGGCGAGGACGTGCGCGAGGGCCTCACCGCGATCATCTCGGTGAAGATCGCCGACCCCCAGTTCGAGGGACAGACCAAGACCAAGCTCGGCAATCCGCCCGTGGAAGGCTTCGTCCAGGCGGCGGTCAACAAGGGCCTGGCGGAGTTCCTCGAGGAGAACCCCTCCGAGGCCCGGCGGATCGTGACCAAGTCGGTGTCGGCGGCCCGGGCGCGAGAGGCGGCCCGCAAGGCGCGCGACCTCACGCGGCGCAAGTCGGCGCTCGAGAACTCGACCCTGCCCGGCAAGCTCGCCGACTGCTCGGTGCGCGATCCCGCCCTTGCCGAGATCTTCATCGTCGAGGGCGACTCCGCCGGCGGCTCGGCCAAGCAGGGCCGCGACCGCAACACCCAGGCCATCCTGCCCCTGCGCGGCAAGATCATCAACGCGGAGAAGAACCGCATCGACAAGGTGCTCTCCAACAAGGAGGTCCGAGCGCTCATCACGGCGATCGGCACGGGCATCCGCGAGGAGTTCGACATCGAGAAGGCGCGCTACCACAAGTGCGTGATCATGTGCGACGCCGACGTCGACGGAGCGCACATCCGCACGCTGGTGCTCACGCTCATCTTCCGCGAGATGCCGGAGCTGATCGAAGCGGGCTACGTCTACCTGGCCAAGCCCCCGCTGTACAAGATCAAGTCGGGCAAGCAGGACGTCTACATCGAGAAGGAGTCCGAGCTCGAGGAGGTGCTGCTGCGCGACAAGCTGGAGACCATGCAGCTGCGCGACCGCGGCGGCGCGGACTTCAGCTTCACCCACGCTCGCTGGCAGAAGTACGGGCGGCTGCTGAAGCAGTACGAGGGCTGGGCATCCGCGCTGCGGGCCGAATACGGCAACGACACGATCACCTTTCTCGAGGAGTCCAACATCCTTGACGAGGGGGCCATCGAGCCGGCCGCGGTGATCGCGCTCCTCGAGGGCGACGACCACGAGGGCGAGCCCCACAACACCGAGCTCGTCTCCCAGGACGCCACAGAGCTGGTGGCGCGCGTGGTGGAGAAGCAGACGGGCAGCGCTCAGACGTATCGGCTCTCGCGCGCGATGTTCGCCACTCCCGAGTACGCGGGGTTCGTGAAGATCCACAAGGAGCTCGAGGGGCTGACCGGCACCCCGCCCTTCGACATCGTGCACGGCAAGCGCGAGGCGCGGGCGCTGTCCTTCGAGGAGCTGCGCACCAAGGTCCTCGAGGTGGCCCGGGACGGCGTGCCGCTGCAGCGCTTCAAGGGCCTCGGCGAGATGAACGCCGACCAGCTCTTCGAGACCACGATGGATCCCGAGCGGCGAACGCTGCAGCTCGTGACCATCGACGACGCGGCCGGCGCCGACCAGGTCTTCTCGATGCTGATGGGCGACGCGGTCGAGCCTCGTCGCGAATTCATAGAAGCGCACGCGCGCGAAGTGACCAACCTGGACGTGTAGGGGAGCACGAATGTCGATCGACCAGTTGACCGGCGGGAACATCGAGCCACGCGGGCTCGAGGAGGAGATGCGCTCCTCCTATCTCGACTACGCGATGAGCGTGATCGTGGGCCGCGCGCTGCCCGACGTGCGCGACGGCCTCAAGCCCGTGCACCGGCGGGTGCTCTTCTCGATGCACGAGGCCGGGCTCCAGCCCAACCGCCCGTTCCGCAAGGCCTCCCGCGTGGTCGGCGACGTGATGGGCCAGTTCCACCCGCACGGCGACTCCGCGATCTACGACACGCTGGTGCGCCTCGGCCAGGACTTCGCCATGCGCTATCCGCTGGTGGAGCCACAGGGCAACTTCGGATCGATCGACAACGATCCGCCGGCGGCCATGCGCTACACCGAGGCGCGCCTCTCCCGCCTCGCCACCGAGATGCTGCGCGACATCGACGCCGACACCGTCGACTTCGGGCCCAACTACGACGAGTCGCGCCAGGAGCCGCTGGTTCTGCCGGCGCGCTTCCCGAACCTGCTGGTCAACGGTGCCTCCGGTATCGCGGTCGGCATGGCCACCAACATTCCTCCGCACAACCTGAGCGAGGCCATCGACGCGACCGTGGCCTACATCGAGGACCCGAACATCGAGCTCGACGGGCTCATGAAGCACATCCGGGGGCCCGACTTCCCGACCGGGGGCATCATCGTCGGCCACTCCGGCATCCGCGAGGCCTACGAGACCGGACGCGGGCGAGTGGTCGTGCGCGGCAAGGCGCACATCGAGCCGATGGAGCGCGGCAAGGAGCGCATCATCATCACCGAGATGCCCTACCAGGTGTCCAAGGGCGATGGCCGGGGTGACGAGTCGGGACTGATCAAGAAGATCGCCGAGCAGGTCCAGAACGGGCGCATCAAGGAGATCTCGGATCTGCGCGACGAGTCCGACCGACAGGGCATCCGCCTCGTCGTCGAGCTCAAGCGCGACGTGCTTCCCAAGGTCGCGCTCAACAAGCTCTACAAGCACACCCAGCTGCAGACCACCTTCGGAGTGAACATGGTCGCGCTCGTCGACAACGTGCCGCGCACGCTCGGCCTGCTGCCGATGGTCAAGAACTACGTCGACCACCAGCGCGATGTGATCGTCCGCCGCACCAAGCACGAGCTGCGCGAGCGCGAGGCGCGCCTGCACATCCTCGAGGGCCTGCTGATCGCCATCTCCGACATCGACGCGGTGATCGAGCTGATCCGCGCCTCGAGCGATCCCGAGACGGCCCGTGACGGGTTGATCGAGCGCTTCGAGCTGTCCCGCATCCAGGCCCAGGCCATCCTCGACATGCGGCTGGCGCGCCTGACCGCGCTCGAGGCCGACAAGGTGCGCCAGGAGCACGCCGACATCCTCGAGCGGATCAAGGAGTTGCGCACGATCCTCGGCGACGAGGCGAGGGTGATGGGCCTGGTCAAGGAGGAGCTGCTCGAGATCAAGGGCCGCTACGGCGACGACCGGCGCACCCAGATCACGCACTCCGAGGACGAGATCGACATCGAGGACCTGATCGCCGACGAGCAGATGGTCATCTCGATCACCCACTCGGGCTACATCAAGCGCCTTCCCCTCACCACGTACCGTCAGCAGAAGCGCGGCGGAATGGGCGTGATCGGGATGGACACCAAGGAGGACGACTACATCGAGCACCTATTCGTGTGCTCGTCTCACGACTTCCTGCTCTTCTTCACCAACCGCGGCAAGGTCTACCGCCAGAAGGTCTACGAGCTGCCCGAGGCGCAGCGCACGTCGAAGGGTCGCGCCCTGGTCAACGTGCTGCCGCTGCGCGACGGCGAGCGCGTGCAAGCCGTTCTCTCGACGCGTGACTTCCAGGAGGGCAAGTACCTGGTCTTCGCCACCCGCAAGGGCATGATCAAGAAGACCGAGTTCCTGGCCTACAACACGCCGATCAAGGCCGACGGCATCATCGCGATCAATATCCGCGACGACGACGAGCTCGTGGCGGTTCGCCGGACCAGCGGCGATGACGACATCATCATCGTCTCTCGCTCGGGTCAGGCGGCCCGCTTCAGCGAGGAGGCGGTGCGCTCGATGGGGCGCGACACCGCGGGCGTGCGCGGGATGAACGTGTCTCGGGGCGACAACCGCGTCCTGGCCATGGACGTGGTGCGCCCCGACACCGAGCTTCTGGTGGTCACCGACGCCGGCTACGGCAAGCGGACGGCGATCGAGGAGTACCCGGTCAAGGGCCGCGGCACCATGGGCGTCAAGACGATCAGCCTGACCGAGCGCAAGGGCGGACTGGCCGGAGCGCTGATCGTGCGCGAGCACCAGGAGCTGGTGTTCATCTCCCAGAACGGGATGGTCCAGCGCACGGGCGTGAAGGGGATCTCGAAGCAGGGACGGCCCGCCCAGGGCGTTCGGGTGATGAACCTGCGCGAGGACGACGTGGTCAGCGCCGTGGCGCTCGTGGTCGAGGCCTCCGCGGACACCGCAGCGGAGGTGGCCGATGCCGTCCCCGAGCCTCCGGACGAGCCAGTCCCCGACGCTTAGGCCTTTTTCCGCACCACCGCTTCGATGAGGTCGGCCGCGCGGACCGTGCCCGGCGCGCCCTGAAGACGAGCTGACAGCGCGTCCAATCGCTCTCGCAGCGCGTCGTCGGCCAGCAGGCGGTCGATCGCTCTCGGGAGCTCGGCGGGGTCGTGGCCGTAGGTGTCGAGGCGAACGCCGAAGCCGGTCTCGTCGATGCGCTGCGCGTTGTCGTACTGATCCCAGAACACCGGCAGCACCACCATTGGCTTGCCGTGGAACAGCGACTCGGTGACGGTGTTGTTGCCGCCGTGCGTGATCACCAGGTCGACCTGAGGCAGGATCGACGCCTGGGGCAGGAACTCGGCTCCGGTCATGTTGGGGGCCAGCTCCAGCTCTTGATGCTGCGGCCCCATCGAGACGATCACCCGAAAGGGCGTGTCGGCGAGCGAGCGGATCAGGCCCTGCATCAGCTCGACGTCGCCGGAGGCCAGCGATCCCAGGCTGAGATAGACCAGCGGGCCGGCGGAGGAGGCGAGCGGGTCGGGCAGCGCCCAGTCCGCGTCGGTGGCGCGCACGCTCGCCTCGAGGTTGTGCCACGTGGGGCCGAGCGGATGCTCGCGCGGGTAGTCGACCTCCTGCGGGTACATCCAGAGGTTCAGCCACGGCGACTCGTGGACGAACTCGAGCTCGGGCAGGGCCGGGGCCCCGCGCTCGCGGCAGAAGTCGTCGAAGCCGGCGTGTAGGTCCGCGTGCGTTCGCGCGAACTCCGCGCGGTAGGCATCCCAGCTCGAGCGATCGGACACCGGGTAGCCCGAGAACGTCGGCGGCACAGCCGGGTCCTTCAGCTCCGCGGGGTTGCAGGACACGATCCGCACCCACGGACGCCCGCAGGCGGGAAGGGCGGGAAAGCTCACGACGTTGTCCTCCACCAGCACATCCGGCGCGAGCTCGTCGATGATCTCGACCAGG
>CAVSJF010000008.1:0-7944 GCA_963728155.1 uncultured Thermoleophilaceae bacterium | reverse complement strand
AAAGACACGACCTCGCCCGCCGCGAGGTCACGGTGATGTTAGCGACGCTCGTCGAGGCGGTCGAGCACCTCCGAATCGAGCTCGGTATCGAACTTGCGGGCAAAATCCGCCCCCGAAGCGAGGATGCGATCCAGATCCCGGCTCGTGGAGCGTGTCCGGATGCGCGGCGCCGCTATCGCCGAAGTGAGCGAAGCGCCGGTGGTCGCCGTCCACCGCCAGGCGGGGATCGGCGAGCAGCACCGTGGCGAAGAACGACTCGCTGGGCACCGCCACCCGGCGAAAGTGCCGCATCAGGCGGCGATCGTCCGCCGCATCGAGCAGCGCCGCCACGGCGGAGCGGCGCAGGGTGAGCCAGTCGGCCGACGAGTAGAAGGGCAGCGGCGGGCGCCGCAGGCGCCGCACGCCGACGAGCGGGGGGAGGTCGCGCGCGTAGACGAGAGGGCGGAGCCGGCCCGGCAGGTGTGCGAGCCCTCGCGGGCGCGCGTAATGGCGGTAGCGGCAGCGCAGGTAGAACTCGTCCCCGTGCGCCGGACGACGCGACTCCACCTCGCGCACCGAGCCCAGCCGGGCGTCGACCCGCGCTTGGTCGAGATCGGCCTCGATCGCGGCCAGCGAACGCAGCGGGTAGTCCTGCCCGGAGAGGATCAGCGTCCACTCCGGGTCGAGACGACGGCGAGCCTCGCGCAGGCACGAGAGGATCAGCTCGAGGTAGGACCACTGAGCCCAGTCGACCTCGATCCGGTCCTCGAGCGCCTCGGCTCCGGCCGCCTCGATCGCCGCACACGGCAGGTCGGAATGACGAGGGTCGTGGCGCACGAGCACGTGCGCCGCGGGCCCCTCGCCGAGGGCCCGAACCAGACGCAGCACCTGCGCCGGGTTGCGGTGGGAGAGCACGACGTATGCGACGTTCATCGGGCGGGGTGATACTTCACGCCGTGGAGAGCAACTACCTCCAGATTGCCCACAGCGCCATCGCCAGCTACAACGCGGGCGACTATGAGGCCCTGCTCGGTCTGATCAACGAGGACGTGGTCGCCATCATCCCCGACGGACTGGCCAACACGGGCGTCTACCACGGCCATGAGGGCTTCATGCGAATGATGAACGACTGGCGCGACGCGTGGGTCGACCTTCGCGTCGAGGCCGACGAGCCGTTCCTCGCCGGCGAGGCCGTGGTCGTGCCCGTTCGCCACGCGGGCCGGGGGCGGGGCAGCGGGATCGAGATGTCCATGGACGTGTTCCACGTGGCCCACTTTCGCGACAATCGAGTGGCCGGCTGGCGGCTGTGCGGATCACGCGAGGAGGCACTCGCGCACGCGGCCGGAGAGATCGTTTGACGAGGGTGCAAGACTCCCAACCGCGAATGGACTCGCACACGCTGGACTCGCACGATCTCGAACGGGACCTGCCTTCCGGCGGGGAGGACGCGCGTGGCCTCTTGGAGGAGTCGCAGAACGTGCGCGCGGTCAAGGACGCCTTCACGGCCTTCACCGATTACGGCGCGGACGCAGGGCTCGAGGCGCTGCTCGCCATCTCCCACCGGGACTGCCGCTTTCGGCCCCCCAGCGCCGACGGGCGGGTGCTCGAGGGTCACGACGAGCTGCGGGCCTACTACCGCGAGGCGGCGGAGGCTGGTACGTCGGTGCGAGTCCGGCCGAGGATCTTCCGGGAGGAGCAGCGTGACGAGGTCGTGGTGAGCGGGTCGATACGGATCATGCACCCCGACTCGAGCTTCGCCGAGCGCCAGATGCGCTGGATCTACCGCTTTCGCGACGGCCTCGTGGTCGAGGCCAACTGGAGCCCCCGCCACCCTGTGTGATGGCCGAGCTCCGGCTCCCGCGCGACCCTGACGACCGCAAGCGCTACGTCATCGAGGGCGTGGGCGAGCTGAAGACCGGCAAGTGGCACCAGCGCGGGGCCACCGTGTGGTCGGCCGGGGGTGAAGGCTGGGAGCTCAAGCCGGCCACGTGGAAATCGACCGTGACCGCCATCGACGCGACGGCCGCGAGGCGGCGACCTACGAGCCCAGGGGCGCCTTCAAGCGGGGCGGCGATGTCGCTCCGCGGCGGCAGGCGGGGCCGCCGCCGCGGCAACCTGAGCGCAGACCTCCGGCGCGCCTGAGACTTCACCGCCCTTCAACAGAGCGGTTACCAGCCGGTCACACACCGTAGCCGGGTCGCGCCCATCCTGAGCGGCATGGCGGCTCATCCCGAGGGACTGGTGGTCGGCCGGGCGTGAGCGGCGCCCGCCCCACCCGGCGCCAGTTCATCGGGGTCGGCGTGGGTGGGGTGGCGACGGTGGGGCTGGGACGCGCGTTCTGGCAGGGCCTGCTGGGCTCCGCGCCCCGCGCGGACGCCGCAGGCAGCGGCGGCTACGGCCCTCGCCGTCCTCCCGACGAGTTCGGTCTCAGGCTGCCCGTGGGCTTCCGAGCTCGCCTGGTGGCGCAAGGCGGAGAGCGGGTCGAGGGGACCGGCTATGACTGGCACCACGACTCCGATGGCAGCGCCACGTTCGGAGTCGAGGGCGGGGGCTGGATCCTCGTCTCGAACTCGGAGACGCTGAGGGCGGAGCGTCCGCGATCCGGCTAGGGCCCGGCGGCGAGGTCGAGGACGCCTACCGCATCCTGTCCGGAACCACGCAGAACTGTTCGGGCGGCGGCACCCCGTGGGGCACCTGGCTTTCCTGCGAGGAAGTGGAGGACGGCCTCGTGTGGGAGTGCGACCCGGCCGGCCGGCGCCCCGCGGTGGCGCATCCGGCCATGGGGGTGTTCAAGCACGAGGCTGCCGCGGTCGACCCTCGCGGCCGGCGGATCTATCTGACCGAGGACCTGATCGACGGAGGCTTCTACCGCTTCACCCCTCGGCGCTGGCCCGACCTGAGCGAGGGGCAGCTCGAGATCGCGGCCGTCGCCCGCGACGGGCGCACCAGCTGGACCGCGTTGCCCGATCGCGCGGCCCGGCGCACCCCCACGCGCCATCAGGTTCCGGGCAGCGCGGTCTTCAAGCGTGGTGAGGGCCTCTGGCACGACCGCGGCCTGGTCTACGTGGCCACCACCGCCGACCACCGGGTCCACGCCTACGACATCCGCGAGGAGCGCCTCAAGGTCATCTACGACGGGCTGGCCTCCCGCTCCGCGCCGCTGATCCGGGTGGACCAGCTGACCGCGAGCCGCGCGGGGGAGGTCTTCGTTTGCGAGGACCTCGCGACCGACGAGATCGACGTCGGCGTGATCGACCGGCGTGGACGGGTGTCTCGCTTCCTCTCCGCCACCGGGCCCCAGCACGAGCGCTCGGAGCTGACCGGCCTGACGTTCGACCCCTCGGGCTCGCGCATGTACTTCGCCTCCCAGCGCGCCTTCGGCAGCGACGAGGTCCCGGGCCCCGGCGCCATCTACGAGGTCAGCGGGCCGTTTCGGGGGAGGACCCCGGCGTGAGGCGCACCTTCGCGCCTGGCGTGGCCGCCTTTCTGGCCGCCGGAGCGGTGGCGCTGCTCGGCCTGAATGCCTCAGCGGGCCCCGATCCAGCGGAGAAGAAACCGTCTGGCACCGTGCGCCTGCGACTGCTGGGCGTCAACGATCTCCACGGGCACCTGGAGCCGCCGCGCCCGGGCGTGGGCGGCGTGGCGTGGCTCAAGGCTCACCTGGACCGCCAGACAGTGCCCGGGCGCACCATCCGGGTCCATTCGGGGGACATGGTGGGCGCGTCACCGCTGATCTCCAGCTGGTTCCACGACGAGCCGGCGGTCGAGTCCGCAAACGCGATCGGCTTCGACGTGGGCACGCTCGGCAACCACGAGTTCGACGAAGGTGGTGAGGAGTTCCTCCGGCTGCTGCGCGGCGGTCAGCGCACCGGTCCGGAGGCCCTCAAGCGAGATGCGGACGGGACCTTGGTCAATACGTCGGATCCGGGTTTCGCGGGCGCCGGCTTTCCCACGATCGCCGCGAATACGTTCGACGGCGGCGGCCGGCTCGTGCTGCCGCCCTATCGCGTCGTCGAGCGCGCCGGCGTGCGGGTCGGGTTCATCGGCGCAACCACCACTCGCACCCCCAACTGGCTGCTGGGGCGCCATGCCGCCCCGTTTCGCTTCGGTGACGTGTCGCAGGAGGTCAACCGCTGGGTCCCCGTCCTGCGGTCCAAGGGCGTCGAGGCCATCGTGGTGCTCGCGCACGAGGGTGCCGCCACCGAGGACGCGTCCAACCTCGAGGGGCCGATCGTGGAGGAGGTGCGGCAGATGGATCGCGCGGTGGACGTGGTGGTGGCCGGGCACAGCCACTCGCTGCTCAACCTGCGGGTGGACGGCAAGCTCGTGGTCGAGGCGCGGTCCTACGGGGTCGCCTTCGACCTGGTGGACCTGATCGTCGACCGCACGAGCGGCGACGTGGTCGAGGCGTCGGCCCGGATCCCGGCCACCGACCACGAGAGCGCCGGACCCGACCCCGGGGTGTCGGATCTGGTGGCCGCGCGCCGGGCTCGCGTGGCGCAGCTCGCCGAGCGCGTGGTCGGCGAGCTTCCCACCCCGCTGACGCGCTCAAACGGGGCGCTGGCCCGGCTGGCCGCAGAGGCGCAACGCGAGCACGCCGATGCCGACCTGGCTCTCGTCAGCCCGGCCAGCCTGCGCGCCGACGTGGCCGCCGGCCCGGTGACCTTCGAGGAGCTCTTCGCCGCGCAGGCCTACGACCATCCGCTCCTTCGGCTGGAGCTGACGGGCGCCGCCCTTCGACGAACCCTGGACGACAACCGCGGCGCGCTGGTGACCTCCTCCCCCATAGAGCCGCTGGAACCGGGCCGGGTCTACTCGATCGTCATGAGCGAACTGCTGCTGGACCGCCTGGCCGGGCTCCGCGCCCAGATTCGCACCCTCACTCCGGCCGGCAACGAGGTCGAGGCGCTGGCCGCCTACGTTGAGCGGCAGGGCGTGCGGTAGCGGCCGTCCTCGAGCGGCAGCTGGCGCGCCGCCGCGACGCACAGGCTGAAGCCGACGATGGGCCAGGTGAAGACGTGCTCCGCGTTCGGCGGGCGCGCGCTCACCGTCCACTCGCCCACGCGCGCGAACGTGACGCGGCGCCGGGCACGAGGATGGATTCGCACCACGCCGGCCACCGGCTGCGCCGGCGCCCTGAGCACGATCCCGCGACCCCCGGTGCCGTGCACGCCGCTGAGCGGTACCGCCAGCTCCCACGCCAAATGGGTCTGATACGAGCGGTTCGTGGTGGCGGGGCCGAAGCGCGTGATGTAGCCGGCGCCGATGGTGTGGACCGCGGTCTCGAGCTGCTGGTGGAGCCGCGAGCGTTCGATGGCCTCGCGCCCCTCGGCGTCCGCGGACTCGATGTGATCGCGGAGCTCCGGAGCCGCCGCGATCAGCAGCACCGCCCCGACAGCCACGCTCCCGAGCGCGCCGCCGACCGCGGCCCGTGCTCCAGCCGGCCGGGCCACCCGCTCGCCGGCGCGCCGGCCGAGGTCCACGATCAGGGCCGCGCCAACGCCCCCCAGCAACGCGATCGACGCCAATGCGGGGAGCACGTAGCGCGGATTGCCCGAGAAGCCGGCCTCGGTCATCGCCAGATAGAGCCCCGCGACGATGGCGCAGAAGCCGGCCAGCACACCCACCGCACCCGGACGGGCGGGGCGGGGAAGCAACGCTTCGCCTCCGCGGCCCACCAGTGCGAGCGCGAACGCGGCGAGCGCCGTGAGCTCGAGCGCGAGCCAGGCCTGACTCTGCCCCACCTCGAGCGCGGCACGCCAGGGCGAGGGGGCAAGCGAAAGGCTCCACGACGGCTCGCTGCTCGCCTGCGTGCCGGCGGCGAACGGATTGCCCTCGCCCACCCAGGGAGGCAGGAGCCAGGCCGCGACGATCAGGAGCACCAGGCCGGCGACCAGCGCGCGCGTACCCGGCAGGCGCCAGGCCATCCATGCTCCATACAGCAGGAGGAAGCCGAAGAGCTCGGGCCGGGCCAGGCAGACGACCGTCCCGAGCCCGAACGCCAGCTCGGGCCGCCCGGCGAGGTGGCGATCGAACGCCCAGAGCCCGAGCCCGACGCACAGAGGCGCCTCGTTCGCGTGGAACAGGTAGCGCACCCAGTCGGGGGTCAACACCAAGCCCAACGCCGCCCCGGCGCCGGCGACCGCCTTCCGCTCTCGCCCGCCGCCCACCAGCTGTGCCGCGACCTTGGCCGCCAGGACCAGCGCCATTAGGCCGCCGGCCCGCGCGACCACCACCCAGAGGGCCGGCGGAATGCGGTCATCGACCAGCGAGAAGGGAGCGAACAGCGTCGTCAAGGCGACCGGGAGCGGCTTCCACGACGGCCCCGCGGTCGTGTCCAGCGAAAGATGGGCGATCTCCCGTCCCCACACGAGCCAAGCCCAGGGATCGAAGCTCGGCTCAGAGGGGCCCAACAGGGACCCCGCCGCAATCAGTAAGCAAGCAGCGACCCAGGGCGCCATCGACGCATCAAGCTAGGCCGACACACGGCCCGGCTGGTGAACAATCCGCCTAGATCCTGTGAAAGCGCTACTTCTGGGTCATGGCCCAGAGCCCGGCGATCAGGATGCCGATGCACACGAGACCGGTCACGCTCCCGGCGGCCAGCCAGCCCGTGCGAGCCGCGGCCGTGGTGCCGTCAGGGCTACGAACAGCGGCCCCAGGCAGGTTCAGCACGAGGAGCACCGCGAGCACGCTCCATACCACCTTCGCCGCAAGGGTCATGACGTTCCACGGTAAAGCCGCAGCGCGGCCCAGTAAAGCCGCTGGCGGGGCCGCTTGACCGGGCCTACTCTGCAAGACCGGGTTTACCCACACCGCCTGAGGGCTCGCTTCGGCGGGCTCGCGCGCTGAACGTCGCCGAGCGGCGTAGAGTCCAAGTGCCTGGCATAGAGCGAGCAAGGGAGAAGTCGATGATCGGTGCCGCAATCGTGGGGTTCCTGGCCGGTGCGATTGGCCGCATGCTCGGCCGGGCGATCCGTTCCGGCACATGAGCGGCGCGAAGTCCTGGGGCGTCTCGCTGCTCATTGGTCTCGCCGGGGCCGCGCTCGGCTACCTGATCTTCACCGTCGGGCTCGGCATCGGCGACACCGACGTTTCGACTTCGGAGGGATCATCGGCGCGATCATCGGCGTTGTGATAGTCCTCGCCATCGCCGGTGCAGTGATGAAGAACCGGGGCGGCACGACGACGCCGCAGGGCCCACGGCTACCTGATCGCCCGCTCCTGAACGGCTCGTACGGCTGCGCCGCGGGCCGCAGGCGCGCGCTCGCGGCGGGCATCCGCGCCCCGACGGTTGACCACCAGCCGCCTGGGCCAGCCGCGCCGGAGCGCCCCTCGGAATGGCGGCGCACGTTCGGGTACTCCCGCGCGGAGAAGACGATGCGCTGAACCCCGGTAAGCTGTACGCACTCGGTCGCGTCCACCTCGGCCCGGTGCTCCCGGAGGGAAACCACACCACCCCGGCGACAATCACGGGGACAGCAATCGCCCGAGGACGCGTTAGCTCATTGCGCCGTGAGCCCGCCCCGGCTGCGTAACGAGTCTCCGGCGCCTGCGGGACAGCGGCCTGTCGGTCGAGTCGGCCTGTCGGCCACGGCCCCCGCTAGCTGGCCGGGTCCTGCGGCGTGTATCCCACCCCTGCCGGTGGGTCGATCATCGCGCCGGTGTCCGGCGGCAGGGCGGGGCTGCTCGTCCGGCTCCTCGGGCAGCTGCGGGGCCTTCGGCTGCCATGCGCTTAACGCTACCGCTGAGCCTCAGTCGAAGCTATTCCTTGGGAGCAGCGGTACATCCGATCCCACTCCCTAGAAGTGGCCCCAGAGAGGAAACCCTTGGGGCCTGTGGAGGCCGGAAACCGCTTCCAGCGCCACGGGGTTGGTACTCGCTGGCGGTACTGAGAACTGAGACTCAGAGAGTCGGTAGTCCGAAGAACGAGGAATCTCGCCAGTTTGCAGGGCTTTCGTGAGC